>JBCCYY010000021.1:0-55257 GCA_039188575.1 Planctomycetota bacterium | reverse complement strand
GGGATGAAACGGACGATGGGCAGCACGCTGAACGCGACGAGTGAGCGTGGGCTGATGACCGACGCGATGATGAAGGTGCTGGCCTACGCCATCCGGCGTTAGCCGGGGACGCTGCGGTTGGGGATGGTGTCAACAGAGCAAGACAGCATCTATACACATTCTTGCACTAACTGGTGCTCGCACCTACATCTCATTGCATCCTATTAACAGTTATGTAGTAGGCGCTGGTTACCTTATTCCCATCCTTATCCTTGAACCAAGCCATTAGCTTAGCGCGGCCAGGCTTGAGGTCGGACTCAAACCGCACCCCTATGACTTTACCTTCTGCATTGATCTCGTAGTCAGGGGCACTCTGATTCAAAGCAACTGGGATTTGCTTCTTTTCCTTATATGGTCCGATTTCAATCGCTGCGGCTGTTATAGGCAGGGGGCGACTCCTCTTATGATTGATCGCATATTCATAGCGCTTCTGGAAGTAACGAAATGTTCGCAGGCCTTGTGGAACATCAATACTACCGAGAATTGGTGCCTGAGCCTCTTCGGGATAGCGACGGAGGGTGAAGGAGTACCGACCAGCCTGTTCGACATCAACCTCCCAGTGGCCTGTTGCTTTGGTGCCTGCAAGGACCTGGTCGTGGTTCCATACACAGTCGCCAACGATATCGTGTGCCGTGATGGTAGTAGGGTTCTGCTGATCGGATCCGATGACGATATCGACTGGCTCATCGAAACCCGGTTCCATATCTGCCCAAATGCGGTTGTATGCTTGCTCTAGCTCAGCAACTAATACGGGGTGCTCTTGAATCACGTTGTTCTGTTGCCCGGGGTCTTCGGCGATGTTGTACAACTCCTTGCGATCGACCAACCGCCACTTATCTTGCATCACAACGGTACGCCGCCACTTCTGTGGGCTAGTCAGGTAGTTTTGATAATCCGTCACCAGCACACGCCGCGCAAGTGGTTCGCCCCGTTGAATAAGTCCCACCAGGCTTGTGCCATCGATCTTCACGCCCGCTGGAAGTTCGAGACCGGTAAACTCAGCGAGGGTCGGAAGCAGGTCGATACCCGCTGTCAGTGTATCGATGTCACGGCCGTCATCCAAGCCGCCAGCCGGCCAGTGGATAAAGCACGGCACACGGTGGCCACCTTCATACTGCGAACCCTTGGCACCCCGCATTCCGGCGTTGTAGAGTCGTAGCCCCCTTGCCGTTCCATTATCCGTCATAAAAATCAGGATCGTGTTATCAGCGATTCCAAGTTCGTTCATCCGACGACGCAGTTTCCCGATATTGTCATCGATATTTGAGATCATCGCATAGAAACCCCGTGCACCTTCGTCTTTCTGATCCGCATGGCGCGCGAGGTCCTCTTCCTTGGCGACAAATGGCAGATGTGGTGCATTGGTTGCGATGTAGCAAACAAACGGCTGCTTGCCGTGCTGCGCCTCGATAAATCGAGTCGCTTGCTCAAACCAAACATCGGTGCAGAATCCCTCGAACTTCTTGGGCTCACCATTATGAAAATAAGTGTCGTCAAAATAATCATTGGCCCAGTAGTCGGAGATGTTGCCCGCACCGCCGCCGCCGTGGATCAGCACCTCATCAAAGCCGTGATCCTGTGGCCGGAACGGGTAGTTGTCGCCGAGGTGCCACTTGCCAAAGATCGCGGTCTTGTATCCGGCCTCTTGAAACAAACTCGGTAACGTCAGTTGACCTCGGCGTAGCAGCGATCGGCCACGCACCGTATCCAGCACGCCCGCGCGCGTATCGAACTTGCCGGTCATTAAGGTCGCGCGCGTTGGCGCACAGGAAGACTCCACGTGGAAGTCGGTCAACCGGACACTCTGTGCATGCAGTTGATCGAGTGAAGGGGTTTGCAGGTGCGGGTTGCCGTGACAGGATAGGTCGCCATAACCTTGATCGTCGGTAAGGATGATGATGACATTCGGAGGTTTAGCTTGTTTATGTACAGGCTTGGCCCGTTTGGACTGTTTTTCTTGCTCTGGGCCACGGAGTTTACCTTCCCAGTTCCGCATGTCGTCGGTCGTGCCGACCGTCCCGTCTGCGTGGGTGATTCCCGTATAAACCAGTGGCATAAATGGGTCGGGTTTCTCGCGCATCGCCCAGGCCACCGCGCGGAACAAGATGATCCGGAACTCGGGGTCGAAAAAGGTGAAAGTATGGTGCCCGGTCGTCGTCCCGAAGACCCGGCCCTTGCCCTTTTCGTACGTCCAGAACACCGGATATTTTTCTTTCGATAGCTTGGAGGCATCGACCGGTTCACGGCTGTTGCGTGGCGGGCCGGACCTGGCATTTCCAAGCACCTGTACGCCGTCCACTTGATTCAGGTCCCAGTAGAACTCATCGATGATCTTGAGTGTCTCGTCAAAGCCCTTGAAGACCTCATGGGTATTATCGATCGAGACATCCTCGAACAACGCGCCCCACTTCGATCGTCCATCATCCCATGCCATCCCGATGGCCCGGGCGAGTTTCTTACCTTCGGCAGGAGGGCGCATGATCGTAGTTTCATGAATCGCAACGATGCCTCCGCCCCCCTCGATATACCCGTTAAGCATCGCGTACTGCTCATCACTGAGTTCCGGTAGGTGCACATACATGATGACCACATCGGCCTTCTCAAATTGTTCGCGCGTAGGAAACTCATAAGCGGACTCAACCGTTACATCCGGCACCTGCTCCAGCAGGTTGGTCATCGCATCGTGGACACGCACATAGTCGTGTGCCCCGGGCTTGTGGTTTTTGTCGTACCCCCAGACCCAAACGATATTGATAGGTTTGGAGGGCTTACTTGATTCAACCGCCCCAATGATTTGTTCAACCTTTTCACGCGGGATCGGATCTTTAGGCTGCTGCCAGAGGTGCTGCCCGAGCGCTGGGCCTGCGCTGGAAGCTAGGAGCAGCATCAATATGAATATCCATGCGTATCGGCTGGCATACCCGCAGAGTCTTGGTATGTGTCTCATGATTTCTTGTTCTGGTTGATAGGAGTGGGTGCGCACATATTTTTCATCAACGGCAAGGTGATATCGGTGCCGAGAATTTGAGATCCCAGTTTGCGATTGTGATAAGTAAGCGAGTTTGCTCAATTGAACTGCTTTCTGTTAGGGCAGCTTGTTGCCGTTCTTTTTATCTTGGGTATTCTTAAATTGATCGCCCCCGGTTCCGAAAGGGACGACACAATAGGTCGTATCTGTTTTCTGAATGGCCATGAACTCATCCAGGTATCGTTGCAGGCGTTGGCGATTGGCGTCAGACTGTCTAGCCCCATCAACAACACGCATGCCGTACCTTGCTGCATTGGATGTCGTCGGGACGCTATAGAATCGCCCGTCTTCATGCAGGCGGAACTCCTTGTCCCGGACAAAATAGCAGCCGCCCTCGAAGGCCATCGCAATAAATTCGCGGTCGATACCTGGGCGATCATAAAGGTTGTGGGACAGGTCCATCCCATCGACTTCGTGTTCTACCTGAATATTCGCGACCGACGCCAGCGTCGGGAGTATATCCAACAGACTGATCATGGAATCACGTTTGCCTTCTGGAATTCGGCCTGGCCACCGCGCGATCAAGGGCACTCGGGTCCCGGCCTCGTTCATCGTTCGTTTTCCACCACGAAGACGGAAATCGCCTAGTCGATTCACCAGGTTTCCTACCGTCCCGTTGTCGCCTGTAAAAATTACTAGCGTGTTGTCTTCAATCCCGAGTTCTTCAAGCGTGCCAAGCAGCCTGCCCACGATCTTGTCCATGTAGTGCACCATACGACCATTGATACGTTCTGCCCGACTCAGGTCTTTGGGGTAATTGATCTCTGCTGGGGCCTGGTCGCCTGGGGGTGTGACAAAGGGCGTATGGATGAGATTCATCGGGAAGTAGGCGAGAAACGGCTGTTTCTCGCTATGGCTCTGCTCCATGAAATCGATGAGGAAATCGGCATAGTAGTCAGGCCCGAACACTTTCTTGCCGTGTACTTTGTATCGCCCGTTCTCCCAGATGTGCGGCCCGTAGTATCGGCTGGGGCGAACGCCATCCCAGTACTGTACCCACAGGCAGTGCTGATCGAATCCATGCGAGTTTGGTTGGTCGGGGTGCTTTTGAAAGTCGCCAAGGTGCCACTTCCCCGCGACCGCGGTAGTGTAGCCGGCATCTTGAAAGAGGTGGCCAAATGTCTTCAGATGAACTGGCAGCCGATTGTTCTTTTCGACATCTGCAGGGCTGTCTAATCGCTCTAGAAATCCGGTCCGATTTGGATAAAGACCCGTCAGGATCATCGCGCGTGTCGGCGTACAGACCGGGGAGGCGTAGGCGTTGTCAAAAACTGCCCCCTCGGACGCCATCTGATCTAGATACGGTGTGGAGTACATCGTATTGCCGTAGCAAGGCAGGTTCTCTGCGCCAAGGTCATCCGCCATGATCAACAGAATATTTGGCGGAGAATCGTCGGCATGGGCCGCCTGAATACAGTTGATGGCCAGGGTTACGGCCAGAATGATTCGTGTAATCTGCATGATTCACATATTACTGCGTTGGAACACGGCGGTTGTTCATCCATTGTTTGGAAGATCAGCTTTATCAAAAGACGTCTCAATAAGATGTTTTTGCAACTCATCCTCGCATTGCAAAAGAGCGTCTCGATATTCCGGCTCGGTTGCTACATTGTTTAGCTGTTCAGGATCACGCAGTCGATCAAAGAGTTCCACGTGATCATTGATCTTCAAGTAGGTGTACCGGCTCGTTCGAATGCCATAGTGTTTGGGGCCGATGCTCCAGTAGCTGTAGAGTGTGGACGTGCGCCAGTCCTCCGGCTCGTCTTGGCCCCTGAGCATTTCAGCAAAGCTGCGACCCTGCATCTGCGCGGGCACGTCAAGCCCGGCAAGATCGAGTAGTGTTGGGGCCAGGTCGACATTAATACAGAGACTCGCGCAGACCGAGCCAGGCTTAATCATCTTGGGGTAGCGGATCAGGAAGGGCATACGGATGGATGGATCCAGGATCAGCCGCTTGTCGTACATGCCGTGCTGCCCCAACCAATAGCCCTGATCAGAGGTGTAGATTACGATCGTATTGTCGGCCAGTCCCTGTTTGTCCAGAAACGAAAGTACACGCTTCATATTGTCATCGTTGCCTGCTACACAGCGGATGTATTTACGGATCATGTGCTGATAGGCGACTCGGATCTTGTCCCGATCGTCTTCTGGGTCATGCTCCCCCATCTCGTTCGGAGGCGGGGCGTTGACATGGCGGTCGTAGTAGCCTTCGGGCTTGCCGTTTTGAATGCCGCGCGTCATATGGAACTTGGTCTGGGCCATGAACTGACGCTTGAGCATCGAATTACTGTTGTGTGTATCCGCGTAGAGTGTGGCTGGCTCGGGAATGTCAACGTCAGCAAGAAGCTCGTTGTATCGAGCGGCGTGTCCGAAATCGTGATGCGGAGCCTTGAACTGCAGGGAAAGAAAAAAGGGCTTTTCTTTATCGCGTGCATGTAACCAATCAAGTGCGATGTCGGTATAGACATCCGTTGAATAGCCCTTGCGATCCCAGTTCCCTTCGCTGCCATAGAACGTCGGGTCAAAGTACTTGCCCTGGCCTTTGACTGTCATGTGTTTATCGAAGCCCTTGATCTCACCCTTCAGGTGCCACTTGCCCACCAGCATCGTTTCGTAGCCGCCTTTTTGCAGCTCTTCAGAGAGCCAGGGCGATGTTACCTTGATCTCTCCATTCAAGTTCTTGACACCATTCACGTGGCTATACTGGCCGGTAACAAAGCTTGCACGGCTGGGCGAGCAGATGGAGTTGGCGCAGACAAAATTATCGAATCGCATGCCTTCGATGGCGAGGCGGTCGATCGCCGGTGTCTTGGCGTAGTCTTTGAGATGGCTCTCGTAAGCGGAGATAGCTTCTAAAGCGTGATCGTCCACGAGCACGAACACAATATTGGGCTTCTCGGCAGCCTGTAGAGAAGATGCAGCCAAGCAAGCAACGATACAGGTGAATATGAGTGACTTCATGGCTATCGCGATCGCCCACTATTTTGGATAGACTCAAATTGCTCCGTCAGTTCCGCAACAATCTCGGGCTCTTGGCTCCAAAGATTCTTCGTCTCATACGGGTCGGCTTTCATATCGAATAGATAGCCTAGATCCTCGGCGGGATTCGAGCGCTTTTCCCGCACCTTGAAAATGATCTTCCATTTGCCGCTTCGGAGCGCAAAAACGGTGCTTGAGTGATGCACCATCACATGTCGCTCATTCACTGGTTTACCCAGTAAAACAGGAAGCCGGTTGAAGCTGTCTTCGCCGTTAGCCTCGGGGAGCTCTTCACCGACCAGCGCTGCAATGGTCGCCAGCATATCGGTGAAGCAGATGGGGCTATTTGAGACTTTTCCACTTGGGATCTTGCCCGGCCATCGGGCGATAAAGGGAACCCGGTGCCCACCTTCCCAGACCTGCGCCTTGTAACCCCGGAGTTTGCCGGCCGGGAGGTGGCCGTTCGTGATCTTCGCGGTCGATTCGCGTGCCCCGGGCTCGAGCGAGCCTCGCAGTGGCCCGTTGTCGCTTGTCGCGATAAGCAGTGTATTGTCAGCGATACCCAATCGATCCAGTTCTGCGACGATCTTACCTACCGACCAATCGACCAGCCACACCATATCTCCACGGACACCCGCTTCTGATTGATCGATCGCGAAATCGGCGGTGACATGCGGTGAGTGCGGCGATGACAAAGGCAGGTAAAGAAAGAACGGCTGGTTGGGTCTGTGTTTGTGCGTGTTCTTTATGAAATCCAATGCCCATTGGGTGGCCTGGACATCCACGGTGTCATTATCCCAGTCCGGGGCTGCCATCCCGCTTCGCCAGCTCCCCGCGGGCCTGCGGTACGTGGCTTTGCTCATATTGAGGAATCGGCCGTTCTCAATGAAGCAAAACGGCTCCTGGTCTGTCGAGCAGCCCGCGGTGTAGAACGCTTCATCAAAGCCCAGTTCCTCGGGACCACCGAAGACGGGGACAGAGAAATCGATGCTCTCGCTGACGGTTCGGTCCGGCAACGGCCCTGGCGCCCAAGGCAGCGGCGCATCAAAATCAACGTCTCTCCCAGGCTTTGCGGTGAAACCCAGGCCCAGGTGCCATTTGCCTGAGATTGCCGTTCGATACCCCTTCTCTTTCAGTAAGGAAGCGAGCGTCATCCGTCCCTTCTCAATCAATGGCGGTTCATAGTTGAACAGCACCGACCGCTTCAGCGGTGTACGCCAGCAGTACCGCCCCGTGAGCAGGCCGTACCTGGAAGGGGTGCATACCGAGTCGGCAGAATGCGCATCGGTCAGCCGAATCCCTTGCTCCGCGAGGCGATCCATATTGGGTGTTGGGATCCGTGACTGCTCGTTGTAGCAACCGACATCGCCGTAGCCCATGTCGTCGGCCATGATGAAGATGATGTTGGGTCGCTCGCCGCCGTATGCTGCAGGCGGCAGCGCAGCTAGCCCTATTACTACGGCAAAGCCATAGAGGGTCTTAGCGATTAGATGAGAGTTGGACGGCATTGATGCTCGCACTCGTCACGGGCCCAGAATATGTGGCTATATAAGCTTTCGAAGCCAAGTGCTGTGTGTGTTGAGGCCGGGGTAAATGGACCGATCAGTTTTCACCGACCCATCCATCTTGAAGGTCTAGTTAACAGATTCGCGGCGGCGGCGGGTGGTCATCAGCAGGCCGCCCATCGCCAGAAGCGCCAGCGAGGCCGGCTCGGGTATGAGGACGATGTCATTGCCGTCCCCGCCCACATAGGAGATGGTCAGGCCGCCTGTGCCGGCTACAACTGCGCCTTCACTTAGGCCACGGAACTCACCGTTAACCGCATCTAGGGTGGTATTATCGATCAGGGTGATCGGGCCAGTACCGCTATATAGGGACAGGTCAACTACGAGTTGTGGGGCCAAGCCACCGCCGTCATCGAGCAGTTCGATCGCACCACCCAGATCAATCGTGCTGATGCCGCCAACATCGGCGATAAACTCAAGCGTCGCAAGTTCGCGCATGATCAGACCGTCTATATCGATGTCTAGCGAACTGCCTTCCAGTCGAAGAGTCGAATCGCCAGACACGCCACCTCCCGTACCTTGAGACATGCGTAAGGTGCCATTGATCTGTAGGTTGGCGTTGTCTTGAAAGGTCAGCGTGGAAGAAGGCGAGACAAAGCGGCCGATCTCCATGTTCCCGCCATTGGTTATCTGGACCGTTGCATTATCAGAAACAACGCCAGAAAAGACGGCGTCCATACCGAACCACAGTTGGCCGTTGGTGGTCATCAGTGCATTGTCTGACATAAAGAGTTGCCCGCCTTGCGTGCCTGCCCGACCGAGGATGAATAAACCGCCGTCGATCTGGTTGTAGGTGGCACCATTGGACATGGTGTAGATGCCAGTACCGCCGTCATCACCGAATTCGGGGAAGCTTGACTCGGTCCGGTCCAGTGGGTTGCCGGCATTGTTAAGGCCGCTGGTCCCGATTGTTAGGGTGCCGCCGATGTGGTTGAGGTCGCGACCACGGACGAAGCGCAGGGCATCGACCTCTTGATCGGAGTTGAGCGTGACGTTGCCTGGCACGGTGTTGGCGGCGCCACTATTGAAGGCCAGGTTGGCCGGGCCAGGCAGCACGTCACCAGCCCAGTTCAGCGGGTCTTCCCAATTGATGCCGTCGCCGCCGCCATCCCACTGAACCGTTTGCGCAGCGACATTAGTTCCTGCCAGCGTCATCGCAGCCAGCAGGCTGAAGGTGCTCATTTTGCCCGCACGATTCATCTTAATTTTCATTGCTGTAAACCTCCCAGGTTTGTGCCCGAGTCGGGCGGTTCAAGTGGTGCGTCTTGACTTGACGCGATAGAAATTATTCCTCGACAGAGATCGGCCAAAGGCCCAATAACATATTTCAGTACAAATCGTACTCTCCAAAGAATAACTGTCAATACCTTTAGTAGTTAAATCAAAATTTATTTTCTCAAAATGTATTTACAGTTGTAGACGGTGATAGATCCAGGGGGTAGACTACGAAGAGTCAATAGAACAGGAGGCGGTGGCAGTGACAACCAGTTCAACCAAGCACGGCATGATCCTTGAGCAGCTTCAGAAGGAGCTGACCTCGGGTCTTTATCAGCCTGGTGAGCGGCTGCCTGCCGACGCAGAGTTTGTCGAACGCTTCCACGCCTCCCGCCCCACGGTCGCCAAGGCGCTGCAGGAACTCGAGCGGCGTGGTCTGGTCGTTCGTCGCCCGGGCTCGGGTACTTTTGTACGCGAGGACGGCGCGGCCGCCGAGGGAGAGAAACTCTTCGGGCTGCTGATCCCCGGCCTTGGTGAGACCGAGATTTTCGAGCCCATCTGCGCCGAGATGGCCCGCCTGGCCCACGAAAGCCACCACTCGCTTCTCTGGGGCAACTCCCCGCCCCGGGACGCCAACGGATTAGGATCCGCCGCACTGCAGCTCTGCAAGCAGTACATCAAGCGCGGTGTCGACGGTGTGTTCTTCGCCCCACTCGAGCTGACCCGCGATAAGGACCACGTCAACCAACAGATCATCAAGGCTCTGGACAAGAGCCAAACCCCTGTCATCCTGCTGGACCGCGACTACCTGCCGTATCCGCGCCGCAGCGAGCACGATTTGGTTGGCATCGACAACCGTCGTATCGGCTTTGCCGTCACCGAGCACCTTTTTGAACAGGGATGCCAGAGCGTCGTGTTTTGTGCCAGGCCTCATTCGGCCAACACGATCGACGCCCGCTCCGCCGGCTTTGTTGAGTCGGTCCTCCACCACACGGGCGCGTACAACCCGAGGCAGGTCCAGCGGATCGATCCGGACGACGTGAAGCAAGTAGAAGTGCTCGTCAAAAAGATCAAGCCCGATGGTGTGGTTTGCGGAAACGATATTACCGCCGCCCATCTCATGCGAACGCTTGACAGCATTGGTGTAAGGGTGCCCGATGATCTGCTCGTTACCGGCGTCGATGACGTGAAGTATGCGGAACTGCTCCGCGTCCCGCTGACCACGATGCACCAGCACTGCGAGGCGATCGGGCAGGCGGCATTCCACGCGATGCTTGAGCGCATCCAAAGGCCGGATGCGCCGGCCCGAGACATCCTCCTCGACTGCAAACTGGTTCCACGCGATTCAACTTCTAGCCCGAAAAAGCAATAATGCCTGCGATAAATAACACGATCCAACCGCTGTTGGTTGGTATAGGTGAAGCGCTGTTTGACTGCTTCCCTGACCGACGCGTGCTCGGCGGAGCACCGCTCAACCTTGCAGTACACGCGAACGCGCTGCTTCAGCGCGCTGGTGGTGTTGGCACCATCGTGACCCGGGTGGGTGCCGACGAGCTTGGCGATCAGCTGGTTCAGAGCCTAAAGGGCAAAGGCCTGTCGCATGAATATATCCAGCGCGACAGCAAGCATTCAACCGGTGCCGTTGATGTAAACCTGGACGATGAGGGGCATGCGGAATACGCGATCCAAGAGAATGCCGCATGGGATCACCTGCGTTTTGATGCTTCGCTGGCTAAACTCGCGGCCGCCTGTGGCGCGGTTTGCTTTGGCACGCTGGCCCAACGGCACCCTGTCTCAAGGGCGGCGATCTATGGTTTCTTGGATGCGGCGCCGCAAGCGATCCGCTTCCTCGATGTCAACCTGCGCAAGCCGCATTACTCGGCCTCAATCCTCGAACAGTCGCTCAATCGTGCGACGGTTGTCAAGCTGAACGAGTACGAACTGCCGCTGGTGTGTGGGATGCTCGGGCTGAAGCCAGCGATTGGTAACCCTCCTGACCAGCAAGCTCATGCGATGATCCGATCCTTTGGCCTTGACCTGCTCGCGCTAACCCGAGGCGCGATGGGCACCGTGATCTACCGGGATGGCATGCGTATCGAAGGGTCGCCCGTTAAGCTTCAACGCGCGATGGGCGCGGACAGTGTTGGGGCGGGGGACGCGTGCTCCGCGGCGCTGGTTGCGGGGCTATTGCTGGGCATGGCTGACCAGCATATTGCGGATCTGGCCAACCGCGTCGGAGCAACTGTGGCAGGCATGCCCGGTGCGACCCCCAATCTGCCTGAAGAGCTTCTCCAGGAAGCCGGCCTCAAGGCCAATGTCACAACCCAGGCCGTATCTAAATCGACCATTCACACAGCCCGCTCTCGGAAAGGCTCTGCAGCAGCGGCTACAACCAATCTGTAAAGCCATTTCCCCGATGCCGCCGCTCAAGACGCTTCATTGCTAGAGCACTCTTTTACAGAAAACAGAATAAGTGTTGACATATTTGATTAATTGTGCAAACATACTGCTATAACGCCATTTTTTGGCAGCTGGACCAATCCGTCCGAACGGCAATTCAACGCATCCTCGTGGCACTAGGAGGCCAGCCATGAAACAACGACAGGGATTTACACTCATCGAACTACTCGTAGTGATCTCGATCATTGCGCTTCTGATCGCCATCCTGCTGCCTGCTTTGGGTTCAGCTCGGCGGGCCGCTCAAAAGCTCCAGAGTTCCACTCAACAACGCGGTATTCATCAGGCTATGGTCATCTACAGCCAAAGTAATAAGGGTTGGTACCCCGGTATCGAAGACGGGGAGATTTTGGGCGTTGGGGCTAACCTTTCTGGCACGGCTGCTCCTAGCGTGGCCAGCGGCGACAGCTTTGAGGGCCAGGCCGACAATGGGGTTAGTGCAAGTGTCGTGATGGCGCTGATGCTCAACGACGACAGCTTTACGCCTGAATATCTAGTCAGTCCCGCCGACACTGATGCAAAAGTAGCACGGCCCGGATCGACCAACGATACGGATGGCAAACCCGTCGGACAGATCAACACCGGCCAAGGCGGAAGCTCAACTCCAAACTATTCCTACGCCGTACTTAGACGTCAGATTTTAACCGGCACTCCCACGAATGAACAGAGGGCACGTCTTGCCGAGTGGCGCGAGACCATGAACTCGCGGGCCGTGATCATGTCCGACCGTATCGTTACTGGTGGTCATAGCATCTGGGCTGATGACGGTGATGACTGGGAAGGCTCAGTCGTCCGCAACGACAACAGCACCACCTACGAATTAAGCCGAAGAATCAAAGGCCTCAAGTACGGCAGCATGTCCACAGCTGAAGACGACATCTTCCAGCCAGGCTCGGCAGGTGATACAGACGGCTCAGGAAACATCGGTGTGGCTTGGATGTTCTGGAATTGACATGCAGCAGTAATGTAAACGCATTGCTTGATGGAATGACGTTATCCGCAGCTATTCTGTGAAATTGAAAATCGATTGATCGAGGGCACTGTCCTTACCTACTCGAAGTGGATTTACCCGCAGCCTTCTTGAATATACGAACGTCCATATGAAGCAATCAAATCCAAAGCTCATTCTCTGGTCGGTTACCGCGGCCTTGTCGGGGTTCCTCTTCGGTTTCGATACCGTGGTCATCTCCGGGGCAGAGAAAACGATCCAAGACCTGTGGGAACTGAGCCCCGCTATCCACGGGCTGGCCATTAGCGCCGCGCTCTGGGGGACGGTGCTAGGCTCGCTCATCGGTGCCTGGCCGACGGACCGGTTGGGCCGTAAGAAAACACTGCTCTCGATTGGAATCCTCTACCTCGTCTCAGCGATCTGGTCGGCCCTCGCGAACGACCCGACCTCCTTCATGATCGCTCGGTTTATCGGCGGGCTCGGTGTCGGCATCTCGACCGTGGCCGCGCCCTTGTTTATTTCAGAGATCGCCCCGCCGGACAAACGCGGACGATTGGCGGGGATGTTCCAGTTCAACATCGTCTTCGGGATCCTCGTCGCCTTCGGGTCCAACGCCCTGCTTGGGGGCATGGGCGACAATGCCTGGCGCTGGATGCTGGGCGTAGAAGCGGTCCCCGCATTGATCTTCAGCGTCCTCTGCTTCGGGCTGCCTGAGAGCCCACGCTGGCTCATTGGACGCAAGGGCGATCGCGCCGGTGGGGTTGAGGTGTTGCGCCAGATCAGTCCATCGGCAGAGCCAGCCGACATTGAAGCCAAGGCAGACGAAATCGCGAGTGTAGCCCATGAGGCAGCAAGCACCGGCGATTTCTGGACAAAGCGGCTCAGAATCCCAATCCTGTTGGCGTTCCTGATTGCATTCTTCAATCAGCTTTCAGGGATTAACGCGATCCTCTATTTTGCCCCCCGCATTTTTCAGTTGACCGGGCTAGGAGAGCAGGCGGCGTTGCTCCAATCGGTTGGGATTGGGGTGACAAACTTGGTCTTTACGTTCGTAGGCCTCTGGCTGATCGACAAGCTTGGGCGACGCACGCTCCTCTATATCGGATCGTTTGGATACATCCTATCTCTAGGCCTTTGTGCAGCAGCCTTCCTGTATTACGCTCCGCAGTTTAAGGTCGCGAACACGTCCATGGCGCTAGACAATGCGATTACGAGCATGGTAGATGCTGAGGATAGGGCAGGTTATTCCGAGTCAGATCTTGCTTCATTGGCAGAGAACTATGACAAGGCGAAGCTAGCTCTTGAGGAAGCGTCAGACGATCCGAACTATCTAGGCGAGCCGATTGTGATCCCAGATAGCGCTTCACCAGAATCGGTTGGCGAGATTGCGACAACGGCACTGTCGGCGGCAGCAGAGTATTCGGGGTCAGGCGGATTGATTGTCTTGATTTGTATTTTCGCTTTCATCGCAGCTCACGCGGTTGGGCAAGGTGCCGTGATCTGGGTGCTTATCTCAGAAATCTTCCCGAACCGACATCGCGCCCAGGGGCAATCACTCGGCAGCTTCACTCACTGGATTTTTGCGGCTTTGCTCACAATGGTTTTCCCGATCGCAATTACCACGTTATCACCCGGAATCGTCTTTGGCTTCTTCTGCTTCATGATGATCCTGCAACTGATCTGGGTGAAAGCCATGGTCCCGGAAACAAAAGGCCGCCCGCTTGAGAATATTGAGCACGACCTCGATAGCTAAATAAATCATCCAAAGCGTTAACCGTAAGTGAACTTATTTATGAAACACTTCGCCACCCCATTGCTTCTTCTCTTCGGCATCATCCTGTTCGCGATGCCCTCTAAGACTATCGCTGAGGAACGCCCAAACATTCTGATCATCTTCACCGATGATCAGGGCTACGCCGACCTCGGCTGCTACGGCAACGAGAAGACCAAGACGCCTCGCCTCGATCAGTTCGCTGCCGAGGGTACGCTTTTCACCTCTTTCTACTCGCAGGCTGTTTGTGGCCCAGCCCGCTCGGCCCTTCTCACAGGACGGCAGCCCATCCGAAGCAAGGGCTGGCACATGCCTGGCGACGAGATCACCTGGGCCGAACTCATGCGCGATGCCGGCTACCAGACCGTCTGCATCGGCAAGTGGGACGTCTCGAACCGCAAGCCAGTCGTCGAACGGATGCCCAACGCGCAGGGCTTTGAGTACTTCCGCGGTGCGCTTGGTGCGAACGACTGGGGCAAAGTTGCGTTTCACAAGAACAACCAGCCCGCTGGCAGCACCGATGATATGAGCAGCCTCACCAGGCTCTACACCGATCAGTCAATCGAGTGGCTCAAGAATAAGCGCGATCCAGACAAACCCTTTGCCATGTATCTCTCCCACACGATGATGCACACCGTCATCGATGCGTCCGAACGCTTCCGCGGCAAGTCCGCAGGTGGTCTTTATGGCGATGTGGTTGAAGAATTTGATTACGAGACGGGCCGCCTGCTCGATGTGCTAGAGGGCCTGGGGCTGAGTGATAACACGCTCGTCATCTACACCAGCGACAACGGCCCGTGGAATCAGCCAAAGTATTACCTCGAAAAGATGGGTAAGGTTGGTAATAAAACCCGCCCCGACGCCTGGTATCAAGAAGAAGACACGATCTTCTGGGGTGATGCCGGTCGTCTGCGTAACGGTAAGGGGTCATGCTACGAAGGCGGCTATCGCGTGCCGTGCCTCGTCCGTTGGCCCGGCAAGGTGCCGGCGGGTCGCACGTCTGACGCCATCTTTGCCTCGATCGATTTTCTACCCACCTTCGCCAATCTCGCCGGCTTCGAGGTGCCCACCGACAGAGTCATCGACGGCATTGATCAGACCGATCTCCTGCTAGGTAAGTCCGAACAGGGGCGTGACCACTTCTACTTTGACAAGGCAGGTGTCCGCCAGGGCAACTGGAAATACCTAAAGCCTGACGCCCACTTCTTCGGCTACGCCATTGAAGACGATCGTCCTAACGCAGCCGAGCTCTACAACCTTGAGAGCGACTTGGGTGAGCAAGACAACCTCGCCGAGAAGTATCCAAAGAAAGTCGAAGCGCTCGCCAAACTCATGGCCGAGATCGAGACGAAAAGTCACAAGGCCGGCAACACCGTTCCTAAAACCACACCCCGAGTATCTCAGGCAAAGCAGGGCGCTCCTAATGTCATCCTGATCATCACGGATGACCAGGGGTACGGTGATCTTTCGTCCCATGGGAATCCGCTACTCAAGACACCCAATCTCGATTCTTTCAGCAGGGGGGCGGTGCGTTTTACAGATTTCCATGCTGCGCCGATGTGCTCCCCCACGCGCGGGCAGCTGCTGACCGGGATCGACGCCATGCGCAACGGCTGCACCGCCGTCTGTCAGGGCCGCTCCATGATGCGGGCGGAACTCCCGACCATGGCCGAATTCTTTGCGAAATCGGGCTACGCCACCGGGCACTTCGGCAAGTGGCACCTCGGTGATAGCTACCCCCATCGCCCGCAAGATCGAGGCTTCCAGGAGACCGTCCACCACCGTGCCTGGGGGATCACATCCTTGGCCGATCACTGGGATAACCACACGAATGCCTACTTCGATCCGATCCTGTCCCACAACGGCGTGGACAAAACATTCCCGGGATACTGCACGGACATCTTCTTCAATGAAACCATGAAGTGGATTGATCGCCAAAGTAAAGAGGGCAAACCCTTCTTTGCTTATCTCGCGACGAACACGCCACACGTACCCGACATCGTCGCACAAAAGTATTCAAAGCCCTACGTGGGCACCCACAAAGACGGCAAGCCGATCCCAGCCAAATTCTTTGGCATGATCGCGAACCTAGACGAGAACCTCGGCAGGCTCGAAGCATTTCTTTCAGAGAATGATTTGGCTGAGAACACGATTGTTATCTACATGTCTGACAACGGCACACAGAGCACGCGAGCAAAAGAGATCTTCAATTCTGGGATGCGTGCGAAGAAAACCAGCGTTTACGAAGGCGGCCATCGGGTGCCCTTCTTTGTACGTTGGCCCAAGGGCAATCTAGCCCACGGTCAAGACGTAGACGAGCTGACCCAGGTCCAGGATGTCTTGCCGACCCTGATCGAGTTGTGCGATCTAGATCCCATTGAATCACCGCTGGACTTTGATGGCACCAGCCTGGCTGGTTTACTCAAGGGTTCAGTCACCGAGCTGCCTGACCGCAAACTAGTGGTACAGTACCGCGCGTCGGGTGGGCCCTGGGACCCGGCCGTCGTGATGTGGGGCGACTGGCGCCTTCTAAAGCCCAGAAAAGGGCTGGAACCTCAGCCGCCGCACACGCCGCTTGAGCTCTACCATGTTGGCCGTGATCCGGGCCAGAAGACAAATGTCGCTGATAAGCATCCTGACGTGCTCAACGCGATGAGAACATACTATGAACAGTGGTACGCCGAGGCAAAGCCGCTCTTCGATCTGCGACGCTGGATCATCATCGGTAGCGAGCAAGAGAATCCATCGGTTCTCTACGCCCAGGACTGGGTTGGGGACTACTGTGACAACTCCGGCGGAATGGCTTCTGCAACCGCGACGGGGTATTGGAATGTCGATGTCGATCGTGCCGGGGTCTATGAGATTGAATTGCGACGCTGGCCGAAGGAGTCAAACAAACGATTGGCCGAGGGCTGGGCAAAAGGCCCTGGCGGGATAGCCAGGAGTGCCAAACCAATCGCGGCAGCAAACTTGAACGTCGCAGACAAGAACTACACCATCGATACGAACCCCAGCGATACACACGCCACCTTCTATGTGGAGCTGCCAAAAGGCAAGACACAACTGAATACCTTGTTTCTCAATGCGAATGACAAGTTTTTCTGTAGCTCGATGTATGTGTATGTGCGCCGCTTAGAAGGCGGAGCCCAAGTAAAGCTGATGCCCGTTTCTGGTCGTAAGGCGAGGGGCCGGGCTCCCGCGGTTCAGAAAAAACCGGCCGTATTTAATACAGGCGAAGATGATATTATCGTCGCTGACTTTGAAGGCGACAGCTACGGCAAGTGGAGAACCACCGGTGGTGCTTTTGGAAAAGCGCCTGCAGCAGGCACCTTGCCGGGGCAGATGTCCGTCTCTGGCTTCAAAGGCAAGAGGCTCGCGAATTCCTTTGTTGGAAAAGACAAAAGCACAGGGACACTCACTTCACCACCTTTCCGTATCGAGCGGCCGTACATCAATTTTTTGGTCGGTGGTGGACGGTGGGAAAATGAAACCTGCATCAATCTCCTGATTGATGGCGAAGTGGTTCATTCGACAACGGGTTCCAACCCGGGCGGCAACAAGTCCGAGAGGCTAGAACCCGCGACTTGGGATGTCGCTGAATTCATCGGGAAAAGGGCCAGGATCCAGTTGGTTGACAGGCATCGACAGGGCTGGGGCCACATAACCGTGGACCATATCGTGCAGTCAAAAACGCCAGTCGTGAAAACGATTCCTCTGCAGAAACTAGAGAAGGTCCTCAGAGTTGATCAGACCCACCTCATCGTGCCTATCTCAAACAAGGGCAAGGTGAAAGTGTTGGGTATCTACGAGGGCGATCGGCTAGTGCAGAACTTCAAGGTCGCACTGCCGCAGGGCAGGGCTGCCGACTGGTTCGCCGCATATCCGTTGGAGCACTTCAATCTCTCTGGGAAGACGATCCGTGTCGCGCCTATTGAGCCAAAACGGCTGCCGAAGTCTTACACCGACGCTTTCGAACAGATCCGCATAGGCACGGAAAGTGATGCACACGACGATTCTGATTTTGATCAGCCCTATCGAAACCAGTTCCACTTGGCCGCTCGCAAAGGCTGGCTCAACGACCCGAATGGGATGGTATACCATGACGGCAAATACCATCTCTTTTATCAGCACAACCCCTTCGGCATTGGATGGGGCAACATGCACTGGGGGCATGCCACCAGCACAGATATGGTGCACTGGGCGCACCAGCCGATCGCGCTCTTTCAAAACACGCTCTCCGACATGGCCTTTTCCGGGGGGGGCTTTGTCGATTTCAATAACTCAGCCGGCCTCGGGAAGGACACGCTGTTTATCACCTTTACCAGCACAGGCCGTGGTGAATGCCTTGCCTACAGCCAGGACGGAGGAAAGACATTCAAGGAGTTGCCGGAGAACCCGGTTGTCAAGCATAAGGGACGCGATCCAAAGATCTTCTGGTACGAGCCAGAACAGAAGTGGGTCATGGTCGTCTACAGCGAAGAGCCATCACCGGAAACCCAAGGCGGCCCTCCTGGGAAAATGAAGCACTACACCTTTACCTTCCACGAGTCCAAAGACCTGCGGAATTGGAAACGGACCGGTGCTTTTACCGATCCAGACCGCGCTGCTGTGTTTGAATGTCCCGATATCTTCGAGTTGGAGATTGGTGGAGAAAAGAAATGGGTCCTCTACGGCGCTCAGACGAAGTACTTTATCGGCGAATTCGATGGCAAGACGTTCCATCCAGAATCGGGGCCCTTTGGCGGTAAGGCCGACTTTTGGAACACCCAGCACGGGCACTTCTACGCCGCCCAGAACTTCAGCCAGACCCCTGACGGGCGCGTCATCCGCGTCGGCTGGCTGAAAATCCAGAAGAGATACACCGACAAGTACCCAAAACAGATGACGAGTCAGGCCCTTTCCCTGCCGCATGAACTACAACTTAGAGAGACCAAAGACGGGCTTCGCCTTGCGTCCGTTCCCATCAAGGAGTTGGAAGCGTTGCGTGTTGAAGAGCTTGATTCTCTGGAAGACTGTCGGGGGGAATTAACCGAGATCCTGATCGAGTTTGAAGAGCACGGTAGCCATGAGTTGATCATCAACGGCATCGACGCGTCTTTCGAAGGGAAATCCGCACGTATTTTCACCGACCGTACGTTCAACAGTGTGTTCTCCGGAGACGGCCTATTCTTCAAAGCACGCCATCGAAAACCTGAGAATATCGACTCGACAGAAACACGTGTGAAGAGTGGGAATGTCAAATCACTAAAGATCTACCGTCTTAAATCGATCTGGGAGTAGTCGTTCCAGAGTTTTGTTTCGCCTGACAGATATCAGATTCAAACCGGAGTGAGGCGTATCGAAGGACTAATTAGTGATACTTCAGTATTGAGTTTGTTTCGTGGCGGTCCGCGTCTCTCATGAGTACTTATGATTTATAAATGAAAAATCAAACAAGTCATCAAAGATCTTCGTTCTTGTCAATATCTGCAATTTTTATCATCGCTTTCACTTGCTGTATCCAGGTGGATCCGGCTAAAGCAATTGAAAAGCCCAATATCGTTCTCATTTTTATTGATGATATGGGCTATGCTGATATCGGCCCATTTGGTAACACCATCAATAAAACGCCGAACCTAGATCGCATGGCGAGAGAAGGCAATGTACTCCGGCAATTCTACGTTTCAAATACTGCGTGTACGCCATCAAGGTCTGCATTGATGACTGGCACGTATGCGCAGCGGATCGGGATGGATGAAAGTGTAGTATTCCCCGGTGAGAGTAGGGGACTACACCCCAAAGAGATCACGATTGCAGAGATGCTAAAAGAGAATGGGTACGCGACCGGCTGTTTTGGAAAGTGGCATCTCGGCGATCAAAAACCATTCTTACCACTGGCTCAAGGATTCGATGACTACTTTGGGATTCCCTATTCCAACGACATGTGGCCCGGCAATAAACGAGGCAACCCCGTAACGAATCGTGGCCCCTATGAGCCATTGCCTGTCATCCGGGGGAGCGAGGCGGTTGCTTATGTAAGTGATGGCGCAGACCAGTCACTTCTTTGCGAAGTAGTGACGGACGAAGCGATCAAATTCATCAAACAACATCATGATGAGCCGTTTTTCTGTTACATACCCCATTCGTATATTCATTATCCTCATTTTGCGCGGCCTGAGATTATGAATCGCGCCGAAGGAGACCCAATACGTGCCAATATCGAGGAGGTCGATGACAGTGTCGGGCACATCCTCAAGACATTGCGGGAACTGAAACTTGATAAGAATACACTAGTCATCTTTACGTCGGATAATGGGGGCAGGGAGATTGGGCCACTACGGGGCAGGAAAGGTGGGCCAAAATATGAGGGGCATATGCGTGTTCCAACGCTTACTTGGTGGCCGGAAACAATCCCTGCTGGAGTCAGCACGCAAGCAATAGCCACAACCGTCGATCTGCTACCCACTTTTGCAAAGCTGACTGGTGCCCAGGCTCCGAAGGATCGCATGATCGATGGCAAAGACGTACTTGACCTGCTGCTCGGCAAGCCCAACGCCAAATCACCACATCAGGTTCTTCATTATGAAACAGAAGGGGTCCGTCGTGGCGATTGGAAAATTGTGCAGTACGACGTAAAGGGCAAAGGGACGATCAAGGAGCTATATAACCTCAAAACAGATCCTGGTGAAAGGCAGAACCTCGCTACTGAACATCCAGCCATTCTCACCGAATTGTCAAGTTTGCTTGCTTTGCACGCCGCCCGCATCGCCGGTGACACCCGCCCCGCAGGCTTTGTCAAGAACGCCAAGCCAATCTTGACCAAGCACGGCGATTTACCTCGCCTGCGTGATTACATGGGATTGCCAGATACAAAAACAGGATCTCCAGCGGACTAGAGCAACTGGCGATCATTCTCTATCGGCCCTGATGAGGTTTTCTGGCAAGGAAGCCTTATTGATGATGTATTCGACAGATCTTCAAAACGTGCTGTAGTGGCGGCACGGGGTGGTGAGCCGATCAAGGTGTTTGGCCCGATGGTTCTACTGTGGCCCGCCGACCATGTGGGACTGGCGGGATCGTACCGATGGATAGGACTCACCCCGATCCAAAGCCGATAACGCCTGGCTCAGTATCTCGCCGAAACCCAATAGAGAAGAATTCCGCAGGCAGATGCTCCTTTAGGTGCAATTGACCCCAAAGCTTGATCATGATCAAACTTTTGACTGGTAAGACCGATCTATCGCCGCAGGAGCGCCTGCACGTTCTGCCAACGGCGGATACAGACATCGATGAGAAAAATGAAAACGAGTAGGATCAGCAGCGGCGGACGAAGCTCGACATGGCGTGCAAACCCGGCTTTTTGGTTTGCCGACCAGGACGGGTTGTCGGGATTGATCAGTGTTCCGCCGGTAAGGTTGGCGGCCTGCTGGAGCAAGGCTTTGTCAACTTGTCCGGTCGCGGCTTCACCCGATGGGTTGCGGACTAGGCCGGCCGAAACCATGCGTGAATCTGCTTGGGCTCGGACGAGGTAGACGCCGGATTCCGTGGCGGGGAACTGTGATTCGTAGCGGCCAGGACCGGTCTGCTGCAGGGTTAATTCGTGAACCGGTTCGAAGGCTGCTTCCCCAGCACGGGCGGGGCTGAAGGAGACCGAAGCCGTGACTTGTGAATCGTTATCGTAGGCCGAGGGGTCTTCCATTACGTCCACGAGGATTCGGCAGTCCTCCTCCTGACGGTCGAGGCTGATATCCATGAATTGGCCCTGTGGTTCGCGTGCGGTCTCGCGGAGGACCTGAGCCCAGAACTGGTTGTAGCCATCTTTCCAGGTGGTGACCCACATCGCGCCCCAGCGTGATTTGCTATCACTCGTAAACGCAACGACCTTTCCTAGGCCGTAGCGCCACGTCGCGAGCAGCGGGTCACCGGTATCGGTGACCAGTGGGACCTGCGTGGTCGCCTTGCGGTGGGTCTTGACAAAGCCCAGGAGGGGTGGTGCCTCGTCCGATGGCCAGCTGTCAAGCATCGTGTGACGCTCGACTTGCCGCGGCTGGAACGGCTGCTCACGGATCAGGCGGCCGATGTGTGTCATCGCGTCGCGGGTGAAGATCTGCGGGATGTTGGTCGGGTCCTGAGTGGCGTAGAACTCGCCACCCCCAGCCGCGGCGATGGCCTGCAGCAGCGCCACGTCCGCGCCGCTGCCGACGCCGACCGAAGAGATTGTTACCCCCTCGTTGTTGAGCTGAGCGGCCATTTGCTGGTAATTGCCACCGCTGGTCTGGCCATCGGTCAGCACGATCATGTGTTTGACCTTGGCGTCGATCGAAGTGAGTGCCTCGCGCGCGGCGACCATGCCGGGCTGCAGGTTGGTGCCGCCGCCGGCATTGAGCGTGGCGATTCGCGATGCGATGGCTTCGCGATCGGTCACCCGTGTGATCGGTACGACCTGGTGAGCATTGCTGTCGAAGGCGATCACACCGACGTAATCTTTAGGCGTGAGCAGGTCGACGGTCGCGAGGGCGGCGGACTTGCAGATCTCGATCTTGCCGCCGCTCATCGACCCGGACCTGTCGAGCACGATCACGATCGCGGTGGCGTAGCGTTCCTCCTTGTCGGGTGCCTTCATCTTGACGGGCAGGATCTCTTCGATTGGAGTGCGGTAGTAGCCACCGACGCCGAAGGAGTTCTTCCCGCCGATCATAAGAAAGCCGCCGCCGAGCTGCTCGACGTAATCGCGGAGCAAGTTCATGCCGCCGGTGCCAAGGCGGTCGGCCGGGACGTCTGAGATGATGATGCCGTCGTAGCCGACCAACTGATGAAGGCTCTTGGGCAAGGCTTCGACGGGCCGGGTGTCGAGCCGGATCCCCTCACTCGCCATCGCTTCGGCGAGCCACTTTGCTTCACCGGGCTCCCCTTCGATATAGAGCAGCACGGCACGGCCGTAGACATCGACCATGGCCATCGCTTGGTTGTTGGCGTGGGTCGTTTCCTGTCCAAAACCTTCGGCGACGACACGATAAGAATAGAGGTTGCGCTGCTGCGGCGTGCGTTTAAAAGTCACGACGCGCGATTCACCCACCTCTAATTCGATCGCCTGGGATCCGACCTCGATACCGTTCTCAAATAGGCGGACGCGTCCTTTGCCGGCCAGCGAGCTCTCGACCTCGGCGTTGAGTGATAGATCGCTGCCTTCGTGCAGGCGTGATCGACTTGCCCGGAGGCGCACGACGCGGACATCCGGCCTTGTTTCGCCGGGCACGGGCACCGCGTCGATCACAACGTTCTGCAGCGAAGCCTCCCGGGCGGCGGCAAGCAAGTCGCCCCGAGTCTCCAAGCCATCCCCGATCAGGATAATCCGCCGCGATGCACCGGGTTCAAACAGCCCGGATGCTAAACGCACCGCAGCAGCAAAATTCGAATGAGACGACATGGTCTCGGTGATCTCTCGGCTCGGCTCGATGGGGTCGTGGTCCGTCGTTGGCATGCGAAGGATCGTCGCATCCTTTCCAACGCTTACCACGCTTACCGTTGTATCGGCTTGCATTGTTTTCATCACCGTATTCGCCAAAGTGCGTCCACGAGCCATGCCCTCCTCGCCCTGGCTGGCGGACTCGTCCAGGATGATCACAACGGACTCGCGGGTGCTGGTTAGCTCCCAGGCCGGCCCGGCCCACGCGATCAGCAGCAGCGCGACAGCGGCGCAGCGGACCACGAGCAGCGCCCGATGCTGGGCGCGCGGCATCGGGTGGTACGACCGCCGCGCGAAAAGCACCAGCAGCAAGACGGCCAGGGGGATCAGAAGCAAGAACCAGGGGTGGAGCCAATCCATCGCGTCGAACGCCCTTTGCTTAATACACCGACCTTCGGTGGAACAGATAGCTTTCCAACAGCAGCACGCAGAAACCGATCAGCAGTAGCAGTTCCGCCAGGTCGCCAGACAAAAAGCCACCAATCCCACCGGGCGCATCGCCAGTGTAGTCACCCGTGGATGCGGCACCGAGTAATGTTTCTTCGGCGTCGAGCAGCGCGGCGCTGCCTTTCTGCCCCGTTGTTGTACTCCACAGGCCCACCCGGTCTAGCTCGACCCAGGAACCATCGGCTTTGGTATTGACTTCCACATCTTCGCTGCCACCGGCCTCCCAATTCAATGACGCAGACTCGATCTGGATCAGTGTGCCGGTGCTTTGCAGGTTGCCGATTTGCTGTTGCTGTTGCGACTGTGTGCACCAATAGACCGCGTTGCCGATCAGCAGCGGGTAGGCCGCGGTCAGCGGCAGCGTCTCGGAGCGCTCGGGCGCAAAGCCCATTACCACAATCCGCTGACCACCGATCTCCCCCGCGGCGAGTACCGCGCCGACCGGCCCGCGCCACAGGGGTTGTAGCCCGGTAGATGCTGCATCGGCCTGTAGCGACACCGTCTGCATGACCGCGATGCGCGGGGTCGCCACGCGGTACAGCAGCGGGTGTTCCGGGTCCGTCGCACGGACATCCTCTATAGAGACACCACCCCGATCGATCTTCGAGACACGCACCGGGCCTGCCGAATGCGGCGGGTCGATTACGATCGCCGGTGTCTCTTCGGGCCAACGGTCGGGCAGCCAGCCTTGAAAGATGACGGTATCAAAGTCTTCCTGAGGCGGGAACGCGTCCGGGGATGTGTGAAAGACCTCGACCACCGCTGCATCGCCTAGCACCCGTAGCGAAAGCTCGGTAAACGGATCGGGGTTGGGCGCAACCCAAAGCACGCGGAGCGGGTCCAACGGCGGTATCCATGCCGACACATGGTTATCTAGATGCAGCGCGTCGTCCTCGGACTCGACCACCAGCTTCACGGCCCGATGCGCAGAAGCATCGACCGGCACCATCACGCGTTGCCGCTCGCCCGGCTCGAGCTCAAACTTCCGAAGCCCCGCAAGCTCCTGACCCAGAAACAGGTTCAATTCGACTTCGGTTGCCGATGTGCCCGCTGCATGCACCTGCACAAACGCCTCGAACTTCGATGGGTCCATCGGCGTGCGACGCAGGGCAAAGCCCGTCAGACCAACATTGCTGCGCTGCTCGGTAGACATATAAAGGTGCTTGATCTCAATGTCTGACTCATCGGCATCAACCGAAAGCGCTTCTGTAATCGCCGCATCGGTTGAATTACGTGCGTCGTCGGTGTCCTGCCGCGTTGATCCATCAGCGCTGGCGTATACAGCCGGCGCGTCGCTGACGTGCCATATGGTGGCGGGTGCCTCGACACTGGCAAGGCGCTCGGCCAGGCGCAGGGCGGTTGCTGAGTGCCCGGGTATCGGGCGGGCCTCAAGCAGTCGCAGTTCCCTGAGCAGCGCCCGACGGTTGTAGCTGCGGGCCAATAGTATTCGTGGTCTGGCGTCGTAGGTGATCAGCGAGACGGGGGTCCCTACAGGCACGCCCGAGAGCCGGCGTTCAATCGACTCGATAGCAAGTTCGAGCATCGTATTACCCGCCTCGTCATTCGCCGCCATCGACGCCGACCGATCCACCACGATCACAAGTGACTTGACGCTGTCGCCAGGCGGCGCGATGATCGGCCGAGACAGCGCCCCAACAACCGCCGTGAGCACCAGCAGCGTCAGCACCAGCGATAGGATTCGCTTGAGCCGACGTAGCCACGCGGATTCCTGGTGCTCCTTTGCCAGTGACTTGAAGAACAACAGGGTGGTCACGCGCTCTCGGACGGGTTTGTGGCGCACGAGGTACAGCACCACCGGTACAGCGAGTGCTAAAGCCCACCACCACATTGCCGGACTGACGAACCACACTGCTGTTTACACTCCGTCTGCTTGCATACACAAACCATCTAGCCCGCGAATCAGCGGTCGCCCGCCAGCGCGCTGCCGCGTGATAGCAGGTAGAGGAACATTTCTTCGAACGCGTGGTCGGTAGGCCAGCGTACGTGGTTAATCCGGTGCCTGGCACAGGACTGGTGCACCTCTTCGACAAACCGATCGAATGAAGCGCGGTACTGCTCGATGTCACGCTTGGTCAGCCACATCCGCCGGGTCTCGCCTGTCTCGACATCGAGCAGTTGCAACTCGCCGGACAGGTCAGGGCTGGCCTCGCTCGGATGCACGACCTGAACGACATGCGATTCGACAGGCCAGCGGCCCATCGCGCTGCTCGCCTCGGTCGCGTCTTCGAGGCTCTGCCCGAACATGTCACTGAGCAGAAAAACAATGCCCTTGCGGTCGCGGGCGGGCCGAAACCCTCGCATCGCCCGCTCAAGGTTGGTCACCCCATCGAACTGCAGACCCTCCAGCCGTCGAAGCAGGTTGTGCACGTGGCCCTGGCCTTTGAGCGGGTGAAACTCCTGCTCAACGCGGTCGCCGAGCTTGAGCAGCGAGACGCGGTGGCCGTTGATGAGCGCCAAGTAAGACAATGCCGCCGCCAGCCGCAGCGCTACCACCCGCTTCTGGCCAAACGGATCGACCATCGATCGGCTGGTATCGACCACAACATGGACGTGGAACTCTTGCACCTCTTCAAAGAGCCTGATGAACAGTTTTTCAAGCCGGGCGTACAGCCGCCAATCGATCTCCCGGTAGTCGTCGCCGGGCGTGTACTGGCGGTAGTCCTTGAATTCGCGCGTGAAGCCCGTCGCCGGCGTCGGCTGGGCACCGTGGCGGGTCAGGTTCTGCCGGCTACGTAGTTTGAAAAAAAGCGACCTGAGCTGAGAGAGGAATCCGGGGTCAAAAAGCTCTTCTGATGGATCGTCACCAACGGTCTGCGGCGTGTCCTTGTCCTGCGTACCCGTGCTCATTGCGTCACCCCCTGGATCGCAACCAACTCGTTCGGGCTGCGCGTGATATACAGTACCCCATCCATCGGCCGTGAGACAAGCGGGCGGAGCTTGGTCTGGCCCTGCGCGTTGAACGCAACGATGCTTGGCAGGTATGAGGGAGGTTGCGACCGGAGTCCGTCGATCAAACCCTCATCGGCTATCGGTTCTCTGTTGGCTCGCGCATCGGCCCAGCTGTGCATCCACAAGCGTTTGCCCGTGATGGTGTTGAGTGCGACGACGCCTTGGTTCCCCGCGACGTAGATCGCAGGGCCATCGACGCAGCCATCGTGCATTATCCCGGCCTCTTGGACCTGGGCCCTCGCGGTCACGCCCCGGCCGGCATGAACGCGCTGCAGCATCCTGGACTGCATGAAGACGGCGTGCCCGCCGCTGACACCCAGGTGGGTGCCCATCGCCGCGATCCGCTCTGCTCCCAAGGGGTTGCGGTAGCTCCACGACACCATGCCCGCATGGGACATCAGCACGATATCGTCGTCAAGCAACGCCGCGGTGCCGGTCAAACTCACGTTGGCCTGCTGCATCCACGCCATCACCGGGCTCGTGAGCACATAGTTCCCGGGCTGCTGGGCGAGGTGTGGGTACTTTTGAGCCTGGCTAATGTCCACGAATTGTGTCGGCCTCTGCGTGTATATGGTTCGGTGAGGGCTCGGGTGGGTATGGTGGTGGGAAATGTTTGAACTGCGGAATACGACTTGGCTCTGCCCGGCAACGAGCTGTTGTCTCTGCTGCCATTGAATCGAGCCTTGAAAATTGGTTGGCCGCGAAACAGCCTGCGCGCTTGACCGGTCGGTATGCTCCTCGTCGGTCTTGGGCGTTTCCAGCTTGATCGGGAACTGCGTGGCTGTCTTCGGATCGAAACGCCAGGCGATACGCCGGTCAGTCAGGTTCACAATCGTGACCCTTGAACCGATGACAAGCAGCCGTTCACCGTTCCGGCTCAAACGGCCGTAGCGGGCTTGGGGCACCTGTGCCGGGATGGGTGAGTCTGTCCCGCCCTGTTCGCGCAGCATGAGCGTATCGGCGAGCTTGCCTGTAGCAAGATCGAACCAAACCAACTGCTCGTTGGCGACGTCGTAAGCCAAGACATTTGATCCGTCGATGACTAATTCGGTTGAGTAGCCGTTCTGTTGGTTGCTACCCGTGCTGATCCGTATCGGTGAACGCCACTGTACGCTGCGTTCGCGTAGCGACACGCACACTACATCCTTCCCATCGGTGGCGATCAGTCTGTCATGTGGTGCGCGGATTGGCGCGGCGTTGAGTGCTACAAGCCCCGATCCACGCTCCGTAGACATCAAGCGCGGAAGAAGCTCAGGCTCGTGCCAGATCAGCTTGCCGTTGGAACGGTTGATCCCCCAAAGCCCGCCGGCATCATCAGCAATCACGATCTGATCATCGATGCCACGATACACCGCAGCAATGCTGACGTCGGGAATCCTCAACGCCCATCGCTGCGTCACCTTTCCGTTGCTAGGCATCGGGCCCTGCCGTTCATCGAGCAACGCCTCGCGCATCGGCGGCTCGGTCAGCACACGGCGGGCTTCGGCTAGTGACACCTGCAAACCATCGGGGAAAACAATCGATATCTCTTCCGCTCCACGATTTACATCGCCCGTGCTACCGTCCACATCCCCAACCTTCGCAACGCCGCTGCGGGCGATGAGGTCTAGCTCGAACAAGGCTTCGTCCCTCGCCGCGACCCGGCCAAGCCGGTTGAGCATCGATGCCCGCATCCAGATGATCCAAGTCAGCTCCCGAGGCTCGTGCACCACCTGCTGGGCAGACGCAAGCAGCCCCAACGCTTGGTTCCACGCGTCGGGGTCGGCTCGCCGCTCAAGGTGGCCGATCGATCGCCAATATGAGCTGAGCAGGTGCGCCCGCAAACGCTGCCGGCTATCGTCATTCAGCGGCATCTTCTCGATCCCGATGGAGAGCCTGCGCACCGCAGCGCGGAATCTGGATTCATCGCCTCGAAACGCGAGCGTCTGCAGCCAGCCCTCCCATAAAGTCCGGCTTGTAGGGTTGAGCTCGACCATCCGCTCCATCATCTGCAACGCGCGGCTGTGATCGTTGACCCTTCGGCAGACATCCAGTAGGGCGCGAAGCAGTGACAGCTCATGAATCTTCGTAGGGTCGATTACTGCCAGTAGCGGCTGGGCCAGGTCCCAGCGGTTCTGTTGCGAGTGCATCACCACCAGCTGCGCATTCGCCTCGTCACGTAACGCTTCATTCTCTTCCGCTAATTCAGAAAGCATCTTTTGTAACTCAACACGGTCGCGCTGGCTGTCGAGTAACGACAGCAGCTCGCGGCGGAACCGCAGTTCGATCGCTTCAGGCGGGGACTGACTCAGCGAGGCACTCAGCAGCTCACGTGCGTTCTCTGTATGACGGTTGGACTCGGACACCTCCACGTAAGCCAACCGGCGCTGGACCGCTTCATCGCTCCACAGCTTGGGCGGATCGCTGAGGCGCTGGCCTTCGGCTGTTAAAAAGGATTCGACCGTGTCAAAGTTGTCGTGGAACTTGACCGCCGCCTCGAGCCAGCGGTGGTAGCGAGCGGTGGTATCGGTCAGCTTACGGGTCCGATCGATCAGGTCGCTGCCTTCGCGTCCGGCGGCCAACTCACCATGGATGCGGAGCTTGAGCAAGCGCAGATCAAGGTGTGTCGGGCTCTGTTCGATACCCGGTTCGACCAGGGTCTTCGCCTCCGCTAAAAAACCGTTGCTAATCAGAAAATCTGCCAGGTCCAGTACGTTCTCGATCGCCGCCCCCGAATGATCGTTCACCGTAAAGAGTTCGCGTACTTTGTCGCGCTGATCCAACACCAAGTAGACCTCCGCCAACTCGCGCTTGACGTCCAGACGCTCCGGCCGCAGCTTGGCAGCACGGGCGTAAAACGTTGTGCTCGGCTCAACCAATGCTGATTCTCGGAGGAAACGGGCAGACTCCAAGAGATGCACAAATTGCTCGTCTTCGGCCTGTTTGTCGATCGCGAGTTCAAACGCTTCCAGCGCCTCCTTGTCTCGGCCAAGCAGGTAGTAGGAACGCGCCAACTGGACCCGCAGGTCGCGACGATCCGGCTCACGTTCGAGTCGTTGCTGTAGGAACTCGGAGCGCGATACTTCGTCACGCATACGATCCAGCAGTGCGAGCGTGGCCTCTTCCAGGGCACGCGACTCGGGCATCTGCTCAGATGCCTCTCTAAGCTGGTTCAGCGCACTTCGGTAACGCTCAAAGCCCACCAGCAGGTCCGCGAGGCTGATCACTGCGCCCGAATCGCCTGGTGACTCGTCAACCCGCGACTTAGCAAGCTCGATCATCTTCTCCCGCTCGAGGTCGGTATCCACCAGGCCCAGCCGCTGTCGGATAATCTCCGGGCGGCGCCAATAGTCGGTTGATACGCGGTCCAACAACTGATCAAGCCGCGCCGCTGCTTCTTGCTTGCGCTCGAGTTTGGCCAGGGCTTTGGCGGTCGTCATCGCGTATTCCACCAATGACTCCGCTGGCATCGGCAACTCTGAAGCCGCCTCGAGGGTTGAGAGTGCGAGTTCGTGTTGATCTGCCAACATCATCATGCGTGCGGCATGCAGCTTGGCGACCGGGTCCTCGCCCGCCAGGCCGGAGAGGGTCTTGAGGTGTTCAGCGGCCTGCGCCACGCGGCCCTGCGAGATCGCCAGGGGTAGGAACGTCTCGATCCACGTTCGTTGCAGCTGGGGTTTTTCGCACCTTTTGATTGCCTGGTGCAGTTCATCGAGAGCACCCTCTTCACCACTAGCCTCCAGCGCGCGAAAGAGCAGGTAGCGGAAGAACGCGTGCTCGGGCTGGGCCTTAGCGGTAGCGCGTGTCGCGGCCAGTGCGGTCGGGTCTGATACAGCGAGCAATAGACGCAGGTGGACCGTTCGCGCCGAGGTGTCCTGCGGCCACTGCTTCAGGTGCTGGTCATAGAGCGCAAGCAATTCATCCAGGCGGTTCTGGTGGCGGTAGAGCTTGACCAAAGCCTGCAGCGGCGCGTCCAGCGTTGGTTCGTGATGAAGCGCGGTGCGCAGCGGCAGGCTTTGCTCGGCGAGCGTAGGTTCCGCCGCGTCACCCAGAGCCGAAACACCTTGGGCATTGCCTGTTACGGGCACAAGGCAGAGCAGTACGGCCAAAATGCAGTAGGCCAAGCGCATTGACGAACGCGCCTTAAGGCTGCGATGTTGACCTCTATGAATCATGAAACCCCCGCGGTCTGCAACTCGGCCGGTGCGGGGATGTGTTCAATAATCTCGTCGATGATGTTGTCCGTATCGATCGATTCAGCTTGCCCATCGAAATTGAGGACGAGGCGGTGCCGTAGCGCCGAATATGCCACGCTTCTTAGGTCGTCAACGCTGACACTTGTACGTTGATCAAGCACACAGCGGATGCGTGCCCCGCGGATCAGGGCCTGCATCCCACGCGGGCTTGCACCATACGATACGAAGCGCTTAACCGATTCCGGGCTGTCGTCTCGGTCAGAGTGCGTTGCGAGAATCAGCGAGGCGGCGTACTGCAAGAGCGGCTGGGCCACAGGTATCTGCGTCACCAGCCGCTGCATCTGCACCAGTTTCTCACGCGTGGTCACACGGCGGATGGGCTTCTCATCGAAACCTGATGTGCGGTTGGAAATCTCAACCAGGTCGTCCGCGGACGGGAACGACACGCGGATCTTATAAAGGAAGCGGTCGAGTTGGGCCTCTGGCAGCGGGTAGGTGCCCTCCATTTCGAGCGGGTTCTGTGTCGCCAGTACAAAAAACGGCTCCGGCAGGTCGTGCGTCTCGCTGCCAGTGGTCACCCGGCGTTCCTGCATGACCTCGAGCAGCGCGGCTTGCGTCTTCGGAGTCGCGCGGTTTATCTCGTCAACCAACAGCAGCGAGTGGAAGACCGGCCCTTTCTGGAAGACAAAGCCTCGCCGGCCGTGCTCGGCCTCGGTGATGATCTGCGTGCCGAGGATGTCCGCGGGCATCAGGTCGGGCGTGCACTGCACACGGCCGAAGCTCACATCCAGCGCCTCGGAGATCGTCCGCACCAGGTAGGTCTTGCCCAGACCTGGCACGCCCTCTAACAAAGCGTGCCCCTGGCTGAAGATCACCGTCAGGCAGTCATCTATCAATTCGTCCTGGCCAACGATGGCCTGTTTGATCTCGGTACGGAGTTCATCGAAGCACTCACAGAACTCCGCGATCGCCTGCTCCATCTCTCCGGGGTTCGAGAGCGGCTGGCCCACTTCATCAGCGCTACTCGTCATGGCGTGTCTCCAGCGTATTGTTGATGTAATTCAATGAAATACCGGCGGATCTGATCGCGACGCATCAGGGGCAACTCCTCGGCCTCAAGCGCGGCCTGTTCAGAAGCGATGAAGTCAGAGACCGCTTGCCTTGACTGGCGAGCGGTCTCCTCACGGCGTGGCGCCGACTCAATCTCGCGCACCTGCGATGCCCCCGGCGTGCGCGGCCCGACGTTGACTTGCCGAGCCGTGCTTGCTTCGCGAGACTGCGTCGGGTCTCCGCCCAACGCCGCAGAGCCACTACCAGCCTGCTGGCCGCCAACGCCGCTGACCGCCCCTGGCACCTGCCCCGCAGCGACGCCCGAACCCTGTGAGAGACCTGCGCCGGGTGTTTGTCCGGCGCCAGGCACTTGGCCAGCACCAGGCAACGGACCCCCGCCGGGCACCTGCCCTGTACCCGGGATCGGCGGTCCACCGCCCGCCATCGCTGGCATCTGTCCGCCAGGGAACTGACCGGCGCCCGGCAACTGACCGCCGGGTACGGGCGGCGGCTGACCACCTGCCGCAGGCGGCTGCCCGCCTGGGATTGGCGCCTGGCCGCCGGGCGGCTGAGGGCCCGCGTTGCCTGCGTTCGGGTTCTGGAACGGCTGCTGCCCCGCGGCCATCGGGTTTGGCGCGAGCGGCTGGCCGCCCAGCCGACGCATCGCGCCGTTGTTGGCGTTGTTCTGCTGGCCCGCAGCGGCGAGCTGACGCATCTGGCCCTGGTTGGGGTTGACCAGCTTCTGGCCACCGGCGCGGAAGTCTTGAGCCAGCTGCTTGAGGCGATCCGCAGCCGCCTCACGCTTGGCCTGCCGATCAAACGCCTTCGCCAGCTTGCGGAACGCCTCGGCCGCCTGCTTCGGCTCATCCGCCTTGATCTCGCGGTCGGCTACATCGACCGCCTTGCCTTCCGGCGTCTTAAGGTCATGGTCGTTCGCCGCCTTGATCGCTTTGTCGAAGGCGTCCTTGAAACGCTGCTTCTCGTCGAGCGTCAGCCCATCGTCATCGAGTCGACCCGCGAGCTTCTCGGCTTCTTTCGCCTTCTTCACTGTCTCGTTGGTCCGGAGCGACGAGCCAAACGATGCCGTATCGGTGTGCCGCTCGAGCTCTTCGATCATCCCGGACGTGGCGGTGGCTTCGCTGTCCGAATCACCCAGCGAGGCCGCGAGCTTATCGACCGCGTTGGCGAGCGACTCGATCTGCGCTAGAGCGTCTCGCCGGCTTTCGACATCGGCTTCCTTGAGTTTACGGGCGGTCTCGTCGAGCTTCTCCTTGAGCTCATCAACCTTTTCCTGTTCATCCGGGTCGAGCCCGCGCAACTCATCCAACATATCGCGCCGCTGCTCGATGAGCTCGCTGATGCTCACGACCTGCGCCTTCGCATCGGCGTCGAGCGGCCGGTCCTCCGCAGCCAGAGGGCTAATCAGTAGAGGGCTGGCGGTGAACAGCAGCAGTATCAGCGGCGCTATCCATATGCGGTGGTCAAACCCTAGGGGCAGGTCGCTCCGCAGCCTGCACCACGCCTTGGCCAGCACGGCAGCCGCTCTCTGGATGTGCAGCCGTTGGCCCACGGTGGGATCGGGCTGAGCCTCAAAGCAGTGAGCCGACAAGAACGCCTCGCCCCGGTCGGTTTTGTTGTCCCACACGCCCAAAGCTTCGCCACCACGCGGGCAGCGCCACCAGCTGATGCCGTACACAACTGCAACCCAGCCCAAGAGTACGGGCAAGACCAACCAAAGGTCCGCCCAGCGCGCCCCCATCAAACGCAGGATGATCACAACCTCGGCACCAATCAGTGCCATGGGGATCGCCGTCTTCCGCAGGCCGCGCACCCATCGGGCCAACAGTATCCGGCGAGACACGCCTAACGCGGCCTGATCGAATGTACTAGGGACGTATTCGGCTTTGTCATCCATAACAATATTCCCTACAGGGTGGTTTTGGCTCAGTCGATCTCGGCGAGGATGGCTTCTGCCCGGCGGCGGACCTCGAGGTCACGGGTCTGCTTCACGATCTGCCCAAGACGCTCGGCAGCCAATGGCCCAAGGGACAGCAGTTCCGCAGTCGCTTGCTCACGGGCCTCCCAGTCGTCGCTGCCGAGATCCCGGATCAGCAAAATGATCTTGGCGCGGGCCTCTTCGGTGAGCGCGGGGGTAGGTGCCGTGTAGCGTTCGATGGCCTGAGCCGGGACCTGCCACTGGCTTTCACCGGCGGCGAGTTCAATCTCCGGCTTCTCGATACGGCCGACCACTTGCGAACCATCCCACAGGCTGACTTGGAACACGGACCCGCCGCTGCCGGGGTAATTCGCTTCGTCGCTTACCCGCTCCATGCCACGGACCTGGTCGGCAGGTAACTCAAGCACTCCGCTGATCGTCAGCACGTCGATCTTGGCCTGCTGCAATTCGCCGACGAGGCGCTGGCCGTTGGTGAGCTGAGCAAACGCCACGATACTATCCAATTCCGGCTGAGATGTAGATTCTGCCAGAGACTGCAGGGAAGTCGTCACAAAGCGGATATCAGTCGCCTTAAAGACAATATCACGAAAGAGTTCAGAACCGGCAGCGAGTGTCTGTTGCTGCAGCAAGCCAATAAATCGCGAGCCATCGGTCAACGCAAACTCATACACCGGCTGATCGTCGGTTTGCATCTTCAGCCATTCCAACTCGTCGAGCCCGATCTCACGCTTCCCGTAAGGCGTTACCGCGGTCAGGACTAACGGCTGATCATTGCCGTTGCGGACCATGATGCGATCACCCTGGAACGTATCGATCACCGCGTCGAACCCCTCGGACAGGCTGGCTGTCGCCTCTGGTAGCTTGCGGGCAACCAGGCGATCAAGCCGGTCTCCCGCCACTTTAAGGCTAGTCCCGCCGACGAGATCAATCTTGAGGTTATCAATCGTCAGCTTGCCGGCCAATATCTGACCATCCCGAAGGTAGACCCTTGACACACCGCCGCTGAAACGCGGCCCTGCGATCGCTGCGACACGATCAGCACTTGGCTCGAACTCCCCAAATTGTGTCTCTATGCGAACACGGTCCCAAGACGCCTTGCCACGGATACGGGTCTCCTCGCCGATCGCAAGGACATCGGTATCGTCACGCGGTTCGGTCTGCAGATCGCGCTCGATGGTGTAGAGCACCGGCGGGTCCCCACTCATCCCACCCTTCCAATTCACCACGCTTTTCAGCAACTCTCGCGGTACACCCTTGACAAAACTGCGGTCCTGGAACGGTTTGAATAGCTTGCGCAGCTCGTTTTTGTTTGCCGGTGCTGCATTCAAACGCCGCTGGCCAATTCCGGAGATCAGCGTCACCTGCTTCCCCGCGGGGACCATAAGGTTGTAGGTCACCTGGAACTGGTAGTTGCCGTTGTTCATGATCGACGGCTTGACCTTTGACCCGGGGGCCGAGAATTGTAAGACGACCGAAGGCTGAGCGCCAGGCCGGAACAACAGCAACCCGCTGTCTTTCTTACCGACCACACCGCTGTTAAAAGCGCTGCCCGTGTCTGTCATGATCGCCTGCGCATTGCTGCTAATGCGCGTGTAGTAGGTCACGGGTATGCTGATCGCTTGTTGCGAAGGGTTGGAGAATGTGTCGACATAGCGCAGGCCCGGGAATTTCGGATCTATCTTGACACGCCGGTTGATCTGGATGTTCCCGTGGCTGCCGCTGAAGACATACAACTCACCACTCAGCGTCATTTGATGGGTATTGAAATTGACATTGCTGTTGCTGATCTGTAACAACATCGCGTTGTTGAAACAGTTGTTGGTGCCGTCATTGACGTATCCCCCGCTCCTCAAATCCCACATCATGCCGAGGCTGTCAGTGCGGTTGGTCCACTGGGCGTTAACAAGCTGTTGCGGGCTAGCCCAGATGGGCGCGGCTACAAAAGCGAATGTGGCCAACAAGGTGAGACTCAGCCTGAGAACAAGCGGGCGGCGGGTTATGAGATGAAACGGGTGTGGTGGCATGTCGGGCTCCACGGCATAATCGGGCATCGGTATCCATCAGATGCGGCAAGCGGCTGCTCGCCAAGCAGTCAGCGGTAAATAAGACGTCTATACGGCATGCAATGTTCCTCGATCGTTTATTGTGTGGGATCGGTCTCGAGCCTCGCCTCTGCTTCAGGCGATTGTTCGCCAGCTTCATAGGCCTGCAGATGATTTGCCGGAAGAACCCATTCGCGCGACAGCCCTTTTAGTCGGAATTGTGTGAGGTTTAGATAGCCTTCAAGGACTTTGCCTGTCCGCAATTCGACTTCAAAAAGGGGCCGGATCGTATCTTTCATAACTAGCTTGAGGCCCTTGACATCACTTGCTTTGATCTGCTCATGGCCATTGTCGTGGTAGATCTCTAGCGATTCGAAAGCGAGCCGTCCCGGCAGCATGTTCTCGCCAACGAGCGTCACGAAGGGCGGAGCCGGTGTCTCGGGAACAATCGGCACGTATTCTTCATCGGAAGATCCATCGCCTTCTTTCATCTGGATCAATTGGCAGACCTCTTGGACCCGCCCGGCAAGGAGTGAGACCGCGCCGAAACGCGAAGTCTTTATCTCAAAGGGCTTGGGCTGAGCGATCAGCGTCAGGCGGCTCCCATCCCGCAGCAGGATACGCCGGGAAGTTTCCGCCCCGTCATCCGGCTGTAGATGAGCGACCTGATCAAGTGGAACATCCAACTCGCCCCACGGCGTTGCAGCACCGAGCGACGCTTCATCAGCATTTGTAGTCAGCAGCCGCTGCCCCGAGGATGTGGTCAGCATGAGCTCCGCGTCGGCGGGGATAAAGTTATCGCGAGGGCTGACACGAGCCAATAGAAACTTGAGTTTGTCTAACTCGATCGCGGCATCAATGCCATCGGGGCTGGAAAGCTTCAGGCCGTTTGCAGAGATCAAGCCATGGAGTACCTCGCCGTTGCGGAGCAGCAGCTGCATCCTGGCATCGACATCGGCCCCACCGACAACGGCCGCGACTTCCTCCCAAGGCACCTGCGTCTTGCCAAAACCGGACTGAATAGTCAACTCATCAGCCTCGACGCGGCCAGCAATGATGGTTTCCTCATCGATCCAGACCTGGTCGTCTTTGCCGCGCTCCAAGTCGAACTGCTCCGCGAGGAGGGATACGCGATCAACCAATGGCGTACCGCTGAGATGCTTCCGCACCTTGAAATTAACGATCTTCTTCTGCAGCGCCTCGGGCAGTTGCGCATGCAAATAGCCTCGGTCGTACAGCTCTTTAAAAACAAGGGTCGCGTTGCCGCCATTTCGTTGAGCGACCCCATGCAGAATCGCGAGCGTGTCATTCGCTGGGATCTCAAGTTCCCAGCTGGCGATGATGTTGTCATTGATGAACTGGAGTTCAGGACGGTTCTGTTTTTCATGAACGTCGGCAAGCAAGAAAGCCACGCTCGGTCGACCTCCACCTGGAGACACGGAATAGATACCCACCTGCTCTTTTGATATCGCCCCGGTAGTCTGCTTCCCATCACTGGACAAAATCACCTGCGGGTTTGAGCCGAGGTTAGTTCGGATTTGCACCGATACTTTCCGCGGCTGATCTGTTTGGTTCTTGAAGATTTCAAGAAATCGCGCTGCGCCGAGTTCACGGTTGATCAACATCCGGCGGGTCACATGCAGCGTGCCCATGGTGTTCATAAACACGTACTCTTGCCCATCTGCAGTCATCATCCTGCTATTCGCACGAAATTGATTGTTGTTGACAAACAGGAAAAGACCACCGTCGAAGCAGTCATTTGTGCCATCATTAATACCACCATAGCTCGTCTGTATATCCCATCGAAAGCCCTTACTGTCAGTGATGTGCTGGAAGTTGGCATTTAAAAGGTTTTGATCCGGGTCTCGATCATTAGCATCCCTCCCGCCAGAATCAAGCATCACTGCTTGACGCAGCTGCCCGAACTTTTCGGATGCCTCGACTTGTTCTGATTCTCGCGACTCTTCGAGGGTTTCAGCGGGCTGCAAAGCCGGATTCTGCCCAAACGCCACTGGAGTCACGGCAAAGCTGAACAGGTAGATGCCTAGGCAAAAAGCAATGTTTGAGGGTTTTGTCTGCACCAAAAACTCCCAGAACTCGAAGACAATATACACCCATCTCGCGTTTCAGGGATCGTCGGCGTTTCAATTAACAAGCAAAACTCGGATCTAACCTAATTATGCCGATCATTTGTGCTGTCAGGCAGCTTCTTTAGTTCCAACTACATACCGGCCTGATCGTCCCTCTATCGATTCTCGACGGCGTAGTCCTATTCGACTAGGCCCAGAGAACAACAACCCAGTCGATCACATAAGTATGCAGTCGGCGATCAAGGTAATTCAGTGGTTCAAGAACGAAACTCAGCGTGTCTATAGCCTGCTTAATGAGTCAGAGTCCGAAGGCGCTTAGCGTCGGCTTATTGAATATATCCAACCCAAAGTTGTCGGATCACAGCCGCTGATTTTACAAGAGCCTATGGCCGCGCACGTTCCCGCTGTCGGCGAGCTTTGCTCGGACAGTCTTCAGGGCGACTGGGCCGAAGTCGACCGCGGGGATATCGCCGTAGAGACTCCGGAGGGGGCGAAGAGCAGAGCGGAAGTTACCCAGCTCTCGGCTGATGCTCCCGTCGGGACGAGCGTAGTGGACCTTGGCCCATTAGCGTTGTTCCGCTGCTATTTACTGCCGTCGATTTTTGCGGAGCCCAGTCCAGAATTTTCTGATCAGAAAACGTGCGATAAAGCCCAAGAACATGGCTGCGATCACGCTCAAAGAGAGCCAGTGATCCCTGAACATGTCGTTCACCCACTGATCAGGAACAACTTGGGGCGTAATGCTTTCCCGGGTAAGCGCGTGCTTCGCATCCGCAATTTGAATAAGCCAATTACACACGCCCACCAGTCTAGCTCCGACTAGGCGGTGGGTCTTTTCGTGCTCACGTTGAGCACAGCGTAGCGGGCGCTTTCCCGTTTAAGGAGTCCGATTCATGGACACGCAGAGCGTCAACACTTTTACTTTTTCTGGCGTCGTAATGGAAGAGCCCGAGCCGCTCATCAACGAGAAAACCAAGGAGGTCATCGGGCACTCGGTCGCCCTGGGCCAGACCGGTTTTCGCATCCGCTTCTACATCCCGGCCAAGGTGCTCAACGGCATCACAGAAGGCGACAGCCTGCTGATTCAGGGCCAGATGAAAGAAGCCCCGACCGGCTGGGCGAAAGCCACCACCGCGAGCAAGGCCAAGAAGCTCAACGGTGCTGAAGCTGCCAAGCAGGCAGCGAACGCTGCGTAACTCACCCCCGGAAGCACGATCACGCCACCCCCTCGGCGTGGTCGTGTGGTGACGCCTGGCAGCTGAGCTGAGATCTCCACGCGTCACCACACGATCACCTCTCGACGAAGGACTCGTCGAATCGCGGAAGGACTCCCGCTTGTCAGATTCCATCGAACAGCCACACCCTGCCGAGCTCCAGCTTTACGCGAAAGCTACGATGAGCGAGCGTGCGGCCGAACAGATTCTTCCACGCTCCAAGCAGCAGTTCGTGCCCAGCAATAAGCTGGCGCGTGCTGCTGCTTTTCACACCGACACCGAGCTTCAACGCCAGCAGAACGCAGCCGCAAAGGCAGCACTCCGTGCTGCCCATGCCGAGGTCGACAAGGCCGAACGCCGGGCGGCTCGCGACGCGCAGTCATACTTGATACATGAGGGTAAAGTGTCCGCAGTTGCTGGGGCCGCTCTCGATCCGGCACACGATTCGACGCATGACAGCGTCCATGACCGCCTTGAACGCATGGCCTCGGCCCGTGCCTGGTCCCTGGGAATGGCGTCCTGGCTCGATGATCAGGACTGGCGGCAGGACCAGGCCGAGAACGTGTATCACCGGTCGGACAAGCTGCGGACCTGCGGCAGCTACCTGGTGTTCCGCGAACTCGTCGGCCTGGGCGAGAACCGCCTGGCCCGAGCGAACTTCTGCCAGCAGCCCAAGCTTTGCCCGATGTGTGCTATGCGTCGTGCGGCCAAAGAGATCCAGGCACATGCTCCTGTTGTCATCCAACAGGCCCGTGAGCAACGGCTTGTGCCGTACATGCTTACACTCACGGTTAAGGGCGGCGACGACCTTGCCGAACGTCTCACGCATCTGCGTTCGGCCTGGAAAGCGCTGCTCGGCAAACGTCGTAAATCGCTAGCCGGTTCACGTGGGCACAATCGTGTTGAGCTCTCCAAGGCTGCAGGCGGTCGCTACTCGATCGAGATCAAGCGTGGTAGGAACAGCGGGCAGTGGCACCCGCACCTGCACGCGGTGTTGCTCTGTGATCTACCGATCGATCAAGAGCGTCTCTCGGACGAGTGGCGGCGGGTGACGGGCGACAGCTTCATCGTGGACGTTCGGCCGATGCACAACCACGAACAGGCCGCATCGTGCACCGACCCGATCGAAGCGGTGCAGCTGCTCGCCCAGGATCTGGTCGAGGTCCTGAAGTACCCGCTCAAGTTCGGCTCGATGACGCACGCCGACACCTGGCTCGCCTACGGCGTTGCCAACGGCAAACGCCTGGCGTCGAGCTTCGGCTGCCTGTGGGGTGTTGAGGTCGACGACAGCTACCTCGACGAACCAATCTTGCCCGACGAGTGGCCGTACGTCGAGGTCATCGCTCGCTGGATGTTTGATGGGTACGTGCTTGAACGCGGCGACGACTGGACACACAACGACGACGCCGACGAGTACATGCGGTACCAGGCCATCCATAGCAAGGCCGGACGCTTTAGCGAAGCTAAAGCGTTGGCCAACTGTGGTGACGCTGCGGATCTCCTCGAGGCGGACCAGGCGTCACCACAATGCGAGGGGGCAACATGTCAACGCTAACGAGGTTTTGCGATGTTCATGAAGCTGTACTCAGTACTTCGGTTGCTGCGAACTTTAAAGCACGTGCAACGCATCTGGACGCGTTGAAGGTTATCGCTTTCGCACTGATGATTTTTGACCACCTGGCTATGTTCGCCGTGTGGCCGTACGTCACTCGCATCCCCGGACGCCTGGTCCTGCCGATGTTCGCGGTCGCGTTGGCGTACAAGGTCGCCAACTATTCGAGCGGCAAAGCCTTTAGGCGTCTCACGATCTACGCGCTGATTTCACAGCCGATCGTAATGCTGCTGGGCATCTACTACCTAAACATCCTCTTTACCCTGGCGGTTGGAATTGGGGTCGGCACGGCCAGCAAGCAACGCTTGATCCTGTGTTTGCCGATCCTGTTGTGGCTCCACCTCATCGATCTATCGACCCCTTGGACACATATTGAGTACGGCATCCCTGGTGTGATGACAGTTGCTCTATGCGTGTGGGCGATCAAGCGTCCTTGGCTGTACCTGGTCGCTGCCCTCGTTATCAACGCAAGCTATGTCGGTCAGCCATTGGGTGGCATCGTCGCATCGATCGCACTGCTGATCGTCGCGGCCTACGTGCATCAAGAAACACTTTTCGCCTGGGTCGCCCGTGTTCCGACGCACGCCTGGTACGCGTTGTACCCGGTCCATCTCTTGGCCCTGTGGGCCTTCGTCCAACTCTTCACGTGAAACAGGCAAGCCATGCTCACCGAGACAGAATTGATTGAAGAGGCGGGGCGATGGGCATCGCTCTACGCGGGCGGGATGGCCTTCGGTGTCACGCTTGCGTTCACCAGCCTGATCGTGGTGCACATGTACCGGGGCTGGCGACAGCTGATCCGCGACTGATCAAAGCTGCCGGCACGTTGCCGACGGCATCCACCGAGCTTCCACCAACCGAAAGGAATCAAAATGAAGCTCTTTAGACAGGCCGCCAAGTACGGCCGAAAAGCGTACGACGTCACCTGCGGCGTCATTTCCAAGGGCAAGAAGTTCATCGTCGGCGGAGCCGCGACCATCGGTATCGGTGGTGGCGGTTCGGCGATGGCGTCGCTGCCTTCCCTGACCGTCGAGGCACCGATCGACCCGGCCGCTTCTGCCGGCAGCTGGCTGACGGTCCAGACGACCTTTGCGCTCGCGATCATCGGCGTGCTCATCGCGTCTGGCTTCATGTGGATGCTTGGCAGCAAGCTCCGCCGCAAGTCCTGATCCGGCTGTTTCGGACAACCGGCCCTGCGGGGCCGGTACTCCGCAACACCCAGGGGTCCCCGATGCCGATTGACGAACAACAACTTGAACAGCTGCTAGCCATCACCCGGACGCTTCAGGCGTTGACGGTGTGGTTCATATTTTCCCAGGGCGTGGTCCTGGCGGCGGTCCTCACCTGCTTCATCTTCATGTCAGCCAACCGGGACCCGCGCAATGTCTAGGCGATTGATACAAACGTACGTGTTTCTACTTGTCGTCATGCCCATTACCTCACAAGCGGGCATCGAATACAGGCCTATTGTCGCCTCGCACTACCTCTACCTGCGCGTAACAACCGACGACACGACCGGCGAAGATGTATCCGCCCAAATCTGGGACTGGGGCCCCGGATCAGGTGTCATAAACAGCGTTGTTAACAATGGTACACACTTGCTGTTTTATTCTGGAGGCACCGGCAACGGCACACTAAGAATCCAGATGCCGATCGGTGATGCCGGAAGCATCAACCTCAATACGCTGGACGGTTTCGATGTGCTCACGCCGGAGCTACAGGCTGTTCTTGCATCTGTCCCCGGATGGGATGCCGCCGTATCGGATAGCGACGGCGACGGCGTCAACGACGATGACGAAGCCGCCAACGGCACAGACCCTAACAACCCAGACAGCGACGGCGACGGATGGTCAGACGGGATCGAGGCTGAGTGGGGTAGCGACCCCAATAACGCGACCCGCAACCCTCTAAACGACGTGAGCTCAACCAGCGGTGACTTTGACGGCGACGGTGTAGTGAACGCTTACGACGACGATCCCTTCGACCCATCCAACACCGATCTGGTCCGCGGTGTTCCTCAGGCTGACGGTTCATCGATCTACATTCCATCATTCGGTGATGAGGATCTAGATGGCGTACCCAACTGGTCGGATTTCTTTCCCTACGACCCTAATGCCCACGGCGTACCTTTCGGCCTCGGTGATGTGTCGACGCTTGATTTTTCAGACAGCGGGGACATCGATGGCGACGGCATCAGCAACGGCAACGAGCTACGCATCGGTTCCAACCCGTGGAACGGTACGATCATCAGCAACCCTGATTATCTTGTACCCAACGCGACCGACTATCCGCAGACCACTACGAACCCGCCCGCTTCTGGCGGCTCACGTACAGGCGGCAATAGCGGCGGGGGGCCTTCGGGCGGATCAGGAAGCGGTAGCGGCGGTACATCGGGTGGTGGTTCGGGAAGCGGCACGGTAGGTAACTCCGGCCCTACACCTGACCGCCCCGACGCAGGCGATACGAATCCGGACGACGCACCGGACCCAGGAAGCGACGTAGACGATTCCGGTGCCGATGAGATTGTCGATGCGATCGCCCACCTGCAGGACTCACAAGCCCAACTCTCGGCCCAGCAGTGGGCACTGCTAACAGACATTAAGAACCGCTTAGAGAATGTTGAAGATGCCCAAGATGACAACACCTTCGCGTTGCTTAACTATCACGACGCCTTTGTCGATGCGTTCGAGCTAGACCAGCAACAGCAGCAGTATCAATCAAGCCTCAACGCCCAGCAGCTAGAAGCACTCGCATCAATCGAGGGAGAGCTGCAGCAGCTGAACACAAACCTGGGCGGTGGGCAATCACCGGCCTGGGACGGATCTGCCTTTGGCCCTGGCACACCAACCGGGCCGCCGACGATCGACTCGACACCGGGTGACCGAACGATTTTGCCATTCGACAACGTGATCGTCGACCGAACGCCTCCGGCCTCTGCGCCTGACTGGACTTTCGACGTTGATCTTTCTGGCCTCAATTCCTACTTCCCCGGCAACTATGGGAGCTTTTCACACACGGTCGATTTCACGCCCTACGACCAGGTCGCACGCGGTCTGATCCATCAGTTCTTGATCGCGTTCACGGTCTTGTTTGGCATCTACTGGACCATCGAAGAGACGCAGAAGCGGTGAGGCGTTGCCATGGTCGAAGCGATCACAACCTGGTTCCGCGAGCTCTACGAAGAAGCATGGGAGGACCTGAAAAAATGGTTCTGGGAAACCTTCGACACCGTATTCGATTGGCTGCGTACGCAGTTCTGGGCTTTTGTCGACTGGATCGAGGCGTACGCGATCAGCATGGGTATCGACATCAGGGGCCTTGCAACACAGGTTGCCCCGGCAGTCGAAATAATCCTGGATCTTGTCGCGGACTTTGCATGGATCCTCCCTATCTACGAGTGCACGGCCATCATTACGACGGCCTACGCGAGCAAACTGTTAATCCGATTGGTCAGACACCTGCTCGGCTGGACGCCGGGCATCGAGGGCTAGAAACAATGGGCATCGTTGACAAGATCCACAAGGCTGATGATTCGTTCCTGGTCCTACGCGGCTACTACCGCGGCAAACGCGCAAAGCGTGACGCCCTGGAAGGTGAAGCCGTCGCCAAGCACAAGGCCATCCGTGACGCGGTCGAGCAGATCGGCTACGACGCCGGTTACGACGGCAGGACGCTCGCCGAGGCCCGCGAGGACCTCCGTGAGTATTGGGACATGAAGAACGAAGAGGTTGAAGAGAACGAAGAGGGCGATCTTGCAGACGAAGCAGCCGACGACGCCGAGGGCGCCGACCTGGTCGAAGAGACGGCCGACGATGACGACGACGAATTGGCAGACGACCCGTTCCTTGAAGACGACGAGGACGAGATTTGAAGCCACTAAGCACTGGTATCGTCGGCGTCATCGGCAAGCCCGGATCGGGCAAGAGCTACAGCATGGCCATGATGATGGCCCAGCTGATCGTTCAGAACAGACGCCCGGTGTATACCAACCTGCCCATGAAATGGGACAATATGCGGGCCTACATCGCCCGCATGACCGAGGGCAGCGACGAGTACAAGCAGTCCCTGGCCAAGCTCATCCGTAAGTGTACGAAGCAGCATTTCCAACGCTTCATGGAACGCCTGCAGGTGATCAACCAACGTAGCGAGCAACTGAAGGACGACTACGACCAGCTGCTCGACGAAGACATCCGCGAGAAGATCGCCAAGGCCGACGATATTTCGCAGATCGACGAAGAGATCGACTCCGCGGCCTGGCAGCAGGCTTGTGATGAGCAGGCCCTTGAAGACGGCGGGGCGGTGTACTACGGCCGCAACGCGAATTGGTTCCCGCCCGGCACCGTCTTCATCCTGGACGAGCTCCACAAGTGGTACAACTCGCGCCAGTACCGCAACGAAGACCAGGCCGTCCAGGACTTCACATCGATGCACCGGCACATGCAGTGCCGCATCTTCATCATCACACAACGCTGGCTCAACGTCTCTCTGTCGTTCCGATCCATGTGCGACGAGCTGATCATCTTGAAGAACATCGCACGCGTGAGCTTCGGGCCGATCAAGCTCAAGGACTACGGGATCGACATCCTGCGTGCCAAGTGGGTGATGACCGACGACTACGACGAGGTCAACGAGTGCATGAAGCCTGGCCGACGCGCCCAGGTGACCGAGTACTACTTCCCGAACTGGTGGCCGGACCATCGCGACATCTACGACGTCTACCGCAGCACCTCGCACGCGGGCGGTATCGAAGAGCAAGCGGCCGAACTAAAGAAGGTGCGGGCCAAGATGGTTGGCTCGTCAGTCATTGACGAAGAGGAACTAGACGTGGCCGAAAAGATGAAGAAAAACCGACGTGCCTGGATGCCCCCGATGATGATCGGCTTGGGCTTTGGCTTATTCGTGGGACGCTGCAGCGGACCCAACGTAAACGATGCTGTCGAAAAGATGCAGGCGGCACAGGACCAACAACAACAAACTCAACTGGTACAGAGTGATGAACTTACCACGCAACAGCAGCGGACCTGGAACACGACCAAGCTCACGGGAGCGAACCACAACGGCGTCTTCGTCGACGACGGCTTCGTGCCGGTCGGCGGCCTGTACGAAGATATCAAGCTCGATCGGGTCGACCCGATCGCAGGCGTCTCTCGCTGGTCTACGTTTGATGGCCGTGGTGTGTCTTGGACTGTTGGTGATGTCGGCCGGTGGATGCCAACGGTCAATGCAGCTGCCGAAGTTCGAGGGGATGCGCAACCTGCCACAGCTGGTGGTTCCTGAACTCAAGTACCCGCTACGAAGCTCAACCCTGCCCGATTTCGGGCCTGAGCCCCGCGTATCGGGTGTGTTCAGCGGCGACGCTGACCAGCTGCGGAACTTCCTGGCCGCTGCAGGCGTGTACACGAACATCCCGGTCCCCGAGGAGCCGATCACCTTCCGGCTGTCCGTCGACGACCTGGAGGCGACGCTCGCCTTGGAGACGATCGTGGCCCAGCTCAACGACTCAAGCCTCGTCGTGACCAGACGCGGCCCCAAGACGTACTACATCGGCACGCCATCGAAGAACGACCTGGTCGCCGAGGTTTTCTATGTCACCTCAGAATCGGCCGAGCAGTACGTCGAGGCGGTCGAATTGATCGGCACCGAGAACGCCAATGCCACATTCATCGGAGACACGCTGGTCGTCACCGACACGCCGGACGGCATGCGGCGGATCACGAAGCTGTTCGATGCCCTGGGCTCGGCCCGTGGCCAGTGGATCGTCGAGGTCCGGTACGTGGAGGTCACGAAGACGGCGTCTAGTCAATTGGGGATCGATTGGTCCCTGTCCGGCACGGCCACGCTCAAGGCTGATGCAGGCGATGTGACGAGCCTGGCACAGAACGGCCTTGCCCTGGTCCTGGAGGGCGTCGCATCCGCAGACGCTGAGGATACCGGCGTCCGCTTGATCGAGTCCACGCAGCTGCTCTGCATCGAGGGCGACACAGCGCGTATGCAGATCGGCCAGACGACGCCCATCGCCCGACGCAGCGTTAGCGACCAGGGCACGGTGACGGTCACCGGCTTTGACGAGATCGATACGGGTACGCTTCTCAAGCTCGATGTCCGCTCTGAGCCGGACGGCCGACTCCGCATGATTATCGATTACGAGTTGAGCAATATTACGGGCTTCGTGTCGGACAACCCGATCCGTACACGCCGCAGGGTCGAGTCCTCGGCCGTCCTGGCTCCGGGCGGGACATTGATCCTTGGTGGCTTCACTAGTCAGCGAGAGAGCGACACGGATCGCGGCGTCACAAGCAAGCTCGCCATGTTCAAGGCAAAAGAAGACGACTCCCGCCGCCTGTTCATGCTGATGCGTGTCCTCCCGATTGATGATGTCCAGGTCCAGCGTGTTCAGCCAGACCAAACACCTGCGGAGGATCAGGGCGGGTAAGCTTCAGCTACCCGCCCCCTCCGCAGGTGTGGTGACACCTGGCAGCTGCCCAGGGCAAAGCCGGCGTCACCACAAAAAAGGCCGTAATCCCAAGAATCCGGCCCCTGGCCTACCGCCTCTCGTTGATTTCGTGATGTTTGATCGACTCCCAGTGCGACGAAATGAAAGCCTGAGCAGTGGTGACAGGATCTCGCCCAGGTCCTGGCGCCGGCAGTCACCACCGCCGCGAAAGGTACTCGGCAGATTCGATTGCCGCACGCAGCATCCGCCCGAAATCATGGATCGCGTCTTCCACTGCGGCGAGCTCTCGACCCAGCTCGTCGTGCTTACGCATTCTCGCGATGCACTCTTTGATGAACTTCAAACGCTTTGGGTCGTTCCCGACGTAGACGCGAACCCTCTGCCCGTCTTCGCAGGCTATAGACGCCATGTTGAAGTACCACACTTTGTATCCAGGCCTCTTTTCCTGCTGATGAAGCGATCCGCGTTTAATACCTTGCTTTTCGAGCAGTTTTTGCTTTGCCTTGATCGACTCCCGGCGATCACGGAGTTTCTTACGCTGTGCCTCGGCCGAGCGGAGTGCGTTACTGACATCTTTGATGCCTGCCATTGTTCTAATCCTTGCCGGTGTGGTGACCGGGACCAGCTGCAGCTCGATGCCCAGGCGTCACCACTTATCTGCGATGTACCCCACGACCCCGCCATTGAAATAGGCCGCTTCGACGCCCTGCGTCGGAGCGAAGCGGCCTATTTCAAGGAATCAAAGAAGGCATCCGGCTGGACCGACCAGAGGCGGGCACGGCATGACAGTACGGGAGGCACGCGCAGGAAATTTCCCCACACAGTGGTGACCGATCCCGCGAGGACCTGGCGGACCAGGCGTCACCACACCCACTCTCAAACGCGGGAAATTTCAGAGCATGCCGGACGGGATGGCGTGACGTGACGGCCGTCGGGAGAGGCCTGCCGGTTGCCTTCGTTCATCACCCGGAGCCGCCAACGGCGGCGATCGTTTGGAGAATCTGCAGTTAAAGCATGTGATTTTCGTACCCGATAGGACTGTTTATGAGGTTCAGTGACTCAGTGCCTCTTTTCCTGGGGTGGGCTGACAATTATTATCGAAAGCCGACAGGCAAAGAGACTCGCGAAGCAACTAATCTGCTGCACGCGACGCGTCCATTGCTTTCTGTACTCGCATCGCGCGAGATTGATGCTGTAACTGCTTCTGATGTTGAAGCGGTACGCCAATTCATGATCGACTCAGACCTGGCCCGCAACACGATCAATGCCAGGATGGGACGCGTCCGTCGTTTCATCCGTTGGGCAATTTCGAATAAGCACGCGAAACCGGAATCCATTTTAATTTGGGAATCTATTGCACCACTGAAATACGGCCGAAGCCCAGCACGTGAGACTAGACCAGTCACATCTGCCGACGTGGGTGCATTCAATGCAACACTGCCTTATCTGCCCGATATGGTCCGATCGATGGTGATGTTGCAGTTGGCAACAGGCATGCGTAGTGGCGAGCTATGCTCGATACGGTGGGATCTGATCGATCGTCGAGATGATGTGTGGATCTATATCCCGGCGGAACACAAGACGGAGCATCACGGGCACGACCGCAATATCGCGATACTTCCTCCTGCCCAGGAGCTGCTCGGCGAGCCTGATAAGGTCGGTTATGTCTACGTCCACGGTCGCGGCGGGATCTACACGCCCGACAGCTATAGGCGTGTCATCACGCGGGCGATCGAGAAGGCTGACTGTGCCTATTGGACCCCTCATCAGCTGCGTCACTCAGCGATCACGGACTGGGCGACGAAGGGGGGCGTCGAAGTCGCTCGCCTGCTTGCAGGCCACGCCAGCACTCGGATGACATCGCGCTACATCGACATCACAGCTGATCGAGTCATTTGGGCCGCTAGACAAGTAGCCACAGGTTAATCTTAAATCTCTCTGGGCGAATCAACAGTAGTATATAAGTCAATCTGCTCGCGGCTTTTATGCCGTAAGGTTAATTTGCTCAGTTGATGCCGGAGGGCCAAACGATTTGTCAAGCAAACCATGGGAAAGTGATTGGAACCTTGGCAACTCTTTAGGCGAGGGAGGCCAAGGCTCCACATATCGTGCTCGCCAGGCTGGTGAGACCGGCGATCACTATCCTTACGCTCTTAAACGGATGCGTGGAAACACCGCCAAGCAAATCAAAAACCGTAGACGAATGGCAGCAGAAGCCGCCTCACTCAAGATACTTGATCACCCTGGAATTGCTCGACATATCGCTTGCAATACTGACCAATACAACGATGTGGATACGCCTCTCTATATTGTAATGGAGGCTATAGAAGGAACTAAGCTATCCAAAGCTGAAGTACCAATGGCCTTAAATGACGCGGTAACTTTAACGATCAAACTTTTAGATGCGCTTGATCACGCACATAGCGCAACAGTTATTCATCGCGATATTAAACCCGACAACATCATGTTGAGGAATGATATACAAAACGAACCTGTTATCGTGGATTTTGGACTTTCATTTAATGAGGAAGATGATGCAAGTGGCGAGCTGACTGAGCCTGGAGAAATGGTCGGAAATCGTTTTATGATCTGCCCGGAGAGTATGCAAGGTGATCCAGCATTACGTGGAACCGGGATGGATTTAATGCAAACCGCAGGAGTATTCCTTTATTGCTTGACCGGTGAGCGTCCAGGAACATGGAAAGATGCCCAAGGCAAAGCACCTCACGAGCGTGAGCGTAGTGCTGATGTCATATCAGCCCTGAGCGAGGATCAGCAGAAATATCTAAACGATTTTTTTGATAGAGCATTTCAAGAATCACCTTTGAATCGATGGCCTTCTGCAATAGAGATGAGCCGGCAACTTCAAATACTTATGAGTCCTGAACGCCTACATAATTATGTCAATTCATTTAGTGCAAAATTAGACAACCTTTTATCTACATACAACAGTTCTATTAAAGTCAAAAAAACAAAGTTTATAAAGGATTTAAGCGTCCGTCTGCATGAAGCTATTAATGGCAAATCTCAGGAAATAAATAGTACCTCTGCTACGAAAATGACAACGGGTACAACAGGATTTTCTGTCAAAACAACGCAAGCAACTTGTCAATTGGCATTCAACATTAACGACATAGTTAGTTTTTCAGGACATCTTGTGGTTGGGATATATTGTGTAGAAGATAATGAATTATTTGAAGTTGCGGCCATAGAACCAGTGCGCAACGGTAATAGAAGAATATTGTTTAATGGAAAAATATCCGATACAATTTCACAAATCGATATCGAAACAGTTTTAGGTGATTTAATTCTTCACGGTTTAAGAACACTTAGTGAACACGGAAGAATCTCCCTAGAGGACTTCACTAACAGATCTAATTGACCATTTGCGCCCAGGCTGTGTTGGTTACTCCGTGACGACTCCAAATAACAATTTTCACGTAGTTAGCTTGCATCGCCGATGGAGAGTCGGTACAAAATGAAAAGCCACGCACCCCTTGCAGGGGGTTCGTGGCCCGCCCGATCGCCGAAGCGGTCGGTCTACTGGGAAGCGGAAACTTCCCAGCCATCGGGCCTGAGTGCTTGCAACACTCGCTGGCCCGGGGAGCACGCTGCTAAAGACAGCGGTACTCCGTGTTCGGTCAAAAAAGCGGGTGAAGGGATTCGAACCCTCGACATTCAGCTTGGGAAGCTGACGCTCTACCAACTGAGCTACACCCGCATCGCGGCCGTAAGCCGCTGCGAAAACTTATTTTAGTAACGCGGTATTACGTGAGCAAGTGATCACGGATTGTGGACTCCAACTACACTGAAACACTGTTGCGTTCGTGGGCACTTCTGGCCTCCCCCGCTAACTGGTCTTTTGCGATCTCATCCGGCTCGGCCGTAAACTTATCAGCGGTTATCACCCCGACTCGCTCGGCTTCACCGCGCGGTTGATCCTGACTTGCACCTTCGTCACCGGACCTCTGGCCAGGCGTTCTTTGGCCTAGGAGGGCTGCTGATGACACGGCGGCGGACTCGCGCCACTACCCCATAACCGTAAGGAGTCAGTACCTATGAAACGGATAGACTCCAAGGGTTACACGCCGGCAAACCCTACGGGTAACGCGCTCAGGCAGAGACCGTCTACAGCAAGATTAAACGCAACCTCGGCGGCCTCCTGCGAGAAAGAACTCAGATCAGACGGGAGGTGGAGATGATGTTCAAAGTCGTCGCCCATAACCGCATTGCTGTTGAGCATTAGAGGATCGTAATAGAGCCGGAAAATTATTGATATATATGTATTTTTAGCCACTCTTCTTGTGTTGATGAGTATAAATACGCTTTACATATTTTCCCGTCCAATGAGTCTTCCCGCCAATCTGGCAAGCTAAAAAATTAAAATAAATCAAAATAGTTCTCCAATCCAGACGCGTTCTGATCAGTTATTGATGGAGCACCTATGCCCGTATCCATTGATCTTGTTGTTGAAGCTCTCAGCAAGCACCGCATCAGCCTGCTCAGCTATGCATGGGTGGTGGTGGGAGATGCCCAACTCGCGGACGATGTGGTGCAGGATATATCGCTGCTAGCAATCAAAAAAGTCGACCAAATAAAGGAGCCATCACACATTCTGCCATGGCTTCGGCACTCGGTTCGCCTGCGTGGCCTTGAAGTCCGAAGGCTTCGAAACCGCCAAGCCATGCTGCTAGACAGTGATGTGCTTGACGTGCTGGGAGGGGTTCGGACCAGCTTAGATCGGTATTCGGAAAGTGATAAGATGCAGTCTCTACGGCAGTGTTATGAAAAGCTTCCGGCTAAGTCGAGAGGGCTATTAAAGCTTCGCTACACCGACGGCTGTAAGCCCGCTGAGATCGCAGAGCAAACACAAAAGACTCGGGACGCGGTATACAAGTCGCTGCAATCAGTCCATGGGCTGCTCAAAAAATGTATCAAGGACCGCCTCTTAGCACTAGGAGGCGATAATGGCTGAGGCACCAAAAACTCATTTCTCATACCAGGACATACCGGTTGTCGTGCTCCGCTATCTGGATAGCGACTTGAGTGAAGGGGAGCGAGATGCGTTGCGCGAACAGCTCGCTAGCGATGCTGAATCAGCCAACCAGTTTGTTGAGTGTGTAGAACTTGCTTGCCTTGTCCGCGAGCAGGCCCGTCGCGCCGAGGGCCTGCTTGAGGAGCTCTTGATTGCAAGCGATCAGAATGTCACTGGCAGCGAAGTATTGCAAGAACTGCTTCGCCTGGAGAACGAAGCAGATGCGCAATTGGTTCATGAGTTAGGCCAAATTCGTAGGCCTGAGAATGAGCTTTGGCGGGTTGGAGGGGCCTTGCATTGGATGGTGAATAGGCCAGCGGTATGGGGCGCCATCGCGGCGGCGATTGCGATGAACGTAGTTCTTGTTGTCGTGCTGCTCAGTGGGTCGGGAGAAGGCGAGCCGATTGCGGACCAGGGGGCCCCGGCATATGAGCTAGAGAAACAGATGCCGGCCATCGTCGCCACGCTCACGGCTGAGCGTCGTGCGGTGTGGGACCGCCGACCCGGTGAGGACCTCTACGCTGGCCAACGCTTTACCTTGACTCAAGGCTTCGCCGAGATCACAACGGCTCGCGGTGCGGTTGCGATCCTTGAAGCGCCCGCGAAAATCGAGCTATCTGATAACAACAACGCGATCTGGCTACACGCTGGCAAGCTCGTGGGCATCTGCGAGACGGACTCTTCCAAGGGTTTTCTCGTACGCACGCCCCGCATGGATGTGGCCGATTTGGGTACACGCTTCGGCGTCGATGTCGCACACACTGGCAGCACCGAGGTGCATGTGCTTGAAGGGGTTGTTGCAGTCTCGAAACCCGACGCAAGGACGGGTGGCGCGACGCTGCGTTTGGCTGCCGGGGAATCGGCGCGAGCGGCTGACAGCGATCTTGAGATTGTTCGTATCGACCAGGATACCGCCCGTTTCGCCGCACTGTTGCTATATGCGGTCCCGCTTCCCGGCACCGGTCAAGGGCTCGCGCTTGGAGAAACCGACTCCAACTGGCGCGTCACTGCCATCGACGGCGAACCGCTCGATCCGCCCGGAACGATGGCGGTGCGCGACGCGCATGATGATTACGCTGGGCCGCCGTTCCTGCCCAACGACCCTCAGACCTCGCAGTGGCTGCTCATTGATAGGCAGTTGGGGCAGTCGGGAACCGGCCCGGTCACCTTTACCTGCCAAGGCCGTTTCGAACTGCCTTCGGATGTTGATCCTTCTGAGGTGCGGTTGGTTGTGTCTTTTGATGCCGACGACGCGGCCACAGCGATACGGCTTAACGGTCACCCCGTTGCGGTGCCTGAGAACGAGTTCGAGGACGGCTCGCGGGACCTGCACGTAATGACAATTAGACGCCACCTCGTCGCTGGCCAGAACACGATCGAGTTCGACGTCATGGACCCCCGCAGTGCCGGTGCGGCGGTATCCGGCCTACGCGTGAAGCTGTCGTTGCGAAGCATCGGGCAAAGAGATCCATGAACCAATACAGCAACACCCCAATGAGAAGGATTCCAACTACGAACCGTCATTAATCATTTGGGTCTTAGGAAGTTAAGCGTCCTAAATTGGGTTCTCACGGAGTAGTTTGAGGACCGCCAGGTAGAGGTTATCACGGCGGTGGTTGAAGCGGAACTCGGTTTCTTTCAGGTGCAGGTAGAACGTATGACGAGCAACGCCTTTGAACTTGGTCAGCCGGTGCTTGGCGTAAGCCCAGAAGCTCTCGATGCCATTGATGTGCGAGCGTCCATCGACGAACTGGTCCTCGCCATGGTTGACGCGCAGGTGCCTGGCGTAGCCAACATCGACCAGGCCGTCGTAGCCGCGCCAGCCGTCGGAGTGGACGATGGTGTCCAAGCCGACCTTGCCCCGAATCGCCTTGCGCAAATTGGTTTTCTTCACATCGGGGACGATCTCGGTGTAGACGTTGCCCTGACGTTTGAACACGCCGAAGACGATTGTTTTGCCACCGGCACCGCGTCCTCGTTTACCGCGCACACGCTTGGGCCCGAAATACGATTCGTCGATTTCCACTTCCCCCCGGAAGGGGCTTTGGGCTTCACAGTGCTCGGCGATGCGCTGGCGGATTTTGAGGTAGATCGTGTTGACCGAGCGGACGGACAAGCCCGTGAGTTCGGCGGCATCGGTAGCGGTGAGGTCCATGGCAAAGGCCTTGATCAGACGCCGGAAGATCGGCTCTGCGATTCGGGAACGCCGGTAGTAGCGGTTTTTCCTTGTTTTCATAGGGCCAGCAGTAGTTTACTGGCCGCTTAACTTCCTAAGACCCTAAGCAATACAGCTGGGTGCCAAAACTATTTTTACTTTCGGGTTCAGTGCTCACAGTTGTAGGCCTTGTGATGTGCGTCAGGACTGTTATGTTCTTGAGTGTCGCAGAGAGTGTTGATGCAGTCGTGGTTGGAAACGAGAAGTCATATAGTGACGACGGCAACCCACTTTATCAGCCAACGTTTCGTTTCACCGATATGGATGGCTCAGAACAAACAGTCCGCTTAGGCCATTCGGGTTCTGAGTACGACTACATTGAAGGCGAAACGGTTCCGATCATTTTCGATCCTAACGCCCCAAGCGCGATCCGTGTTGATTCGTTTTTTGGAATCTGGTTTTTTACTCTAGAAGCGGTTTCATAACTGCCGCATTGTGATCAGCATGCACGCCAGATGGAAGAACGCGCGATACACCTTGATCTGATGGTCATACCGCACCACCAGCCTTCGGAAGTTACCCAGCCACGCGAAGGTGCGTTCGACTTT
>JBCCYY010000020.1:0-55402 GCA_039188575.1 Planctomycetota bacterium | reverse complement strand
TCTACACCGCGCTCGCCGGCCTGCTCAACCTCCTGGCCATCATCGACATCGCCTACCGCGAGCCGCGCAGCACCGACCATAAGCTGCCCCTCGGGGCCGGCGTAGAGACGGAGACGGCGTGATGCTTGGCTGGATCGCTTCGCTTCTTGCCTACCGCCCGTTCCTCGATCCCGCCCCGATCGATCGGTACTGGATCTGGTTCCTCCCGCCCCTGATCCTGATCATCGCGCTGGTCTACCGCACAATCAAGACCGAGACATTGGCGGGTTTGCCAAGACGGTCAGGCTACCTCGCGTTCCAGATCAGTGTTTTCATGGTCCTCGCCGCGTTGCTGCTCTGGCTGACGCTGTTGTTTTTCTAAGAATGGCATTTTCTCCAGCCCGAAGCCCACGCCGTGACGGCGTGGGCTTCAAACCCTGAAAAGCCTGTAGACTAAGCCGCGTGAAAGACCTCCTTGCCCAACTCGTGGAAGGACAGCCTCTGTCTGCGGAACAAGCGGTTGATGCCTTCGATCAGATCATGTCGGGCAACGCGCAGCCGACCCAGACCGCTGCGCTGCTCGCCATGATCCAGCAGCGCGGCGCAACCGTGGATGAACTCGTCGGGGCTGCAACGGTCATGCGCAACAAGGCCGCTAAGGTCACCGTGCCCAGCGGCCTGACCGCGATCGATACCTGCGGCACGGGCGGGGACCACGCCGGCACGTTCAATATCTCCACCGCGAGCGCGATCGTTGCCGCCGGCGCTGGACGCCCGCTTGGTTTATGTGTTGCCAAGCACGGCAACAAGTCCGTCACGTCCAACTCCGGCTCGTCGCAGGTCCTTGACACGCTGGGCGTCAAACTGGCCGTCTCGACCGAGACGCTGACGAATTGCCTGGACCAGGCGGGTATCTGCTTCTGCTTCGCCCCGGCTCACCACCCCGCGATGAAGCACGCCGGGCCCGTCCGCGCCGACCTCGGCTTCCGCACGCTCTTCAACCTCGTCGGCCCGCTGACCAACCCGGCCGGGGCCCCGCGTCAGGTCATGGGGGTCTTCGGCCCGCAGCTGACCGATATGATCTCCGAGGTCCTGCTCAAGCTCGGCTCGATCCACGCGATGGTCGTCCACGGGCAGATGCCCGATGTGGATGGTGCCGGAGCGCACCAAGGCGGGCTCGATGAACTGAGCACTTGCGGCCCCACCCGGGTCTCGACCGTCCGCGATGGCGGGGTTGTCACCACGGAGCAAGACCCAACCGACCTCGGCCTATCGCTCGGGCACCCGACCGCGTTGCTGGCCGATGGCCCGGAACAGTCGGCACAGATCATCGCCGACATCCTCGCCGGCAAAGACGACCCGCCACGCGAGATTGTGGCGCTCAACGCCGCGGCGGCCCTGGTTGTGGGCGGCGTGGCTGATTCGCTTGAGGATGGGCTGTCGATGGCCTTCGACGCCATCGACGATGGCAAGGCCAAGGCCGCGCTGGATGCGCTCATCGAACTCACCAACGCAGACAAGAGCTAGGGATGCCCTACGTCGACGAAGGTAAACCTGACCGGGAGCCGATCGATCTTCCGCCTATCCTGCCCGCTGCGCTCGCGGTCGTCGCGGCAGGGGTTGGTGCCGCGTCATGGCTCGGCTGCTTCAAGTGGTTCAATATGTCGTACCCCGGCGCGATCGTCGCAGGCCTGCTCATCGGGCTCGCGGTCAAGTCCACGCTGACCAAGCCGATCCCGCAGTTCAGGATCGTCGCGCTCGTGCTCACGCTGCTCGCCTGTGTCGCCGGGTACATCTGGGTTTTTGCGGCGTTTTACACCAACTTCAGCCTCGGCGCGTCGCTCATCAATTACCTTAAAGACTTTCAGGCCTTGATCTTCACAGGCGTCGGCTGCTACATCGCGTTTGCGTTGGCCGCGCCGCGTTTAGTTCAATCTTCCCAAGAAGGAGCATGACATGCTCAGGCCACTAGCCAGTCATACCACCGGTCCCCTCGAAGGCATCCACCTCTACTACTACGAGGTGCAGGGGCTATTTATCGCGTTTTTATCGTTGGGCATGCTCGGCTACGCACTCGTCTACGCGTGGAAGAAGCATAAAGCTAAGAGTGGGGCGAGTTGATTGTGGCAAACCCATCCGCCGTTGCGCTCGTCTTCGAAACCTCAGGCCGAACCGCCCATGTCGCGCTCGGCTTAGGCGACCAGTTCAAAGAAGCCCGCGAGGTGCTACGGACGCGGCGGAACAACCTGGAGTTGATCCCGACGGCCGACGCGTTGCTGCGCGACCACGGCCTCAAACCCAGCAGCCTAACCGAGTTGTACGTCTCTGTCGGCCCAGGCTCGTTCACGGGACTGCGCATGGCGATCGCCGCAGCGAAAATGCTCGCGATGACCAACCCATCTCTTAAACTCGTTGCCGTACCGACACTGGACGCGCTGGCCTTCCAGAGCATGGACCGGAACTGTTGGGAACGCCCAATCGCGGTCTGCCTCAATATCAAACGCGGAACGATGTACTGCGCGGTATATCAGGACGCTCGGCAGGTTGTCGAGCCCGCGATACGGACGTTCGATGAACTGCTCGCGACAGTTAAAGACCTATCGAAAATGCGACTGGTGAGTGAGGTTGATCTGGAACACCCCGCGCAGTTGCCACTGGACCAGGCGGTGGTTGACCCGCATTCCACCTGGGCAATCGGCCGGGGCCTCGCTCGGGAACAGCGTTTTACCGACCCGCACGACCTGCTACCTCTCTATATCCGGGAGCCCGAGGCGGTTACCCTCTGGAACGAACTGGGCCGGGATTGAATGAAACCACAGATGCATACGGATGGACACAGATCAATTCCAATCTGTGTGGATCGGTGTGCATCTGTGGTTCCAACCCGAACCGACTATAATCCCATCCCGCCGACCCCCGCCGGCGAAATGATCAGCGGGTCCCCGTTCGCTGTCTCTCCCCGGCGACCAACGGAAACAGCACCATGCCCCTCCCGAAGATCGCGATCGTCGGCCGGCCCAACGTCGGCAAGTCGTCCCTCATGAACCGCCTGGCCGGGCGGAAGATATCGATTGTTGACCCGACTGCAGGCGTCACACGCGACCGCGTGTCGACAACGATCGAGGTCCCCAACGAGGGCGATGAGCCCAACCAGGCCGTGCTCATCGACACCGGTGGCTACGGCATCGAGGATAGCCAACAACTCACCGCAGAGGTCGAGCAGCAGATCGCCAACGGCCTGGCCGACGCGGACCTTGTCCTGTTCATGGTCGATGCGCAGTCCGGGGTGGTGCCGTTGGATCAGACTGTTGCTCAGGTCCTACGCACCAGCGCCGACAAAGACAAGCCGATCATCCTCATCGCGAACAAGGTCGATGCGGACAACCTCGAGCCCGCGGCGTACGACACGATGCAACTCGGCTTTGGCGAGCCGGTGATGATCTCCGCGACGACCAAGCATAACCTCGGCGGGCTGTACCGCGCAATCAACCATCACATCGACTTTGATCAGTTTGATGCCAGCGAAGATCGCGAGGACGACGCTGGCGTATTGATCGCCGTCGTGGGCAAGCGCAACGCGGGCAAAAGCACGCTCGTCAACGCCCTGGCGGGGGAACAGCGTGTCATCGTTTCCGAGAAGGAGGGTACGACGCGTGACAGCGTCGACGTCCGCTGCGAGGTCGAGGACAAGGTCTTTACGCTGATTGATACCGCAGGCGTGCGGAAGACCAAATCCCTCGCCGGCGATATCGAGTACTACAGCCAGCACCGCTCACTGCGGAGCGTCCGCCGGGCGGATGTGTGTCTGCTGCTGATCGACTCGTCGGTTCCCATCAGCCAGGTCGACCACCAGCTGGTCAACGAGATCAACAAGCACTACCGCCCGACGGTGGTGGTCATCAACAAGTGGGACCTCGCCGAGCAGGAGCACACGCAGGACGAGTATGTCGAGTACCTGGACGATGCGCTTAAGGGTCTGACGTTTGCGCCGATCGTATTCACCAGCGCATTAGAGGGCGAGGGCATGCGGGAGGCGGTCGCCCTGGCGCTGAACCTCTATGAGCAGGCGAACCACCGCATGGGCACCAGCGAGCTGAACCGCGCGGTCGAGGAGATCGCCAAGGAGCGTGGCCCGAGCAACAAGTACGGCCGGCACGCCAAGATGTACTACGCGACGCAGACCGGCGTGAACCCGCCAACGGTCGTGCTGTTCGTCAATGATGCGGACCTGTTCGACCGCAACTACCAGCAGTACCTCATCAACCGGATGCGGGACACGGTCGCGTTTAGCGAGGTGCCGATCCGGCTGTTCGTGCGCGGCAAGGATAAGATGACCGCGGAACAGCGTAAGGACCTCAAAGCAGCGAACTAGCCATGCCTATTGATTTCAAGCGGCACACCCTCAGCAACGGCCTGACCATCCTCGCGGAGGTCAATGATGACGCGCACACCGCGGCCGTGGGTTTTTTCGTCAAGACCGGTGCCCGTGATGAAACGCCGAGCGTGATGGGCGTTTCGCACTTCCTCGAGCACATGATGTTCAAGGGGACCGAGAAGCGGACCGCAGAGGATGTGAACCGCGAGTTCGACGAGATCGGTGCGAGCTATAACGCGTTTACCAGCCACGAGCAGACGGTGTATTACGCGCACACGCTCCCTGAGGTATTGCCTAGCGCGGTGGACCTGTTTGCGGACATGCTCCGCCCGTCGCTGCGTGAAGACGATTTCGATACCGAGAAACAAGTCATCCTCGAAGAGATCGGGATGTATGACGACCGGCCCGAGTGGCGGCTGCAGGACCGGCTGCTCGAGGAGCACTACGCCGAACACGGCCTGGGCTACCGCGTACTCGGCACCACCGATACAGTGAGTGCGCTGACCGCTGAGCAGATGCGCAGCTACTTCGACCAGCGCTACAGCCCGGACAACCTGATCGTCTCTGCGGCGGGTCGGGTCGACTTCGATCAACTCTGTGCCGACCTCGACGAGCGGTGCGGCGGCTGGTCGCCTACCGATGCGAGCCGGGCCTACGCGGACCCGATCGAGGCAGACAAGCGCATCACGATGCAGCAGGCCAACGTCAGCCGGCAGTACCTCGCGATGCTCTGCCCGGGCCCGTCGGCTCAGGACGACCTGCGGTACCCGTCGAAGGTGCTTGCGGATGTGCTGGGCGACAGCGATGGCTCACGCCTGTACTGGGCGCTGGTTGACCCGGGTCTGGCCGACGAGGCAGACTTCTCGTTCTGGCCACACGACCAGACCGGCGCTTTCATGGCGTACGTGTCCTGCGATCCCGAAAGGGCCGAGGCGGTAGAAACCAAGCTCTTTGCGACGCTCGACGGCATCACCGGCGCTGGCTTCGATATCAATGCGGGCGAGGTGCAGCGTGCGATCAACAAGCTCGTTACCCGCGCGACGCTGCAGGGCGAACGGCCGGCAGGGCGGATGCAGGCCCTGGGTGCCAAGTGGATGTACCACGGCCGGTACGTCTCGCTGGATGAGGAACTCGATCACCTGCTCGCGGTGAAAGTCGATGAGCTGGCCAAGGTGCTGCAGGCCTATACGTTTAAGCCCAGAACCATCGTGACGCTCGGGCCTGAGAAGGGATGAGTTCTGCCTTGGTTCGTTCTGCCCACAGATTTCACAGATGGCACAGATTTGAATCAACAAGGCAGCGCTTCGCTTAACCACAGAGACGCGGAGCACGCAAAGAACGCAGAGTTTTCATTGAGTTTAAAACATGTGATTTTCTTCATCGCTCCGCGTGCTCTGCGAACTCTGTGCCTCCGTGGTTAAGCGAAGCGTTGCCTTGAATCTGTGCCATCTGTGAAATCTGTGGACAACGCAAACCGTCCTATGATGTGCCTAGTGGAACAACCATGACCCACCCGATCCCTGATATTCTGGAAGACCTGCGTGCGGGGAAGATGATTGTGCTCGTGGATGACGAGCAGCGCGAGAACGAGGGGGACCTTGTCTGCGCGGCGCAGTTTGCGACGCCTGAGCTGATGAACTTCATGCTGCGTGAGGCCCGGGGGATGATGTGCGTGCCGATGACGGGGGCGGTGTGTGATCGGCTGGAGCTGCCGCCACAATCGGGCAACAACACCTCGCAGCGCAGCACGGCGTATACGATCAGCGTTGATGCCCACGAACGTTTTGGTGTGACGACCGGTGTCAGCGCAGCGGACCGATCGAGGACCTGCATGGTGCTCGCGGACCCGAATACACGGCCGAGCGATCTCGCACGCCCCGGGCATATGCACCCGCTGCGGGCGCGGGGCGGCGGGGTGCTCGTCCGGGCGGGGCAGACCGAGGGGTCCGTAGATCTGTGTCGGCTCGCCGGGCTCGAGCCCGTGTCGGTCATCATCGAGATCATGAACGAAGACGGCTCGATGGCCCGACGAAGCGACCTCGGAGCGTTTTGCAAGATGCACGAATTGAAGATGTGCAGCGTCGCGGACGTGATCCATCATCGGCTGGAACGCGATACCCTCGTGCGGCGCGTCGAGCGTATCCCTTTTGAAAACGCGTTGGGCCAGTGGTACCTCAATGTCTACGAGTCGTCGGTGGACCCGATGCCGCACGTGGCGCTGACCTGTGGCGATGTGGGTGAGCCCGACGGTGTCGGCGGATCGGTCCCTTCGACCTCCTCGGTGCTGGTGCGGATGCACAGCCAGAACCTGCTCGGCGATGTGTTCGGCGATGTGACCCAGCCCTCGGGAGCGACACTAGGTTCGGCGATGCGGATGATCCAACGCGAGGGCCGTGGCGCCGTCGTCTACCTTCGGCATGAGGGGATGGGCACGGGTGTGCTCAAGCGGCTCCAGACGCTCGCGCTGTCGCCGGATGAAGAAGCCGCGCGTGTCGAGGCGATCCGCCCCGGCGATTCTCACGAGAGCCCGGGTATCCAGCCGCGGAAAGACAAACAGGGCTACGGTATTGGATGCCAGGTCCTGCGTGACCTCGGGATCACGGACCTGCGCCTGATCAGCAACCACCCGTTCAGGCCGGGCGCCTTAGGTGGCTTTGGTTTATCAATCGAATCGTTCGTTCCGATCGAGCCAAACGGTTAAGACTTGCCCATGTCGTTGCTGTATCCGCCGCCGTTGTCTTCGGCCTGGATTTCATCGGACGGGGCAGCTTCTTCAGGCTGCTCGTCTTTATGGGCGCTCCGAGAGAGATTAGCGCTGTTGCGTTGCGCGGACCGATTGCGGGCTTCGTTGACGGTAAGGGGGCGGCCCTCGTAGTCCTTGCCGGCGAGTGCTTCGATGGCCTTGCGTGCTTCGTCATCGTTGGGCATCTCGACAAAGCCGAAGCCGCGTGGCCGACCCGTCTCTCTGTCCTTGACCAATGCGGCGCGGTTGACCTCGCCAAACTGCTTGAAGAGTTCGACGATCTGTTCCTCAGATGTGTCGTAGGGCAGGTTCCCGACGTAGACGCTGATCACAGTGACTTTCCGCCGCATCACGCGGGTTGGCGCATGCGCCCTCCGGCCGATACGCATACGGTTGATTATCCGTTGATCCTGTGAGGCTTGATCCTTAGATTACCTTATCCCGCCGCCGATTCTTGATCAAGTGTTACATGACCCAAGACGCGAAGCGGTTGTCGTCGATATGGCACACGCAAGGTATCATGTAACGGGTGTAACTGCCAATTAACTCAAGAGTTGTTCGAGGTCGTCCCGGGTGAGGTTGGCGAGCACGTTGCCTTCGCCACCAACTACCGCGTCGGCGAGGTCTCGCTTTCGTGATTGCAGCTCAAGAATACGCTGCTCGACGGTGTCCTCACAAATCAAACGGTATGCAAAAACCGGCTTTTTTTGGCCGATACGGTGGGTCCGGTCGATCGCCTGTGCCTCAACCGCGGGGTTCCACCACGGGTCCATGATGAAGACGTACTCCGCCGCGGTCAGGTTTAAGCCTACCCCACCGGCTTTGAGCGAGATTAAAAAGACCGGAAGGTCCGGGTCTGTCTGGAACCGCTGCACAACGTCTTTGCGGTTACGCGTTTGACCATCGAGGTACGCGTACTTGATGCCGCGCTGGTCCAGCCGCTTGCGGATGAGCGCGAGCATCGAGGTGAACTGGCTGAAGACAAGCGCCTTGCTGCCCTCGTCGATGATCTCGTCCAGCCGCTGCTCGAGTTCATCAAGCTTGGCGCTTGGGGCGTTTTCACGGTCGATCTGCACCGCCGAGGTCTTGTCGATCAGCGCGGGGTGGCACGCGGCCTGCCGCAGCCGCAGCAGCGCTTCGAGGACCATAAACGTCGCCTGGCCCAGGCCGCTGCCTGCTGCCGGCTGCCCGTTCGGCGAGCTCGCATCCAGCTGGCTGAGCAGGTTGCCGCGGTAGTACGCCCGGAGCTGGTCGTAGACCCTGCGCTGCTCCGGCTCCATCTCGCAGATGATCGTCTGCTCGGTCTTCGCGGGCAGGTCGGTGAGCACCTGCTGCTTGGTGCGACGCAGGATAAACGGCCGGATCGCCGACGCCACCTGCCCCAACGCGTCGGACTGGCTCGGAGCATCCTCACTGCCGCCTGCAGCCTCATCAGCAGCGAGTTCACTGTCCAGGCTGTCCGCATCCAGCTCCACCGGCGCCGCGATCGGCAAGCGGTCCGCCCGGCGGGTCACGCCTCGGCCGCCCGTCGCGGCGCGGATCAGCTCCGCGAAGCGCGACGACGAACCGAGCATACCCGGGTTCAGGTACTCGAAGATCGACCACAGGTCGCCGAGGTGGTTCTCGATCGGCGTGCCCGTCAACGCCAGCCGGTGGTTGGCTTGCAACAGTCGAGCCGCTTTGGCGGACTGGCTCTGCGGGTTCTTGATCGCCTGCGCTTCGTCGAGCACCGCGTAGTCGAACTTGGTCAGCTTGAGCGCTTCGATATCGCGTCGCATCAGGCCGTACGACGTGACGATGAGGTCGTACTGATCAAAGTTGCCGTGGTGCTGTGTGCGGTCGGGACCGGCATAAGGCAGCACGCGGAGTTCTGGTGCGAACTTACTCGCTTCATCGACCCAGTTAAACACCACACTGCGTGGCACGACGATGATCGATGGGCCACCGATCGCTGCTGGCTTGCTGCCGTTCTCGCTTGGCGTGGCTTTGTTGTTGTTTTCCTCGGTTTCCCATTGATCCAGGTGTCGTGCGTCGCCGAGCTTGCGTGCCTGGATCATCGCGAGCACCTGCACGGTCTTGCCCAGACCCATGTCGTCCGCAAGGATCCCGCCCATCGCGAAGCGGCGCAGGAATGCCAGCCAGCCCAGCCCGTGGGCCTGGTACGGACGCAGGGTCCCGCTGAACCGGTCGGCCGGGTCGATCGGGTGGATCCCATCGAACCCGCGCAGCCGTTCGCGTACCCGCTCAAACCGATCATCGACCTCGACAAGTTCGTTGTCGTCCAGGAGCGCATCGAGCATCGCCGCCTGGGATGAACGGAACCGCAGGTGGTCGCCCTGCATCTCGCCCATCGCGGTCAAAAGGCCATGGTCCTCTAGCCACTGTGTGGGCAGCAGGCCCTGCGAGCCATCGCCCAGCGTGATCATATTGCGGCCGGCACGCGCGGCAGCGAGGATCTCTGGCAGGGCGACGGCGTGCTGCTGGCCACCCTCGCCGGTGAACTCCACGTTGCCACGCAGCTCGAACCAGTCGATCCCCGACGTGATCGACAGGCTCGGTGGCCCCGCGGTGCGGATCAGCTGCTGATCCGCCAGCACCGACCAGCCCCGGCCGAGCAGTTCCGAAACCACCATCGGCATCAGCTTGCTCGCGAGGAGCATCGTGTCGCCTGATGGGGTGTTGATGTGGCGGAGCCCCAGCGAGATACACGTGTTGATCGCTTCACGCTCCGTGCGGCGGTTGCGACGGATCAGGTGAGCCCCGTCAGTGACAAAACCGTCCTCATCGAACACGACGTTTTGTTCAGGCCTCTCTGCGGCGGTGGCTTCATCAGCCTGGGTTTGCTCACCACTGTTTTCAGCCGCCTGCCCGTTCTTGCTCGTTTCATCGCCTTCGGCCTTTGCAACAGGAACAAAGCGCCCCGGCGCAATCGGGCTGACGCGTTGCTCGCCGTAGGCGAACCACAGGCGGGCGACGACATTTGTCTTCGCGGTCGACGGTGCGAGTTCCACCGCCGGTGCCGACGTCGGACTGAACAAGTCGAGGTGCGGGACGGGCTGGATACTCTGTTCCGCTCGGCCGAGCCCCTCGGGCAGGTCCAGCTCCGGCAGGTGTGGCAGCAGGTACAAGCGATCCAGGAACTTCTCGACCTCGTTCGCCTCGACCCGCATCACCGAGCGGTCGGTCTCGTCGTCGATGTACCGCCCCTCGCGGAACTGGCTCACCCACCGCCAGGCCTCGCGGTCGTCAAACCGTGACGTCCGCCCGCCGTGGATCACGACCCCGTGCGGACCACCCAGAACCAACTCCGGCGACTCGATCGGTACACGCCGACCCCCGCGGCGCATCTGCAGGTCGATCAACAGGTCGCGTGGCTTATCATCTTCCGCCTCGGCGGTTTGTTCCTCTTCATCGAAACCATCGAAGTCATCCAGCCCGTCGAGCATCGCCTCACGCAGCGCATCCAGCTCTGCGTTACTCTTCCGCCCCGGCTCCGGCTGATCCGCATCCTTTGTCTGGGGCGGCTTGGTTTCACCCTCGACATCGCCCTGCAGATCAACCAGCCCATCCTCTTCGTAGACGGCGTGCAGGTGCAGAGACCAAGGGCCGTCGCCCTCGGCACCGTCGTCCCACACGATCGCCTGCAGCTTCTGGTCTTCTGTCTCTGGGTCGTCGATGTAGCACCGCCGAGTCGCGATCATCTGCTGCAGCAGCGAGACCTGCGCCTGGGGCGGCACCCGGTACATCGCGTGGCTGCGGGTCATCGTCCACGCATCGCTCGCCTCGTGCTCCGTTACCCAGGTCCCACCGAGCAGCAGCGCGCAAATCTCGCGATCGCGCGGGTCGGTCAGCGTATTGACCACATCCGACGAGACCTTCAGCGGCTTGGGCTTGCCCCAGCCGGTCCCTGTCGCGATGCGTTGACGCAGCTCAACGACCAGCCCGTTGTGCCGTTGACTCGCGCGCGGCAGGATCGCGTAACACACCTGCCGCTGAACAGGGAAGACGTTCTGCGTCTGGTCCTGCGCGTCGACAGACGACGGCCGAAGCATCGTTAGCCTGCCCATCCAGACCGGCTCACTGCCGTTGCGGACGCTGCGCGCCTCGCCTTCGCGCTTGCGGGCCTTGGGCGGCTGCGGCTTGAGCTTGACGATCTCGCTCAGTTCCGCACCCGGGCCATCCTCGTTGACCACGTGCAGCAGCGTCGCCCAGATGTGCTCGCAGAACACGCCGTCCTCCGCCTGCGGGGAATCGCACTCGATGACGGCCTTGCGGTCCTCGGCCCGGACGCTGACGGTGACAAGCCCGTCACCATCCACCTGGGCGCGGATGAGCTCGCCCTCCTCGGGCTCGAGCCGCTGGACCTTTTGGGCGTTGAGCAGCGAGCGCCCACGCATCTTTGCTTTGCTCTGAAAAAACGGTGACCAGGCCGTGAGTTGTGACAAGCCGAACTCCTCGATCGATCGAAACTTCCGAATCGCTAAGCCTAGCGGAGTCAAGCTCATTTGGCAATCGATGGGCTGTTTAAAATCAGCGACGCCAGCCCAGTTCTACGATCAGCGGGTTGTGGTCCGAGCCGTGGGCCTCGCCGACGACTCGGCGGACTGTTACGAAATCCTTGCTGTGCAGCAGGTGATCGATCGGGATCATGCCCAGCGACCCCAGACCGGCGGGCCAGGTCGGCGCCCGGCCAAAACCGACCTGCGAGTTGATCAGCCCGCCGGCCGACTGCAGGTCACGAAACGCGGTCGACCACGGCGTCGCGTTGAAGTCCCCGATGATGAAGTGGGGCGTTTCCTGGGCCACCGACCATTCGCCGGCCGCTTTCAAAGAGGCGTCACGTGCACGCGCATAGGCCAAGCTCACCGGCGGCAGCGGGTGGGTGCTCAGCACAGACACCCTTTGGCCATCCCATTCCAAAACAACCTCGATCACTGGGACCTGAGCAAGCCCACCGGTCAGGTCAAAGGCTCTGGCCGCTTGGATCCGGTTCGGATCTGATCTACCTCCGTCGGACCGCACGAAGCAGGCGATCCCGAAGTTGTCCGACCGCGCGTCTTCCGCGATCAACTCGTAACCCAGCAGCCCCTCTTCCAGTTCGTCCAGCCACCGGCGGTTGACCTCCTGCACAAACAACAGATCGGGCTGGTGTTGGAGAACCTCCCCGATCAAACCCTCGTGATTCTTGTTCGATGTGTTGACGTTAAAGTGCATCGTCGTGAAGGTCGGTCGGCTTGGATCGGCTATACCAGGCGAACCGAGGTAAAGCGGCAGGATAAATACGAGGTTGAGTACCAGCCCGGCAAGCGACGCCGCAGACCAGCGCCAGGAACATGTCAGCAGCAGCCCCAGTGTTGTGGCCAGCAGCACCAACGCATACTGGAAGCGGAAGTGGTTGCACAGGTCCAGCAGCCAGCCGAAACGGCCCAGCAGACCGAGCACACTTGGCGTCAGCGCGCCTATGAGAACAACCACGAGCAAGCCACGCACCAACGCAGAACGGCTAGGCAGCGGTGCGTTACGCAAGGCACCCGGTTCGACTTCTTCCACAATCTCAACCATCGAATATCCCCAACACAACAAATGTCCCGGCTACGTTAGCATGTCGGCAACCCGAGACTACAGGCCCGAATCGAAATGAAATCCATCTGCGTCTACTGCTCCTCCTCCGACCACATCGACGACGCCTACCGCGGCCCGGCCCGGCAACTCGGCCGGCTCATCGCCGAGCATGGCGACCAGCTCGTGTACGGCGGGGGTAGCGTCGGGCTCATGGGCGAGTGCGCCCGGGCCGTCCACGAGCACGGAGGCAAAGTTGTCGGCGTCATCCCCGAGTCCCTCTCAACGGTCGAGATCGCCTACCACAACGCCGACGAACTGATCGTCACCGAGACCATGCGCGAGCGCAAGCAGATCATGGACGACCGGGCGGACGCGTTCGTCGTACTGCCCGGCGGTTTTGGCACCCTCGAAGAGCTCGCCGAGATCCTGGTCTTAAAAATCCTCGGGTACACGGACCGCCCGTTAATCGTGGTCAACCCGGACGGGTTTTATGACCCGCTGATCGAGTTGTTCAACCACTTCATCGAGCATCAGTTCGCGAAGCCGAAGCACCTGCGGCTGGTGAGCTTTGTCGAGACGGTGGATGGGGTCTATGGATTGATCGACTAAGGCAACGCTTCGCTTCACCGAAGAGGCGCGGAGAACGCTAAGGGCGCTGAGCAAATCAGTCTCTTGCACTGTCCATTACAATTCGTTTTACACCATCCTTCAGCAAAGGACTGTGAAAATTGATGAGCAAGCCTAACTTGAAATCGGTTGCTTTGAGATAGGCAAGGACTTGTGCTTTGTGGGCATCGACTAGGTTTGAGACGGCTTTGAGTTCCACAATCAAGCAGTTATCCACCAAAAGATCGAGCTTGCCATCGCCGATTGATTGGCCTTTGTAGTCCAAAGCGACGGGTGCCTGACGTTCGTGCTTGATGTTTCTTAGCTCCAACTCAATCGACAGCGCTTTTTCATAGGTCGACTCCAAGAAACCAATTCCCAGATGTCGATGGACTTCAATTGCCGCCCCAATCACCGCTTCGCTCAATCGATTCAGATGTTCCATCTCAGCCATACGCTGCCCCCTTTAAAGCCTTACTCTGCGTCCTTAGCGTTCTCCGCGCCTCCGCGGTGAAGCGAAGCGCTGCCTTGGAATCACCCATTCTTCGCCGCGAACGCGTCCATGAAGCTCGCCAGTGCCTCGGCCCCCTCGATCGGCATCGCGTTGTAGATGCTGGCTCGGCAGCCGCCGACGCTGCGGTGCCCTTTCAGCCCGGACATGCCTTGCCCCGACGTCTCGGCGGCGAAAGCGGCATCGAGCTCAGCGCTCGGGGTGGTGAACACCACATTCATCTTCGAGCGGTACCGGCTATCCACCGGGCACTTGTAGAACCCGCTGTTGCGCTCGACCGCGTCGTATAGGGCCTTGGACCGTGTCTCGGCCTGGCTCTGCGCCCACGCGATGCCGCCCTTGGCCTTGAGCCAGTCCATGACCAGCTTGATCATGTAGACCTGGAATACCGGCGGGGTGTTGAGCATCGACTCGCCCTTCACGTGGTTCGCGTAGTTCAGGTAGTTGATCAGGTCACCCGGGCACCGATCGACGAGTTCCTGTTTGATCAGGACGAGGGCAACGCCGGCCGGGCCGATATTCTTCTGGGCCCCCGCGTAGATCAGGCCGAACTTCTCGAAGTCGATCGGCCTGGACATGATCTCGCTTGACATGTCCGCGACGATCGGGATATCGACCTCGGGGTAGTCGTCGAACTGCACGCCGCCGATGGTCTCGTTGCTGCAGACGTGCAGGTAGACCGCGTCGTCGCTGGTCTTGACTGATGCGGTATCGGGCAGGGTGCTGTAGTTGCTGTCCTTGCCATCGAAGATCACGTTAGCAGTCCCGACAGCATTCGCATCGGCGATGGCCTTCTTGGACCACGCGCCGGAGTGGATGTAGTCGGCCGACTTGCCGCCGTGCAGCAGGTTCATCGGGATCATGCCGAACTGGAACGTCGCGCCCCCGCCGAGGAACAGGATGTGCATGTCCTCGGGGACGGACAGCACATCGCGCACCGCCTGGGTCGCCTCTTCAAAAACTGAGACCACCTGCTTGCTGCGGTGGCTCATCTCCATGAGTGATGCGCCGTTGCCGTGGTAGTTGGGCAATTCGTCGGCGGCCTGCTGCAGGACTTCCAGCGGCAGCGTGCAGGGACCTGCGGAGAAATTGAAGATACGGTCGGTTGTGGTTGCGGTCATGCGGCAGAGGATATCACGCATGAAGCGCCACGACTTCGTCGCGTGACGCTAAACCATCGCGTCGCCACACTGCGAGCAGAACTTCGCGTCCGGCTCGTTCATTGCCCCACAGCTCTTGCAGCGTACCGGCCCGGGGATCGGTGCCCCGCACTGGTCGCAGAAGCGTGCCCCGGAATCGCACGCCTCCCCACAGCTTGGGCACTCGACCATCTCAACCCCCGGCTTCTCGCCCGACAGCCCCGCCGCAATACCGCCCGCGACGGTCTGCGCCAGGTCGCCGACGGCGCCTTTTGTGCCGTCGATCATGTAGTTGGTCGTGTCTTTCGCGACCGGTGCGATCTCGCTCGCGGCGTAGCGGGCGACCGCGCCCATGAAGGCGAACTTTGTGATCGCGCCGCCTATGGCGATCATGGGTAAGCCTATGAAAGCGAGGAAGAACAGCTTCATGCCCGGGGGCGGACCACCGAAGCTAGGCCCGTTGCTCATATCGCTCAAAAAAGTCGAGACGAAACCGCCGAAACCAACGAGTGTCAAGATCACCCCGATGATCAGAACCAGCGGCCCGATGATGCGCAGGACAGACCGGTTGCTCCGGTGTTTTTCGTTATCGAGGTTGTACCGCCTACCCATGTCAATGAGTGTACCGCAGCATGGTATGCAGGACTAAGAAAGACTGGGAATAGATGCGCAGATACGCGTAGGGACCCACGCCGATACGGCGTCGGCTTTGGGTCATCGCAAGCTGCATGAAAGCCTTACCCCAGACGGTCGGTCGCGACGTGGTAGTGCGGGTCTTCGGAGATGTTGACCTCGACCATGTCGCCCGCTTTATCCAGCAGGGCCGCGCACTCCTCGCTAAGGTGGACCAGGTGCAGCCGCTTGTTCTGAGACCGGTACTTCTCGGCGACCGCGTTGATAGCTTCCAGCCCCGACTGGTCGTAAACGCGGGTGTAGTAGAAGTCGATCACCACATCGTCCGGGTCTTCCGCAGGGTCAAAGAGCTGCTTGAAGGACTCGACCGAGGCGAAGAATAACGGGCCGTGCAACTGGTAGATCTTGCTGCCCTGCTCGTTGTGCTTGATGTCGGCGAAGAGGTGGGTCGCGTGGTTCCAAGCGAAGACAAGCGCCGCCATCACAACGCCAGCAAAAACCGCGAGCGCGAGGTTGTGTTCGACAAGCGTGATGACCACAACGGTGAGCATGACGAGCATGTCAGATCTTGGCATGCGTTTGAACATCTTGACGGTCGCCCACTCGAAGGTGCCGATGACGACCATGAACATGACGCCAACGAGTGCGGCCATGGGGATCATGCCGATGTAGGGCCCGAGGAAGAGGATGAAGGCGAGCAATAGGAGTGCCGCAACGATGCCGGAGAGGCGGTTACGCCCGCCCGAGTTCACATTGATCAGTGACTGGCCGATCATAGCGCAGCCGCCCATTCCGCCGAAGAAACCGCAGGCGAAGTTCGCGATGCCTTGCCCGACGCACTCGCGGTTGCCGCGGCCGCGTGTCTCGGTGATTTCATCGATGAGGGACATGGTCATGAGCGACTCGACTAGCCCGACACTTGCGAGGATCAACGCGAAAGGCCAGACAATTGTTAGAGCTTCCCACGCGCCACTTAAGGTAAAAATACCTTCCGGAAGGATGGCGATGCTAAAGAGGTCAGCCAGCCCGCCTTTGATCGGCTGGCCGCCCATCATATCGGTGACGTTGGGGGTGCTTAGGCCCAGCCTCGGCAACAGAAAGATCGCGATAAGCGATACGCCAAGGATGGCCACCAAGGATGAGGGCAGCGTCTTGGTCAGTTTCGGTAGGAAGTGGATCACCGCCATCGTCAGGACCACGAGCGTAATCATGACGGCGAGCGCGCCGCCGGTGATATAGCTGCCATCGACTTTAAAGCTTTCGAGCTGTGCTAGACCAATTACGATGGCTAGGCCATTAACAAACCCGATCATGACCGGAAAAGGGACCATACGGATAAGCTTGCCCATACGAAGCACGCCAACCAGTATTTGAATCAGCCCACATAGCATCACAGCAATAAACAGGTACTGTTCGCCGTGCTTAAGGACCAGCGCAACCACGACGATGGCCATGGCTCCGGTGGCCCCAGATATCATGCCGGGTCGTCCGCCGAAAACAGATGTGAGAAGGCCGATCATGAACGCGCTGTACAGCCCGATCATGGGGTTGACACCTGCGACGAAGGCGAAAGCAACTGCCTCGGGCACCAAGGCCAGCGCGACGGTCATCCCCGACAGGATGTCGGGCAGGGGCTTATTCGGGAAGACACTGTGGAGCCAGTCGGGTCGGCGGAGCAGCTTTTGGATAGAAGTAGGATCGTTCGCGGCAGGCATGGTGGGCCGGTGGTCCAGACGTCGGGATGGTGCGATGGTTGGCTTGCCAGCAATAGGCTGCACAAGCCTCAGGCAGGAGGCGGGAGTTTATCGCCGAAGGCGTTGAGATGCAAAGAAAACCGTTGCGCGATGTGTTAGTGGGAATTATTGGAGTGAACCAATGCCTGAGGAAGGTGCTTGATGCGCTCGAACGCGAGGCGCAGGCGCGGCAGTTCGGGCATAGCGAGTTTCTCACACATGTCCGGACGGTGCCAAGCCGTTAAACCATCGTGCTCCAACTGCCAGAGCGTGATGTCTGCGGGCTGTCCTTGGTCCGGTCCTGAGGTGTGCTTGAGTTCTTCACGCAGCTGTTCATAGAGCCTCGTGGGCGTCATGCCGTGCAGCTCGCGCGGCAGCCGGTTGCTTGGCTCACCATGATTTTGCAGGCCGGCCTTTAGGCTCCATGCGACCATGCTCGCGCACTGCCGGGCGGTGAGGCGGTAGGTATCTTCGCCACCGCGCATGCGGTCGTACGTGTCTCGCCAAAACGTGGCGATGCGCTCGGCCTCCTTGTCCATGACATTTACCCGAACGATCGCGACCAGCGAGCCCATCGGGTGGACCTTCTCGGGCATCTCACACAAGACTTCATGCAGCGTTCGGTCGGCCCGCCACTGCTGATCGGGGTCGTCCCACCACGGGCCGGCCTCGGAGCGGATGGATTTGAGCGGTTGGGCGAGCTTGGCGCGCGTTGGGCCGTAGTCCCAGTACATCTCATCGACCGCGATCCCGGCGTGCCCCACGACACCACCGGGCACGATCGAACTCAGCGCGATGACCACTGTGACCTGCCTGCCTGGCTCGGTATGCTCTGTAGTGCCTTCGTATCTTGATTCTTCATCTACAAGCGGCGCAGATGAGGTCTGGCAACCCATCATGAAACAGCCCAGGCAGCACAGCGCGATCAACGGCAGGAGGGGTTGATTCATCATGAGCCTCGCAGGTTGTTGGTGTGGCGTGGTCGCCTGAAGACGAGGCGTTGGTAGAGGTAGCCCAGACCGACGAGGGTCACACCCAGGCCGAAGAAGCTGAACACGCGGTAGAGGTTGTCGAGGTTGGCGGTGTCGATGAGGAAGACCTTGCCGACGGCGAGCAGCAGCACCGCGAGGGATCCGTAACGCAGCGTGTCGAGACGGCTGAATACGCCGGCCACAAGCAGCACGCCACCAAAAAGCACCCAAACCAGCGAGTAAGCATATCGCTCTGCACTACTCAGGCTGCCCGTGAGCAGGACCAGCCCATCACCACTGAAGTTGTGGCGGACAAACATACTCAGCAGCATGAACGCCAGCGCGATCGCAGTGAAGCCGGCGAGCTTGGCCTGCTGCGGCCGGCCGTGTCGCCGGGCGTGCCGGGCGAGGAACGTAAGGATCAGGATCGTCGGCCCAAAGAGGTACCACAGCCCGTTGAAGGCCGGGATGACCCCGACCGACGCACGATGCCACAGGGGATTGAGGATGAGCACGTTGCCCAGCAGGAGGACGGCCAGCCCCATGCCGAAGACCGCTCGGCCAGACTGCCCGGTGACCTGTGGCAGCCCGCTTCGTGCGCTGAAGAAGTGAAGGGCACAGCCAAGTGCGACCCAAGCGAGGCCGTACGTCGCGCACTCGTAGGGTGTGACCAGCACCGCGTTGAGGTCGCCCGGGTGGAAGGCGTTGCGGACCTGCAGCGTAACGAACACGGCGATGAGAGTGATCGAGCCCATTCGCATCGCAGAGTTGAGTGTGCTGTCGCTGGTGATCGAAGCGTGCCGCGACCAGAGCCACATCAGTACTGCGGGAACGATGTAGAGGCCAAACATCTGTAAAACGAGCCAAGGCGACTCGTGCGTATCAAGATCGAACAGCGGGTTGCTCGGTCCGAAGCCGCCAACAATCGCGATGACCGCGCCCAGCCCAGCGGTGACCACAGCGCTGTTGCGTACCGCTTCCAGCTTGAACTGTTTAGCAGCGACCAGCCCCGCCATACTGGTAAGCATCAGCACGCAGCCCACGGTCGCCCATTCGAAAAGCGCGAAGCCCTCGTGCATGAAGTCGCCCGGGTGGAAAGCGTGCCGTGTCAGCACGAAGAGCAGTGCGGCGATGGCCGCGCAGCAGAGGTTTGTCATGCGCCGCGCGGTGTCGCTGCTGCCTGCCTTAGCTGCGCACCAAGCGATCACACCGAACGCGATCGCCGGCAGCAGATACATCGGCAGCAGGTTGTTGAAGATAACTGTCTTGCCGATCTCGGTGTCAAACGGGCCGGGGACAACGAGCAGGACCGCTGACGCGACCGCCGCGCTGCATGCCGCCACGCGAAGTGGCCGGATGTAGAGCTTCAGGTCAACTAGGGCCCCAACCGCCGCGACCAACGCCAAACTCACCGCGAGCCTCGGGTGATCGAAGGCCTGCATCATTGTTGCGCACACCAGCACGAAACTCAGCACCGCGAACAGCGCGATCGGCCAGTCATAATCTGCCTTGCGCTTCAGCAGCATTGGCGCGGTCGCCAGGGCATACAGCCCCGCCAGCGAGAGTGTGTACGGCCACCACGTGTCTCTTACGCCGAACGCTTCGCTGCCGGCAAAGACGACCACCCCGTAGAAGCACGGCCCCGCGATCGCGGTCATCACCGCGAACAAGCGCCGATGAGGGCTGTTCCACATGAACACGTACCCGCCGATCAGGAACAGCCCGCCGAAGCATGCCGCCATGGTGATCGTCGTATCGGTCGGCGGGGCGGGCAGTGACTTGGCCGCGTTGGTGAACAGGACTAGCAGGCTCAGCGCCATTGCAACGAACGGCATCGCGTGCTGCCGGGCATCCAGCCGGGCGAGGACCAGCGTGCCCGCCGCGACGAGCCAGAGCATGCCGAGATCGCGCGGGGTGTACTCGCCTTGGATCGCGAGCAGGGCGATGATGCCGATCGCCGAGCAGGTCGCCGCGATGGACAGGCCGAGCACACGCTGGCGGAGTCCCTTGCTCGTCTCGGGATCGTGGTGGATGCGTGCGCAGTGGAAGAGGTAAGCGGCGGCCGTGCCGAGCACGAGGAATGCGGTGAGTGTGCGTTCGGTCGGATTATCACCGATGAGTGTGTAGCCCAGCGACCATGCGACGGTGAAGACGAGTGTCATCGCGCTGAGGCCGAACCAGCCGCGCTTCCCTGTCACGGCGAGGACGCCGATCTCGATGGCTAGTAGATACAGGATCATGCCAGTACTTGGTCCATAGTCTTGGACAAGTAACGGCGGGAGCATGAACCCGCCGAGCATGCCGAGGATAGCCACAGCCGGGCCGTGCCTGAGTGAGAGCGTGATGGCCACGCCGGTGACCACAGCCATCATGCTGAAAGCAATCAACTCACCGTTGGCCCCGAACAGGCCATAGAGGCTGTGCCCGGCCAGGACGGTTGCGTAAAGCACCGCGACCGCCGCGCCGCAGAGCGCCTGCGCGATCAGGCCGACCCGGCTGCGCGCCCACTCCCCCACACACCACAGCACGACGCCGAAGATCCCCGCGGCGATGACCCGCACAGGCTCGGTGATGATGTTCTCTTCAAACCCGATCTTGAGCAGGAACGCCGCGGTCAACACGAGCGCGATCGCGCCGATCCAGACGAACACCTTGCCGGCGAGGATTTCCTCAACCGTCAGCCGACGCGTGGGAGCGGCAGTAGCTGGTTTCTGCTCGGCCGGGGGCTGTATGTCACACACCGGCTCGATAGCCGTGCTTGGCTCGACCGCAGCAACAAGCTCGGGTAATGCCTCGGCTTCATCAGGGATGCGGGCGGCAGATTCCTCCACGGCCGGTTCGGCTTGGTCCTGATTCTCTTTCAGTTCGCGTAAGCGCTCTAGCGTCGAGGTAGGCTCGGCTACCACTTCCTCGATCGCCGGCTCGTCAGCTTCCCGAGTCTTATGCTCCTCTTGCCGCTCCGGCAAGACATCCTCTACCGCAGTGAGTGATCCTATCCCAGGTGATGTTTCCGGTTTGAAGCCTTTCGGGTGGACCGTTTCGCGCAGTTTGAAGTAGAGCGACCGCACCTCGCGGAGGTCGATGGACAGCCGCTCGACCTGGCTTTCAAGCGACGCGATCTTCTGGCCCGCGTGCTGGGCTTTGAAAAAGCCGACGGGCCCAAGGATCAGGCCCGCCAAAAACGCGATGACGATCAGCAGGATCAGCAGTTCCAAGATGAAGCCCTCAGATCAACAAGTAAGCATATACTTACATAAATGATCGAGCCGATCAATCGTCTTGTCTCGAATTTTTGTAAACCTAGTTCAGGGAATAGGTTGGGCGTTTAAAGCCTGCAGCCTGCGCTACTGATTCAGCTTGACCATAGCTTTGCCCATGGCCTCGCCGATCAGGTAGTACGACTCCCAGTTGCGGTTCCAGTGGAAGCCTTGGCCGGACGGGGATTGCTCGCGGGTGCGCTGGAAGCCGCGTGTTTCCACGCCCGCCACGTTGCCCATGAACTCGGGGTAGTTGGTGGGGTTGGCCACCGCGAGTTGCGCTTCCATGTGTTTCTCGACACGCTTCTTGTAGCTCGCGTTGTCGGGGATGTCCCAGCCGCCGATGCCCGTGTTCGCTACAACAAACGGCATGTCTTTGACACCGATGTCTTTGCGAAGGTCTTTGATGAGTGCGACGAGGTTCTTCTCATACGCATCGACCGCGTTCTGATCGATGCGGTCGTTCCAGCCCTGGTGCCAGCCGAATCCCATGATCTCATAGCCCTGGTTCTTGTAGCCCGGTACGTACTTTTTCAGGTTGCCCGTAACCTCTTTCACGTGGCGGATGACTTCCGCGTACTCAAAGCCCTTGTCGCCGGTCTTATCTGGTTTGGGATAGTCCTCGATACTTGGCGGCAGGAAGTTGTGCTTCAGCGAACGCCCGCCCCAGGAGCACTTGATGATCAGCACGGGGTCTTCGAAGTACTCGCCCACAACCCAGCCGAAGCCGTACTCGGGACCAATATGATTTGCTTGCGCACCGAAATTGGTATCGAGGAAGCCCGCTTCCTTCTGCTTGCCGGGCGCGGAGAGGTTGACGACATAGACATCATTGCGAACGATCGGCTCGCCGTCCTTGACGAGGTGGCCGTACTTGTCCTGCTCGTTCTTAAGGTGGTACTGCATCGTGCCGGGCTTATCGCCGAGCACCGTTCCGAAGCCGACCATATTGGACTGCCCCGCAAGGATGTAAACCTTGAGCTTGCCGTTGGCTTTTGACGTGCCGGCTTGGGTGCTGGTCGCTAGTACGAGCACCAAGGCGAGCAGGGTGGTGATGTGTAGCAGGCGTCGCATTTCGGTTTCCTTTTTAGTGCGTGCAGTAAAAAGGGAGGGGCAAGCCCTCCCTTAATCGAGTCGGTTAAGTTGGACTTTAGTCCAGCTCTTTGATCCGGATTTTGCGGTAGTAGCGGATGCTCGGCGGGCCGCTGTGGAGTTGAAGCCCGATGACACCCTTGGAGTCGATGAACTTCTCGTCCTTCTCGATATAGTCGGTGAAAAGCTTCCCATTGATGAAGATCTGGATATGCGGACCCTTGGCGACGACACGGTAGTCGTTCCAGTCGTCCCACTTGATGTCTTCCTTGAGATTGATACCTTCTTCGTGCTTGCCGAGGAGACCGCGGCCGCGGGACTGGTCGTACAGCCGGCCCCAGTACTTGTGGCCCATGTCGGCCTGGTAGCCGGCCATCTGCCCGTCCTCTTTGACTTCCGAGCGGAACTGAAACCCGCCATTGGTTGTATCCGGGCCTTGCTTTTTCACCTGGGCGCGCAGTTCGAAGTTGTACATCACCTTATTATGCGAAGCGTAGATAGTTTTCGGGATTTTCTTGTCCATCGTGCCTGCAACGAGTACACCTTCGTCGGTAATCTTCATGTCTTCATCGAGCCGCCAGCCGTCAGTATGGCCCTTTCCGAGTATGGTGACGAAGCCTTCGTCTTCATCCAGATGCTCGTGGCCGTGATCGTCGGCCCCCTCGGTGGACGTGTTGTGCTTCGCGCACTTCTTGCAGGCATTGGCGGGGGTATATGCCAGGCCGGCAATCAGCAGGATTGCCAGTGCGAGCAGGGGTAGCTGGATGTTTTTCATCGCGGTGTCTTTCAGTAAATGAATGGGTTCCTAGTTCTTTTTGTAGTCCCCGACATTGGGTGCATGCGGGTTCACTTCCGGGCCGAAGTAGCGGAGGATGACCAGGTCTTCGGTGCGCGAGGTGTTCTCGAAGGTCAGCCCGGCCTTCGCCGCGGCCTCGGTGACAAACACCTCGTCCTGAGTCAGTTCGTAGAAGCGGATGAGCTTGGGGCAGTCGAGTGTCATGCCGTTGATCGAGCCGCCCCCCTGTACCACGATGATCGAGCTCGCGCCGTTGTCCGTGATCGTGGCCTTGCCGCCCGGGAAGACGGTGAGCTCCTTTGCGGAGAACAATTGCTCACCATCCACCTTGCCGTAGACGATCCACTTGTCGACGTGGGCGTCGTCCTGCGTATCGACGATCGGCTCGAGGTAGTTGTTGTCCTTGAAGTTAGGGTCGACGTTCTTCTCCCAGTCGAGTTGGTCGACGATGAAGTCGATGTCCTGGTGCTTATCCTCAGGCATATCTTTGACCAGAAGCGACCAGGGGACCTCGCGACCCTCGACCAGGTTCTGGTACATGCCGAAGACGTCCGAGCCCCACTGTGGCTCGTAGGTGCAGAGGCTTCCGGGTGCGTGTAGCACGGCGGGTGGGATCAGCCAGCCGGTCCCAGGCATGAGTTGGTAGGCCTTCGAGAGCGCGGTGATCTTGTTGTCGCCCTTATTCCAATTGGCAATGCAGTCGTAGACCTGCTGCCGGGTCGTGCCGGGCTCGAAACCCATGAACGTGTAGGGGAAGTTGTTGCCGACATTGTTGTGCTGCGGCGGGAAGTAGTACGACTCGGGCTTGCCCTCTTGGCCGACGAGCGCGGCCTGCTCCTTAGTCTGGTGCATATGGTGGGGGATCGGGCCCATGTTGTCGAAGAATTTCGAATAGACCGGCCACTTGCCGTACTTGCCGAAGATCGATTCGCCGATGATCTCGCCGCCGAGTTCGTTGACGACATCTTTGAGTTGGAAGCGTTGGCCCTCATGGACGACGTACGACTGACCCTCGTCGTGGACACGTCCTTCGTTGGCGGCATCGGTGGTCGAGCCGAACCAGCGCTCGTCGATCCCGCCGCGGTTCAGGCCGTAGGCGTAGGTGTCATCCGGGTGCAGCTTCAGCCGAAGGCCCGGCTGCAGGAACGAACGCGGCACCCAGTTCGGGGCCAGCCGTAGCAGACCGCCGGTGGCTTCGAGTGCGCTCTCGGCAGCGGCTTTGACGTTCGAGTCGATCGTGGTCAGGTCTTGGACGGTCTTGGCGTTCAGCGCGGTCACAGGCAGATTCCTCGGTGGCGATAAGTCGGTCGTAGCGGGCGCAGAACCCGCTGGGCCAACCAGTCTACCGCATTCTCCCGTGGATTTAGACGGTTTTAGCATCGACTTCTTTCACTTGGGATTCAAGGATGAAGTTGTGGGTTTTAAGTGGTTGCTGCGTTGGATTCGCGGTGCTGTGCCGATCGCGCGATACACTTTCCGCATGGCCAAGACGACGACCCAACCGCTCATCTCCGTTGACCGCAACCTTCACCTGGGCGACTGCTGCTTCGACCGCGACATGCTTGCACCCGACTGCCCGACACCTTGGTCCGTCCGGATGCAACGGCTGCACGGCGGCAAGCAGGAGGGCGTCGACCTGATCACGATCGACAACGGGGTCTTTCAGCTCCGCGTATGCCCCACCCGTGGCATGGGCGTCATCGATGCCACGATGGACGAACTCGTGCTCGGCTGGGACTCGCCGGTAAAGGAGATCGTCCACCCCGCGTATGTCGATCAGCAGCGGCGTGGCCGTACGGGCTGGCTTGAGGGTTTCAACGAGTTCATCGTCCGCTGCGGGCTGGAGTTCATGGGCCCGCCCTGCAAGGACTTCGAGCACCTCGCCGTCGGCGAGCCTCCCGCGACCGACACGACGCTGCACGGCAAGATCGCGAACACCCCTGCGAGTGAGGTCGAGATCATCGCGCAGACTACCGCGCCCTACGCCATCACCCTCCGCGGCGTGGTGCAAGAGCGAGCGATGTACGGCCCGAAGCTCGCGCTGACCGCTGAGTTGACCATTATCCCCGGCGAGCAACGGTTTACCCTCAACGACACCGTACAGAATCTTGGTGGCCAGATGGCAGAGATGTGCCTGCTTTACCACATCAATCAAGGCAGGCCGGTTCTCGAAAACGGAGCACGACTGGTCGGCGCGTTTGTCGAGTCCGCACCGCGCGACGAGGGATACAGCGATCGTGACATCAAGCAGTTCGATCGATACGGCCCGCCCGCCCCTGGCAGTCCAGAGCAGTGTTATTTCATCGACCTCGAGCCCGACCGCGCGGGCCGGGTCGCGGTGATGCTGCACAACAAGAAGAAGAACCTCGCCCTGCAGGTCGGCTGGAAAAAGAAGCAGCTACCGCTCTTTACACTCTGGAAAGCGCTCCACGACGAGCGCGACGGCTATGTCACAGGCTTAGAGCCGTGCACGACCTACCCCATGCCCCGCCCGACCGAACGCGAGGAAGGCAACATCGTCCAACTCAAACCCGGCAGTAACTACAAAACCGAATTGAGTTTTGACCTGTTCGACGACAAGCCATCGATCACGAAGGCGGCTGCTAAGATATAGATATGAAAGATGTTACGGGCTTAGGAAAAGCGTTGAATTCAGAGGTTACAAAACGAACTTACGAAGACGTTGTATCGCCTGCGGCTAAAGAAGTAGGGAAAATGGGAGGTGAGGTAGCCAAGGCCCTTCGTTGGTTTACTACTCCTTTCGCGTTGGCTGGTGCATATCGAGATCGAATAGAGCCATGGCTTGATAGTATTAGAAATAGTGTTCCGGATGAAAGAAAGGTCGAATCACCTCCAGAAATTGCTGGCCCTGTCCTTGAAGCGATGCGTTTTCGTGAAACCGATTCTGTTTGTGGGCAGATGTTTGAAGAGTTACTCAAATCCAGTATTGATTCAAATAAACAATCATTGACCCATCCAGCATTTCCTAAACTGATTGATGAGATGTCAGTACATGAAGCAGTCATATTTGAGAGGCTTTGTAGGGCAAAAAGTGATTTGAGTAATGAGCTAAATTTTAACTCTGATGTTGTTGATCACAGCACGACGAGTTTTTGGATCACAATGACAGGTGAGAATAAGGGATGGGTTGTTTCTGCTTTATATGAGCCAAATAAAGAACATCGACAGTTACCTGGCCAATTCCATCCATACGCCAGTCTCGAACTCAATCATGAATTATTCGTAGACTACGAAAGACTAGTACAGATGGGGCTGTGTCGAGAAACGCATAGCGGAACGTCTGATAGGTTTGTGGTTGATCTATCACACGAAAAATCTGACAAGCAGACGGCCTATCTAGTTCCAGAGTTTATGTCTGAAATTGATTGGTATACAAAACTACACGCTACTTTATTTGGGCTTCGATTCGCGAAATCTTGTAACTTGGCAGGCATCAGTTTCTCCCCCAACATTGAAGGTGTTTCAACAATCTCAACAGAAGAAACCTTGAAAAGGTTTTCAAAATTTGCATATGATCAAGTTGAGAGAAATTTAAAAGCTGAGGCAAAAAGAAAAATTGAACAGGAAACAAAGCGTAAGGAGAAAAATTAAGCCGCCTGCCCCTCGATCGGCTCCACGGTGGTGACGTGTAGTAGCGAGCAGATGCGGAACTCGGCGGGGATGCCGTTTTCAAGGTCGGTACCGACGTACAGGCTCGTTTTGCTCAGGAAGGCCATCTCGGGGTGGCGGACTTCGTGCTTCTCGCCGCTGGACATCACCACACGGAAGGGCTTGAACGGGCGCTCGGCGAGCAGGTCTCGGAAGGTTTGAACAGTCATGCATGTATTCTAACATTCGGTCGAGTCGTCTCCAAGATATCGGCTTCGAGCGAGTTAGCCCGTCCTCCCTTATCTGCTAAAGTCCCTCAAATGAAACAATTCTTTACCATAGGCATACTACTGCTGCTGGCTGGGCTAACCGCGTCTTCCTTTGCAGACCAAACCGACCGCCCCCCGAATGTGGTCATCCTCTACGGCGACGACGTCGGCTTCGGCGATGTCGGGGTCTATGGCTCCAAAAAGATACCCACACCGCGCATCGATGCGCTCGCCGCGCAGGGGCTCCGCTTCACCGATGGGCACTGCGCCGCTGCGACCTGCACACCGTCACGCTACTCGATGTTGACCGGCGAGATGGCGTTCCGCCAGCCGGGCACGGGGATCGCGAGCCCGACCGCGAACATGCTCATTAAGCCCGACCGGTTCACGATGATGGACCTGTTTAAGCAGGCCGGCTACACCACGGCGGTCGTCGGCAAGTGGCACCTCGGGCTCGATGACGAGCAGCCCGTCCAGTGGAACGGCACGATCGAGCCAGGCCCCGAGGCGATCGGCTTCGACTACCACTTCATCCTCCCCACCACCAACGACCGCGTGCCCAGCGTCTACGTCCGCGATGGCAAGGTCGTCAAACTCGACCCCAGCGACCCGATCACGATCAGCCCCAAGCCCATCGGCGACGACGTACTCGGCACCGAATACCCCAACGGGCGGACCAACCCCGAAGCCATGACGAAGATGGTTGGCGATCAACAGCACGCTTGCAGCGTGACCAACGGGATCGGCCGGATCTGGTTTATGAAGGGCGGCAAGGCAGCGCTATGGAAGGATGAAGAAATCGCCGACGACTTTGTCCGTGAGGCGGGCAAGTGGATCCAGGCGAACAAGGAGAAACCATTCTTCCTGTTCTTCCCAACGAGCGACATCCACGTCCCACGCTACCCGCACCCGCGATTCCACGGCAAGAGCGAACTCGGCATGCGCGGCGACGCAATGGTCAGCTTCGACTGGTCCTGCGGCGCGATCCTTGACCTTCTCGAGGAGCACGGCCTGACCGACAACACCATTGTTATCCTTGGCAGCGACAACGGCCCGGTCTACGACGACGGCTACAAGGACGGCACCACCGTCCGCAAGGCCAACGCCGCCTCCGACCGCGGTCACTTCGGTGCGGGCCCGTTCCGCGGCGGGAAGTACTCGATCTACGAGGGCGGGACTCGCACTCCCTTCATCGTCCGCTGGCCGGGTAAGGTCGAGCCGGGCGTCACCGACGCGCTGTTCTCGCAGACCGACCTGATGGGCAGCTTCGCGGCCTTGCTTGATCAAGAGATTCCCAACGGCGAGGCGATGGACAGCCGGGACGAGCTCGACACGCTTCTGGGTAAAGATAAGGTTGGCCCGGATGTTATCCTTGTACAGACCAACAACACCAAGGTGGCAATGCGGTACAAGGACTGGAAGTTTATTCCGGGCAAGAACCCCGAGCTCTACAACCTCGCCGAAGACATCGGCGAGAAGAACAACCTCGCCAAGTCGAACCCGGAGATGACACAGAAGCTCGCCAACATGATGGCCAAGTACCGCAAGCAGGGGCTGGCGGAGTAGCACGGCGATCAAGCGAGCCAAAATCAAGGACGCCAAGCAAACCGTGGCACACTTGAATCTGTGCGCACCAAGCGGGCGCTTATCGTTCTAAGTCAAGCTGAACAAATCAGTTCTGAGTTTGCGCGCGCATCCGAGAAGAATGAACCGAGCGGTCCATGGTCCTGGTGTTCGGGCCATGCGTTGTACAGGGCCTCGCATCGCTCGGGCGCTTTGTACCACGGGTCGAGCTGATCGAGCCCGAAATCGTTCTGATTGACATACACCGCCGCAAGGTTCGAGGCCGGTCCGAGATTCGTATCGGTTTGAATGGCTTGAGCCCACAGCTCCTTGAGTTCTTCAGCGATCGTCGTGTCTTGCAGATACGTTAGATCCGCCAGAAAAAACCCGGCGTGATCCGACGTTCCAAACCAATCGCCGTAGGACCACAACAGTGTCCCCGGCTCCGTCTTTTCGAGTTTGCTCAAGCTGATTTCGGTATGAATCAACTCGATCCAACGGGTGCGGATGAAGGCTTTGATCGCTTCCACCTCTGCGGAAGCCCCCTGTACTGCCCCACGTGGACATGGTCTTGCACGCAAAGGTTCTAAAGGCTTCGGCAGGCAGTTCTCGGAGCGGCGCTGCTAACACGGCGCGGGATCGCAGAGTCCCGGGAATGCCACATCGCCCTCCATGTCGGTGAAGCGATACGGCTTGAATACGCCGTAGAGGTTCTCGATCGCTTCCCGGATGTGGTTGCTGATCACCATGACGATCGATCAGTTTACGTGATCGCCGCGACTTCAGGCGTGCTTGCTTTGACATCGTTGCCGCGCTGCTTGATCCACTTACTCATCGCCTCGCGCTTGCTGCTCCAGCCGCTCGCGGTGCGCTGCCTGAGAAAGGCCTGGTAGAGTTGGTCGAGCGCGAAGCTCATCGAGCCGATCAGGGTCAGCCGCTGCTCAATGACCTCGCGCGGGGTCTGGGCCTCGGTGATATCCGGCAGGAGTGCGGCGGAGACGTTGAGTGTGTCGCCAGAGATGGTGAGGTCCCACTGGCTCTCACCATCAGAAAGAATCAACCCGAGCTTGCGCGGCCACTTGCCGGTCTTCAGTGCATCATCGGACTCGGCGAGGCTCGTCGGCTTGTCGCAGCGGACGGTGACCTTCCCACCGACCTCCCAGGCGCAGTCGAGGTCTATCGCTTGGTGGATCGTGACAAAGAGATCGCCCGCCTTTTCGGTTTCGATGATGCCTTCGTTGGCTTCGCACTGGTGCCAGAGCCAGGTCAGCCACTCGTTGCCGATGAAGTCTTTGAGGTCGATCGACTTGGTGACCCAGGGGCAGATGGGGGTAAACCGGTCGCGCGGGTTCGCGTCGTCATCGCCCCCAGAATTGCCTGCATCGACGGGCGGCTTCGTGAACGCGCTGGGCAGCAGGTCCTCGTAGTCACGGGACTTGCCTTGCTGGCTCAGGAAGTACCCGGCCTCGGTCCCGCCGGTCATCGGCGTCAGCTCGGCCGCGAAGCTCTTGCGGAACAGGCGTACGAGCTGCTCGACAACGCTGCCGCTGGCGTTGCCGCAAAAGACCAGGCCGTTGCGCAGGTCCCACGCGATCTGCACCGACCGGCTCCTCCGGAACCGGCCTGCGGCGAGGTCCTCCTGCACCTGCCGGTTGGCGAGGTCCTTTGCCTCGCGTTTCTCGGCCTTGCTCGCAAAGCCGGTGGGGCTCTCCTTGGCCGCGGCCTGCTCGTTCATCTTCTGGTACGCCTTCTTCACCTCGCCCGGCACCTTGTGCGTGTCAAGCCGGAGTGCGAAGAGTGCGAACGGGCCATATGCGATTTTGTCGTAGGTAAAAGCCGTGTCCATCAGGTGCTCGGCCGTGACCCAGCCCGTTTCGACCTCATCGGGCGCACCGATCTCGGTCTCGCGGAAGTGGTGCTCGTGCAAGAGGTCTAGGAAAGTCTCATCAACGCTATCGGGCGCATCGCCCTGTACACGGAAACGGCAGTACGACACTCGGCCGGAGGTAATAGGCATGAGATACCAGGGACTAGGGAATCGTGATGAGGGAGTCGGCGGTCCTTCTCCAGCGGTGCGAGATCGTAGTGGCTGGGGTCGTGGGACCGCGCAGTTGGCAGGTCATCCACAGCGCAACCGACAGGGTTTGTATACACGCGGTGTAGCGGGCGACGCGAAGCGTCCCGCGCGAACGATCTGAATTCCAAACCACGGGACGCTTCGCGTCGTCCGCTACACCGTGTTGCCGGGGCGTGGCAGCAGCTCGACCGCGATGCGCCCCGCGATGAAGACGCCAAAGAGGACCGGGATCAGGTGCGACTCGCCCATCGTGAAGCCCACCCACGCTAGGGCGAGCGAAAGGCCGCAGACTACCGCGTAGATGAAGTTGCGTACCTCGTTGCCGACGTTCGTCAGCGGGCCGCGCAGCCTTGGGATCATGACCAGCCAGACGTACCCGGGCAGGACCGTGCCGTAGAAGATCAGGAACAAGCGGTAGCCCGCCTCGCCCCAGGTCAGGCCGGCGGTGATGCGGTGGTCAGGGAGGACGCTGAGCTTCGCGAGCAGGCCCATCAGGATCGCGACGCCGCCGAGCGTGACGAGCCAGGGGATGTTGGCCTGCCTGTCCTCCATCGCCTCGCGGACGTGGACCGTGATGGTAAAGCCCGCCTGCAGGGTCAGGTGCACCGCAAGCAGCACGAGCCAGATCCCCGCGAGTTCCGCGTCTTCCTTGCCCTGAATAAACGGCAGGAGCTGGGCACCGTAGCAGACCGAGAAGATGATCATCGAGCAGAACACGATGCCGAAGCCGAAGAAAAACGCCCCGACCCCCGTGCCCGGCGAAGTGCTGTAGTTGGCCCGGTGAAACGTCAGGTCCAAATACGGGCAAAGCGCAAAACCAAACAACGCGCACGGGGCGAACCACATTAGGTCCGTTCTGCTCAGCCGGTTTACGCCCTCGGCCGGCCAGGCCCAGTCGGCGAGCTCCCACGCCCCGGGCGCCTTGGTCGCCCAGCTCAGGCAGCCCCACGAAATCACCGCGACTCCCGCCGCAACGAAGAGCATCGCGCTGCGGCGGTTGCGCATGCCAATCGTCGCGCACAGCCCGACCGCGATGACGAGCATCGGCACCGCGGCAATCCCGAAAAGCTTGCCAAACAGCCAGGTGACCACGAAGAGGTGGTACGCGATCGTGATCGCCGTGAAGTTCTGGCACGCGAGCCGGTGCTTGCGGACGATGTTGACCGACCACTGCGGCCGGTACAGCACCAGCCCCATGAGCGCCGCGCCGAGGACGTTCGGCACCGCAAACACGAACCAGCCGTAGAGCCCGTAGTCCCGCAGCAGCAGGGCGGGCAGGACCATCCCGATCACCCAGGTCCACGAGCAGCCGAGGAAAGCGCCCCAGAGCACGGCCGCGAGCGGGCCACGCGAGTAGGTGGTGTTGAGGTCTGATTGGGAGGGGTAATGATCGTCCGCCACGATCGGGTGATTGTAGCGGGGTATCGCGCTGCGATGATTTGATCAGCGGGACAAGCCCGCCGGCTAACGGTCTCCGCGCATCATAGACGTTAGCCGACCCGCTTGTCGGGCCGATCAAAGCTTCACGCGATCTCGATAGGCATTAACGACCGACCACTTCTGAGGTCGCAGGCCATCATTGATCGGGTTCTCTTCGACGTACTGGATTGCACGTCTAAGGTGCCTCTCTGTATCAATGTAGACAGCCCAAGCCTGTTTAGCCCAGCAGCTGTGTGTGACCCAGCCATTCAACAGGCATGGGTGTCGGCTATCCTTGATCAGCTGGTTGGTCGCCCCACGTTTGAGATGCCCCATGATCTGTGATGGCTTGCGGGAGTGGTTGAGAATGACCGCATGGATATGTGTTGGCATGATCGCCAGCGCAACAATGCGATAGTCTGCTTCGCATGCCACTTGTTCAAAGCCACTCGCGATTGAGAGGGCTTGCCATCCAGTGAATCGAACAGGGGTGTATTTGAGCTGTTGTTTGACCGAATACCGTTGTTTGATGCAATGTGAACGAAGTGCGACACTTCGTCGAGTTGAAACCTTCGTTGCGTTGCCGCCATATTGATGCAGGGCCCGGCTACCGACATAGGTTGACCATGAACCGCGGGGATCATTGGGTAGCCAGAAGCCGTAGGCGGAGATGATCGCGTGGAAGGCGAGCAAGGATTGTCCCCGAGAAGGAATATGTTGATTGATAAGACAACGGCGGGACAAGCCCGCCGGCTAACAGCGTGGTGACAGTCTCAATACTGCCGCACCACACCCACGCAGACCCCTTGGATCTGTAGCTGTTCCTTGCGGACGATGATTGGCTCGTAGTTCTCGTTGGCGGGGACTAGAGCAACGGTGCCGTCGCTCTTGGGCTCGTAGTACTTAAGCGTGGCCTCGTCGTTGTCGACGAGGGCGACGACGATGTCGCCGCGGCGGGCGGCGTTGCGCTGTTCGCAGATGACGTAGTCGCCGTCGGCGATGTGGCAGTCGATCATGGAGTCGCCACGGACCTTGAGGACGAACTTGTTCGCGGTCGATGAACCGGGCGGGGAGAAGATCTCTTCGAGGTCGAGGTGCTCGCGGGTTTCAACGGCCTCAATGGGCGAGCCCGCGGCGATGGAGCCGACCAGGGGCAGGCGGGTCTTGCGTTCTTCGTCCGGCAGCTCGAGGTCAGGCGACAACTCCAAAGAGCGCGCCTTGTTCGCATCCCTGATCAGGCAGCCCTTTTTGATGAGCGCTTCGACGTGCTCGAAGACCGTGACCTTTGAGACGCCTAAGGCTTCGCCGAGCTCTTTCATCGTCGGCGAATAGCCGCGCGATAGCCGGGTGTCTCGAATGAGCGTTAAAATTTTCATCTGCTTGGGCGTGAGGTTCGGGCTGGTCATCGAGGACGCTCCTCTCTAGTTGGGTTGGGTTGTCGGGTTGTTCGGTCAGCGCTTGCTCATCCGTGGCAAACGCGTGGCAGGGCTCAGGTGCAAAATCAGGCACGAGCGAAGGGGCCGGCGTCGGCATCGCCATGGTCGTGCGGTTGAAGCGGATCACACGCACGGGGGCGGGGCTGGATCCGGGTGTGTTTGTGATGCTCGCTGACCCGGCCGCTGCCCTGGCTTCTGCCCCGGCTTCTGGAACGGCCTGCGTCAGTCCGGCCTCGGTCGCGGTCTGGATGGCGGCGAGGCGGTTCAACTCGTCCTGCTGCCCGGCGAGCCAGTGCTCGATCGCCTGGAGCATGGCAAGCTGCTGCTGGAGGTCGGCGACGCTGGGCTTGGCGTAGGCCGCGGGCAGGGCGGGGCTCGCGGTGTGCTCGAATTGGTCCGCCCGACCCGCAGGTTGTGCCGCCTTAAACGGGGCTTTCTTGCTCTTGCGTCGGCGCGGGATCAGTCCCCAAACGACGCTATTGCCGCCGCCGTCCTGATTTTGCCCCGCGGTGTGCTGTGTTCTTGTCTTGACCAGGCCGTCTCCTTTAACATCGAATCGGGTTACGTAGTCGCCGCCAGGGCCAATCATCATCAGGGGTGCAGTCATCGGAGGTCTCCCGTTCGGCTTTCGCCTTCTGTGGGGTGTCTTGCCGGGCCGACCCCTACATGTGGGGGTCCCGGTCTGGATTCCGACTCCTTATCGCCGAAGCGTCAGGTGTGTCTGCAATAGCTATCGCCGAATCTGTTCGGTACACGTTAACCAAACGGCGACCAAACGTCAAGTCTTGTCTCCCGAGATTGATCGGCCGCCTTTTATCGGGGTGTCGTTGTTGTTCGGGTGGTGGGCGGGTGAACGGTTCGCCGCTTATCGGGCGCGGGGTGCCAGATGTTGTGGGTGGTGACAGGCCAGCAGACAAGCGGGTTTGGAGTGGGTTCGGTGCTTTCCGGCGGATGAGTCTGCCCGCATTTTCGCGCTGAAACCACGCCTCGGGGTGCTAGGCTGATGGGGTAGCGAAAAAGTTTTAGATCGCGCGTCATATCCGCTTGGCCAGTGGCCTGTTCTTGTAGCCATGTCTCTCGACCCTGTCGACAACCCGCAGAAGGAAGACCACCGGACCGAGCCTCGGAGCGACCCCCGCACCGAGGCGATGGTCCAGCTCGCCAAGCACTGGGCCTCGGCGATGCCCGCGATCGAGGCGTTCGTCGGGAGTGCCGTCCGCGACCCCAACGACCGCGACGACGTCATCCAGGCGACCAGCGAGTACCTCGCCCGTAATTTCGAAGACTTCGAGCCCGGCACCTCCTTCACCGGCTGGGCGGTGCAGGTCGCGCGTTACCGGGTGATGGAACTCTTCCGGGACCGCTCCCGCGACAAGCTCATGCTGACGGGTGATGCGCTCGAGGCCGTGGCCTGTGTCGTCCCTGAGGTGAGCGACGAGCAGTCCGACCGCGCCCAGGCCCTGGACCAGTGCATGCAGCACCTGGGCGAGAACCAGCGCCGGCTGCTCGAGCTGCGCTACACCCGATCGCTCAGCCCAGCGATGATCGCCGACCGCATGGGCAAATCATCGAATACGATCTCCGCCGCGCTTCTGCGTATCCGCAAGGCCCTGCGCAAGTGCATCGAGACGCGCCTCGCCGCGATCGACTCGGAGGGTAAGCGATGACCCCCGAGATCGAACAGCTCATCCACGACGTGCTGCACGGCGACGCGAGTACCGAAGACCAGCAGCGTCTATCCGAATGGATCGTCGCCGACGAAGCGAACGCAAAGGCCTACCTGCGGATCACAATGGACGAGCGGGCGATGCGCGTGAACCTTGAGCGTGCCGAGGCGCGGTCGGTTGAGCAACTCGCCGATTCACCTGACGACACCAACGCGGGCGCGGTGCTGGCTGAGTTGGCCGAGCTAGAAGAGCGGAGCACGGCATTGGACCCGATGGCACTCGCGGCGGACCAGTTCCCCCAATCAACCCCTAGGTCGCTTAGTAATAAGCATTATGTATCGGCATTGTCCTACGTGTTTGATCACGTGGTCACTCCCAAGCGTCTTTCGATCCTCGCGGCCGCCGCAGCCCTGTTGTTGGGCGTGGTGCTGTCCATCGTCTTTTTGACCGGAGGCGATAAGACGCCTGAAACCGACGCGGTGCCCGACTTCACGCAGGCGACGCCGACGCTTGACCCCAATCGCGTCGTCGCGACAGTAACCGGCCAGGTCAACGCCCAGTGGGTCAGCGCGAACGGCCAGGGCGCGCTGCCCGATCGGATGCTGCTCGCGGTGAACCAGCGGCTGACGCTGGTCGAAGGCTTTGCGGAGATCACAACCAACCGCGGCGCGAAGGTGATGGTCCAGGCACCGGCGACGATCGAGACAACCGACAGCGACAACGCGATCCGCCTGCACCGTGGCAAGCTGGTGGGTTTCTGCGAGACGCCAAGCAGCAAGGGGTTCACCGTCCATGTGCCCGGGATGGACGTTGTAGACCTGGGCACGCGCTTTGGCGTCGAGGCGGATGCGGAAGCAGGCAGCACCGTGATCGTGATGCAAGGCTCGGTCCGTGCGGAGCCTACGCCCGAGTCGCCGCTCGCGTTTGAGCCGGTCGTGCTGGAGCAGGACGAAGCGCGTCGTATCGAGCCGGAGACCGGCGGGCTTGAGGTCATCACGGTCGCGGAGGTGCCGGTGTTCCACCCCGAGCCGGTCCACCCCTATGTTGTGGCGGTGCTAGAGAGCAAGCCAGTGGCGTACTGGCGGTTTGAGGAGCAAGCGCGCCAGGCCATCAAGAACGAGATCAATCCACGCCGTACCGCGTTGCAAGCCAAGGGCTCGGTTCGACTAGATGCGGATGGCCTGCTCGGCCAGGCGGGACAATTCGACAATACCGATGAAACCGACGGTTATTACCTGACGACCGAGCCGTTTGATGCGATCAGATCCGGCGCATCTTTCGCGCTTGAGATGTGGGTCTGGATCGGTGATGAATTAGACCAGAACACCGGATCGGGCTCGCTAGGTGGCTTGTACGACACGCAATCAGAGAATCTTGACCACTTGGTACATATGGAACTCCAGCCCCAGGATGCGCCTATTGAGTGGGGGCCCAAGTCGTTCCGAGTCCACTATGAAGACCTCGTGATTGATCAGCAAGGCGAATCACAGGTCCATGGCCTCTTCAGCGAACAGCCTTACACCATCGGCCGCTGGCAGCACGTGGTGGTGAACCACGAAGGCGGCCGGCTCCGACTCTATGTCGATGGGCAAGCGGAGGGCACCCTCCCGGCAGAGATTGACCCTGTCGAGCAGCCCGCGCTGGTGCTTGGCCGGTCGATGCGCCTCGAGCGTTCCCTACGCAACAGCAAGATCGACGAGGTCGCGTTCTACGACCGCGCGATGACCGAAGACGAAATCCAATCCCACTGGCAAGCCATACCATCATTCGATCAGGCACGGCCAAACCCATGATCACTCGGCATGCTGCCGCTGCAGGCAGCGATTGTTTTCTTCTCTTTTCCTATCTTTAGGAGGTTTCTAAGATGGCTCACTTCACCACCAACCGGCTCTTCCTGCCCGCAATCGCAACCACCACGCTCGGCTTGGCCACCACGCCGTCAGAGGCAACGCTTCTGGTCGATGTCAACTTCGATCAGGTGAATGAGCCTGGCGGCACTTTTAGCGCGGGCAACGTTGGTGTCGAAGGCTTTTTTCTTGTCTCGGGCGGTGTCGGCACAACTGTTAATGCTGCACCTGGCCTCGAAGGTGGCGGCGCCCTTTCGATTGAAAACCCTGGCCGCATTAATGCAAATATTCAAGCGAGTGTAGCGGCACAGATTGGTGTTGATGGCACGAGTATCTATGGCCGTTACCTGGTCAATAATCCCACAACGACCAGCGGTTTTACCGGCATTGAACTTGACCAAGGCAACTTTGACACGAACCGCGTGATTGTTCTGGGCGAAGCGAATGCGTCGGGCGCAGACTTTGCTGTTGTTGACTTGAACCCCGGTAATGGCCCCGACACCAATGCGGAGAATGCTGGCGAGGGTGTTGACCTGGCGCTGCCAGCGGTTGTGGGCGGGCAGACGCGTGAAATTTTCTTCCGTATCGATTACACCGGTGGCCAAGATACATTCAACCTGATCAATTCAGATGGAACGGTGATTAGTTCTGCCAACGGCAATGACCTTGCCTTCAGCCGTATCGGATTCGCAGCATTCGGCGGGGCCCCTGTGATTATCTATGACGAGTTCGAGCTTGGCACGACCCTGGTCTCGGTCGGCGGTGTCCCCGAGCCCACTTCGCTGGCGCTCCTTGGTCTCGGCGGCCTGCTGATCGCGCGTCGTCGGCGGGGTTGATGGGTTGATTCCTCCTTCACGACCGCTGGCTACTGGAAGGTGGCCTGCGGTTTTCATCAGTTGATTAAGTTTTTTCTTGCTGGGCAACTCGCCCACTAACTTGATTGGGAGGTCGTATGTTTGATCGACGCGCGTTTACCCTGATTGAACTGCTGGTGGTGATCTCGATCATTGCTCTGCTGATTGCGGTCCTGCTACCGGCACTCGGACAGGCACGCGAGGCGGCACGCTCGATACAGTGCAAATCCAACCAGCGTCAACTCGCGGTCGCTACGTTCAACTTTGCAAGCGATTACGACCAGTATGTGCCCTGGAACTTCCAGAGCTTCATGTGGAACGACTGGCTCGGGGTCGGCGGGTATGACGGTCGATCGCTGACGCTGGCGGAGGGATTGGCCTCGGGCGGTGCATCTTCGCAGCCAGCCGACCTGTACTTCTGCCCCTCCGACAACATCACACGGACCACGCCGGGCGTCCCGATCAGCTATCAGCCCGGCGAGTGGTTGCCGGCGGATGAAACGAGGCGGCCTGCGATGGTGACGAACAACCGGCACGACCCAGGTGACGCGACGACCTTCATCACCGCCAGGCTCGAAGACCCCGCATCACGCTCGCTCGAACAGGTCAGGCAGACCTCCGAAACGATCTGGACGATCGACCATTGGACCGAGGGCCAGGTCGCGGGGCATATCAATGCACGCTTCACTCGGCCCGAATTCATCTTCAGCGACCCGGACCGCTTCTTTAGCGGGCATGACAGGCGGGCGAACTTTAGTTTCCTCGATGGTCACGTCGAGCAGGACGCGTTTGATCGGCTCACCGAGGGCGCGGTTAACGCGCAAGGCAACGACTGGCTTGGCTCGATCTGGGATGCAGAGAAGTAGCCTATTGCATGCCGGTTATGGGTCAGACCTGTTGTATAAGCCTGGTCGCTTAGGTTGGTTCCGCCTCGATCTCTTTGATCCGGATGTTGCGGAAGCGGTAGGTCTGGCCTTTTTCGCCGTGGTGCTGCAGGCCGATGTGGCCCTTGGCGTCGACGTCGTCGGTGAAGTCGACGGTCTGCTTACCGTTGATGAAGATCTGCAGGCTGTCGCCGACGCACTTGATGCGGTACTTGATCCACTCTCCCTGCGGGGCTTTCACGAGCTTGGTCTTGCCGCGTTCGTTGGACTTGGGGAACAGCCACTTGCGTCGGCCCTCGTCGTAGAGACCGCCGGTCCATGCGCGGTCGGTCGGGTCGCACTCGGCCTGGTAGCCGAACACCTTGTTCTTCTCGACGTGGCAGCGGAACATGATCCCGCTGTTGGCCTTGCCCTCGGCCGGGAGCATGACCTCGACCTCGAGTTCGAAGTCGCTGAACTGCTTCTCGGTGGTGAGGAAGAACTTCTTATTGGCGGTGAGTTCGATGACGCCGTCGACGACCTTGGCCTCGCCCCACTCGTAGGGGTTCTTCCACCCGGTGAGGTCTTCGCCGTTGAAGAGGTCGACCCAGCCGGCGTCTTTGGCTTTCTTGGTGTCTTTTGCATGGCCGTCAGCAACGGCGGTGCAAGCGGTGAACAGGGTGAGGATCAGCAGGGCGGGGGCGAGCTTGTACATGGTGTCTCCTAATAATGAAGGGCACATTCTATCGCTTTGGGTGCAGGCTTTGTAGGCCTGTGAAGCAGTTCAATACTCCACACCCATGGCCTTGCAGAGGAAACGCATGAACGGCTCAGCGGCGGAGAAGGCTTCTTCGGCGGTCTCCAGCAGCTTCGCGGAGCTGACATCTTTGACTGACAGGGTCTTGAACGCGGTGAAGTCCTTGCGCTTGAGGTCCTCGATGCAGGGGTGCTCGGGGTCGAAGCCGCGGGGCGGGCGTTTGAGGGATTCGCCGTCGATGGTGAGCAGCTTGTTGAAGGTCTTGTCGTCGCGTGCGGCGAGCCAGTCGTTGGGCTTGTCGCGGATGCGTTCTCGGATGGCTTTTAGAGCTTCCGGGGGTGGTTGCCAGATCCCGACGCCGAGCATCGAGCCGGTCATGCCGTAGTCGTTGCCGACCGATGGCGGCTGGATATGCACGTAGTAGCCCGGGGCGTGGACATCCTTTGCGAGTTCGTGGCGGAAGTGGATGCCGATGTTGGTCTTGTAGGGCGACTTGTTCTTGGAGAAACGCACATCGCGGTAGATGCGCATGAGCGAGCCACCCTGCTTGGCGGGGATGGCCATGAACTGCCTGCTGATGGTTTCAAGGCGCGGCTCCATCGCCGCGATGAACGCCAGCGCGGGGGCAACGAATTCGCTTTCATAGCGTGGCTTGTTCTCGGCGAACCACTCGCGCGTGTTGTTCGCGTCGAGGTCCTTGAGGAAGGACTGCGTCTTTCGGCCAAAGCCGGTGAAGGCGGGTGGAGTTGTAGCCATGCAAATCACCATACATAAGGGTGGCCGGGGATGAGCGAAGCGAACCCCCGGAACAAGCTGGCGTTGATGTGTTGAAGAAGATTCGTTCCGGGGGGTCGCCAAGCCTCCACCCCGGCCACCCGCCGCTATTAAGTGAGTAAACGTTTTTTTAGTTGACTTGAAATCTCGTACGCCTCTTTTTCGTTGCTAGCTATAGCAAGGGGCATATGATCATTTCTGTTACCTGCGATAGCGTTTTGAATATTAGTTTCAAGCATCTCTTCAACACTATGTATATGAAATGTTTTCGATGACATGCTGAATTCCACGACGTAATGATCGTTCATTGTTTCATCCATTGAATTTGAGTTGATCTTACTAATCAAATGAATATTCCTGTTGTCTTTAATGCTTCAATCACATCCCGTGCCGACTTTTCCACACTCTGCTCGTGCGTGGGCAGCCTGATCTCCGGACTCTCCGGCGCCTCAAAGGGCGACTTCTCGCTCAGCCCCGTCATGTCCTTGATCTCACCCGTGGCGGCCTTCGCATAAAGGCCCTTGGGGTCGCGTTGTTGGGCGACTTCGATGGGGATGTCGACGAAGACCTCGAAGAAGGGCAGGCCCGCGTCTTTGTGGAGCTTGCGGACTTTGTCGCGGGCGTCGCGGTAGGGGGAGACGAAGGAGCAGAGCGTAATCAGCCCGCTGTCGGCGAAGAGCTTGGCGACCTCGCCGATGCGGCGGATGTTCTCATCCCGGTCCTCGGCGGAGAAGCCGAGGTTGCTGCACAGGCCGTAACGGACGTTGTCACCGTCGAGCCGATAGCAGTGCCGGCCCTGTTGGTGGAGCATCTGTTCCACGGCGACGGCGACGGTGGACTTGCCAGAGCCAGACAGCCCGGTGAACCAGACGGTGCAGCCCTTCTGGCCCAGCGTTTTGGCGCGGGCATCCCAGTCGACGGCGCCCTCGTGCCAGGTGATGTTGGTGGATTTAGGGTCGGTCATGGTTTACTTAGCGTTTGAACGAGCTGCGGCCGTGAGGGAGCGGCTTGTTAAGTCATCACTGCAAACAGATTCACGGCGGTGGATCGTCCTGCCGATGATCCTACAATACCACGTGCCTGCCTGAAGTGACCGAGGTCGAGACCCACATGCCCGTAGCCCTGCCTGAACAGATCGAGTCGGCGGTCGCGCCGATTTTTGACATCCTCCCCTTTGATCACGCGATGAGCAGCCTGGTCCCGGTCGAGCCTGTGAGCGGCGAGGTGCTTTCTGTCGTTGAAGACGTGGTGAACAGCCCGGCGCTTGATGGGCACGACGCGATCAAGGCCGGGCTCTGGCTTTACGTCGACGAGCTGGACCGCAGCCACGCGTACAGCCAGTCGATCCACAGCCCAACAGGGTCGTTCTGGCACGCGATCATGCACCGGCGGGAGGGCGACTTCCCGAACGCGAAGTACTGGTACCGCAAGGCCGGGGCCCACCCCGCGATGAACAACATCGACCTCGCGGGCGGCGGGAGCGCGGCGGGCTCGGCCATGGCGGGCTACGACCCGATCTCGTTCGTCGACCGGATCTCCCGGGCCAACGCACGCTGCGAGACCGACTCGCCCGACCTGCTTGCGCTGCAGCACCACGAGTGGCGGGCACTGTTTGAGTGGTGCGCGGAGCGGTAGGGTATCTATCACGCGTGATATGAAAAAACCCACGCCGATCTGGCGTGGGCTTTGTATTGATTTATTGGTTTCGTTGCCGTGGCTTACGCCTTGTCGGGCAGGGCTTCGACGGCCTTCTTGATGACTTCCAGCATCTCTTTCTTGTCAGCTCGGGGGTGTGGGTTGCCGTTCCAGATGCGGTTTCCGTTGTGGTCCAGGACGTAGGCGTGTGGGACGCCGCGGTGGTTGGCGCCTTCGAGCTTGCCGTGGTTGACGACGGTGACGGTGTCATCGCCGCCGTGCCTCTCCCAGGCCTTCCTGACTTCGGCGGGGGTCGCGTCCCACACCTGGTTGGCAACGATGGCGAGCTTATCGGTGCTGTAGTCGCCGCGGAGCTTCACGATGCCGGGGATCGAGGCGTGGCAGGGCGGGCATTGGTCGCCCTAGTACTCGAACAGGACGACCTTGCCCTTGAGCTCATCGACCTTCAGTTTTGGGCCCATGACGTGATCACCCAGGCTGACACCATCGAGCGTGATCTTGTTATCGATATCGGAGCTGATTGCTTCCTTATCATTTGCCTGGGTCAGTGTGGCGAGCCCGAGCAGCAGGGCGATGGCGAACAGGGGCGCGGTGAATTTGGCGAATCGGGTCATTGCAGGAGCTCCTTTTACGGTCGGGGTGTGGATACAGCGTCAGTATTGGAAACCATCAAGGTCTCCCCTACTCAACCGGAGCTACTTTTTATTTATTCCGCGGCTCTTCCGGCAATCGTGATGCCAAGCCGGTCGGCTGCGGCGATGACCTCGGGCTTGTCCAGCAGGATGACGCGGCCCGCGGTGACGAGCAGGCCGGTCCCTCCTGCCTTGGCGAGGTTCTCGATGGTCTGCACGCCGACGGTGGGAACGTCGAATCGTGGGTCCTTGTTTGCAGGGGCACCCTTGGCCAGGAGCCAGCCGGGCTTCCTGCACAGTTCACCTGCGCGCTGGATCATCGCATCGGTGCCCTCCATCGCTTCGACCGCGATAACGTCGCCCTTCTTCACCGCGACAGCCTGGCCGATGTCCAGGTCGTTCATGCGCATCAGGACCGGCCAGACGAAGTCGATATCGTGCTGCTGCTGGCTGGTCGGCTTGAGTGAGGTGAGGACGCCTTCGCCTGCCATGTGCTCGGGGATGAACTTGGTGGTGTCGATGAGTTCGAGCCCGCCTTCCTTGAGTTCGTCTGCCAGCGAAGTCATCAGCGTCTGGCTGCGTCGGTCGTGCCTGCTCCGCCACAGCCACACGCGGGCGGCGCGCCAGTCCGGCATCTGGCTTAACCAACGCGTTGGATGGTACTGGAACTGACTCTTCTGCACCTTGCCGACCATGACCGCCTGCGTCGCGCCACGCTTGCGCAGCTGCCGGCACCACCGGCCGAGGTGCAGCACGCCGACCTCGACGAACGTGTCGCACAGTTCGGGCAGGCCCGGGTCGTACTGGTCCTTGAGGCCGACGCAGGCGACCGCGTGACCGGCGTCGCGCATCCCTTTAGCTTGCAGGAAAGGCAGGCGACCCCCGCCGGCGATTAGACCCATAGTGGGTTTGGACATGGGTGAATGATAAGTTTGTTAGGAGCCTCGCGCTCCATTCAACCTAATTCTGTGAGCAGTTGCCGAGCCAGCGCCGCATCGTCGCCATGTAGGCGTTGGCTGGCTTCCTGCAGGTGGGGCCTCGCGGCATCGGGGTTGCCGAGGTAGCGGGCGTTGATGAGCCCGAGCATCAGCTGCGCGTTGCCGCGCTCGTCGTGCTTGGGATAGGCGGCGAGCAGGCGTTCGTATGCGGCCGCTGCGGGCCGGTAGTTCTCTTGCGCGAACAGGTGGTTGGCGATGTCGAACTGCTGGCGTTGGCTGAGGGTCTGTTCGCCGTGGTCCTTGATGAGTTCGAGGTAGGTCGCCGTCGCAGCGTCTAGGTCGTGATTGCCAATCGATCGGCTGATCTTTTGCCGCAGCTCGAGGACCTGTTTGTCCTGATCGGTCATTTCGGTTGGTTTGCCCTTCTTGCCCGGGTTATGGGCCTTGCCTTCCCATGCCTGGTAGCCCTGGTTGGTGAGCTTGCGGAACTGGTTGCGTCGGCGTTTGTGCGCCCAGAGCGAGTAGAGGTCGTAGGGCTCGCGCGGCAGCATGCGTGTCGAGAGCAGCAGCATCCCCACGACGAACCCGCCGACGTTGCCCGCGAGGTGCGCGGTGTACGCGGTGTTGCCCACGTTCATCGCGAGGAAGAAGACATCCTTTGCGAAGTAGAAGGCGACGACGAGCATGGCCGGGACCATGAACGGTCGGATGATGAACCAGATGAAGAGGAAGGTGATCTGGGTGCGCGGGAAGAGTGCGAGGAACGCGCCGGTAACACCCGCGACCGAGCCGGATGCACCGAGTACAGGCGCTTCGGAGGTGAGCCAGTGCCCTAGCCCGGCGAGGACGCCCATGGACAGGTAGAAGAAGAGGTAGCCGAACTTACCCAGCCGGTCCTCGACGTTGTTGCCGAAGACCCAGAGGAAGACCATGTTGCCGATGAGGTGCATCGGGCTGGCGTGGAGGAACTGGTAGGTGATGAACTGCCAGCCCTTGAGCATGGGCTCCTCATGCCAGAGCATGAACTCTATGGCCTTGTGGTATTCCTCACCGGAGAAAGCCCGCGCGGTGAACCCATAGATTAGGACATTGATCGCGATCAGCGCGTAGTTGACGTACGGCGTGGATCGCAGGGGCCTGTCGCTGCGGATCGGGATAAACATTGTAGAAAAGGATACCCTGCAATAGCCTGTCCGACCGGATGTTCTGGCGTATCCTTACTGGCGATGACCGACACCGACCTCCATCAAGACCCGCCCGCCGACCGCCCTGTGCCCGAGCGTGCCGAGGCCGAGCAGTTCGCGATCGCCGCCGCCCAGCTGCTGGGCGACTACGACTGCGGCGATATCCGCGTGCTTGATGTTCGCGGCGTCAGCCCGCTGACCTATTACCTCGTTATTGCCTCGGGCCAAAGCGACCGGCAGCTGCGCTCCCTGGCCAAGCAGGTCGCGGGGCTTGGCGAGCAGCAGGGCTTCGAGCGCTTCGGTGACGACAGTGACGACGCGGCGACCTGGCTGGTTGCGGACTTTGTCGAGGTCATGGTCCACCTCTTCGAGCCCAACACCCGCGGCCACTACGACCTGGAGATGCTCTGGGGTGACGCGCCCGAGATCGACTGGCGACGCAAGAGTTGAGCCCATGCAGCTCTGGCTGACCATCCTTGCGGGCGAGATCGTCCTGATGAGCCTCTTCACGCTCGGGTTTTACGCATGGGATAAACGGCAGGCCAGGCGCGACGGCTGGCGCGTCCCCGAAAAACGATTGCACCTGTTCTCTCTGCTTGGGGGCTGGCCCGGCGCGATGATCGGGCAGCGCTGGCTTCGGCATAAATCGGTTAAGACCAAGTTCCGTGTTGTCTTTTGGTTGACGGTCTTCGTTCACGCTACGCTCGCGGCAGGGGTCACGTATCTGGTCTGGCGTTTACCACAATAGCCGCGATGCAACGCATCGCCGGAAGACCGTGGCACACTTGTCATGCTCTGCCTGCGATGCGTAGCATCACGGCTATTTCAACTTCGCAATAAACTGGTCGCATGCACAACTGCCCGACCATCCCGCACGATGACCGATACGCACCCGATACTTCGCCCGAGCTTGCCGCTCAGCAGTTCTACGATGTGATGCGCAAACGACGTTCCGTCCGCATGTTCTCCGACAAGCCCGTGAGCCGCGAGACGATCGAGGCTCTCGTTCAAACCGCAGGCACCGCGCCGAGCGGCGCGAACAAGCAGCCTTGGCGGTTTGTGTGCGTCAGCGACCCGGCGGTGAAGAAGCAGATCCGCGAGGGGGCCGAGGCCGAAGAGAAGGAGTTTTACAACGGCCGGGCCAACGAGCAGTGGCTAAAGGACCTTGCGCCGTTCGGTACCGATGAGAACAAGGCATTCCTCGAGACCGTGCCCTGGCTGATCGTCGTGTTCCGGTTGACCAAAGGCGACGACGGCGGGCAGGTGTACTACTCCAGCGAGTCGGTCGGGCTCGCCTGCGGGATGCTGCTCGCCGCGGCACAGCACGCCGGGCTCGCGACGCTGACGCACACGCCCAGCCCGATGAATTTCCTCAACACGATATTAGGTCGCCCGAGCAAAGAACGCCCGTACCTCCTGATCCCTGTCGGTTACCCCTCTGAAGACTGTGTCGTACCGACCGCGGCTACCCGGCGAAAACCGCTCGAGGACATCATGGAGGTCTTGGCATAATCAGTGCTGCTTATTTTGCACTGCTCCGTCCCGTGCTGTTGTCGCCGTGTTGATCAGCCAGCCGCACCCATTGCCGATGAAACGATCCGCGCACGGCAGATACCGATCATTACCTGATCCATGAGAGGCATCTCGGTAAACGGTTTGACGAGCCAGCAATTACTCTTGGTTTCAATGACCTCGGCGACGTTTTCCCCATCCTGCTTGACAAAAAGATTTTCGTCTGGGCTATCACTCGTAAAGATCCTGCACAAACCGATTGAAAGTGAGATGTCCCAGAGGTAAGCCGCCTTGTAGCTCCGCTTGATCCAGGCGTATTGTTCGCCGCTTTGATCATCAACGAGCTCAAAACGGAACCGCGGCAGCCAGCCGATCCGTTTGAGCCTGGCACGCTGCTGCTCTAAGAGATGGACCTCGATCTGCGCCGTCGTCCAAATCCTGTGCTTAAGCTTTCCGCAAGGCTTTCCATCATGAAAGAGCACAGACTCGGTGCTGCAGCAATGGCGTCTTTTACTTTCAAGCATGATTTAGTTTACAGATCGTGATACACAATAGGTGCGACTGATCCGTATTAATATAGCCTCGCGCCGAGGCTTTTCGATCAGCCACCATCAAGTGTCCCCATGGCAGTCCAGATTTTGCCGTAGGTCAAGCCAATAAGCACCTGATCGACTATCGTGATCTCTAAGAGGGGTTCAACAGCCCAGCCACCACTGGCGATATTAACTTCCGCAATAGGTTGATCTTCTCGCTTCACAACAAGTCTAAGATCCTTATCCTTCGCGTCGGCATCCAATGTGCACAGCCCGATGCTCAGCGAGAGGTCCCAGCAGAAGGGCCCCCTGCTGCTGCGCTTCATCCAGACCAGCCTCTCGCCAGTGGTGTAGTCAATAAGCTCGAACTGGAAACGAGGCAGAAGCCCCATCCGTTTAAACCGGAGGTGCTGGCCTTCAGGCAGATAGACGTCGTTATGCCCTCCCCAAAGCAGGATCTTGGTCTTGCCCAACGGCTTTCCGTCTTTTAGTAGCTTGGAATGCCTGCTGAAGGAGTGTCTTCGCTTAGAGTGAAGCATTTGGTTAGTGTAGCGGGCGTCAGTGCCTCTGCTGGTATCCGCTCACTCAGCTTGATGCCGAAGCGTTGCTTTGTCTTCGCCGCCTCAGGATCGTGTGGAATACCAGCCCGATCATGACCTGGTCGGTCAGCTGCATCTCGACATACGGGCGGACATACCACGTCCCGCTGCACCCGCCGCTGACGTTGACCTCGGCGAGGCGTCGGCTGCCCCGCTGCACGTAGAAGCCCTGGTTGAAAAAGCCGGCGGAAACCATCTTGCAGTCGCCGAGGTCGAGCGAGAGGTCCCACGCGGTGGTGAATATCCCCGCGGCCTGTGCACCGGCGAGTACGGACCCGGTGCCCTGATCAATCAGGGTGTAACGCGAGCTGAAGAAGCCCTCGTGCTTGAAGACGAGCCGGTACCGGCTGAGCAGGGACACATCGATATGGCCCGACCAGGTGCGCCCCTTGAACTTCCCGCAGGGCTTGCCGTTGTCCAGCAGTACGTACTGGCTGGAAAAGCAGCTCGGGGTGTGCGTTTCGAGCATGGTTCTATATTAGTGGCTGTTTGTTTCCGGCTATGACGATTTACAATCACGGATGTGCGGGTTTGCCAGCCCGTATGATATGCAGACCCGCCCGCCACCGATCATGGCCACACAGCACCCGATTTTTGATCATATCCAGCGAGATGCACACGGCCGATCGCCAGGCCGTGTCAATGGCTATCGCGGCGTGGAGGATCGCGAGGACCTGATCCCGCCGCCGCAGGCTTCTGAACTCTTAAACACGCCCAGTTATCCGGACCAAAGCCCGGCCGTGATCGAGCCGATAGCACAGAAGCCAAGATGGTTCAGTCGTTTGTTCCGGAAGCTGACGTTGCGACGAGAATATAAAACAACCGCTCCGCCCTTGCCGCCCGCAGCGGTGAAGGAGCAGGCACCGGCGTCGGCGAAGCAGCTCGACCGGCTGATCGCGGTAGCGCAGCGTCTCTGGCTGCGCGACGAGATGACCGGCCGACTCAGCAACCGGTCCGGTCAGGCCAGCGAGGGCAAGTTCGTTGACATCCTCTCCGCGACACCCGGCGAGCCGAAGCTGCCCGACGAGGCCTTCGCACGCCTACGCTGGGGCGGGGTTTTCCTGTATGTCGGCACGAACCTCAAGAGCGCGCAGAACCTGGCGGAGTCCTACGACGGCAAACGCGGCTTCATCATCGAGCAGCCGGTCACGAAGCTGCATGCCAACGTGATGGGCCTGCGGATCCCCGGGCTGACCCCCCAGGGCTACGCGTTCCTCGCCCGGAAGACCGCGTTGATCCAGCCCGGCGACTTCACCGAGCGGTTCACCTACCACGTCGAGCTGACACCGGCCCCGAAGTCGCCCGACTGCCCGTTCGGCTACATCGTGACCAAGCGGGTGCCGACCTTCGATGACCTCCTGAACCGGCTGAAGCACAAGTTCCCCGAGGTCGAAGTCAAAGACCTCGAAAACCGCGCCCGCAAGCTGGTCGATCACGTCTTCCCGACGTTCCTCACGCGCGAGGCCGCGATGCTCGGCATCCTGCGGACAAACCTCGACCCCGTCTATCACGACCACGTGCCTAAGCCGCTCGGTATCCAGAAGGATGAGCGAGGCTTTGTCCGCACGCTGCATATGAACTGGATGCGTATCGGGGGGGAGCCGATCAGTCAGCTCGAGTTCGCGATCCAGTCGGCCGAGCTGCTCGCCGCGCTGCACGAGCAGGCCAACGTGATGCACCTGGATCTCCGCATGGACAACATGGTCATCACGCCCAAGGGCGTCGGCTTCGTGGACTTCGGCAGCGCGTGCAAGATCGGCGAACAGGTCAACCGCTCGCCCATGCTGGGTGAGCTCTTCACCGAGATGATGCGCACCAGCCAGATCCAGCGCATGCTCGGCAAGATGATCGAACGCGGCCACGTCACCAACAACGCCATCGCCGAGGTCTACGGCAAGACCGACAAGACCGTCGATTCGTTCTACCTGGCGGTGCAGATCGCGAAGCCGCACACCAACCCAGACCTCAAGCAGCTGATCGAGTACGACTCCGAGTCGGACGTTGCCGGGGCCTTGAGCGCGCTAACCGCAGCGGTCCTTCGTCCGAAGAACCCGGAGATGGCGCAGTACAAGAGCGCGCGGGACCTGGTCCGTGGCCTGCGTCGGATCGAGCGGCGGGTGAATCGGAAAGCGTCCTGACGCGCCGGTGAAAATCTCAAAAACCTTGATCATTCAGAGCGTATCCAAGCCATGTCATTGCTTGGCTGAGCTATCCTTTCGCCATGCCCCAAGTAAGTACCGCCGATGCCGCCGACCTCTCAGCAGATGACGGTGTTTTGCTGCAGGCAGACGGCCTGATCAAGCACCTGGGTGGTAAGCGTGTGGTTGACGGGATCGCGATGCAGGTCAGAGCGGGCGAGGTGCTCGGGCTGCTTGGGCCAAACGGCGCGGGGAAGACGACGACGCTGCGCATGTGCTACGGGTACCTCCGACCGGATGAGGGCTCGGTCATGATCTCGGGGTATGACCTGCAGGGTGAGCCAGATGCGGCGCGGCGTCGGCTTGGCGTCTGCACGCAGGACGATACATTTGATGCAGACTTCACGGTTAAGCAAAACCTGGTGCAGACCGGCCGCTATTACCGGCCGAGGCCCGAGCGGTTGGACCAGCGCATCGAGGAACTGCTCGATCAGTTCGGCCTGCGGGAGTACGCGGACGCCTCACCCGAGACGCTATCGGGAGGTTACAAGCGTCGTCTGATGATCGCGCGTGCGGTCGTGCACGGGCCAAGCGTGGTCTTTCTCGACGAGCCGACCACTGGGCTGGACCCGCAGGCGCGGGTCGCGGTTTGGGAGTTGGTCAGCTCATTACGTCATCAAGGCATGGCCGTCGTACTGACCACGCACTACATGGACGAGGCGGCGCGGCTGTCGGATCGGCTGCAGGTGCTTCAAAATGGTAGGGTCCGTGCAGAGGGCAATGCCGACGAGGTGCTGGGTGACGTCGTGGGTGAGCACGTCGTGATTCTGAATAGCGTGGAACCCAAGACGACCGATGCGCTGGTGTGGATCGAATCGAACTTTAGTGAAGCTGTTCGCCCGTCTCAGGTCTTGTCGGAATGGCATGTGCCATTCGATGCTCAGCAACTGTCTGCGTTCGTCGCGGCGTTTGCAGACCTGCGTTACGAGGTCCGCCCGCCGACGCTGGACGACCTGTTCCTCGCGCTATCGGAGGAGCGGGCATGAAAGCTTACCTCCCCGCGTTTCATTGGCAGTCGCATGCAGTGTTGTTGCGGCACCTGCGTGTGCATGTGCGCAACTGGCACACGATGCTGGTCCCCCCGGTCTTTGAGCCGTTGATCTTGTTGCTCGCGTTCGGCATCGGGCTCGGCCGGCAGATCGATAGCTTTACTTGGCAGGGCTTTGAGCTGGATTACCTTCGCTACCTTGCGCCGGGGATGCTCGCCTACACGGCGTTCATGATCGCATTCTTCCAGGCGCTGTTCGGTGCGTTCGTGCGGATGCACTTCCAGAAGTCATGGGAGGGCCAGCTCACCACAATGGTCCGGCTCGAGCACGTCATCTGGGGGGAGGCGCTCTGGGCGGCGCTCTACGCGACCGGCTACGCGGTCGTGCTCGGTGTGGTGCTATGCGCGTTCGGCTTGTTGGGTAAACTCGACCTGCACTGGCAATGGCTGCCGGTCGTGGTGCCACTGCTGTATCTGTCGGCGCTGGCGTTCGCGTCGGTGGGCTTGTACTTCACGGCGATCGTTCCGACGATCGACCACATGAGCCTGCCGTTCTTCCTCGTGATCATGCCGATTGCATTCTCATCGAGCACATACTTCCCGTTGCCCGACCTGCCGGTGCTCAGCCAGGTCGTCCAGATCAACCCGCTGCACCACCTGTCGGAGGGCCTGCGCTGGCTGCTCATCGCTGGCGAGTTCACGTGGCACCTGCTGGCCGCGGCTGGGCTGTGTCTGCTGGTGATTACGCTGTTTGTGCCGTTGGACCAGCGTTTGTTGCGCAAGCGGATCTTCGGCGAGCAGTAATCGGACCTTATGTGGATGCTGTAAACCGGTTGGACACGCCCCGATCAATAGTCGATGATGCCTGTGGACTTTGATCAGGGAAAGGCATCATGAAAGGCATTATCCTGGCCGGCGGCCACGGCACGCGGCTGTACCCTTTGACTCTCGCGGTCAGTAAACAGCTTCTGCCTGTCTATAACAAGCCGATGATCTACTACCCGCTGTCGGTGCTGATGCTTGCGGGCATCCGCGAGGTGCTGATTATCTCGACGCCGACGGACCTGCCGGGCTTCAAACGCCTCCTGGGCGGCGGCGATCAGTGGGGCATGAGCTTCACCTATGTCGAGCAGCCCGAGCCGAAGGGCCTGGCCCAGGCGTTTCTGCTTGATAAGTCTTTCACTGCGGATGCGCCGTGCTGCCTGATCCTCGGTGACAACATCTTCTACGGCACCGGCTTGTCTAAGCAGGTCAAAGCTGCCGCCGAGGTCACCGACGGAGCGACCGTCTTCGGCTACCCCGTGAAAGACCCGGAGCGCTATGGCGTAGTCGAGTTCGACGAGAACAATAAGGTCGTATCGCTTGAAGAGAAGCCCGAACAACCTAAGAGCCACTACGCGGTGCCCGGGCTCTATTTTTACGACCACAACGTCACCTCGATCGCCGAATCGATCGAGCCCTCGCCGCGCGGCGAGTTGGAGATCACCGATGTCAACCGCGCGTATATGGAGCAGGGCAAGCTGAACGTCCAGCTCTGGTCGCGTGGCACCGCCTGGCTGGATGCTGGGACGCACGAGTCGCTGCTGCAGGCCAGTACGTTTGTCGAAACAATTGAGCAGCGGCAAGGCATGATGATCTCGTGCCCGGAAGAGATCGCCTGGAAGATGGGGTTTATTGATGATGCTCAGCTTGAGGCCCGGGCCGCGACGATGAAGAGCAACGAGTACGGCCAGTACCTGTACGGCATCTTGAAAGACGGCGCGGTCTGATACCTGCCTAGCAGGGGCCTTGCCCTCCCCAACGCGTTGTCCGTTGTTATCGGATGCAACGTCCACGGTTTTGAAAGCAAAAACCGCCGAGTTATTCGTCAGTCACCCGCCAACCTGACCGATTACCCTTGTAGCTCGATGTAACCCAAGGTTGATGCATGCAGATCCAGCCGCTTGATATCCCGGAGGTAAAGCTGATCACGCCCAAGCGGTTTGGCGATGCGCGTGGGTTTTTTATGGAGACCTTCAGCGCGCCCAAGCTCGCCGAGCACGGGATCGAACGCGATTGGGTCCAGGACAACCACTCGCTGTCGGCTAAGCCCGGCGTCCTGCGCGGCCTGCACTTCCAGGCACCGCCGCACGCGCAGGCCAAGCTGGTCCGTGTGGTGAAGGGCCGGGTGTGGGACGTGGCGGTGGATGTCCGGGTGGGCTCGCCGACGTTCGGCAAGTGGGCCTCTGCGGAGCTGTCTGCCGATAACGACCAGCAGCTGTTTATCCCAGAGGGCTTTGCGCATGGCTTCATTACGCTGGAGCCAGACACCGAGTTTTTGTACAAGGTCAGCAGCGCTTACGCCCCTGAGGCCGATGGTGGTGTGCGGTGGGACGACCCCGAACTCAATCTCCCTTGGCCGCTCGAAGGCCTAACACAAGGCCCGCAGCTCAGCGATAAGGACGCGGTGCTGCCGACACTCGCGGAGCTCGACTCGCCTTTCGTTTACAGCCACATGGAGGGCGCGGTTTAAATGAGTGGCCTACCCACCATCCTGTTGATCGCCCCGGAGGGCATGCTCGGCACCGCCTGGTGCAGGCTCCTCGAAAGCAAGGGCATCCCGTACCGGACCGCATCACTGCCCGAGTTCGATATCACCGACCCGAACGCGATCAAGAAGTTCGTCACGCCCGACATCGGCGTCGTAATCAACTGCTGTGCGTACACCAACGTGGACGGTGCCGAGGAGAGCGAAGACATGGCGACGCTGGTCAACGGCACCGGCGTGGGCTATCTTTCCGAGGCCTGCTGCCAGGCGCAAGCGCTCCTGGTGCACTACTCGACCGACTACGTGTTCAACGGCGTCGCGTCCGAGCCTTACAAAGTCGACGGGCCGATCGAGCCCTGCAACGCCTACGGCCGGAGCAAGGCCGAGGGCGAGAAAGAGATCCGCGAGCACGACTGCCCGCACCTGATCCTGCGGACCAGTTGGCTCTACGCGCCCTGGGCAAACAACTTCGTGAAGACGATCGCGAAGCTGGCTAAGGAAAAAGAGTCGTTGATGGTGGTTAACGACCAGCGTGGTCGGCCGACGAGTGCCGAGCACCTCGCCGCGGCATCACTGCGGCTGATCGAAGAGGGCGCCCGCGGTACGCTGCACGTGACCGACGGCGGCGAGTGCACCTGGTACGACTTTGCCAAGATGATCGCCGAGCACGCGAACCCCGCCTGCAAGATCGAGCCCTGCGGCAGCGAGCAGTACCCGCGCCCGGCGGTCCGCCCGGCGTACAGCGTGATGGACCTCGGGCCGACCGAAGCGATCATCGGCGCGATGCCGAGCTGGGAGGTCAACTTGGTTTTGGTTTTGGACAGGATTGCAGGATTTTCAGGATTGACAGGATCGAGTCATGGAAGATGAAGGCCTGACCGGGAGGATCATTGCATGTGCTTACGCTGTTCATAATTCGCTTGGGTCCGGTTTTCTGGAATCCGTTTACCAGAAGGCGCTGACGATAGAGTTGGCGAAGCAGGGTTTGTCCGGCGTGATGGAGAAGAAGGTGCCTGTTTATTATGAAGGCAGCCTCGTTGGCGACTTTAGAGCTGATTTGATTGTTGAAGATAGGGTGGTTATCGAAATCAAAGCGGTTGATAAGATCGTGCCCGCGCATGAGGTCCAACTGGTCAACTACCTCGTCGCCACTAATACCCCGATCGGCCTTTTAATCAACTTTGGAACCCAGAGCGTCGAAATCAAGCGGAAATACAGAGACCGTAAAACAAACGAACAGGCCGATTGACTCGATCCGGTTAATCCTGAAAATCCTGTAATCCTGTCAAAAACGAACAGGGATAAACCAACCATGCACATCCTACTCACCGGCGGCAGCGGCTTCATCGGCTCCAACTTCGTGCGCTACGTGCTGCGCGATCGGCCCGATTACTCGATCACGAACCTCGACAGCCTGACCTACTCCGGCAACCCGGAGAACCTGGCCGGCGTTGAAGACGACTCGCGATACACCTTTGTGCACGGCAATATCCTCGACATCGATCTGGTCACCGACCTGATGCGGAAGGTCGATTGCGTCGTGCACATGGCAGCGGAGTCGCACGTCGACCGGTCGATCATCGACGCCCGCCCGTTCGTCGAGTCCAACGTGCTCGGGACGCAGACGCTGCTCGATGCCTTACGTCGGGTCGACCCGGACAATACCAAGAAGTTCGTCCACGTCAGCACCGACGAAGTGTTTGGCGACCTGCCGCTGGATGACCCGAGCCAGCTATTCAGTGAGACCACGCCTTACGCGCCCTCGAGCCCGTACTCGTCGAGCAAGGCCGGCAGCGACATGATCGCCCGGGCCTACCACCACACGTTCGGTATGCAGGTGATGATCACCAACTGCTCGAACAACCACGGGCCCTACCAGTTCCCTGAAAAAGTTATCCCGCTGTTCGTCACCAACCTCATCGAGGGTAAGAAGGTCCCGCTGTACGGCGACGGGCAGAACGTCCGAGACTGGCTTCACGTTGAAGACCACAACGAGGCGGTGCTCACCGTGCTCGAGAAGGGTACGCCCGGCGAGCAGTACTGCATCGGCGGCAACAACGAACGCTCCAACCTCGAGCTGACCCACAGCATTCTTGAGCTGAT
>JBCCYY010000019.1:0-62304 GCA_039188575.1 Planctomycetota bacterium | reverse complement strand
GTAGTTCTGCGTCGCGCCGACGCGGTGCAGGCCCGGGCCGACGTTGCACAGGCTTGCGTAGCTAGCGCTGGCGGCGGTCTGCACATCGCAGTTGGAGTGGCCCTGCTCGAAGAGCAGCGTGAGCATCGTGCCCAGCGCGGTACCGATGATGAGCAGCGCGAAGTAGACGATCGCGGAGAGCTTGGTCTCCTCCTCGATCGTGTTCTTGCCGATCTTGATCGGCCGGACGACGTTGGGCCGGAACGCGCGTTCTAGCGCGGCGAAGAGCACCTTGAGCAGGATCCAGAAGCGGAATACCTTAAGCCCGCCGGCGGTCGACCCCCCGCTGCCGCCGATGAGCATGAGGCCCATGAGCAGCGTGACGGAGAGCATCGGCCAGGCGTCGTAGTCGGCGGTGCAGAACCCTGTGCCGGTCTGGAGGGACGCGGTCTGGAACAATCCGTATCGCAGCGACGTGAAGAACCCGCCCTCGACTTCTGCGCCGGCGGTGGTGGTATAGGAGACGCCGATAAGGTTGATCGCGATGATCACAGCCACGACAAGCTTGAGGATCAGGAAGATGCGCAGCTCAACGTCTTCGAGGATCAGCTTCCAGCGGCGCTGCGTAAGGTGGAAGTAGAGCACAAAGTTGACACCCGCCAGGATCATGAACACGATCAGGATCAGGTCGACCGCGATCGAGTCGAACCCGCCAATGCTCGCATCGTTTGTGCTCAGGCCGCCTGTGGCGAGGACGGAGAAGGCGTGGTTGATCGACTCGAACCAGGTCATCTCGCCGGTCGCCTGGAGCAAGAGGATGCAGGCGACGGTCAGCCCGAGGTAGATCAGCCAGAGGACGCGTGCGGTCTCGGTGATGCGGGGTCGCACGCCGCCTTTGTCGGCGGTAGACTCGACGGAGAACATCTTCTTGCCCGCGGTGCCGACCATCGGCAGGACCGCGACGAAGAGGACGACGATGCCCAGCCCGCCGAGCCAGTGCGTGGTGGAGCGCCAGAGCAGCAGGCCCTTGGGCAGGTCGCCGATCCGGCAGTGGTCCGAGCCGAGGACGGTCGCGCCGGTGGTGGTGAGCCCGGACATGGCCTCGAAGTAGCAGCCGGTGAACGTGCGGAACGGGTGGTTCGTAGCGGTGTCGCCGATCTGCCCCCAGATATAGAACGGCAGCGCGGCGAGCGCGGCACCGAGCACCCAGCTGGACGCGACCAGCAGCAGCGCCTCCCGCCGGGCCAGCGCCCAGTCCTTGTCGTGCTTGCGGGTGAAGAACCAGACCGCCCCGCCGATGAACGCGCCGAAGGAGGTTGAGATCCCGAGCGCCCGTGCCGCGGCGCCCTCGCCCTCGTCGGCGGTGCCGCCCCAGACCAGGATCAACTCGTAGATCATCGTCGCGGCCAACGCCATACTCATGACCACGAGCAGCAGGCCGAGTTGTCGGACAACGAAGCGGTAGTTCATTCGGGCGCTCTGGGGCGTGGTCCGGTGGCCTTGGCTCCCTCTCCCTTCCAGGGAGAGGGTTGGGGTGAGGGTCCAGCGTGATCGTCACGATGAAAATAAGGAATAAGCCGTGGTCAGCAAACGTCCGACCCTCATCCCACGCCTTCTCCCTAAAAGGGAGAAGCAGCCCATGCCGACATAGCCTAGCAGGCAGCAGAGCGTAGTGAGTAGCGGGTTGGCCGGCACAAAAGAGTGCCTATTCCCTACTCTCTCAATCACACCTCCGCCACGACGGGCGACTTCTTGTTGTGCTTAAACCCAAACAGCTTGTTCAGCTGCTTCTCTACCTCGGCGGGCCCGAGGATGATCGCGACATCGCCGGGCTCGAACTTGTCCTGCGCGCCGGGGATATACACCCGGTCGCCACGGTTCAGCGCGGCGACCAGGCAGTGCGGCGGGAACTCGATCTCCATCAGCGGCTTATCAACGATCCCCTTCGCCAGGTCTTCACCCAGGTGCAGTTCGTACAGCTCCGCAACACCACGGGATAGCGTCGCGAGCTGCCTCAGGTCGCGCGTGTCGAGCAGGCGGATGATCTCGTTGACCGCGGTCGCGCGCGGGCTGAACGCGCGGTCGATCCCGATGTGCTCGATCAGGTGCAGGTACGTCGGCCGCTGCATCACCGCGACCGCCATCGCCGCGCCGCGCGTCTTCGCCAGCGCCGCACCGAGGATGTTCGTCTCTTCATCGTCCGTCGCGGCAACGAACGCGTCCGCCTGGTCCACGCGTTCTTCCTGCAGGATATCCGAGTTGATCACGTCCGCGTTGATCACCGTGATGCCGTCGAGCTTCTCGGCCAATTCGATCGCGCGGTCCTCGTCCTCAATAAACTGACGCACCGAGGCGCCGACCCGGCGAAGCTCCCGGCTGAGCCAGACGCTCTGCGTCGACCCGCCCATCACCATGATCCGGCGTTTGCCCGCGTAGGCGGGGTTGTAAAACTTGCTCGTCTGCTGGATGCCCTTCGCCTCGCCGATGAGGGTAAGCAGATCGCCCGACTTGATGACCGTGTCGGCCTTCGGCACAAAAGAGCGGTCCGGCCGTTCGATGCAGGCGATCAGCGACATCCCCGGCGCTTTGAGCTCGCGAAGCGCAACGCCCACGGCCTTGCTTGATTCGCTTACCGCGATCTGCTGCATCTCGATCATGCCCTGCGCAAAGTTCTCGACGGCCAGCGCCCCCGGGCTGCGCAGCGCCGCGGCGATCGCACGGGCCGTCGCGAACTCCGGGCACACCAGGTGGTCGATCCCAAGGTGCTCGGCGTAGCTCAGCCCGCGGTCCTCGTAATAGCCCGAGCGGTGGACGCGCGCGATCACCGTCTTACAGCCCACGCCCTTCGCAACCGAAGCAGACAGCAGGTTGACCTCGTCGTTGTTCGTCGCGGCGATAAGCAGGTCCGCCTTGTCGACGCCGGCTTTGAGCAGCACCTCCGCCTGGGCGCAGTCACCGAGCATCGAGCGCACATCCATCGCCTCGTCGATCTCCGCGAGGCGGGTCGGCGACTGGTCAAGGATCGTGATGCTGTGGCCAGAGCCGGCGAGGACCTCGGCCGAGTGCCGGCCGACCTCGCCCGCGCCGCAAATAAGGATATTCATGGCATCTATTGTACCTGTGTGGACGCTGACTTGGCCCCCTCTCCCAAAGCTCCCGGCGGAAGCCAGGAGCAGCCACGTCCGTCCTGTTTAATATGTGAGAGCTTGACCAATCACTGCTCCTGGCTTCCGCCGGGAGCTTTGGGACGGCTGCTAAACGCGCCGGTCTGCTGTGTACTACGAACTCAAGGCAGCTCGATCGGGATGCCAAACAGCGTCGCCCCCGCGTACTCGGGCTGCGGCGGGGCCTCCTTCAGCGTCGGCCCTGGCACAACACCCAGCTCGCGGAAGCGCCTAGGGATCCGCGGGTTCTCGTCGTTGATGTAGTACGCCCACTTCAGCGCCTGCACCGCCTTGGGATAGTCGCCCAATTCCTTATAGAAGTCCGCGATCTCGAGATAGATATTTTCCGTCTCGTTGCGCGAGAAGAACGCCGCCTGGCGATACGCCAGCGCTGCGCCGTCGACGTCGTTCGCCTTGGCAAGGAACCGGGCCTTGCGGGCGTAGTCTTCCCAGCCCTCGTAACGCTCGATCTGCGCATCAAGGAACGCGTACAACTGGTCGTAAGACTCCTGCTGCTCCAGCGACCGGGCCAACGCGTCAAGGATCTTCGGCGTCTGCGTCGGGCTGCGGTCCTTGACCGCGAGCGCGAGCTCAAGCTGCGACTGCGCTTCGACCGGTCGGTCCTGACCCAGGTACGCGAGCCCGAGCAGATAGCGGCCCTCCCAGTCCGACGGGTTGTTATCCACTACTCCGACGAGCCGCTGCTCCGCGCTGGTGTAGTCGCCCGCATCCATCGCCTGCCGGCTCTTCATCTTCTCAACCGGCGGGTTGTAGCAGCCCACGCACAACATCACCGCACACAGGGCCAGCACCGCGGTCGTCTTCAAACCAGTCATCATGACAAGCCTCTCGATCGATTCTTCACGCCCGCCGAGCCCCACGGGCGCAGCCACAGCGTCAAACCATGAGGATATGATCGGCAAACCCCCAAGACAACCTCCAGCCACGCAGCCAAGCCCGCTCATTGACTGAAATCCAGCTTCAAAAGCCCGATAGTATCCATCAAGCCATGAGCATTACGCCTTGCAGTGATGGTACCAATGATCAATCCTGCTTAATAACAGGGTGGTAGATAGGGGTCAATCAGAACGCGAATCAAGATCCCAAAAAGCCGGGGGCTTGCCGGCGTATTCAAGTACGCGTTGAGCGTCCGGCTTGATCTGAGCAATCGCCCGCTCAAGCACCTGCTTGTCCCACTCCGGCCTCGTTTCTGAACGAGAGCGCCCTAGCGGCCTGGCAAGTTTCAGCAAAGGGCGCGGAGCAAACCGGATCATGAATGCAACAAGAGGCCAGCGTCTTAACTTAGACAACCAGTGGCGATCGATGTAGGCGCCACTTGAGGGACGCTCTTTGTTTCCGAGATTCTCCGAACGATAAGCCGGGTCAACATCTAGAAATTTGAAACACTGCTCGAGTACTTCGTGAGGCTTCTCTTGAAGGTCTTCTGTAAAGACGATAAGGATCTTGTCGTCAGAATAAAACTCGCGAAACTGATTGAGCTCGCTCCAATAGCAACTTGTGTGAACTAAGTCTTCGTGATCAGCGAACACCGCTTCATTGAATTCAGCAATTGGAAAGCCAGATCGCCTTGCCTCGATCCAGTGCGACTCGATTCGCTTGATCGGATGCCTTAAAATATAAATGAGTTTCACATCGGGCAGCGTTTGCACAATCCGCTTGAGGGCATTGGGATACTGCTTTGAACGCGTGTAACTCGGGCTTGCCTCGCCAATCACCGGCTCGGATTGATGGTCTTTGAAATAGCTCTTATAAAAATCAAGGCCCTTTTGATACTCCTCATCGATCGAAAAAAAATGCGTTTCTTTTCTGGGGTACATGAATATCTCGGGGTGCTCTGAAAGACGTTTGGCCAAACTTGTGGTAGCCCCCTTAAATGCACCGATGACCAAAAAGTTTGGCAGAGTTGACATCTTCAGTTCCTTGTCCATATCAGTCGCGATCACGCACCCTTTATATACTATTCTAACAGCTCTAAATAGTCGATCGATAAAAGTTGACGAATCGCCTGAACGCACCTTGCTTCCTGGCGGTCGAAACCAATCCGATCAGGCCGGTTACTGCCACACTAAAAACGAGGTCCAACTACAAACACATGTACCGCCTCCAGACCGCCATCGTCGAACACACCACCCCCGCCGGCGTCCACCACGACTGGCTCATCGAAGACCCGCGCCTCCCCAACCCCCACGCCCCCGACGCCAAACTCTGGACCGCGCGCGTCACCCCACCCCCGCAACACTGGCCCAAACTCAAACGCTTCGACTTCACCGTCATCCCGCCCCACCGCCGAATCTATCTCGACTACCAGGGCCCGGTCTCTGGCAACCGTGGGGATGTGAAACGGCTGGCCAAAGGGACATGCTATGCGACAATCTGGTCGAAAGCCCGCACCGTCATGAGGGTACAAACTGAACATGCCAAACTTAACATGCAGCTCGTGCTTTGCTCGGAAGATCGCTGGATAGCGTTAATTGGACATGCTCAAGCCGCTTCCAAGGGCTCGGTCGTCTGAAAAGGCACTTCATCCGGCGGGAGCTGCTGGGCGTTTTGCAGCGTCGCCGTGAAGTGCGGCTGGTCAGCCATGCCGTGGCCGTTGCCTGCGTCGTAACTCACACGGTACATCGACAGGGTCTGGTCATCGAGCACGACGGCTTGGGTTCGTCATCCACAGCGCAAGTTTGGCCTATCAAACATCCAAGGCACCAAGAATAAATTAAATGATTCGTCTCGATCACGCGCATCATTTATTAATGTCAATAATGTTGATACGACGGTTCGTTCGTACATCAAGGAATCGGAGTCGATCTCGTTGCAAGCAGACTACAATCGACTAAAGTACCCATAAGGGCAACTGTAAGGCGGGTGATCGCCGGTGGGATATTTGGTTTCGGGGTGTCACACGATGACATGGCAATCGTTTGCAGGGCGTTTCGTAAGGATCGCGAGAGGTGCGTTGTGTCTTGGTGTAGTGATCGTGCTTGGCGATCAAGCCTGTGCCGACGACTTCTACTGGGACGGCCCGTCGGGCGAAGCCGCCAACTGGTTCGTTGAAGACAACTGGCAGGGTGACGTGATCCCCAACGATGTGAACGCGGACGTCTTCATCCAAAATGGCGGGACAGCGGTCCTCAACAACAACCAGGACGCCTCAACGAAAGAAGTTTTCGCCGGTCACTGGGACGGCATCGCAGGACACCTCGTCATCGACAATGCAACGCTGCGTGCTAGAAGCATCACGGTATTGGAAGGTGGATCCGTCCGATTCAACAATGCGAACTTGCTTTCATCACAATCTGGCTTAAAGACGTCCATCTCTGCGAAACTTGGACAGGATATGTCGATCCGATTCGAATCGGGCTCTTACGATCTAGGTTATATCGGCCTGCGAGATGGCTCCGAGAATCAAACAGCGACCATGACAGGCTACAGTGGTGCTAGCACGGTGATCAACGCTGAGAGCATGGATGTTGGTAGAGACTACTCGGTCGTAACATGGGACCACTACGGTGAATTGAATATCGGAGTCGGTATCAGCCTGGGCACCGATTTCGACACACAAAGCATTTTCAACCAGCACGCAGGGACTGTATCCGCCAGCACCCTTTGGATCGGCTACAAACACCCCAATAATACGAAGTACGATAGCCAGGACACTTACAACCTGTTAAACGGAGTCAGCACGTTCGACCAAATCACGCTAGCCAGCACCGGCACGATCGAGATCCATGACGCGGCGCTGCATATCGAGAAAAAACTAGTAGGCGATGGCACACTCGACTTCAACAATAAGAGCGGATCACTAACATTCGGCAGCAACGCTCAGATCGATCTGAGAGAGGTGGACCTACAAAGCACAGGGAATCTATCCGTCAGCGGGGCCGACAACGGCGTCCTATTTGTGAACCAGGGCTTCGACCCTGAAACGGCGTTTGCCAGCTTCCAGAGCAACGCATTAGTGCTGGTCGAGGGGCAGCCGATCTATATCGCACCGGGCCAGGAGATCACCCTGGAAGGCGATATCTACAGCCCGATGACCATCGACGGCACGATCCGCCCGACGGTCGACGGGCTGAACCTGCACAACGTCGATTACGTCCGCGGCGAGATCGCCCGGGCCACAGATGATCTCAAGACGCTACAACTGCTCGTGGCGGGCCGCACCACCCGGGTTGAAAACGCAACCGTCAGTATGAACACGGTCGTGGGGCGCAGCTCGGACGACTCGAACCTGTTCATCACGGACTCGCTATTGAAGCGGAGCGCACTAACCGTCTACGCGTTTGATGGCGGCGACGCAACACTAACAGTTACGAACACAACGAACGAAACGGAACCGAGCAACGAACACGTCGGCATCACGCTGGAGAGTAGGGACGGGGGACGCGCAAAATTCGAGCACATCAACTCAGATATACGTAACTACAGACTAGCCATGACCGAAGGCGACACCGAGTACCACATGACCGGCGGCTCGCTGACGTTTACCCCAATTAGCAGTGGATATTCAACTAACTTCTATATCGGTCAGTTCAGTGGCGAACACCTCTTCACTCAGAATAGCGGCTCCATCGACGCACGCACCGCGCAACTCATCATCGGGAATCTCCGCGACGCTGAAGGCGAGTACGTGATGCACGGCGGCGACCTCTACGTCGGGAGGATGTTTGTCGCTGCGAATGGTGAGGGCGCGTTTCTGCAGCACGACGGCGATGTGGTGGTGGATGACATACTTGTGATCGGGCGCAGCTTGGGATCGAACGGCAACAAAGCCATCCCCGCCGACGGCCTGTACCGTATCGAGGGCGGATCGCTGAGCGTGCCGACCATCAAAGTCTCCGAATCAGGCAAGGGCGTCTTCGAACACGTCGGCGGGACCGTGACTACCTCCACGCTGTATATAGGTGAGAGTACACAAACCCAGGGCCTGGCAGAGTACCGGCTTAGCGGCGGTAGCCTCGAAGCGGACCATGTCCGCGTGGCAGAACGTTTCAGCAGTAGCGGACAATCCTCCTCACGCGGCAAGTTCATCCAGACCGGCGGTATCGCGGACCTGGGCCTGGTCGAATCTCGAATCCTCGGCCCATTGGTCCTTCATGGCGGAGAGACCAACATCCATCGTGGTCTCATCCTAGACTATGGCACCCTCGACTTTGCCGACGGGGACAACCAACTCACAATCGAAGAAGGTGCGTACGCGCTGTTTGCAGACGGCACCATCCTTGGCGGCGAAAACGCGACACTGATCGGCGCGAAAGACAGCCTGATCACCTTCGCCGCGGGGTTTGATACCAGCCAGATCGGCACGTTCACCACGCAGGGCGTCGTCCACTTCAGCGGCGACGACCTCGTGATTGCAAGCGGCGAGGCCATAGGTGCCGCGGGTGAGATCGTCGGCGACCTCTACAACCAGGGGCAGCTGCGGCCCGGCAGCTCACCGGGCCTGCTCGAAGTCGTGGGCGAATTTGAACAGGGCCTCGATGGTGAAACGGTGTTCGAGATCGGGAACCCCGGCACGGTTGGTTTCGACCAGGTGTTCGTGTCGGGCAACGCGTCGCTCGATGGCAACCTGAGCGTGCTCTTGTACGACGGGTTTGTGCCACCCAACCAATACAGCCTGGAGATCCTCCGCGCCTCCTCGTTCACGGGCCAGTTCGACAACCTCGTCGATAGCCGGGTCTACCTCCCCGGTGGATCGTTCGAGGTCAGGTTTGATTCAGGGAACGGCTATGAATACGCCGCGCTGACCGATTTCTTGCCAGGCATCCTCGGCGATGCGAACCAGGACGATGCGGTCGACCAGCAGGACCTCGACCTCGTCCTGAGGAACATGGACACGGCCTCGCACACCGGCGACATCTTCTCAGGTGAATGGACAGGCGATGGTTTCGTCGACCAATCCGATGTGGATCTCATCCTCGCGAACTGGACATCCAACGCCGACCCGATCCTCGCCCTGCTGCTGCTGGGTGATCTTGACGGTAACGGCGTGCTCGACAACCTCGATATCCAGCCGTTTGTCCAAGCACTCATTAACCGCCCGGGCTACGACGAGAACCACCCCACACTCGATGCCGATCGGCTCGGCGACTTCGACGGTGGCGGCACGCTCGACAACCTCGACATCTTCGGGTTTGTTTCCGCGCTTTCCGGTGGAGGCCCACTAACCGATGAGCAGGTCACGCTCTTCGAAGCGGCATATAGCACTTCCGTCCCCGAGCCAACTTCGCTGGCCATGCTTGGTGTCACAACACTGCTGGTCTTCAGAAGAAGACACAAGGGATAGCCCAAGCGAATTAACAATCGGCGTGCATGTTCGGTTCAAGCCGCTTCGGAGGGGCCATCTCTTTGCACCGGCAACTCATTCGGCGGGAGCTGCTGTGCGTTGTGCAGCGCTGCTGTAAAGCGCGGCTGGTCGGCCATGCCGTGGCCGTTGCCTGCGTCGTAAATCACACGGTACATCGACAGGGTCTGGTCTTGGAGCACGACGGCGTGCGGTCGGCGCGGGCAGTGATACGCGCCGGTGTTGATGATCGTTTGTTCGCCGAACTGCCAGACGCCGGCGCGGTGGATGTGGCCGAAGATGAAGAAGCGAGCGTCCGGTGCGTAGCGCTGCGCGAACGCCGCGGCGAGCTTGGGCAGCCGATGCCAAAACCACAGCACCTTCGCGACCTTCCTGGCCTTGTCGAACTTGTCGGCAATCGGGCCCAACGCCGCCGGTTCGTGCTCGGCGATGTGGTCCCACTTCAAGCTGGAGGCATGGGCCGCGGCCTGGGCCTGCTGATCGAGCTGGGCACGGTCGATCAACTCGAGCTGGCCGAGCGCGTCCTGGTGCAGGCTGCGCAGCTGCTTGGCGTAGGAGGTCCAGGGCGAGATCGCGGGGTGCAGCATGTCGCCGTGCGTGAGAAAGACTTCGCCGCTGCACAATCGGAGGAACCGCCGGTCGGTGATCATCGGGTCGTGGTTGCCGGAGAGGAAGGTGAGGCTGACGCCGTCTTGCTCGCAGAGGTCCTGGATGCGCATGACTTCACGGGCCGCGTGCGCCCGGAGCGTGGGGTGCGACAGCTCCGCGATGTCGCCGTTGAGGACGAGTTCATCCGCGCCTTGCCAAAGCGGGCGGAGCGCATCGGCCGAGCCCGCTCCCTGGCCGTTGCCCGCCAGGTGTGTGTCCGACAGGATCACGGTGCGTCGCTTCATCCGTCACGCCACCTTGGAAAGAGAACCGATCAAGTCGCTGCACCAGCCCTTGAGATCGACACTTATCTCGACCTTGTTGTGGACGCCGTCTGCACCGGCGTCGAGGCAGGACTGCTTAAGCTCATCATCCAGCGTCGCGGTGATCACAGTGATCGGGATCTGCTGGAACTTCGCATTCGAGCGCAGCGCCCGGATGATCTGCAGGCCGCTGTAGCCAGGAACATTGATGTCTGTGATGATCAGGTCGGGGTTGCGTCGACCCGGGGCCTGGCAGTCACGCAGATACTTAATCGCCTCACGACCATCGGCCTTGGCTTCCACAGTAACGCCGGGGTTCATCTCCAATACGCTCTGCATCAGCCTTGAGGCCAATGCGTCGTCTTCAACCAGCAAGACCTGGTATTCACCATCGTTCGGCACCGCGTTGAGGTCGATATCCAACCCCGCCGCTTCATCGGCGCGTTGGTCGGACTTGCGTCGGCCGGTGTCAGAGCCCCAGCACTTCACATTGTTGCGCCCGGACTCCTTCGCGGTATACACGGCCTTATCAGCACGCTGGGTCAGCTGCTCCGCGGTGAGGTCTTCATAACCGGGCTGCCAGGCCGCCACGCCGACACTGACCGTGCGCGGCAAGGGCTCATCGGGTGCACCGGGCACGCCGGCCATATCAAACGGTTCGTCGGCGACCGCGCGGCGGATCTGCTCACCCACCTCTGCGGCCGCGGCGGTGCTATAGCCGGGCAGCACCACGACAAACTCCTCGCCGCCGTAGCGGCAGACCGTGCCACGCTCGCCCACCGTCTCGCTGACGCGTTTGGCCAACTCGACCAGCACCGCGTCACCGCAAGGGTGGCCATAGGTATCATTCACAAACTTGAACTTGTCCGCATCGCTGAAAAGCACCGCGATCGACTGACGCTCCGCCTTCGCTTCGGACAGCGCTTTGACAATGACTTTGTCGAATTGTGCACGGTTGGGGATACCGGTGAGGCCGTCGGTCACCGCGTCACGCTTGGCCTGCTCTGCTTCGCGCTGGGTTTCCAGCTGTGTTTCAAAGAGCCGCTCGTTGGCCTTGTTCATCAGCTCCTGTGTAGACGGGATATTGCCGATCTGCTGGTCCAGCAGCTTGGCGACCTCTCGGCTGGCATCGCTTACGTGATCGATGAGCTGTTCGACGTCCTGCTCGCCCTTGCCGAACCATGCGTTGGCGACCGAGAAGAGGTCCGCAAAGGCCTGACCGATGTTGTTCTCAGCCATCGCACTCGCCGCGAGCTCGCCGGCGACCACGCACTTCACCAGCGTCTCGTACTCGTCCTGCGGTGGCGAGTTGTCGTGGTGGTGACGGATGCCGACGACGATCGGCGCGGGCATGCGCCACTTCTCCGCCAGCGCGGTGCCGACCTGGATGTGGTCGAGACCGAGCTGCTGCTGTTCAATCGGCCGGAGCTTGGCATGCGAATCATTGGTCTGCGTGATCAAGAGCGCATAGGTCTCCGTGTGCACCGCCAGCATCGCCAGCACACCGATGTCTTGCATCAGCGCCGCTGCGAAGACTTCGTCTGGCTCGGCGATCCCCGCCATCTGCGCGATCTGACGGGCGGCCACCGCCGCGAGGATCGTATGCTTCCAGAAATCGCCAAGATCGATCTGGTCATCCATGTCCTTGGTCAGGTTCACCATGGAGAAGCCGAGCACGAGCGACTTGATCGCCTTGAGCCCGAGGATCACGATCGCCCGATCGATCGACGGGCAAGGCTTGGGCAAGCCATAGAAACTCGAGTTCACCGTCTTGAGCACCTTCGCGGCAAGCCCGGGATCGCTTTGGATCAACTCGGCAATCTCGTTGAGCGCAACATCCGGGTTACTCGTCATCTCCAGCAGTTGCATCGCGACAACGGGAAGCGTCGGCACGGAGCCGTGCGACAGGATCTGGTCCAGCAGGATCGGTGACTGGTTCTGATCGGTTTGCGCAGTCAAGTCGGACGCTCCATACACACCGCGTAGCCACACGGCTGCAACACAACTTCAATAGGGCGCCGTTAGGCGACGCAACTAATGCGCGTACCCCTCCCCAGTTGTCCATTTATCGAACATCGGGCCTAGGGACTTCACCTGTAGCAGAGGGATGTAGCACATAACACTACTTTAGATCTGTTCTATATTCTTATGCATATAAGGCAAATACAACTAAACACGCTCCATAGGCAACACAAAAGGAACACCCAATAAACCACGACACTGATTGCTGCGAATCACGACCCATAAGCACGCCAGCCAAAGCATGAACCAGCCATACAAACGGTACAGATGGTTCAGACACGACATCGTTTTAAATCGAACACAGTTGTAGCATCGTTGTCAGGCTTGATCCGCCGCTTGGACGTGCCGATAAATAGTGGGTTGTGGTCATCATTTGATTGAAGCGTGTGCCCGGATGTACTCAATCTCATCGATCCCTGAGCCAACTGATGGGGCTCCGAAGGTGGACCCTTCGGAGAATACACATCGCATGCCCATCGGGCAGATCGATGCTGTGCCGGAAAACCAAGACAGCCGCAGACCAGAACAGGCTGAGCCGCAGGAGGAACCCGATCAGCAGGTTGATAACCTCGCGATCCTGCTGGTCTTGCTGATCGCGGGCGGATTGCTACGCATTGTGCTGGGTTTGTTGGGTCCGCTGCAGGGATTGGATACAGCAACCGTTGAACAGACCCGGCAGCGTGGCGAGGCGGTCCTCAACGCATCGCCCGACAACGCCTACCCCCTCTTTGATCTGTTGACGCTCGGCACGCTCAACATCGGGCTGCCGGCTTGGTGTGTGGTCCTGATCGGCTCGCTCTTGTCGCTCCTGGCGATCCCAGCGGCGTACCTCATCGGGCTGGCGCTGACCGGCCGGCGATTTGCGGGGCTGTTCGCCGCTGCGGTCATCGCGGTGCACCCCGCCGTGCTCACCATTTCCAATACCTTTACAAGCCAGGCGATCGCGCTGGGGCTCGTCACGATCGGGCTGGCGTGCGTGTGCCTCGCCGACAAACGCGGGCCGCGCACCGCGCTGGCGGGCGCGGGTTTGCTCGGCATCGCGGGGCTTGCCGCGCCCCTGTGCTGGCTGGTCGGCGCGCTAGCGGGGCCATTGATGATCAGGCTGTCGCTCCGCCAGGGGATGGGCAGAGCACTTGGGCTTGGAGTGCTCGCAGCACTGCTCGCCATAGCGCCCGCTGCAGCGTATCGCTCCGCACTGCTTGGGCATGACGCTCCATCTCTGCTTACCGAATGGCGCAGCGAACCGGCACAGACCAACACACCCGCGCCCGCCGACCGGCTGCTGGTGACGATGACCCACCCTTCCTTTGTCGAGCTAGGCGACGCGATGCACCTGCCGGTAGGTGATGCGGGCCGTTTGCAAGTTACCTCGACGCGCCCGATCGACCCGAGCGTGAAGCGCGACCCGGTCGCCGATGCGTTGGCCGACGGCTGGCTTCTGCTAAACAGCGCGATCGCTGGTTTGGCGGCGATCTCGATCGGGGTCATGCTGACCCGACGCAGGTTCGCCGAGGTGCTGGTGCTCGCGGTGCCCTTGATCGCGATGGCCTGGAGCACGCTACCGCCCAGCGAGATGCTGCGTCTGCCGCTATTCGCCCTAGTCGGGGTTTTGGCGATGGGCCTGCTCGCAAAACGCCCGGTCGTCATCATCGACCCGGCCAAGCGCGAGGCCAAACGCCTCGCCAGGCTTGAACGGCAAGAGGAAAAAGAGCGTGCGAAGCAAGAGCGCGAGCTCGAAAAGCACAAAGACAACCTCTACGCCTTTGAGAAGTCGGACCGGCGTCAGACGAAGGAAAGGCGTCAGGTCAAACCCGAACCGGCCGAAACCGCCCTGACGGAGGTTCAGGGAGAGACTGCACCTCAGGGTGCCCGGCCGATCTAAGTAGCCATCCGACGATCAGCATGCGGCGTGAGCTGTATTCAGCGAATCGCGATGTGCTGTACAACCCGCTGGTTGGGCTCCACGCGTTCGTATCCGCGAATCATATTCATAACGCCGCCAACTTATCGGACGCCCGCAAAAGCCGCACGTCCGTTAAGTCGTGGCCTGAGCATGCTGGCAGGATCATCTGGGGCCCGATACCCCCCCGCGACGATACCCAACAGGCCCGGTTACCGGCCGGGCGGTGTACGCGCGGAGTGATCCAGTGTCAGCAATCTCTACACCCCAAGACATCCACGTCACGCGCATCCATCGTTCGCGCGGACTCGGCCGGCTGGGCCTGGTCGAGCTGTGGGGCTACCGCGATCTCTTCATCCTGCTCACCCTCCGAGACATCAAGGTCCGCTACAAGCAGGCGGCGCTAGGCGTCGGCTGGGCCCTGATCCAGCCGATCGCGATGGCGCTGATCCTCTTCGTCTTCTTTGGACTGCTCATGGGGATGGACGCGAAGGTCGCGCCAACGCCCTACCTGATCTTCGTCCTTGCCGGCGTGCTGCCTTGGGCCTTGTTCGAGTCCGCGGTCACCGCCTCCAGCGGCAGCGTCGTCGCGAACGCTAACATCGTCCGCAAGGTCTACTTCCCCCGCCTGATCGTGCCACTCGCCGCGACCGGCGCCCCGCTGGTCGACTACGCTATCGGTTTCCTTGTGCTGCTTCTCGCGATGGCGCTGCTCGGCGTTCCCCTGACCGGGTCAATGCTCCTCGTCCCGCTCATGATCGCGTCGCTGCTCATCGGCGTGTTCGGTGTCGGCATCCTGATGTCCGCGATCACCGTCGCCTACCGCGACTTCAGGCACCTGCTGCCGTTCATACTCAAGCTGTTGTTCTTCCTTACACCGGTGATCTACCCCGTCACGATCATCCCTGAGACATACCGCTGGCTGCTCTCGCTCAACCCCGTCGGCGGGACCATCGCCGGGCTCCGCAGCGCCATCCTCGGCACACCTATCGCCTACACCGACTGGCTGGTCTCAACCTCGATCGGCCTCATCGCGCTCCTCGCCGGGCTGATCTACTTCCAACGCGTTGAAAAACGCTTCGCAGACATCGTTTAACGCCGCCGTATGACCGACACCGCCATCCATGTTGACGCCCTGAGCAAGCAGTACCGGCTTGGGTCTGTCGTCGCGGCGCAGCCCACGCTCGGCGAGCAGCTTTACGGCATGGCCGGCAGCGCGATCCATCGCCTGACCCGGAAGACGCCTACGGATACCAATAAGGGCGAAGCCTTCTGGGCGCTGCGGGATGTCAGCTTCGAGGCCGAGCGCGGCAAGGTATTCGGCGTCATCGGCCGCAACGGCGCGGGCAAGTCGACCCTCCTCAAGATCCTCTCGCGCATCACCGAACCCACCAGCGGCGAAGCCCTGATCAAGGGCCGGGTGGGTTCGCTGCTTGAAGTCGGCACGGGCTTCCACCCCGAGCTCAGCGGTAGAGAGAACATCTATCTCAACGCCGCGATCCTCGGGATGAAGCGGCGCGAGGTGCACGCCAAGTTCGATGACATCGTGGCGTTCGCCGAGCTTGAGAAGTTTATCGACACGCCAGTGAAGCGGTACTCCAGTGGGATGTTTGTCCGGCTCGCATTCGCGGTCGCGGCACACCTCGAGCCCGAGGTGCTGCTGATCGATGAGGTCTTGGCCGTCGGTGACGCGGGCTTCCAACAGCGCTGTCTCGGCCGGATGAGTGAGATCGCGGATCATGGCCGAACCGTTCTCTTCGTCAGCCACGACATGGGCGCTGTCGCAAGGCTGTGCGACCGGGTCATGCTGCTTGAGGGCGGGCAGATCGAGACCATCTGCAACCCGCAGCAGGCGATCGACCGTTACCTCCAGCTCGTTTCCAACTGGCGCGACGACCCGGAAGGCGTCTTCAACGGCCCGCTGACGCAGAGCATGCGTTTCGATGAGCTCACGATCAACGGCGTCAATAACAGCCGGCCACGCATCATCCAGCCCGAGCAGCCGATCAGGCTTCACGTCACCGGCTCGGTCGACCGCGTGATCCCAAGCTTTAGGATCACCTTCTCGGTCTACCGCGATGGCGTCCGCCTGCTCACCAAGCACGACACGCCGACGCCCACCGACCTGCCCGCCGGGCGGTTCGAGGCCGAGGTCGAGTTGCCCGCGTACCTGCTCCGCCCGGGGCGCTACACCGTCAGCATCGGCGGGTACCGCGACGGTATGCGCGAGTACATCTGGGGCGCCGACCTCATGGACTTCACTATCGCGGAGATGTGGTCCGAGCAGTACGACCCGATCAACCTCGGCCTGATCAACCTGCCGGGCTACGGCTCGCGGCACACCGAACACCGCCAAGCGATCGCCACCAACCCGAACGGGAGCTTCGCCGCATGAACAAGCCCAACATCCCCGCCGTAAACCTGGTCGAGCTTCAGCAGCAGGCCGACCGTGTGCTCCAACCCGCATACACCCAGTTCCTGCGCCTGGTCAAGGCCCGCGGCTTCGCCTCCGGTGTCGAGATCGGTGTCGGGTTCGGCGGCCACTGCGCCTCGCTGCTCGAGTACCGCGGGATCGAATCGCTCGTCGGTGTCGACCCTTACACCACGACTAATCAAGACGAAGAGCGGGGTCTAAGCCAACCGGAGATGGACCGCGTCCACGACCTCGCGCTGGACCGGCTGGCAAAGTTCGGCCGACGCTTTGAGCTGCTGCGTAAGCCCTCGAAGCAGGCGGCCGATCGGATCGAAGACGGCTCGCTCGACTTCATCTACCTAGATGGGGATCAGTCCTTCGACGCGGTATCCGCCGACCTCGGCGCCTGGTTCGACAAGGTGCGTGTGGGCGGTGTGATCGCGGGCCACGACTACGACAACCCCGAAGAGCCCGGCGTACAGCAGGCCGTCGACGGGTTCTTCCAACGCCTGGGCTGGACCGTCCATCACGCGGGCGACTTTGTCTGGTGGGTCGAGAAGAAACGCCCGTCAGTCAGCTACATCATCCCCGCCTACAACGCGGAAGAAACGCTCTGGCAGGCGGTCGCCTCGGTCATGGATGACAACCTCATCGAGGGCGATGAGCTCATCGTGGTTGACGACGGCTCAACCGACGCGACGGGCATCATCATGGACGAGCTCGCTGAGGCGTACCCCGACATCCGCACGATCTACCACACGCAGAACTACGGTGCGGGGGTCGCCCGCAACCGCGCGATCACCGACGCGGAGCACGACCTGATCATGATGCTGGATGCGGACAACGTGCTGCCGACGGATAGCACCGCCGCGCTGCGTGACCACCTGATCCGGACCAACGCGGACGCGGCCTGTTTCTCCGAGATCCGTCTGTTCCGCGATGGCGACGAACCGGGCATGACCGCGTGGACCCACCAGTACCCGAAAGAACAGGCCACGCTGGCGCAGTACTGCGCGATGCAGGACCCGCCCGGCGCGGCGGGAAACCTCCTCTTTACCCGCGAGGCCTGGCAACGCGCGGGCGGCTACCCCGAAGACGTCGGCGCGCTCGACTCGTGGGGCTTCGGCCTGCGTGTCGTCGCCACCGGCAACAAGCTCGGCGTCTGCCCACACGGCTACTACGACCACCGTATCGGCCACAACAGCTACTGGCAACGCGAGCAACAGCCCGGCAAGACCGACCGGCTCGCGCTCTACCTCCTGCGGCCCTTCGTCGATCGGCTGTCGTCCGACTCGCAGTTCTACCTCTTGCAAAGCAAAAACCAGGAGAGCTGGTTTACCAACCTGTCCGAGCACCCGCTTCGGCTGGAAGGCGATCGCCGGAGCCGCGGCATGCTCGGCCTGAATATCCACACCATCCGACAACGCTTGGCGCGGCTTGTCTCCCGCGCCGCCTGATCCCGATCCAACGATGCGCAACGAAGACCAACAGATTGACGATCTCATCCGCCGGTACGAGGGTGCCTGGCGCAGTGGCTACGAGGCGTTCCCCGCGCTGGTCTACAAGATGGGGCTGCAACGCGGGGCCGAGGTCGGCGTCGCATTCGGCGGGCACGCCGGTGCGATCCTCGAGCGCGGCGGGGTCACACAGCTCTTCGGCGTCGACAGCTACCGGCACCGCGAGAACTACGAAGACCCTATGAACCTACCCCAGCCGGTGTTCGACCGGTTGGCCCAGCGTGTTGTCAAACGCTTGTCCCCCTTCGGCCATCGGTTCGAACTCATCCGCGAAGACTCAATCGCGGGTTCACAGCACTTCGAAGACGACTCGCTCGATTTCGTCTACCTCGACGCCGACCACAGCGAAGCGGGCGTGATGAACGACCTGTGCCACTGGGCCGTCAAGGTCCGCACCGGTGGGATCATCGCCGGCCACGACTACGGCCACCGCGATTTCCCCGGTGTTAAACGCGCGGTCGATCGGTACTTCGCCCGCTTCGGCTGGCGGGTGAATGAGTTGGGCAACGGCGTGTGGTGGGTCCAGCGGCAGGCCCTGCCCATCAGCTTCTTCTCGCCCTGCTACAACTGCAATGCGTGGATCGAACAGACCGCGAAGTCGGTGCTCGAAGGCAACCTCGCCCCAGGCGACGAGTACCTGCTGGTCAACGATGGCTCGACCGACGATACCGCTGCAAAACTCGGCGCTTTGGCCGATGCGAGCCCCTGCGTCCGCGTGGTCCATCACAGCACGAACCTCGGCGGCGGTGCCGCAAGGAACACTGCGGCGTCCAATACCAGGAACCGGCTGCTGTTCTGTCTCGACTCTGACAACCGCTTGCCCGCGAGCCTGGCCGACACCTTCCGGCGGCACCTGCTGTGTTCGGACGCCGAGGTCTTGGTCCCACAAACGATCCGTTTTTTCCGTGATGACCAAGCCGCCGAAGATCAGCCGCATCTCACCGAAAGCCACACCGCGGACTACCCCCCTGGCCGAGCGGGCTTCGCGAACTACCTCGGACACAACGGCGCGCACGCGCCCGCCAGCGGGGGGAACCTGCTGTTTACAAGGGATGCCTACGACCGCGCCAGCGGCTTCCCGAACGATGCCGGCGCACTCGATGCGTGGGGCTTCGGCCTGCGGCTCGCGGGGACCGACGCTGCGATCGACGTCGTGCCCGGCACGTTCTACTGGCACCGATGCGGGCACGACTCGTACTGGACCCGCCATCGGCGCGAGGGCACGATGGGCCTCGCCGCGACCGAACTCATTAAGCCGTTCCTCCACCGCGTGCACCCCAAGGATCGGCATTACATGCTTGGGACGGGTAGAGAGCAATGGTATTTCGAGCGTGGCAAGCGGCAGTTCCGTGAGCGTAAGGCAGCCAGTGATATCGCGACGCCATTGAGCCTGCGCCAGAAACTTGCTGCGCTGCGGCACCGCGTCCAACCCGCGACGCGGCGGCTGGGCCGCCGAGACACATCGCGGTTGCGTCTGGTGCTCGGGCTGGGGCGCAGCGGCACGACCTGGTCGCTTGAGGTGCTCGCGCGATGCGACAACCAGTTGCGTGTCTTCAGCGAGCCGCTGCACCACCTCCGGCCGAAGATCACGATCTCCGACTCGCCCGACCGGGTCGCCGCCGGCTACGCCGATGCATTGGATGGCCGGCACCCCCTGCTGCGAGCGTATCACGACCTCAGTGCCGACCGACCGCCGCAGGTCCATCCGCCCTCGGGCACGCTGCGGCGTGATATCGCTGCGCCCGAAGCCGTACTCGTCAAAGAAGTGCACGCGCTGCTCGCGACACCCGCGATCCTCCGCGCGACCCAGGCCCGCGCCATTGTGATCACGCGGGACCCGGTCCGGATCGCCGACAGCATCTTCAACTGCCAGGGCATCGAATCGCCCTACCTCCACCACGAGTTCAATGCGTGCGCGGACTCCCGCCTGCTGCAGCTAATCGGTACGCCCAGCCAGACCCACCACCGCTTGGCCATCTGGAACCGGATCGCTCAAACCCAAGACCCCACCGAGCGTCGTGTGCTGGCGACGATCTGGGCGGCCGCCGTTGTACAGTGTGTGCTTGAGAGAACAGCTGAGCGCTTCCCGGGCCGTATTGTGACGTTCGCCTACGAAGCCGCCCGGCAGGACCCGATCGCGGTCTTCGGTCTCGCAGCAGACCACCTGGGGCTGAGCTTCGGCGAAGAGGCCGCCGCCTTCTGCGAGCAGACTCATTCGCGTGATGAATCGCACGACCCCTACAGCATCTACCGCTCGAAGATAGACGAGCAGGCCTGGCGTTCGCTCACGGAGCCGCAGCGCGAGACCGCCTACACCATGCTTGGGGAAGCAGGCCTGGTCACCCGCCGCGATAGCCCGGCCGAACTGCGGAGGAGCGCCTAAGCGATGCTGCGTGCAAAGGTCTCCATCTTGATGAAAGCGTTCGCCGACCGGATCGTCGGGCCGTGCTCGGTGGCTCGCCGATTACCGAGGCTGCTTACGCATGTCGAAAACGTACGTGGCGTGGCTTTCTCCGCCAGGCTGTACCACCCGCGCCGGACGCGTGTCGCCAACAACGCCTTGATCAACCACCAGGTCGTGATCCAAAGCCCGGGCGCCCCCGTCAGCATCGGCGAATACAGCCAGGTCAACTTCAACACCGTCATCCTCGGCGGTAGCGGCGTGACCATCGGCGACCGCGTTATGATCGGGCCGAACTGCACCCTCGCCGCGGGTAACCACGACTACCACCAGACCCAGGTCTCCCTGCGTTTTGCGGGCACCATGTCGCAAGGGCCGATCGTGATCGAAGACGACGCCTGGCTCGGCGCTTCGGTGGTCGTCACCGACGGGGTCACCATCGGCCGGGGCGCGGTCATCGGCGCGGGCGCGGTCGTCACCAAAGATATCCCCGCGATGGCGATCGCAACAGGCGTGCCCGCGCAGGTCGTTGGCTATCGGGGCGGGCAGAAGCAAGCGAATAAGGACGCCGCATGATCCATCGCTTCAAAAAACAAGGCGGACGCAACCAAGTTTTGCGTAGCTACGCGCAGAGCGGCGAGGACATCCTCGCCCACCGCGTGCTCTGCGAGCACCTGCGGATCGACCGGCCGACCTACGTCGACATCGGCGCGCACGACCCGGTCCACCTCAGCAACACGTACCTGCTTTACACGCTTGGGTCCAAGGGCCTCCTCATCGAGCCGGACCCGGACTGCGTCAAGACACTCCGGCGGAAGCGGAGGCGCGACACCGTCCTCGCGGCGGGGATCAGCCCGGATGCCTACGGCGAGGCGCCGTTCTACCGACTAAACCAGCCGACGCTCAACACCTTCTCCTGGCAAGACGCGCAGGACGCCTGCACGCAAGGCCCGTACCGGATCATTGAAGAGCTGCGCGTGCCCGTCGTTCCGATTGCCGACGCGATCGATGCGAAACACGTCGGCCGGCCCAACTTCCTATCGATCGATGCGGAGGGCCTGGACGTCGCGATCCTTAGCAGCTACGACTTCGAACGCCACGCACCCGAGTTGATCTGCGTCGAGTCCGCCGAGTTCTGCGAGGACAACCTCGGTCCGCTGCGAGATGAGATCTTCAACTTGCTCGAGGAGCGCGGCTACTTCCTCTATGCCAGCACGTACCTCAACGGCCTGTTCGTGCAACGCAAGGCCTGGCGGGACCGTGTCGGACAGCCACCCGCTTGGACGCTCTGCCCAACCCAAACCCAGGCCATCACCCGCACTCGAACCCACGCCGCGTAAGCATGCCCCAGCCGATTGGTACAACCAACGAAGCGACAAGGCACGACTGGGTCCGCGCCCAACTGTCTGCTGTGCCTGCGGGGGTACGTCTGCTGGACGCCGGCGCGGGGATGCAGCCGTACCGCGCCGCGTGCGATCACCTCGACTACGTCGCGCACGATTTCGCCGAATACGACGGGGCAGGCGACGGCAGAGGCGGTCAGATCAAACACTGGGACAACCAAGGCCTGGACCTGGTCAGCGACATCACCGGCATCCCGGTGCCCGACGCAAGCTTCGACGCAGTGCTGTGTACCGAAGTGATCGAGCACGTGCCCGACCCGGTCGCTGCGCTGCGCGAGTTGACGCGAGTGCTCAGACCCGGCGGCCGGTTGATCCTGACCGCGCCGTTCGTGAGCAACACGCACTTCTCGCCATACCACTTCTGCACCGGCTTTAACCGCTACTTCTACGAGAAGCATCTAAGCGAGCTGGGAATGGGAATCGACATCATCGAAACCAACGGCAGCTACTTCGCGTCGATCGCCCAGGAAGTCCGGCGTATCCCACAGATGGCGGAGAAGTACGCTAACTCGCGCCCGAATTGGCTAACGCGTCTCGCGACACGAGTGCTGCTCCGCGGGTTGTCCAATCTCGAGCAAAGCGACCGCGGGTCATCGGAGTACCTCGCATTCGGATTACACGTCAGCGCGACGAAGAAGGCACAGACCAACAAGAAGGCGGCCTGATAGGCCAAACCATGCGCATCCTCTACCTCGCCCAACGCTACGACTTCGGCAACCCATCCAACGGGCTGAGCTTTGAGCATTTCAATTTTTATGAATCCCTCGTCGCGATGGGCCACGGGGTGACCTACTTCGACTACCCCACAGAGATCGAAACGCTCGGGCGGGCCCAGGCGAATCGTAAGCTCGAGTCGATCGTTCTCAGCGAGCAGCCGGACATTCTCTTCGGCGTCGTCCGCCGCGACCTCATCAGCAAGCGCACCATGCGGCGGATCACCGAAGAGACCAACACGACGACGATTAACTGGTTCTGCGACGACCACTGGCAATTCGACAGCCACGCGCTGGGCTGGACGCCCTGCTTCAACTACGTCGTCACCACCTCGCAGCGCGCGTATCATCGCTACCACGAGCACGGCCTAACCAACGTGATTAAGAGCCAGTGGGGCGCAAACCACACGCTCTACAAACCCAACTACGAGGTCCCGCGCTACGATGTGACCTTCGTCGGCCAGCCCTACGGCATCCGGCGAGAGGCGATCGAGGCATTAAGACGCGCCGGCATCAAGGCCGACGCCTGGGGTAACGGCTGGCCAACAGGCAAGATCACACAAGACGAGATGATCCGCGTGTTCAGCCAGAGCAGGATCAACCTGAACTTCGCCGACGCGTCCAGCAGCACGCGCACGAAACTGGAAGCGCTCGCGGTCTCACACCCGATCACAGCGCTGCGTGACAAGCCCGCGCTCTGGCGCGTGTGGTCGGGCGCTCAGCGCCTCGCCGCGTGGGACAAGCAACGCGTCGCGAAAAAGTCGCCGACCACACCACGCCAGATCAAGGGCCGGGTCTTCGAAGTCCCCGCGTGTGGCGGGTTCCTGCTGACACAGCCCGCCGAGGACCTGCACCGCTACCTTGAACCGGGCTTTGACTGCGCGACGTTTGACTCGGTCGACGACCTGGTCCAGCGCGTCCGATACTACCTGAAGCACGAAGACGAGCGTACAGCGATCGCCGGCCAGGGCTACCGACGCACGCTCGCCGAGCACACATACGCCGCACGTTTTGCCTCGATCTTTGAGCAGGCAGGTGTTACACCCGCGCAACCCCAACCACGCAAGGCCGCGTAAGGAGACCAACCATGCCCCCACGTGTCACCTGGCTCTTGCCCGTCCGCAACGGCGAGCGCTACCTCGAACGCGCCCTCATCTCCATCGCCGAGCAGGACTACCCCGCCAACGCACACACCGTCTATGTATGGGACGACGGCTCAAGCGACGGCACGCCCGAGCTGCTCCGCAAATGGATCGGCCGAGAGATCAACGGCCGGATCATCGGCACGCAGCGTATCGGGCTCGGCCGAGCGCTTGCTCAACTCACCGTCAACGCGCAGACCGAGTTGCTCGCGCGGATCGACGCGGATGACCACGCCGAGCCCAACCGGCTCACCCGGCAGGTCGAGTACCTCTGCAACCACCGCAAGGTCGGGGTCCTCGGCACGCAGATGCGCCGCCTGGACAGCAGACAGGTCCTCACTAACCACCCCAGCAAGGACGCGGAGATCCGCTGGGCGCTGCGGTTCACCAACCCGGTCAGCCACCCCACCGTGATGATGCGGCGATCGGCCGTGCTCGAAGCTGGCAACTACCGCGACCTCCCGCCGGGCAACGAAGACTACGACCTCTGGGTCCGTATGGCGCTGATCGTCCGCTTCGCCACGCTCGACCAGCCGCTGCTGGGTTACCGGGTTCATGACGACGCCACGACCGCAGGTTGGGGGGATGATCACGGCAAGCGTTTCTACCAGCTCCGCAACGCGCTCATCGACCGCCTGCTGCCCGGCACCGACCCGGCCGCGGGACGACGCTTGCTCGATCTCGTCCGCAAGCCGGAGGACCTGCATGTGACCGCCGACGACCTCTTGCGCTTCCGGCACGCCGCGATGATGGCCGCGCGGGCCTGCCGGTACGAGCAGACCTTCTACACCTCGACCAGGCTGTTTAAGCAGCAGTACGAGAACCTCAGGACCCGCCGGTTCAAGGCACAGCCGCTGATCCGGCCGGTCTGGCCGATCCTCAAACGCGCCAACGCGCTGATCCACAAGCCCATGCCCTCTTCCTCGGACGAGTCCAGCGCCGCATGATGCCCTACCGATTGCAACAAGCTGCGAAACGAGTCGGTAAAGAGCTCGCGATCGCGCGCGGCATGCTGCACTGGGACACGCACGGCCTGTCGGGCACCGTCCTGCTCGCTGGCTCAGGCCGAAGCGGCACGACCTGGATGAGCCAGATCATCCACCACGGCGGCGCGTACCGCGATCTCTTCGAGCCTTTCCACCCGCAGCAGGTCCGTCAAATGAAAGACTGGCATGCGATGCGGTATCTGCGTGCCAATCAAGGCAAGAACGAATCGACCGAGCAAATCCGTGCATTACTCGAAGGCCGGGTCCGCTCGCGTTGGACAGATCAGTACAACCGAAAGACGTTTCCACAAGGCCGGCTCATCAAGGCGATCCGCACGAACCTGATGCTCGGCTGGATCAACAACCACTGCCCAGAGGTTAAGCTGCTCTTCGCGATGCGGCACCCCTGCGCTGTGGTGCACTCCCGTGTGAAGCTGCAGTGGGACACGCACCTGGATCAACTGCTCGCCCAGCCCGGACTAGTGCGGGACCACCTCGAGCCGTATCGCGGTGTGATCGAACGGGCTGAGCGATCACAAGACCCCTGGCAGAAGCACCTCGCGATGTGGTGCATCGAGAACCTGATACCCCTACGCGAGCTTTCTCAAGGCGATGCGCACCTGCTGCGATACGAGGACCTGTGTCAGGATTTTGATGGAGAAGTTGCTCGGCTGTTTACCTTCCTCGACCGACCTGTTCCAAACAATATCCACAACATCGCCCGACAACGCTCCGCCCACTTCCGCCGGGACTCCGCGATCCTTCAGGGCGGCGACCTCATCGCGGACTGGCAAAAGCAAGTTGAACCAAAACACATCGATGCGATGCTCGACATGCTCTCATGCTTCGGCCTCAACCATCTCTACGACGAACGCGCGATGCCCCGCTGCCAACGCGACGGTGTGTTCATCGATCCATCCCTCTCGGCTTCGCCCATCTCGATTCACAAGGACGCCGCATGACACACACCCCACGCATCACGATCATGAACCGCTTGTTCTGGCCGCAACGCTTCGGCGGGCTCGAGCGCGTGCTCTGGCAGTTCGCCAATGGCCTCGCCGACAGCGGGGTGCACGCCCACGTGATCAGCGAGCAACACGACAACGCGCCTGTCTTCGAAGAAGCCCGCGGGGGCCTGACCGTGCAGCGCCACCAGCCCGTTGAGATGGGCCGGCTGTGGCGCTTGGGTGAACTGCTGCAGGTCCGCTGGTGGAAACAAGCGTTAGCCAAGGCCCCGCCGAGCGACATCATCTGGGCCAACGAACCGACCGCCGCGACAGCTGTGATCCGTGTAGGGTTTGCCGATCGGCTGCTCTACAGGCCGGTCTTCTGCTACGACGGGCTGACACATGTCGCGCGGACAATCCCCGAGATGGCGCCGCTTGGCCGGACCTACCTCGCCCGCAGGCTCGACCGGTACGCCTACCAGCACGCCGCGACCGTTATCGATGAGTCGCACAACCTGCTCCAGCAGCACCAGCACTACTACGGCCCACGCCCCAACACGCTCGTCATCCCCAACCCGGCATCGCTGCCCGCACCCACCGAATGCCTCAGGCAGCGCTTCGGCCTGACCGACCAGCACTTCGTCATCGGCTTTGTCGGCAGGCCCGGCGACCCGTGCAAGGACCTGCCGTTCCTGCTCAACGCCCTCAAATCACAGACCATGCCCGACCAAGCCCGACTGCTCATGGTCGGCGGCGGCGACGGGCTCACCCAGGCCCAGCAGTGGGTCAAAGACGCGGGCCTCGCGCCGCACACCATCTGGACCGGCGACCTCGAAGACCCCACACCCGCCTACGCCGCGATGAACGCCCTCGTACTCCCCTCACGCTTCGAGACCTTCGGCAACGTCATCGTCGAGGCCCACGCGCACGGGCTGCCCACCCTCGCCCGCGCCGCCGACTTCACCAGCACCACGCCCGTCTACACCGCCAGCAGAGAACTCATCGATAACGGCGTCACCGGCTACGTCGTCGACCCGCACGACCCGGCTGAGCTCGGCGCGAAGCTACTGCTCATGGCGATGAACCCCGAGATCGGGGAGGAGATGGGCTGCGTCGCAAGGCTACGCGCGGCGAGCTACACCTGGGCCGACTGTGTCGACCGCTACCTGCAGGCGCTTGGGCTCGAAGCGGGCATACAGACGCAAGCCCGCCTGGCCGCTTGATCAGAGCCGAAGCGCCAGCGAATGGCAATCGTTAGATCAAATCGTTGGCACTCGCTTGCGCTTCGTGCTCTAACAATGCCATCAGCCTCATCATTATCGGCGATGTTAAAAGGTGCGGATTATTCCGGTTAGGCGCTTCATCCGCGTCCTGAATGGGCCGACGTTGCACTTGCGAACCCTCCTCGCACACCGCAACGACCCAAGGACCCCGCGATGTCAACCGAACCTCATCAGCCACGCGTCTCCGTCATCATCCCCTGCCTCAACCACGGCCAGTTCGTCGAGCAGGCTATCTGCTCCGCACTCGACCAGGGCTACGACAACCTCGAACTCATCGTCCTCGACGGCGGCAGCGAAGACGACAGCGTCGACATCCTCTCGATGTACGACGACGATCTGGCCTACTGGCACAGCGAGTGGGACTCCGGCCCGGCCGAAGCGGTCAACGCGGGACTAGTCCGCTCGACCGGCGAGATCGTCTGCATCCTCGCCGCCGACGACATCCTGCTGCCCGGCGCGATCGACCACGCGGTCAAACGCATGACACGCGAGGACAAGCCCAAGTGGCTCGTTGGCAGCGCCCACAAGATCGGCCCGCTCGACGAATCACTCGGTTCGCTGACCCCGTCGTGCCCGGCCTCGCTCGCGTCCTACCTCATGCACGACACCGGCCTGTTGCCGATGTCATCAAGCTTCTTCCGGCGTGAACTCTTCGAGGACTACAACGGCCTGCAGACCGACCTGCAGTACGCTTGGGGCTTTGAGATCGCGGCGCGCTTCCTCGCCGCCGGCGTCTGGCCCGAGTTATCGACGCTGACCTTCACCGCCGTCCGTGACAGCGGCATCCCCAGCGCCGTGCCCGTCACGCTGGCCAAAGGCAACGAGTACATCGAGGCCGCCGAGAGCTATGCGAACCACTTGAGCCTGCCGCAGCGCTACCAGCTCTGGCGCAACTGCGACGAGCGCCGCCGGATCTACGCCCTGGCCGAGGCCGAGTGCCAAGACAGCACCGGCCGGACCTTCCTCTGGCAACAACTGCTCCGCCGGCCCTGGTGGCTGGGCAGCGCCCACTACCGCGCGACCCTGCTCAAGGGCGTCGAGTCCCTGCCGGACACGCTCCGCGACGCGGCTTAATTAGGCCCAGGTAGCAAGCCCACCTGCTTGCCCGTGGCAAAGCGATTGGGATCGTCCAGTGTCGCCGTCAGTTTCTCCGCCGTCCTCGGCCCCACCCCCCCGGAAGGGTCGTGAGCGGCCCTGGTTGTCAGCAGAGGCAATCGGTTTTTTACCGAAGGCGTCGGCCAAGACTGCCAAACCCGTTTGGCAGGGTGGAACTTGTGCGCATAAAAGGTGTTTTTGGGACACCAACACAGTGTTGCAACGGCTTCTGCAATGCATTTAGGCGGCACAAAGACCGCCAAACACCTGCATACCGGTCAAGGCTGCCAAGCCCTTGGCAGCCTTGCAATCAACGAATGAGAACTGATCAATGGAGGGAGCTTTCCCTTGCCCTGGCCACCCGCCGGGAGCAAGGCGAAGGCTGAGTTCAAGATGGCTTAATCAGAGCACGAAGCGTGAGCGAGTGACCACAAGTCGCAGAAGATTCGGGTCACTCGCTCACGCTTCGTGCTCAGACAAGTCAAGTTGAATCGTTCCGGGGGTTCGCTTCGCCGGGTGCCGGGTGCCACACAGCAGCCCGCCGGGTGCTGTGTGCGGGTTGTCTAAGACTTATCCAAGACGATTCGCACACAGGAGCCTGCGGCCTCCTGTGTGGCACCCGCCTCGTGTGAATGGCGCCGGCCGGGTGCCACACTGCGTCCCGAAGGGCGCTGTGTGCGAACTGCTCTTTAATCATTTCAGAGGGCTTGCACACAGCGCCCTTCGGGGCGCAGTGTGGCACCCAAGCAACTAGACTATTGGCATGCGCAATCCCCTTGCTCTATCGTTCACCTTGTTGATCTCGTTTCAGGCCCTGGCCATGCCCCATCAGGAAGACCGCGTCGAGGTTGAGATCGAGATCAAAGAGATCAAGTCGCTGGACTACCTCATCGCGCTGCCCGAAGGCTACGACCCGAACGACAAAGACGGCGACGCGGTGCCGCTGCTGCTGTTCCTGCACGGCGCGGGCGAGCGGGGGGAGGACCTGGAACAGGTGAAGAAGCACGGCCCGCCGAAGATGGTCGAGCAGGGGCACGACTTCGGCACGATCGTCGTCTCGCCGCAGTGCCCGGAGGGCACCTGGTGGACCGAGCACACCGGTGTGCTGCTCGCGCTCATCGACAAGGTGGAGAAGGAGCACAACGTCGACAAGGGCCGCATCTACGTGACCGGCCTGTCGATGGGCGGGTACGGCACGTTCGCGCTAACGGCCAAGGCGCCCGAGCGTTTCGCCGCGGCCGTGCCGATCTGCGGCGGCGGGACACGCGACCAGGCTAAGATACTCTCGAAGCTGCCGATGTGGGTCTTCCACGGCGACGCGGACAAGGTCATCCCCGTCGATGAATCGACCCGCATGGTCAAGGCCATGAACCAGATCAACGGCGAGCACGCGAAGCTGACCATCTACGAAGGCGTCGGCCATAACTCATGGGACCGCGCCTACGGCGACAAGGCGATGTGGGCGTGGCTGTTTAAGCAGAAGCGATAATGAAAAACCGGCCCGTACACGAACTGATTCGCACGGGCCGGCGCCTCCTCCGTGAGGTGCCGTTAAGCACCCCTTCTCCCAATTGGTTTATTTGAGGATTCTTCCTCTTCGCCGTCGATGAAGCCGGCGAGTTTGCGGCTACGCACCGGGTGCGCAGCTTGCGGACGGCCTTGGCCTCGACCTGGCGGACGCGTCGCGGGTGACCTTGAAGATCCAGCCGACCTCTTCGAGGGTGTAGGCGTAGCCGGCCCCTCTACACACAAAACGGGGAGTCAAAGCAGTACCAATCGATGATTTGAATTGCAGGTATAAATCTCTCTAGGTATTCTAACACATGGGTCGGATAACACAATTACCACGATAAAGAATTCTGCATCAATCCAGTGCCTTTACAGGCAGGAACACAGCATGGCAATGGTCAAGATTTATGGAGAAAGAAACACGAATACAAACTATCTAAGCCAACTCATTGCACTTAATCTTGACGCGTTTGAAATCCCCGGCACGGTCCCCCCGTACGCCATGCGTGCTCAGCGGTATTTACCCGGAAAAGAAGCCGTGCGTGACGTGTACTTCAAGCTTACCGCACGCCGCAATTTAGGGTGGAAACACACCTATGTTGATTACAATAAAATCAGCAAGCATTCGCTTGCTACAAAGGTTTCGACTTATATAACGATCACGAAAAACCCATACTCGTGGCTCCTTTCTCTCTATCGTAAGCCCTACCATTTCCGCGGCGCCTCTGATCTAAGCTTTGAAGCGTTCTTAGAATCTGAATGGAAAACCATAGGCCGGGACAACATCGGCGATCAAGCCAATCCGATCGAGTTGTGGAATGTAAAAAACAGGTCGTACTTTTCCTTAGGTCAAGACAAATCACTACTCACCACGACTGAAAAAATACTTGAAGACCCCGAATGGATTATCAATCAAATCTCAGAAAAAGGCGGGATCAACAAGCGGTCTAACATTTTTATCAATTTCGATCAATCAACAAAAGAAGCCGATAAAGACAACAAGTACTACCGCGATTACTACCTCAACGAGAGGTGGAAAGAGGACCTGACTCAAAAAGCAATCGAGATCATCAACCGTTCCTTAGATGCGGGCCTTGCAACACACTTCGGCTACAACATCCTCTAGCGCGAGGCGCATGCGGCATCGTGCAGCCATAGGCCGGACCCGTTTGATCGCGTTTGCCTTTCGCCTGCAACCGCCTATTGCAGGATTTCTTCCTCTTCGCCGTCGATGAAGCCGGCGAGCTTGCGGCTGCGCACCGGGTGCTGCAGCTTGCGGATGGCCTTGGCCTCGACCTGGCGGACGCGTTCGCGGGTGACCTTGAAGATCCGGCCGACCTCTTCGAGGGTGTAGGTGTAGCCATCACCGATCCCGTAGCGGAGCTTGATGATCTCGCGCTCACGGTAGGTCAGGGTCTTGAGCACCGACTCGATACGCTGCTTGAGCATGTCGCTGGTCGCGGCGTCGGTCGGGTTGCTCGCGGCCTCGTCCTCGATAAAGTCCCCGAAGTAGCTGTCCTCCGACTCGCCGACCGGGCGGTCCAACGAGATGGGGTGCCGGCTGATCTTCATCACGCGGCGGGCTTCGACGACGGGCATGTCTGCTGCTTCGGCGATCTCCTCGATGGTGGGCTCGCGGCCGAGGTCCTGGAGCAGGTGCTTCTGGATGTTGCGCAGCTTGCTCATCGTCTCGATCATGTGGACCGGGATGCGGATCGTGCGGGCGTGGTCGGCGATGGCGCGGGTGATCGCCTGGCGGATCCACCAGGTCGCGTAGGTCGAGAACTTGTAGCCGCGCTTGTACTCGTACTTGTCGACGGCACGCATCAGGCCGGTGTTGCCCTCCTGGATGATGTCGAGGAAGGACAGGCCGCGGTTGCGGTACTTCTTGGCGATCGAGACGACGAGGCGGAGGTTACCGCCGGACAGGTCCCGCTTGGCCGCTTCGTACTCGTCAAAGACCAGCCGGACATCGGCGACACGCTCTTCGAGCTCTTCCGGCTCTTCGAGGACCAGCGAGCGCAGGCCCGACAGCTCCTCTTCCATCACCATCACGTCTTCCGGGTCAAAACGGTCGGGGTTCTCCTCGGCCTTCTCCAGCTCGGCGACGAGTTCGTTCATCTTCCGGCTGATCGAGGTCAGCTTCTTGAGCATCGGCTGGACACGCGACGTCCGCAGCGAGCACTCCTCGATCAGCGTCGCCATCTTCCGGCGGCGCTGGCGGATCTCGGCGTGGACCGCGTCGTATTGGTCGTCCGTCAGCTCCTCGGTCTCCATCTGCTCCCACAGCTCACGATTGAGATCTAAGAGCTTCTTGATGGTCTTTAGGTTGTTGGGGATACGCGTGGCGATCTTCTCTTTCGCGTTTTCCTCGGCGGTCGAGATCTTCATCGTCCGGTCGAACGGCAGGTCGCCGGCGTGGACCATGTCCAGGATCTCAACGCACTGCGCGATCGAGTAGTCGTTCATGAGCACCTTGCGGCGGAACAGGTACCGGCACATCTCGATCTTCTTTGCCAGGCGGATCTCTTCATCCCGTGTCAGGAGGCTGATCTCGCCCATCTGCGTGAGGTACATGCGGACCGGGTCGTCGATACGTTTCGCGCTGGGCTCGGCGAGCGCGGCGGCGAGTTCGGCGCGGGCCTGCTCGGGGGTAAGCATCTCGGTCTCGCCGTCCTCGTCGGCCGCCTCGTCATCGCCATCCGCCTGGGCGGGCACGGCCTCATCAACGACGCTGTCGGCTTCTTCTTCGACGGCTTCTTCCTGCTTCTCGGCCGCGACCTCGACCTTTAGGCCCAGCTTCTCTTTGTCGTAGGGGCGCTTACTCAGGGGCAGCGCCATCGCCGAGACCATCTCGATGTCGGTCTCGCGCAGAATAACCAGCAGCTCGTCGAGGATGTCGGGCTCGACGTAGCGGTCGGGCAGGGAGGCGTTGAGCTGATCGAAGGTGATGAAGCCGGCGAGTTTGCCGTGCTCGAGCAGCTCGAATACCGCGGGGTTGAGTGTGTCTTGTTGCAAGGATCGGTCTCCGAAGTATGCAGCCTTGGGTGTTGCCTCGGCTTCTTGATACGTTGTGGGTGGTGTGGTTAGTTGCCGCCGCGTGCGATGCGGCCGGGGTCCTGTTCGTCGCGGCGCTGCTGGGCGAGGCGCTGGGCATGTCCGGCCAGTTCAAGCGCGGCGGCGACGGGGTCGTTGGGTTTCTCACCGGTCGCGACGAGCGAGCGGCGGTCTTGTTCAAACACCAGTCGGCGTTGGTGTTTCATCAGGGCTTGGGCGGCCTCGGTAAACAGACGCTTGAGTTTGGCGGGGTCGTCGCTGATCAGTGGGTCCAGCTCGACATCCGCGCGGGTCAGCCAGCGCCTCTCGTTGTCCCAGCCTCGCTCGGCCAGCTCCGAGAGCAGGCCGAGCAGCGTCACTTGCTCTCCGTCCGCAAAGCGGTCGTGCAGCAGTTGGTAAACCCGGGCTCCTTCGCCGGCCACGTCCCCCGGGGGCACCGATTCGCAAAAATCGGCACCGTCCGGCATCGCCGAGTCGAACAGCCTGTTATCACGCAACAGGCAGGCGATGAGCTGACGCTCGGCCGATGCGAGTGCCCGAAGTTTAGACGACGAATCGCCTTCAGGCCTTCCAAAGTTCGGGTTTTCTGCATCAAAAGACCCACTTTCATCCATTACCGGTCCATCCACCACGGGTTGCTCTTCAACCACAGGCGGGATCACCGGCGTGAACTCGCGCGGCTTGAGCCGTTTAAGCTCTGCCAGCACCTCGTGCTCGGGCATGTGCAGCAGCTGTGCAAGCCTGGCAAGCACGAGCGCTCGCCGGATGCCGGGCATAGACACAATGTCGTGACGCGCGAGCCGGGTCAGGAATGACGTCGCGGCGTCCTGCTTGCCGGCCATCGTCGTGGTTTGAACGAGATCGTTTTCAAATTGGGACAACAGGTACTGCATCGCATCGGGGGCCGTGCTGATCAGCGTGTCCCACGCAGCTTCGCCGCCCTCTTGAGCGAGGAGCTCATCGGGGTCTTGGCCCTGCGGGAGGATGACGACATGGACATCGATCTCGCTGGTGAGGAGCACCTCGACCGCGCGGTCCGCGGCTTTGTGCCCCGCCGCGTCGCCGTCGAATACGAGGACGACCTTTTCACAGAGACGGCGGAGCTTGGTCGCGTGCTCCGCAGTAAACGCGGTGCCCAGCGCGGCGATCACGTTGCACCGGTCGTGCTGGTGGCAGGCGATGACGTCCGTGTAACCCTCGACAATGACCGCGGTCTTGCTCTGGATGATCGCCCGCTTGGCGAGGTCCAGCCCATAGAGCGTGCGCGATTTGTTAAACAGCAGCGTCTCGGGGCTGTTGAGATACTTGGCATCGATCGTCGGGTCGTCGAGTTCGTTGCCGGGCAGGGTTCGACCGCCAAACGCGATCGGCCGGCCCGTCTCGTCAGCGATCGGGAAGATGAGCCGGTGCCGGAGCTTGTCGTACAGACCGCGGTTACCGTTGGCGACCAAGCCCGCGGCTTCGAATGCCGGCTTGTCGAGCCGCTTGGCAGTGATCTCTTCGGAAAGCGCGTGCCAGCTGTGCGGCGCATAGCCAAGCTGGAACCGCTCGATCATCTCACCGGTAACACCGCGCTTGGCGAGGTAGTCCCGCGCCTGTTCGCCCGCTGCAGACTGCAGTTGCGACTGGAAGAACACTAAGGCGAGTTCGTTGACCGCGAACAGCCGCTTGCGACGGTCCGAGGATTTCGGGTCCGGTGCCGAACCGCCCTTGCCGGGCTTGAACGGCGTCAGCTCGACGCCCGCTCGGTCCGCGAGCATCTTCATCGCCTCGGGGAAGCTGAGCTTGTGGTACTCCATGACAAAGTCGAACGCGGTGCCACCCGCCCCGCAGCTGAAGCACTTGTAGATCTGCTTCTGCGGGCTCACCTGCATCGACGGGTTCTTGTCGTCGTGGAACGGGCACAGCCCGGCGAACTCCCGGCCCTTCGGGCGCAGCTGCACATGCTCGCCGATCAACCGGACGATGTCGGTTGCGCCAAGCACGCGTTCGCGGTCGTTGTTGCCCGAGGGGTTCATAGTCGTTCCAAATAGATAGACGCGGCGGTCAGGCGTTGGTGCCGTGGCGCACGAGGCGACGGGCTTGTCCTTCTCCTTCAGAAAGAAAGAACGCTGCCGAGTCTGTCTGCTCTTGTTTTGGGCTGCCGGGGCGTTGGTTCGACCGATCCTGAGTGGCTCAGGCATGTCGTCGGTCGGGGCCCCCGACGGGGAGTGGCGTTGTCTGCTATCTAAATTAAAGCACAAAAAACCGGCAAGTCAATCGGGATTAGCCTGCCCGGCGATAAGTTGTCTCAGGGCTGCTGGGCCGCATCGGGCTTGTAGGCGTAGCGACGCTTGAGCGGCTTGGTGACCAGGCCGTTGCGGATCGCTCGGGTCGACGCCTTGACCTTGCGGACGCTGCCGTCTTCCATCACCGCGTTGACGGTCTGGATGTTTGGCTTGAACTTCCGCTTCGTCTTGCCGGTGACTTTGGTACCGACCCCGCCGAGGTACTTGGCCTTACCGCGGGTGGTGTAGGTATTGCCGGTGGTCGTCTTCTTGCCGGTAAATTCGCAGACGCGGGGCATGATCGGTCCCTTGTTGGGGGCTTTGCGTGGCTTAAATGTCGCTGGCACAAGCCGTAGCGGGCCGAATAGTTTAGCACGGCTAGAAAAGCGTGCAACCCCAAGGCAAACGCATCAAACGTTTAACATTTCTCGCAGATGCAGGAAATGGCGTTAAAATGACAGTACGACCTATCTGGAGCGTGTAGTGCCCCCCGACAACCGTGAAATCAGGGTTAACCGGATCAAGCAGATCACCTGCACGAGCTGTACACACAACATCGATATCACGGTCTACAAGCCCCTTTCCAACCAGGCCTGCCCGGAGTGTGGGGCCCGGTTTGAGGTGCCTTGTCAAATTGGACAGTACCTCCTGTTCAAACGACTCGCTGCCGGGGCGATGGGCTCGGTCTACAAGGCCTACGACGAGGTCCTGGCCCGGCAGGTTGCCCTGAAGATCGTCTCCGCCCCGCCTTCCAAGGACGACGGCCTGTACCAGGGGGCTCTCCGCGAGGCCCGCGTCCAAGGCTCGATCAACCACCCCTGCGTCGCTCAGGTCTACGCGATGTCCGAGGACATGGGCCAGCCCTATATCATCATGGAACTCGTCGAGGGCGGCTCTGTGCTGGGCATGATCCAAAATGACGGCCCGATCGACGAACTTCACGCCATCGAGATCGCCATCGATTGCGCCCAGGGACTGTACGCCGGGCTGAAGCTTGGCCTGCTGCACAGGGACGTGAAGCCGGGCAACCTGCTACTCGACCGCGAGGGCAAGGCCAAGCTCATCGACTTCGGCCTTGCCGAGCAGGTGAGCAAGCAGAAAGACGGCAAGGTTGTGGGCAGCCCGTACTACATGTCGCCCGAGATCGCACGGGGCCAGGTCGCCGACCACCGCGCGGATATCTACTCGCTTGGCGCTTCGCTGTTCCACATGCTCACGGGCGACCCGCCTTTTAAGAAAAAAGGCGCCTCGCCGCGCGACATCGTGCTGCGTCGTTTCAAAATCCCCCCGCCAGACCCCTGCCAGTACAACTCGCTGCTCAGCGCCGACACGGGGCGGCTCGTGCAGAACATGATGGCGATCGAAGCGGACCACCGCGTTTCGGACTACCCGGCGCTGATCCGGCAGATGCGCCAGCTCATCGCGATCATCATGCGCGACGAGAGGCCCGAGTCCGCAGAGCCCGCCGATCCGCTGCAGGCGTTGAGCGATGCGCTCAATGACGATTGAGCCCCGCGTGCGTACACTCCGTGGATGGAAGCTCCGGACACGCAACCCGCTTGTGAACTCTGTCACCGCACCGGGCTAGAGCTCACCCGCCACCACCTGATCCCGCGCAAGCGCCACCGCCGGCGTTCCGCCCAGGTCCGCTTTGAGCGCGAAGAGATGAAGAGCCGCATTGCGATGCTGTGTCGTCCCTGCCACAGTACCGTGCACGCGATCCTGACCGAGCAGGAACTGGAGCAGTCGTACAACACGATCGAGTCGCTCGCGAAGCACCCCGAGATCGCCAAGTTCGTCGCGTGGGTCCGCAAGCAGCCCTTGACTCGGCGCATCGCGGTGAAGCGACCCCGTATCTAACAGGTTTTAGTGGGTTGGTGCATTGATTCTAATCAGGCACTCTTAAAATCCGTTACTCGCTGCCCACATCACCCACAAGAACAAGCCACCAAACAGCAGGCTGATTGCAGTCATCAGCACAAGGCCGAAGCAACCCACACCATTTGGGGTTCCGGCGGACGGGATATTTCCAGTCACCATGACTCCGCTACACTAATCCGTCCTGTGTGTTCAAAGGAAAGAAACCGATAGGCCGAACACCCACCGATGATAAAACGCTGGCAAGGGCTCGAATTTGGAACTCGGACAACGCGAACAATCCATGGCCGTCGCTCAGGAGAAGGCGGTGCTCGTCGGCGTCCTGCTGCCCAACGATGGGCTTGACCCGCACGACCCGCTGGGTGAGCTCCGCGCGCTCGCTGATACCGCCGGGGCCGAAGTGGTCGACGAGCTGATGCAGAAGCGCGGCAAGCCCGACTCGGCGACCTACCTTGGCAAGGGCAAGGTCCAGGAGCTCAAAGAGATGGTCGCGTTCCATGGCGCGGACGTCGTGCTCTTCGAAAACGACCTGAGCCCGTCGCAGATCGCCAAGGTCGAGGAGCGCGTCGAGTGCAAGGTGCTGGACCGCAGCGAGTTGATCCTGGATATCTTCGCGGCAAGGGCCAAGACCTCTGAGGCGAGGCTGCAGGTCGAGCTCGCCCAGCTCGAGTACACCTACCCGAGGCTGCGGGCGATGTGGTCGCACCTCGAAAGGATCGTCGGCGGCTCACCGACCGGCATCGGTACCCGCGGCCCGGGTGAGCAGCAGCTCGAGATCGACCGCCGGATCGTGCAGCGCAAGAAGGCCCAGCTCAAGCGCGAGATCGCCGAGGTCCAGGCCCGTAAGACCCGCGAGGTCGCCGCGCGCAACATCGACCACTTCACCGTTGGGCTCGTCGGCTACACCAACGCGGGCAAGTCCACGTTCTTCAACACCGTCACCGAGGGCGGCGCCTACGCGGACGACAAGCTCTTCGCCACCCTCTCGACCCGAACCCGGCTGTGGAAGCTCGGCGACGGCGACCAGGTCATGCTCTCGGACACCGTCGGCTTCGTCCGCAACCTGCCGCACCACCTCGTCGCATCGTTTAAAGCGACGCTCGAAGAAGCTGTCAACGCAGACCTCTTGCTGATCATCATCGACGCCGCGGATGCGAACGCCAAGCGGATGTACGAGACCGTCAGCGAGGTGCTCGACGACATCGGGGCGAAAGACAACCCGCGCCTGGTCGTGCTCAACAAGACCGACAAGCTTGAGAACAACGCAGAGGTGCTCATGCTCACCCGCGAGATCCCCGGGTCCATCCCCGCCAGCGCCTTCACCGGCGTCGGCATCGACAAGGTCGTCGAAGCCGTGCGTGAGGCCTCCCGCGGCACCACCCGCGAGCTGGACATGTTCGTTCCGCACAACGACGGCAAGACCCTGCACTACCTTGAAACACGTGCCATCATCCTCGACCGCGACTACACCAACGACGGCGCCAAGCTCCGCGTCAAGCTCGGCCGGCGGCAGCTCGACCAGCTCCAAGCCATGGGCACCCAGGCGGTATGGGATGGTTCCAAGCAGCAGCCCTCGACGTACGGCTGGGGGCGGTAAACCTTACCCCCGCACCCCGCTCTTGAGGAAGAACTCCATCAGTTCGTGCCCGTACTCGACCTGCAGGTCACACGTCGCGGCGGCGTCTTCGGTCACGGGGCGCTCGACGACGCCCTGCATCTTGTAGCCGGTGATCACAAACGGCACGGGCATCGGGTCGGCGGCCCGGTCGTCGCAAGGGATGGCATACAGCGGCGTCGCCATCAGCCGGTGCTCGCCGCGGGCGGCCAGCGCGTGCTCCATCGGCTGTAGGACGTGCTCGTCGATCAGGTGGATCGCCTCGACCTTGTCCGACACGTTGCCATCCAACCCGGCCAGCGCGGGCTCGTCCGCGTGCACGAGCACGAGGTCGTACGCCTCGACCGACTCGACGCTGTCTGCGCTCATTCGGATCAGCCCGCCCTCCATCGTTTCCCCTGCGGGCGGGTCGATCACGTCCAACCCGGCGAGCTGCGCGAGACCGCGTACCGACGGGTCTCTGCTGATCACCACCGCTGATTTGCCGAAGCGTTTTTGCCATGGCGGTAGCGTCGGCAACTGCCCGATGCCCCACGGCCAAAGATGCGTCACCGGCGTCTCGTTCATCTCGAGGCGGGCGTGGTTGATCTCGTGGTTATCCAACGCGACCGCGCTCTGCGCGATGAACTGCTGAAGCACTTCGCCCGGCTTGTCCCCGATCGGTAGGTGCTCGCGGATCGGCTGGTTCATCATCACGCTCGGCGGCGCACTCACAACCGGTGCCCAATCGCGGAAGCCATCTTCCTCGATAGCCATGTCGATCAACACATGCATCGCGCCCGGGCCCGAGTGCACCACGAAATCGGTCAGCTCCAGCCGCGGCAGCATCTCCTCCACTAGCGCCTGCGCCTCGGCGGCGGGCAGTGCGGTGTCGTCGTACGCGACAAGGTCGCCCGCCGGCGCCGCAATCAGGGAAAGATGCATCGCCCATGCGCTTTCGGGCAGGTCCAGGCTAAGCCCCTTCGCGGTTAGTGGCGCCTGGCCGGTGTAGCGCTTGGTTGTGTCGTAGCCGAGCAGCGACATCACCGCGCTGTCGGCACCGGGCTCGATCGCGTCCGGTAGCATGCTGGCCCGCCCCATCCGCCCGGTCTGGCCCAGGCGCTTGAGCGTCGGCGCCTTGACCGCTTCGAGCGGGGTCTTGTCGCCAAGCACCTCAGCGGGCCTATCCGCCGCGCCACCCAAGATCACAATCGCGTATTTCATCGGTGGCTATTGTATGAATTTGGATCCAGGGCAACGTCCTGACAACAGCCAGGAATGCCTAGCCACACAAGCTTAAGGTCTAGTTAAAGACGCGCAGCGGCAGGCCCTCGGCCTTCCACTTCTGGATCAGCAGGCGCGCCTCGTCCGTCATCAGCTTGATCCGCTCGGCCGTGTCCGTGAGGTTGTGGTACAGCTGCGGGTCCGAGAGCAGCATGCCGATCGTGCTGTCCTTGCTGTCCGCGCGTTTGACCAGCCTATCGATTACGGAGACCACCCTTGCTGCATCGTCCGCGAGCGCGACATAGTTGGTCTCGATCTCCCCGATGCTGTTCGCAGCGCTATTGATCGTTTCGGAAGCAGTCTCCAAGGTTTGATCGACGGTCTCCAGCCGGGCCTCCGCCGACTCCGCGAGTGCAAGGTAGCGTTCTTCCAGCGACGCCACCGTCTGTTCGAGCGTATCGCTGAGCTTGCGTGCGTTTTCCGCGGTCTGGGTGACATCCTCGCGCAGCTGTTGGTCACCAAGCCAAGCCTCCGCGCCGGCGAAGACGCGCTTGAGTTCATCGAGCCGCTCTTCCAGGCCCATGACCACGCGTGGCAGCGACGGCGTGCCCTCGCCATCGCCGCCGAAGAGCTCGTTGATGTTCTCGCCAACCCCGACCCAGGTGTCCTTCAGTTCCGCGAGGTCCTCGCTGACGACTTCCAGCTGCGTCAGTGGGTCCACGACCCGGCTGCTCGTCAGCACGGCGTTGCCATCCTTCGCCAGCAAGGGCGCATCAAGCGAGCTCCCAACCAGCGACACTACCGGGCCACCGCCGAGCAGTGGCGTCTCCACACGGACCTGCACATCGCCTGGCACATCGACGCCCTCATCAATCGCGAGCACCACGAACGCCCGGCCCGGGTCGCCAGGCTTGGCGAAGCCGACCGACTGGACCCGGCCGACCTCCTGCCCCCAGAGCGTGACCCGGCTGCCCTCGCGCAGGCTGGCGACATCCTCCATGTAGACCGTGACGTTGTAGCGCGTGTTGAGGAACGCGGGCAGGTAGCCGAACGTAATCAACAAAACCATGAAGCCGGCCAACCCTCCGAGAGCAGTGATGCCAACGATGATGTTGCGGCCACGCTCGCTGGATGGGGTTCGTCGTTCCATGGCTTACTCGGTCGCGTTGCCGGGCGATGCGATCCCGCTCGTAAGATCAAATGCGCGGCGGATGTTGGCGAGGTCTTCCGCGTTGGCCTGGCCATTGATGAAACGCTGTACGATCGCGTTGTCGGCCTGCCGTACCTGCTCGGGTGTGCCATCGCAGATGATCCGCCCCTCGTGCATCAGCAGCATTCGGTCGGCGATCTTGTCCGCGCTGGCCATGTCGTGCGTCACGACCACGCTCGTGATCCCCATCGTCTTTGTCAGCGCGAGGATCAACTCATTGATCAGGTCCGCGCGGACCGGGTCCAACCCAGTCGTCGGCTCATCATACAGCACCATGCACGGCTGAAGCACTACAGCACGTGCCAACGCAACGCGACGCTGCTGCCCCCCCGACAGCTCCGCGGTTTTTTTGTCCTGGTAGCCTTCGAGCCCAACAAGGCCGAGGACGCGATGCACACACGCCTCGCGGTGGGCGGCATCCATCTTCGTGTGCTCGACCAGCGGGAACGCGACGTTGTCCCCCACCGTCATCGAGTCGAACAGCGCACCGAGCTGAAATAGGAACCCGATCCGCTTGCGTACTTCGACGAGCGCCGTCTCATCAAGCGCATCGACACGACGACTGTCGAAGTGGACCTCGCCTGCATCGGGCTGCATCAGCCCGACGATATGCTTGAGCAGGACGCTCTTGCCCGTGCCGGAGGGCCCGATGATCACCGTGGTTTTTCCACGCTCGATATCGAGGTCGATCTCGCGGAGCACATGGGTCGAACCAAAGGACTTGGAGAGCTTCTTAATCGAAACAATCGGCCCTGATTCGCTCTTGGTATTAGTCGCCAACTCGGGCTGCGCAAACGCCTGAGCGGTCTGCTCGTCGAAGCCTTCGTACAGCGTCGTGCTTGTAAGCTTGCTGCCTGGGCTGTCTTGCTGGATCACCATACCAACCGCTCCTTCGAACAACACCACTCGCTACTCAGCGCGGAAGTAGTCGCGCACCCCTTCAACCACCTCGTCCTGCTGCGCGTTGGTCATCTCCGGGAAGATAGGAAGCGCGAGCACTTCGTTCGCTGCACGCTCCGCCTCGGGGAACTCGCCCTCGTGGTAGCCAAGGTGCGTAAAGCACTCAAGCAGGTGCAGCGGCACCGGGTAATACACCCGCGACTCGATCCCGCAGGCATCCAGGTGCGCCATCAACGCATCTCGCCCGCCGCTACGGACACGGATCGTGTAGTGGTTATAGGTATGGTAGCGCTTGTCGGCCTCGACAGGCGTCGAGACCTGCAGGTCCTCCAGGTGGCGGTTGTAGCGGTCGGCCAGTTGTCTGCGCCTTTCGATCTGCTTGTCGAGGTGGGGGAGCTTGATCGACAAGGCCTTGGCCTGGATAGCATCGATACGGAAGTTGCCGCCGAGGTGCCGCACCCGGTATCCGGGCTCGAGCCCGTGCACGCGCATCTTGCGGACCTTGGCGGCCAGCTCATCGTCGCTGGTCACGACCGCGCCCGCATCGCCGATCGCTGAGAGGTTTTTTGTTGGGAAAAAGCTGAAGATCCCGGCGTCGCCCATCGAGCCGGCCTTCGCGTCGCCGAACCTCGTGCCGATCGCCTGGTCGCCGTCTTCAAGGACCTTGACCCCGTTCGCTTTGGCGAGGTCCATGATGAGGTCCATCTTGGCCATCTGCCCGTACAGGTGCACCGGGACGATCGCCTTGGTCTTCTCGGTGATGCAGGCCTCGAGCGACTCGATCGCCACGTTGTAGACCCGGGGGTTGATGTCGCAGAAGACCGGCTTCGCGCCGAGGCGGGCGATACTCCCAGCGGTGTGTACGTACGAGAGCGGCGAGGTGATGACCTCGTCACCAGGGCCGATGCCGAAAGCCATCAGCGTCAGCATCAATGCATCGGTTCCTGAGCCGACGCCGATCGCGTGATCGACCCCGCAGTACCGCGCCAGCTGCTCTTCGAACTCAGCGACGTACGGGCCCAGGATGAACTGGCCCGAGTCGGCGACCTCGGCGAAGGCGTCGCGGAAATCGGCAAGGTGCGGCTGGTTGTTCTCGATCAATCCGTAGAGGGGGACAGCCATATCAAATCAACTCATCCATGAGGAACATGATCCTGTAAGGATACCAACGGTGGGCACTTGTGTGCTACTATCGACCCCGACTCGATCTCCACAAAGGGTCTCGTTATGTCAGTATCGGATCATGAACGCGTCACCTGCCCGAGTTGTGGCAAGCGGTACCGCTGGCAGGCGGACCTGATCGGCAGGCAGGTCACTTGTAAACAGTGTGGCGAAGGGTTTGTGATACCTGATGCTCCGGGGCCAGGCGTCGCGATTGCGCCGGAGCCGGTCGCCGATGACGGCACGTACGAACTGGACTTCGATGCGCTCAACGAGCCCGAGGCTGCCCCGCCTGCGTTCAAACCGCAAACGACCGGGCAAGAGGCTGCACCAGACACACACCAGCCAGTAGCACCTTTAGTCGATACGTCGGCTGACGAGCCAGAGGCTCAAGCCGCTCCAGATAGCGAAGCCCCCGACCAGGAGGCCTATGTGAGCGAAGCCACCAAGGCCGCTCGACGCGAGGAGCAGCGCATCGCCGCCGCGGCGAACGAACCCCAACGCAAGTGGTGGCAGCAGAAGTGGCTGATGATCGTGGTTGGGCTGCTTGTTCTGCTAGGCCTGATCTATTGGATGATGCTCCAGTTCTCCGATGCGATGGATGAGGGCCTGCACAACACGATGGAGGACGATCCGCACCAGGCCATCGTGATCTCGCGGTCGTACGACTGGGACTTCAGCGATGAGTGACGCACAGGAACGCGTGACCTGCCCGAGCTGCGGCAAGGCCTTCCGCTGGCAGTCGAAACTGATCGGCCGGCAGGTGCCCTGCAAACACTGCGGCGCAGAGTTCGAGGTGCCCATCGCTCCTGGCGAAGGGGCCTTGATCAAGCCCGCGCCCGACCCGATCACGGAAGATGGTACCTACGAGCTGGACTTCGATGAGGGCAAAGAGCCCGCCGCTCAACCTATCGCAGCCGCATCGAGCGCCAAGACACTCAAGTGCCCGCAATGCAACGCCCCGGTCCGCGAGGGAGCGGTGCTGTGCATGAACTGCGGCTTCAATTTGGCAGAAGGCAGGATGACCGAGACCGCGGTTGCGGCGGCGCCTGCGGAGCCGGAGGAAGCGGCCGGGAGCCTGACAAAGAAGCAGCAGCGTGAGATTGAGCGGGCCGCTGATGCCCACGCCGCACACTGGATGCTGGACTACAAGGGCCCAATCATCCTGATCGTCATCGGGCTGGCACTTGTGCTGATCAATAACGTGATCCTCGCGCCGATGGCGCCGGTGTTCACAGATTTCTACAGCAACCGGATCGACATCATCATCGACCTATCGATCGCGACCGCCTACGGAGCGGTGGTCGGTTCGGTCCTGCTGTTCGCAGGCTTGTTCATATTGGTCTGGCTCTTCGGATCGGGTTTCGGCGAGCTGGGTTCTGTGCTGCTCAAAGTCTTCGCGATTGCACTGCTTACGCAGGAATCAGATTTCTTAGTTGTTGTCCTCTTAGACATCGCCATGGGGACAGGCGGATTGGGCATCTATGTGAGTTGGGCCGTCTATCTCACGGTGATGATCACGCTCTGTATGAAGTATTTGGATGTGGACTTCACAGAGTTCCGCGTGCTGTTCTGGTTCATCATCATCGGGCGGATCGCGGCTGACATGAGTCTGGGCCTGTTTATTGAGCAATTGATTTAACCGAACTCAGCCCGCGCTCTCCCGCTTCACCTTCTCGCCTCCCAGCAGATCAAACGATTCGGCGGCGAGATTCGGGATCGCGTCGGCGTAAGGCGAGTCTTGCAAAACGGTGATGATCGCCTGCGGATCGATCTGGTCTTTCGAGTTGACCGCGACGCCGGGGAACCAGTGCCCGCCGTTGCCCAGCAGGTTGAAACGCATCTTGCCGTAGGTCTCCATGCCCCAGCCGACGGCGAGGTGCCGCAGCCAGAGCATCACTTCGAGATTCAGCCCGCCCGGGGTTTGTTCCGGTTCGGGGAGCCCGGCGTTCATGCCCTCGGGGTGCTCAAGCCCCGTCCGCGCCCGCATCATCTCGGTCAGCTTCGCATCGATCGGCGGGACCAGCTCGGCGGTACGGTCCATGAGCTGGGCCGCCTCGACGTGCAGGTCATAGTCGCTTGGCCTGGCAGCGCCGAGGCTGAGCGTGTGCACCTCCGGGCGGGCCAGGCACCACAGGTCGTTGAAGACGATCGGGTGCAGCGGGTCGCAGCACCGCACCCAGTCGGGCGAGGGGTCGTACAACTTCCCACCCTTGTCGGAGGGGCTGATGATGAAGACGCCCATATCCAGCTGTGTCGCGCGCTCGATCGCAGGCCAGTTGCGGCGGAAGATGTAGTACCAGTGCACATTGAAATAATCGAACGCGCTCGGCGCACCGCGTGGGTCGGCGTTGAGCGCGGCCATGATCACGCGCAGTGGGCCGTGAGTCGAGAAGCCGACATGCTTGCACAGCCCCTGGCGTTGCAGCTCCCGCGCCGCATCGAGGCAGCCTCCCTCGCGGATCGATTGCTGGAGCGTCGCATCGTTATTGATGCCGTGGATCGCGAGCAGGTCGACGTAGTCGAGGTTGAGCCGGTCGAGCGACTCCATGAAGTTGCCGGTGAACTTGGCGGGGTCGTCCTCCGGGCCGATCTTGGTCTGGACGATCAGGTCTTCACGCGGGTAGCCGGGCAGGACGGTGCCGAGCTGGCGTTCGCTGACGCCGTAGCCGCGGGCGGTCTCGATGTGGTTGATGCCGGCCTGGATCGAGTGGTCGATCGTCGCGACGAGGTTCTCGTGGACCTTCGGATCGACCTCGCTCAGCGGCTTGTCGGTCCAGCCGTCCTGGTAGCGCATCCCGCCGGTGGAGATGACAGGCATTTGTAGTTCAGTGCGTCCGAATCGGCGGTACTGCATGGCGAGATTCTATGGCCTGTTGCGCGCATGCGTAGCGGGTGGCGCGGAGCGTCCCGTGCAAAGCACCTGTCACGACTCTCGCGGGACGCTCCGCGCCACCCGCTACACCGCGTTGATACACGCTATGGAACTAATACTAGTTTGCCGATGTGGTGGCCTCGCTCCATCTCTTCGTGAGCGCGTTGGACCTCGCTCAGTGGATAGACGCCGCCGATATGCTGCACGAACGTGCCGTCCATGAAGTGCTTGAGGATGCCATGACACGCCTGACGCCAGGCGGTGTCGCCGGCTTTGATGATCTCATCGAGCACCCAGCCGTGCAGCGACGCGTTGCGGATGATCATGGGCGAGAGGTCCACCGGGCCGGGATCGCCGAGCAACCCGTAGATGTAGATCCGACCGCCTCTGGCCAGCGAGCGGGCCTCGGTAGAGAGGTACCCGCCTGACGCGACTGGGTCGAAGTACACATCGATGCCTTTACCATCGGTCAGGCTTTTAATCTCGCGGTGCCACGGGCGCATGACCCGGTTTCCATCCGCATCGCGGTCATGCGTGACGACGAGGTGATCGAAGCGAGACGCCGCGAGGTTGCGGATCGCGTCGGCTTTATCGGGGCTGCTGGTCAGGCCGATCGCGGTACCGCCGAGTGCCTTGACGGCTTGTGCCGCGGCCAGGCCGACACTGCTCGAAGCGGCGGGGATGCCGACGGTTTCGCCAGGCCTAAGCTGGTCCTTCCAAGCGAAGCAGCCCCACGCGGTGAGATACGGCAGCCAGACCGCGCCGAGCTGTTCATCCGGGAGCACATCGGGGGCGATGATCGCGAGCGACTCGTCGATCACGATGTGCGAGCGGTAGGTCCCGCCATCCGGCCCATCGATCGGCCGTGGCAGATTCGGCGCGAGTACGACCCGCTCGCCGATACGCGAAGCATCCACTTCATCGCCAGTCTGTTCGATAATCCCCCCCGCCTCGATCCCCGGTACAAACGTCGGCTCCCCGGTCGATGCCTTGTACTGACCCTTGCGCCCCATCAGGTCCGCGTGGTTCAGGCCGATGCTCGTCACGCGGACGCGTACCTGCATCGGCCCCGGCTCGGGCGTGGGCTGCGTTCTGAGCTTCAAGACCCCCGGCCCGCCAAAGCTTTCGACTTGCACCAGTTCCATGCGTGCAGTGTACCCGAGCGCTTCCTCTAATCCGGCTACTCTTTGTCGCGGTTCAGCCGTCTGAAGATCAGGTCCAGCGCACCGTCGATGAGTTCCCCCGCCGCTTCTTCGACCGGGTCCTTCGCGGGTTCTTCCGCCTCATCCTCACCGGGTTTTTCTTCCTCGCCATCGGGCTTCGGCTTGTCTTTATCCCCGATGCCGATGCCCTCGCGGATCTTATCGCGTAGCTTGTTTTTTTCCTTATCGATCAGGCCGGAGGTGATCAGCCTTGCGACCTCGCGACCCAGGCCCTTGGAATCGAACTCGGGCTTTCGGATCGCGCCGGTCATCGGGATGCTCAGGTAGTCGTCGGGCGGGATGACGCCTTCGAGTTCGTTAAACACGCGGATCAGCGAGTCGCCCGGAACGCGGACAGCCATGTCCACGATCTGGCCGTTGGAGAGGTCGACCTCGCCATCGAGCCGGAGCTTGACCTTCCCCACCGCGAGGTCGAACTCGCTGTAACTGATCTTGCCATCGATGAGCGAGACCTTGGCGGGCTCAAAGATCGCGTGTTTGCTGGGGCGTTCCGTCCACTCGAGCAGCTTACCCAGCAACGCTTGTTCACCGAACTCGATGGTTCCCAGGTCGACGCTGGCTTCAACGCGCGAGCCTTTCATCCCCTCACCCTGCAGCGGGAAGCGGAAGCTCTTACCATCGATCTTGATCTTGACCGGCCGGTCGCCCGACTTCGCATCGAAGAGGATCGGGTGCAGCCGGCCCATCCAACGATCGCCAAAGTCCTCGGACACCTTGACCTCGAGTTCGAGGTCCTCGCCGCCGCGGACCGTGAGGACCTGGTCCTCGTCGATGTCGAACTGCGCGGGCTTCATGCTCGCCCAGGCGTCAGGCTTGGGCAGGCCGCTGGCGTCGTCCCAGTTCAGTCGGACGGATGCCCCGGTGGGCCGGCCGTCCTTGTACGTAAAGCCCGCGTCCATCTCCTGAACGACCGGGCCGAGGATCGAGGCGAGGTCGCCCTGCCGATTCAGTAACGAATCGACCAGCCCGCTAGGCACGTTCTGCAGGTTCATCTGCCCGCTCGCGGCGAGCTGCTGCATCAGCGTTTTGCCGTCCAATGGCACACTGCCCTCGGTGTCGAGAAGGTCGGTAACCGTTGTCTGCCAGGTCAACAGCGAGCCGACGCCCTGCTCGCCCGCATCGGGGCGGACCCACAGGTCCAGCTCCGCGCCGATCGTAGTCTTACCGCGGAGGTCCGGGGCGCTGACCGTCAGCGAGCCGCCGCGTAGCTCGTACGTTTTCTTCAGCCTCGGGTCGAACACCCTAGCGGGTGATAGCTCGACCGTCGCGCCGAGGTAGGTGCGGTCCGGGTCGGGGTAGAACCGCTTGATCCCTTTCTTGTCCTGCCGGGTGGTGACCGACACCGCGCCACGCTTGGGGTCGCGAAGCGTGATCAACACGGGCATGTCCTTATCGATCGTGAGCGCGGGCTCGCCTTTGCGACCCGAGAGCATTTCCATCAGGCTCGCAAAGGCCTCGGGGGTCAGCACCGCCTCGATCGGTTCATCCGCCGGTGTCTCTGCCGTGTAACGCTGAGGCGAGAACGACCCGCTCACCGTGCCCGTGACCCTGCCCGACGGCCGGAGCGTGAAACGCTGCTCGACCCGCTTGTTGCCCTCCGCATCGGTAACAATCTCTCCCTGTAGTTCCGCGTCCAGCTCCAGCGTTTCACCGAACCAGAGCACGAGCTGGTCGTTCTGCCCGGTCAGCGCGTCCGCCAGCTTGATCGGCAGCTTCTCGCTGTAGAACGCGATCTGCCGCGTCTCTTCCAGCGGCTCATAGACTTCAAGATCCAGCGCAATGGGCTCTTCCGTCACGTTGCTCTCGGTGTCTACCGCGGAAAGCATGGTCGTCAGCTTGAATACCAGCTTGTCCGCAATCGACTCGGACCGGCCGACGATCTTCAGATCGTTGATCCCCAGCAGCTCGCCGCGTTCATCGACCACCGCGAGGTTGTCACCCGCCTTGAGAATCGCAGACGCCGTCGCCGCGTCCCAGTCCACCGCCTTGTCGACGATGGGCAACGCCATCTCGATCGATGCGAGATCGATCCGCGTCGGCTTATGCAGCTTCAAGCCGGACTCGGGGAACAGCGCCGCAAAACCATCCTGATCCAGGTCGAGCCAGGCGTACGACTCGGGCGATGCGATCAGCGTATCTTTCTCGGTAATCTGATCCAACCCGACACGGAGCTTCGGCGTCGTGATCGATAGCCGCGACTTCAGCTTCTCGATCGTACCGTTGACAGTGGCCTTGCCTGTTAGATCGCCTTCGCCGAGCAGCGCGACCGCTTGGCCGGGCTTGACCGACTCGCTCAAAGCACTGAGCACCTGGTCCAGCGCGTCGGTCGGCAGGTCGTCTACCTCAAACGCGATGTCGTACGCCGCCTGCCCGGCCTGAGCAGCGCCGTCTGGGTCGAAGAGGTTGAGCACATCACCACTCAGAGCCACCCGCCCCTGCTTATCGCCTTGCCGAACGACCGCATCCAGCTCAAAGCCGATATCACGCAGGTTCGGGACCCTGACCTCGTCCTGATCCACCGTCAGCACGATCGGCTCACGGCCGATGGGCACGTAGGTCACGGTCAGGTTCGAAACCGAAAGGGTCCCCGACGAGTCACGCGGCAGCTTGAAGGGTTTCGCCTTGCCGGCCTTGACCACCTGCTTTGTGGGTTCCACCTTGGTTCCGTCGGCCTGCTTTTCGGTGTAGGTAAGCGTAGGGTCTTGCAGCGCTACCGTGCCCAGGCGTCGGCTGCCCGTCAGCAAATGGAACAGGCTGGCGTCACCCGCATCGACCACCGTGACCTCGGCAACCAGCCCCTGCCCCGGATCATCGTATTGGACGCCCTCGACACGCTGGCCGCCAAACCAACTCAGGCTGAGGTCGTTGACCTTCAGTTGGCCGGGCAGCCGATCGTTGAGTACCGACACCAGCCAGCGTGTGCCCGGGCCCGTGCTCAGCAGGGTCGGTGCCAGAGCGATCAGCACGACACCGAGTATGAGTACGACAAGCGTTGCGCGTAGCAGCATCCTGCGCAGACGCTTTTTGGGTTTGGTTGAGTCAGCGGGGTGATCGACACCGCTGCCGTGGTGGTCCGCCCGCTTCACGGTTTCTGGTGTGGCATCCGGATTGGGCGCTGCGTCGGACATCTTCCAAGTCGACCCCTGAAAAGGCGGTAGCTACATCATAGGAAAGACGCGGGCCTGGCCATCGCTATTCCCCCGTAACTCTCAAAAAACCTACAGCAGCTCCGCCGCAATCGACGCGAGGACGCTGCGTTCAGACCGCGCCAGGGTGATGTGACCGGAGACCGCCTGGCCCTTGAGCCGCTCGATCATGTAGGCCAGGCCGTTGCTGGACGCATCGAGGTACGGGTTGTCGATCTGTGCTACATCGCCTGTCAGGACGATCTTCGTGCCCTCACCGACGCGGGAGACGATGGTCTTCACCTCGTGTGGGGTGAGGTTCTGGGCCTCGTCCACAATCAGGAACTGGTGCGGGATCGACCGGCCGCGGATATAGGTCAACGGCTCGAGCACGAGTTGGCCCGTATCCATCAGCTGGTTGACACGCTGCTCGACGGGTTTCGAGTCGGCGTGCTGGGCGTCGGCTCCGCGGGTCGACATCAGGTACGTCAGGTTGTCGAAGATCGGCTGCATCCACGCGCCGAGCTTCTCGTCCTTGTCGCCGGGCAAGTAGCCGATGTCTCGGCCCATGGGCATGATCGGCCGAGCAACCAGCAGCTTGTCATATCGCTGCTCACCAAAGACCTTCGCCATCCCTGCCGCGAGCGCGAGCAGGGTCTTGCCCGACCCGGCCATGCCCAGCAACGTCACGAGCTTGATCTCGTCGTCCAGCAGCAGGTCCAGCCCCATCGTCTGCTGCACGTTCCTCGCCATGATCCCGTACACCGGCCGACGCGGGCCCTGCACCGGGATCAGGTGGTCCGTGTCCGCCAGCCGACGCGCGAGCCCGGTGTGCGACTCGTCGAACTGATCACGCAGCTGCACGAACTCGTTGGCGAAGACCTCGTTCTCGCCGACGCTGCCGTCCTCGTAGGTCACCTTCAACTGCTCGGCGATTGCGTCGGTTTCGAGCTGCTTCTCTTCGTAGAGCTGGTCGATGATCTCGCTGGGAACGTCCACGGTCTTGTACCCGCCGTAGAGCTGATCGATATCGACCTTGCCGGCTTCGAAATCCTCGGTGGTGATACCCAACGCATCGGACTTGAGCCGAACGTTGATGTCCTTGGTGATCATTACCGTGCGGACACCCTGCTGGTGCAGCGACCACGCGACCCCGATGATCCGGTTGTCCGGCGTGTCCTCGACAAACCAGTCCGGGCGGTCCTTGCTGGTCGAAAGGTCGGCGAACTCGACGCGCACCATCCCGCCGTGACCGTTCCACTGTACACCCTCGGCCAGGGTGCCTTTCGCGCGCAGTCGATCCAGCTGGCGTATCACTTCGCGGGACGATCGGCCGGTGTCGTCGTTGTTCTTCTTGAACTTGTCCAACTCGCCAAGAACGGTGAATGGGATGACGACGATATTGTCATCAAACATATACAGCGAATTGGGGTTGTGCAGGAGCACGTTCGTATCGAGGACGAAGTGCTTGATTTTCGAGCCGCTTGCCGGCTTCGCGCCGGAGGAAGCCTCGGGTCGATCTTCACTCAGGGTCTCTGGGGTGGTCTGCCTTCCAGGAACAGAAGGTACGATCGGGACGGCGGTCTTGCCCATCCAGCATTGCTCCTTTGTCACGCGGGCCGGGGCCCGAAGCTCTCCTTGTCTAAACCAGCCCGGGCTGGTCGTGCCTAGGTGCATCACCTCGGCCTGTATAGCCTATCGGCAAATCCGCACCCGGTCCGAGAGCAAGCCTGAAGCCGAACGGCCTATTAACAAGGACGTTCGCAGATCACGTTTGTTTCGCATGAAGGGGTCCCTGAGCCGGATTCACGGCCGTTCCTACCAGCAGACACAGACTCTCAGCCGGTCACTATTTCATGGGGGTGCCGTAGAAGCGTGCCGCGTTGCGCTGAAAGATGTCCCGGCGGTCTTGCACCGAAAGACCCGCCAGGTGCTGCGTCGGGTGCTTGACCGTCATCTCAAGGCTCTCCTCGACATTCAGTAGCGTCGGCCAGTTGCTCCCCCAGACCAATCGCTTGGACCCGACGATCTCGAGGAGCTTGTCGTAGTAGGGCTTGAAATACGCCGGGTTATGCGGGTCATCCACACCGGGCATCGTATGACCCGTCAGCTTGATGAAGATGTTCTCGTGCTTGGCCAACTGCCGTACCTCTTGCACCCACGCTTCGGATGGGCCGTCGGGGCTGAGGCTGTGGTACCCGACCTTGCCCTTCGCGTTCACCATGATCCTCAGATCGGGAACACGCTCGGCCAGCGCGGCGATGTCTCTCAGTCTGCAGCCGAAGGTCAGGATGTCCAGCGTCTTGTTATCCGCCGCGAGCCGTTCGAGGTGCGCGATAACCGCGTCTAGTTGCTCGTTCTTTGGAGAGATATTCCCACCAAGGGTACGGACGCCTACGAAGCGGTCCGACTTATTTGCCTCGGCATAAAGCGCATCGAAATCATCTTTACCAAGCGCCGCGTTGAGGTTGAACACCAGACCGGGGAAGGCGTCCGCGTGGGGCTCGGAAATCTTGATCGCCCAGCGGATTTCTTCGGCGGTTCGCCCCGACTGCAGCATCACTGTCTGCGTGATGCCGAGCTTCTTGGCCTGCGGAAGGTAGTGCTCGGGCAGGAAAGTGCGGTACAAAACCTCGTTCTGCTCTCCCGGCCAGTTCTTCAAGCCCTCTTGCACATTCACATCCCAGAAGTGGATGTGGGCATCGAGGTAGTTGATTTCCCGCGCTTCGGCTTCAGCGCTGCGGGGCAGGGCAAGAATGATTAAACAAGCGATATAAGGCAGCCAGGTTTTCACAGATCATCCCTAAGTAAACACGGCACAGGGTCTTTGACTGCTCTCATGAATTCTACCGCATCCGGCACCTGATGAAACGCGAAAGCAAATTATGCACGTCTGACCCCGCCCAGCGCCGCGTAGCAGTTGTGCTTGTGCAGGACCTCGACATCGACGAACCCCGCCTCACGGAGGTGGTCGACGATTGTCATGAGGGCAACCGGGCTGTCCTCCTTCTCGATGTACTCGAACATATCGTCGCGGTAGGCCTCGTCTTTCAACTCGGCAAGGTACTGTCCGTACCGCTGCCACATCGCCTCATGGACCGGGGCGTGGGTGTGACTGATCAGGTCGAAGATCCAGAAGGATCCGCCGGGCCCGATGGTGTTAAAGATCTTGTTGCAGACCGCAGACCACTCCCATTCAGAGCGTAAGTGGTGCAGCACCGCCGCAGCAATCACGACATCGAACTGCTGGTCGCCGAGTTCAATCTCGCGGACATCGCCTTGGATCGCCTGGACACGCCCCGCATTGACCTGTCCAATGCGCTGCCGGGCGCGGTCCAGCATCGGTCGGCTTAAATCGATCAGGGTGGCATCGGCGCCCTTAAACCGCTGCAAGAGCTTGAGCGTGAAGTTCCCCGCGCCGCAGCCGATGTCGAGGATCGATTTTGCGTCTGGCGTTACGAGCGATGCGGCCTCGGCTACTAGCTCAAGGCATAGCGGCGCATCGATCGTCGCGCTCTGGCCGGTCTCAAGGTTCGAGAAGCGTTCGACGTCGTTGTCGAAACGCTCGCGGATTTCATCGACGGTTGACTTCATGGTTGTGCCGCCTTGGGTTGGTTCGCATCCGAGTTCGCGTGGTCCATCGTCTTGATGCGGTTGATCGCGCTGAGGTATGCCTCGGCGGCCGCCTCGATGACATCCGTGCTGATACCCCGGCCCCGGACCTTGTGGCCGTAATGGTTGATACGGACCGAGGCCTCGCCCTGCGCGTCCTTGCCGCCGGTGATCGCGCGGGTGGTGTAGTCCTCGAGCGTGACGGTGACGCCTGTGATCCGCTGGATCGCGGTGAAGACCGCATCGATCGGACCGTCGCCGTGCGCAGTATCTTTCTTCTCAACGCCGGCCGAGTCGACCAGCTCGACAAACGCCATCGCGGTCTCGTCCGTGCCCGCGGTCACACGGAGGAAACGCAGTTCCCAGAGCTTACGTCCCTCGCCCAGGCGGACATCGAGGAGCGCTTCGATGTCCTCGTCGTAGACGTCCTTCTTCCGGTCGGCCAGGGCCTTGAAATCGTCGTAAAGCTTGTTTAAAAAGTCATCATCGATGGAGTAGCCCATCTCCTTGACGCGGTCGCTGAGCGCGTGCCGGCCGGAGTGCTTGCCGAGTACGAGCTGTGACTCGGGCACACCGATGTCGCGCGGGTCCATGATCTCGTAGGTGTTGCGGTTCTTGAGCATGCCGTCCTGATGGATGCCGCTCTCATGGGCAAACGCGTTGAGCCCGATGACCGCCTTGTTGCGCTGCACGGAAAGGCCGGTGAGGTTCGAGACCATGCGTGAGGACTTGTAGATCTCCTGCGTCTTGATGTTGGTGGTGTAGCCGCCGTAGACATCGGCCCGGGTATTGATGGCCATGACGAGTTCCTCGAGCGCCGCGTTGCCCGCGCGCTCGCCTATGCCGTTGACCGTGCACTCGATCTGCCGGGCTCCGTTCTCCATCGCGCTCAGCGAGTTCGCAACAGCCAAACCCAAATCATTGTGGCAGTGCGACGACAAGACAATCCCGTTCGCGTCGATCTCCGGCAGCCGCTCGCGCAACTGGCGGAAGATCGCGCCGTACTCCCCGGGCGTCGAGTATCCCACGGTATCCGGGATGTTGATCGTCGTGGCACCGGCCTCGATCACCGCTTTGGTAATGGTGACCAGATCATCGATACTTGTCCGGCTGCCGTCTTCAGGGCTGAATTCGACATCATCGACGTAGCCCTTGGCCTTCTCGACACCCTTGATCGACATCTCGACGATGGCCTCGAAGGGCTTCTTGAACTTGTGGTCGAGGTGGATCTTCGACGTCGCACAGAACACGTGGATCCGCGGCTTGTACGCCGCCCGCAGCGCCTCCGCCGCGCGCTCGATATCGCGATCCACGCAGCGGGCCAGCCCCGCAACCGTCGTCTGCGCCAGGTCCTTGCCGATGGCTTTGACGGCTTCGAAGTCGCCCTGGCTGGTGATCGGGAAGCCCGCCTCGATGACGTCCACGCCGAGCGCCTCGAGCTGCCGGGCGATCTCGATCTTCTCTTCGTGGTTCAGCGAGGCACCGGGGGACTGCTCGCCATCGCGGAGTGTCGTGTCGAAGATACGGATGGGGGTGGGGTCAGCCATGGTTCGTCTCGGGTGCTAGAGGCTATGGATTATCAACAAAAAAACCCTGTCAGGCACAGGCCAGACAGGGTGTTGGTGATCGTGTGGAGCGATCGCAAATGCCCTATCCAGCGCGGCCCAATAGCAGCAGGCATGGCAGGGTGTTCTGCATGCGGGTGCATTGGCCGGCTTGGGAAAGGCTGCGATCCATGTGTGGAAGCATATTCGCGGAGGATGGGAGTGTCAACGCATTTATGATCGGCTACCCTACCTGCCCGGCTTGAGGGAGGATCCCAACAGATACCCGCAGGCACCACCCTATGCCCCAAACGATGAAAGCTCTGGTCAAAGCGTCACCCGAGGTCGGCCTGTGGATGGAGGATGTGCCGGTTCCGGAGATCGGGATCAACGATGTGCTCGTCAAGATCGACCGCACGGGTGTCTGCGGCACCGACCTGCACATCTATAAGTGGGATGAGTGGGCCCAGCAGACCATCCCCGTGCCCATGGTGGTCGGGCACGAGTTCGTCGGCGAGATCGTCGAGATCGGCTCCAATGTCAACGACTACGAAGTCGGGATGGTCGTCTCTGGTGAAGGGCACGTTGTCTGTGGCCGATGCAGAAACTGCCTGGCAGGACGTAGGCACCTGTGCAAGGACACGTCGGGCGTCGGCGTCAACCGGCCCGGGGCTTTCGCGGAGTACATCGCCCTGCCCCACGCCAACATCTGGGAACACCCTGCCGACATCGACCGCGACGTCGCATCGATCTTCGACCCCTTCGGCAACGCGACGCATACCGCGCTGCAGTGGGACCTGCTGGGCGAGGATGTGCTCATCACCGGGGCCGGGCCGATCGGCATCATGGCGGCGGCGATCTGCAAGCACTCCGGGGCGAGACACATCGTTGTCACCGATGTCAACGACTACCGCCTGGACCTCGCGAAGAAGATGGGAGCGACCCTTGCGGTCAATGTGACGAAACAGTCTATTGCCGACACGCAGCGGCAGCTCGGGATGCGCGAGGGGTTCGACATCGGGCTGGAGATGTCCGGCGTGCCTTCCGCGTTCAACGATATGATCGCAAACATGACCCACGGCGGGAAGGTCTCGGTCCTTGGTATCCCCGAAGCCGGCATGGCCATCGACTGGAACACCGTCGTCTTCAACATGCTGATGATCAAAGGGATCTACGGCCGAGAGATGTACGACACCTGGTACAAGATGGCGGTCATGGTGCAAAGCGGCCTGGATATCAGCCCCGTCATTACGCATCGCTTTGATGCAGAATACTTCCAGCAAGGCTTCGATACGATGCTCGGCGGAGAGTGCGGGAAGGTTGTTCTGAAGTGGTGAATTGAACCACATAGACACGGAGAGCACAGAGGCCAATCAAGAGCAAAAAAACATTTTTTCTAATTTCGAAACTCCAGTCCTCAGTGGCCTCTGTGTCTCTGTGGTTCAAAAAGCGAGTAACAGAAGATGTACGGACAATTTGAAAACCATCTGCAATCGATCATCAACGAGATCAAAGACGCGGGGCTCTACAAGGCCGAGCGTGTGATGACCTCGCCGCAGGATGCGCGCGTCGGCGTAACGACCAGCGATACGCCGGTACTGAACATGTGCGCGAACAACTACCTCGGCCTTGCCGATCACCCCGACGTCGTCGAGGCAGCCAAGTCCGCGATGGACGGCTGGGGCTACGGCCTGGCCTCTGTCCGCTTCATCTGCGGGACCCAGGAGATCCACAAGCAGCTCGAGGCCAAGCTCTCCGAGTTCCTCGGCACCGAGGACACCATCCTCTACTCGTCCTGCTTCGACGCCAACGGCGGGCTCTTCGAGACCCTGCTCACCAAGGAAGACGCGGTCATCAGCGACTCGCTCAACCACGCGTCCATCATCGACGGCGTCCGGCTGTGCAAGGCGATGCGCTACCGCTACGCCAACAACGACATGGCCGACCTCGAGGCCAAGCTCAAGGAGGCCGACGCCAACGGCGCCCGCTACAAGCTCGTCACGACCGACGGCGTGTTCTCCATGGACGGCTACATCGCCCAGCTCGACAAGGTCTGCGACCTCGCCGACCGGTACAACGCACTGGTCCACTTCGACGACTGCCACGCCACCGGCTTCGTCGGCAAGACCGGCCGGGGCACGCACGAGCACTGCGGCGTCGTCGACCGCATCGACATCACCACCGGCACCCTTGGCAAGGCCATCGGCGGCGCTTCGGGTGGCTATACCTCCGGCAAGAAAGAGATCATCGAGCTGCTCCGCCAACGCTCACGGCCCTACCTCTTCTCCAACTCTGTCGCGCCGAGTATCGTGATGGCGTCGCTCAAGTCGCTCGAAATCCTCACCGCGTCGACCGAGCTGCGAGACAAGCTCGAGGCCAACACCCGGCACTTCCGCAAGGGCATGACCGACCTGGGCTTCGACATCCTGCCCGGCGAGCACCCGATCACGCCGGTCATGTTCTACGACGCGGTCAAGGCCGCGCACTTCGCCGAGAAACTGCTCGAGCGCGGCGTGTACGTCATCCCGTTCAGCTTCCCGGTCGTCCCCCAGGGCCAGGCCCGCATCCGCACGCAGATCAGCGCCGCGCACTCGGCCGAGGACCTGGACTTCGCGATCGAGCAGTTCAAGGCCGTGCGCGACGAATTGGGGGATTGACCTGCAGGATCGGTCGATATAATGAAGGTATGGTCGTCAAGGCTGATCAACCCGACCCCTCGACCATCGACCTAGAAGCGATGCCGCACTGGCGCTGTTCAAGCGAGCGCTATCTGGAACTGATTGGCTCAGGAGAGATTGGGCCTGGCGATAAAATCGAGCTGATCAATGGTATGGTCACAGCCATGTCTCCGGCCGGGCCCGAACACGATTATGCCATCATGCAGCTCCACGAGCTGCTTATCCCATTGATCCCTCGCTACCGCGTGATCAATCAGAGCACGATCCATCTTGACGAGGGGCAAATTTTTGATCCAGACATCGCGGTCCTGAAGCGGCGTGATGGCGATGCGTACAAACATCAGCACCCTGGTGCCGATGACATCCTGCTCATCATCGAGGTTGCCGCGTCCTCAATGAAGCGCGACGCGCAGGTCAAGATGCCGATTTATGCCCAAGCCGGCATCCCCGAGTACTGGGTCGCGGACATCGAGAACCGGATGCTGATCGTCCACCGCGATCCGACCGACAACGGCTACGGGCTGATCCAGAAGTTCTCTGGTGATACGCTCGTTGAACCGATATCTGTCAGCGGGCTGTCGATCACGCCAATCAGCATTTTCGCCTGACCACCCGGCTCAACTTGTCCCCCGACGCTGATCCGCGATAATGCCGGGCTCGATATCCGTCTATACCCCGAGCACCCCACCCGGCATGAGCACCCACTCCCGCATTGTTTACACCAAGACCGACGAAGCCCCCGCACTCGCGACCCACTCGCTGCTGCCGATTATCCAGGCGTTTGTGGCTCCGGCCGGGATCGAAGTCGAGATCAAAGACATCTCCCTGGCCGGCCGGATCCTGGCGCAGTTCCCCGATCGGCTGACCGGCGAGCAGAAGACGCCGGACGCGCTCGCGGAGCTCGGCGAGCTGTGCAAGACGCCCGGGGCGAACGTGATCAAGCTGCCGAACATCAGCGCGTCGATCCCGCAGCTATCTGCCGCGATCGCGGAGTTGCAGACCAAGGGCTTCGATGTGCCGGACTACCCCGCCGAGCCCGAGACGCCGGAAGAAGAGGCGATCAAGGCGAGCTACGCGAAGGTCTTGGGCAGCGCGGTCAACCCGGTGCTCCGTGAGGGCAACTCCGATCGGCGTGTTGCTGGCCCGGTCAAAGCGTATGCCCAGGCCCACCCACACTCGATGGGCGCGTGGTCCAGCGACTCCAAGTCCCACGTCGCGTCCATGACCGAGGGGGACTTCTTCGGCAGCGAGCAGTCGTACACCTTCGAGGCCGACACGACCGTTACGATCAAACACGTCGCGAGTGACGGCGGCGAGACGGTCCTCAAAGACGGGCTGGCCCTGCTCGAGGGCGAGGTGCTTGACGCGTCGTGCATGAGCGCAGCCAAGCTCGAAGCCTTCCTCGCCGAACAGATCAAAGACGCGAAGCGGCAAGGCGTGCTCTTCTCGCTGCATATGAAGGCCACGATGATGAAGGTCTCCGACCCGATCATCTTCGGCCACTGCGTCAAAGTGTTCTTCAGGAACCTCTTCGAGAAGCACGCCGAGAAGTTCGAGGAGCTGGGCATCAATCCCAACAACGGCTTTGGCGGCGTGATTGCCAAAGCCGATGACCTCGATACGGAGATCGAAGCCATCTACGCGGAACAGCCGCCGCTAGCAATGGTCGACTCGGACAAGGGCATCACCAACCTCCACGTGCCCAGCGACATCATCATCGACGCGTCGATGCCGGCGATGATCCGCAACTCCGGGCAGATGTGGGGCCCGGACGGGAAGCCCGCCGACACCAAAGCGGTCATCCCCGACCGCAGCTACGCCGGGATCTACCAGGCGACAATCGACTTCTGCAAACAGCACGGCGCGTTCGATCCGGCCAGCATGGGCAGCGTCGCAAATGTTGGACTCATGGCCAAGAAGGCGGAGGAGTACGGCAGCCACGACAAGACGTTCGAGATCGAATCAGCCGGCAAGGTGCAGGTTATTGATGAGGGTGGCCAGACGATCTTCGAGTTCGACGTCATGCCCGGCGATATCTGGCGGGCCTGCCAGACCAAGGACATCGCGATCCGGGACTGGGTCAAGCTCGCTGTCACGCGTGCCAAGCTGACCGGCAGCCCCGCGGTCTTCTGGCTCAACAAAGACCGGGCGCACGATGCCCAGCTGATCGCCAAGGTCGAGGCCTACCTCAAAGACCACGACACCGACGGGCTGGACATCCAGATCCTCGCGCCCGTCGAGGCGACCAAGCACGCGCTTGAGCGCTGCAAGGCCGGCCAGGACACGATCAGCGTCACGGGCAACGTGCTCCGCGACTACCTGACCGATCTCTTCCCTATCCTCGAGCTTGGCACCAGCGCGAAGATGCTATCGATCGTTCCTCTGCTCAATGGCGGCGGGCTGTACGAAACCGGGGCCGGCGGCTCGGCGCCCAAGCACGTGCAGCAGTTCGTTGCGGAGAACCACCTCCGCTGGGACTCGCTTGGTGAGTTCCTCGCGCTGGGTGTCTCGCTGGAAGACGTGGCGAGGAAGGCCGACAACCCCAAGGCCGCGATCCTCGCTTCGACGCTGACCGACGCAACCACGAAGCTGCTCAACGAGGGCAAGAGCCCGCTGCGCAAGGTCGGCCAGCTCGACAACCGCGGCAGCCACTTCTACCTCGCGCTGTACTGGGCGCAGGCCTTGACCGAACAGCATGCGGATACGGGGCTCAAGGCAACTTTCGCCCCACTCGCGATGGCCTTATCCGAGAACGAGTCGGTCATCCTCGCGGAGATCGATGCGGCACAAGGCGGCCCCGCCGACCTCGGCGGGTACTACCTGCCGGACGATGCGAAGGCTGAGGCCGCGATGCGGCCGAGCGCGACACTAAATACTATACTGAACTGAGAAACGTCAAGGATGTGAGCAGAGAAGTCAATCGGCCCACGGAGTCAGCGTTTTTTTCGGGACTAGTACATGCCAGACCCAAGCTGGTGGCTCGCCATACCGGGTGCTATTCAAGCAACTTATGCTTTGATCAAAGCGGCCCATGAAGGCAAGCAACCTGAAGACCAACATGTCAAAGAGGCTGAGCGGCTTCTTCATTTACTTGAGGAAATGCGTGACGCATTGAATTGGGTGCAGAGCACCGAAGCGCTGCCTCCTTTTTTTGATAAGACCATTGCACCTCTTGGTCGCGTCTGTGCATCGAGCAGACGCTTAATGCATGAGCCCCCCAGTCAGATTGAGAATGATGGCCTTTCGGCAATCGATTATTGGTTTATGGCTGACGGCGCTCTGGCAGCCCTGATTGGTCAGGTTCACGATATTGAATTACCCATGATTAGTGTTAGCGGTGAAGACATGAGGGGACGGTCATGGAGAATTAAGGTCTCCAATTTACAGTCCGAAGTTAATCAATCTCTGATAGATGCCGATAACAACAATGCCCATTTGAGCCAGTCGCACATTGCCGATATGGATTTACTGAAAAGACTAATCGAGACGATGCTGAACGCGATAGATTCTCAGCGTTCCAAGAGATATAATCAGCTAGTTACAGCTTTGTCCAGTTTACCAAGGCCATGACATAGATTAATAATGGGACTATTAACCGCAAAACATCGAGAACTGCTTCAGGCACTGCATGGTGGAGTTGACCGTGTTAATCTCCGACGCGAAGCGCTCCACTTTATCACTGTTTTGGATTCTGCTGCGGCAGAATCGTCTCCCGAATTATCCAACTCCGCCTTAACATTCATGCGTGATTATTGGCGTGGTATCACGCGTGGCCTCACACTTGCGATGCAGGCGCCACCGAAGCCAGCGGGTCTTCCCAGGCTTGACGATTTCGTTGCTGATCAGTTTGAAAGAAGCAACCCTGCCCGTAGTGCAGATCCCCGGGATAAAAAGTCTGGTGTTCCTGATAGTCCAGCATCTATCAACGATGAGTTAGACAAAGCACTCGAGCTTCTTGAGGAGAATGGTCTTTCCGTCGCTCGAGAGCGTCTAGCAGCGTCGATCTACTAGAACGACTGATTCAATTAGCCTAAAGCAGGATGCTAGATCACGACTTGATCTTCTCGAAATCGGCCCGGCGCGTGGCAAGGGCAGAACGCAGTGATGCCCCCCTATGAAGCCGGGTCCGTCAAGGGTGTTGGGTAGCGTTTCGGCATAATGGTCCAATCTCCTATTCGAGCTCTCACGCGTATGTCTTGTGCGTGGGCCCACTTCACGGTTGCGTCCAGTCCCAGTCTCAAGAGCGGGG
>JBCCYY010000018.1:0-65953 GCA_039188575.1 Planctomycetota bacterium | reverse complement strand
GCAGTATGTCGAGGTCGCCAAGGTCTATCAAAACGAGGTCGAAGCCGGCTTTACACCCGATTGGGTCTGCGATAACCAGCGGTTTACCGAGACAGTCCAGGAGAAGCTGGGCCGGACTATCGCACTCAACCCGATGCCCGATGACCGGCGTATGCTCGGGCTTTCATACGTCCCACGCGCCCGTTTCGATTCGGTTGTCATGCTCGCCCAGTACAACGACCAAGACGTGCTTGTCTTCTTCGACCTCGCCGAACTTGCCGATGATTTCTACACGCTCGAGGCCGACGACGGCTTGTACGTTCACCAGCGTGATCTCGGCGATCTCCGTATGATCGAGGTCTCACCGGAGGACATGCCCGTGTTCCTCGACTACATCTCGCGCCCCGATCTCGAAAACGACTCTGACTAAGAAAACTACGCGTTTTTTACAGATCGTTGCAAGATGCGTCGCGTTTCGGGACATCGAAATATAAGAAATAGGCTTTATGGCCCGCGTGTTGTGGGTCGCACTATTTTGTAAATGGGTCTTAGAAAGGAAAGTGCGATGATCACCACTCTGCGTCCGCGGCAAATAGCGCGGGCCTGCACCGTAATGTTCATGGGCCTGCTCGCCTTGCAGGCAGGCGAGTTACAGGCACAGGAGGTCACTTTAAGTACCAATTTCTCTGGCGGTACGCCCGGCGCACAGCCTAACGACGCTTCGCTCAATGGCCTTGAGGACTTTACTGAGTTCGGCGGGCCGAACAACGACAGCGAACTCTTCGCCAGCACGCCCAACATCGGCGAGGTCCTCTTTGTCCAAAACGGCACCTACTATGTCGGCGGCAACCGGGCTTACGGCTTCGCCGGATCTGGACGCTCCGATATCACTTTCACCCCGGGTATTGTCCGTGCGGTCGAGCTACAGGTCCGCGGCTCGTCTAGTGACGATACCACCGGCCCCAACAGCTTCACTCTCCCCGGCAGTACCCAGTTCCAAGATGCCGACGTCACCGTCCTGATCTGGTCCGAGTTGGGATTGGAGCTGACCCTCGAGAACATCGACAACGATCAGTACCAGACCATCTCGCTGGATATTACCAATCCCGCGTTCAACGGTGACTCGATCACGCGGATCTCGCTGATCAATGAGGGGCCGGACAACTCGATCGTTGACCTAGGCCTGCTTACCGTTACCGCCGTCCCCGAGCCCGGCTCCTTGGCGCTCCTCGGGCTTGGTGCAGTAGTTATGCTCCGCCGACGCCGGTAGTTTTTAACTCTGGTTCTATGGCGGTTGGAGAAAACCAGTCAATCGGGGCCCTCGCGAAAAGTGTGGGGCCCCGGTTTTTTTATGCCACAGGCGGACCCATTGGGCCTAGCCCTTGTGTGTCGCGTTCACGCATGATGTTCTCGACGAAGGCTTCAAGATCGACCGCGCCCATATCGCCGCTATCACGGTGACGCACGCTGACGGTGCCGGCCTCGGCGTCCTTGCCGCCCACGACCAGCATGTACGGCAGCTTGTCTTCCTCTGCAGCCTTGATCTTGCCCCCCAGGCGGTCGTTGCCCGCATCAACGGATACGCGGAAGCGATCCTGCTTGAGGCGTGCTTGAACGTGCTCGGCGTAGCCAACGAATTTCTCACTCACCGGCAGAATCCGGCACTGCTCGGGCGACAGCCAGAGCGGGAACGCGCCGTTGAAGTGCTCGATGAGCAGGCCCACGAACCGCTCCAGCGAGCCGAACGGAGCGCGGTGGATCATGATCGGCTGGTGGGCCTTGTTGTCGCTGCCGATATATTCGAGGTTGAAGCGCTGTGGCAATTGGTAGTCGATCTGTACGGTGCCGAGTTGCCACTCCCGGCCGATCACGTCCTTCACTACGAAGTCGATTTTGGGCCCATAGAAAGCGGCCTCGCCCGGCTCCTCGACAAAGGGCACACCCAGCGCCTTCGCGGCGTTTCGGCAAGCCTCCTCCGCCTGGTCCCAGTCCTTCTCGTCACCGACAAACTTGGAGCTGTCCGGGTCGCGCAGGCCCACCCGCACGCGGTAGTCGTCCATGCCCAGCGTGCCGAAGATGATCTTGACGAGCTCGATACAGCCCATGACCTCGTCGGCCAGCTGGTCGGGGGTGACGAACAGGTGCGCGTCGTCCTGGGTAAAGCCGCGGACGCGGGTCATCCCGCCGAGCTCGCCGGACTGCTCCCAGCGGTAGACCGTGCCGAACTCGAAGATACGGATCGGCAGGTCGCGGTAGCTGTGCTTGTCGCTGGCGTAGATGCGGATGTGGTGCGGGCAGTTCATCGGCTTGAGCATGTAGCCCTCGATGTCGCCTTCCTTCATCTTGCCGGACAGGTCGGCGACGGAGCTGCCGTCGGCGACCAGCGACTTCATCATGTCGTTGTCCACGAGCGGCGGGAACTGGGAGTCCTGGTAGTACGGGAAGTGCCCGGAGGTGCGGTACAGGTCCAGCTTGCCGATGTGCGGGGTGAAGACCTGGCTGTAGCCCTGGCGCTCGAGGTGCCGGATGATGAACTTCTGCAGCTCGTCGCGGACGACCGCGCCCTTGGGCTTCCAGAGCACCAGGCCCTGGCCGGCCTCGTTGTCGATGGTGTACAGCCCGAGCTTCTGCCCGACGACGCGGTGGTCGCGGCGCTTGGCTTCTTCGAGGTTGCTGAGGTGCTGGTCGAGTTCTTCCTGGCTGAAGAAGGCGGTGCCGTAGACGCGTTGGAAGCGGTCGGCGTTGACGTCGCCGTGCCAGTTGGACGACGCGACGGACATGACTTTGAACGCGACGATGGTCGATGTCCGCGGGGCATGCGGTCCCATGCAGAGGTCTTCCCAGTGCCCGGCTTCGATGTTCTCGTGCTCGGCCTTGTCGGGGTCTACCTCGCCGGTCACGTACCAGGAGAGCGACATCGCTCCGCCATCGAGCGCTCGCGAGGCGTTGTCGAGCTTGTATTTATTGTTCTCTGCCGAGAGTTTCCGCATGCCAGCGTCGGGCGAGAGCTCGTACCGCGTAAACGGCCGGTCCTCTTCCACGATCTTTCGCATCTCTGCCTCGATCTTCTCGAAGTCGTCGGAGCTGATCGGGGTGTCGAGTTTGAGGTCGTAGTAGAAGCCGTTATCCAGCGGCGGGCCGTAGGCGAGTTGGGTGTCTGGGTAGAGGCGTTCGATCGCCTCGGCCATGATGTGGGCGGCGGAGTGCCGTAGCAGGTACAGCGCATCTTTTTTGCTTTCATCATCGCGGTAGTTGGGGATGCCTTTTTTGTTCAGGCGAGGCGCGGTGATGATGCCGAGTGAGCAGTCGCCAGGAAGGGGGCGGTGCAGGTCGTAGAGCTCGCCGTCGACTTTCGCGCCGATGGCGGCCTTGGCCAGGCCCTCGCCGATGGAGGCTGCGACGTCGTAGGCGGATGAGCCTTCGGGGAGTTGTTTGATGGAGCCATCGGGCAGGGTGATGTTCATGGCGGGTGTGGGGTTTGAGGGCGGGTGTGTGGGCCTGTATTGAATAAGGCCGCTGTGGTGGGCGGCCCTGGGGTGGTTCTGCGATGGGTTTGCAGGGTTACCGCGTCGGCCGGCCACATGGGGTTGTGGTGGTCGTGGTATTGGTGCGGATAGTGGTCGTGGTATGACGCATAACGGTTGCCTGTACAAAGCCTAACTCGGCAGGACGGGGTGTCAAGGTTGAGCAACTCATGCGGCACCGGTTCACTGGGGCCGATGTGGGATATCGGGGCCTGTGGCTTGGGGTTTTACTAATTTTTCGACCAATCAGCGGCTTTTCGGACACTGCCGACCTGTATACAATCTCCGGCCCTCGTTTGCGCAGGTCAACATCGCAACTAACCGATGGGGTTTGGACACCGATCGTTCCGCATCCGCTTAGGATAGACGCACGTCGAAACGGTCCGAGAACTGAGACGAAGCCATGCTCGAAACTCTGCACATCGTTACCCCGGTTATGGGGATTCTGGGCCTGATCGCCGCGGGCCTCGTCTTTATGGCTGTCTTAAAGTCCTCCGGCGGCAGTGGCAAGGTCGCCACGATCGCAGAGACCATCCACAGGGGGGCGATGACTTTCATGAAGCGCGAGTTTGTCGTGCTCGGCATCTTCGCCCTGGTACTCGGCAGCGCGCTCGGTATCGCGAAAGATCAACACGAAGCGATCGCGTTTTTCGTCGGCGCGATCTGCTCGTCGATCGCCGGTTTCATCGGCATGTACTGCGCGACCAAGGCCAATGTCCGCACCGCGGTTGCCGCTAATGAAGAAGGACCGGCCAAGGCGCTGTCCGTGGCGTTCTTCGGTGGCAGCGTGATGGGCCTAACCATCGCTTCGATGGGCCTGCTCGGTATCGGCGGGCTGTTCTACTTCTATGTTGCCAACTCAGCCGATCCGGCCGACGGCGCACACATCATCCACGGCTTCGCGATGGGCGGCTCGCTGGTCGCGCTGTTCTACCGCGTCGGCGGCGGCATCTTCACCAAGGCGGCCGACGTTGGCGCGGACCTGGTCGGCAAGGTCGAGGCCGGCATCCCCGAGGACGACCCGCGGAACCCCGGCGTCATCGCGGACAACGTCGGTGACAACGTCGGCGACGTCGCGGGCATGGGCTCGGACATCTTTGAGAGCTACTGCGGCTCGCAGATCGCAACGATCGCGATCGCTGCGACGATGGTCACTGCAACCGGCGAAGCCAGCGAACAGGCGATGGGCCTGATGAAGGAAGGTGCCGAGGCGGTGACTGGCACGCTGATGTACCTCCCGCTCGGCATGACCACCGTCGGCCTGATCTGCTCGCTGATCGGCATCCTGCTGGTCAAGATCGTCTCGTCGATGGACCCGGCGAAGGCGCTGCGGGTCGGCACGTTCGGCGCTGCGTTGCTGTTTATCGCCGCGGCATTTGGCTTGACTGCATTGTTTGATGTGCAGACCAAGGTCGCCTTCTGCGTCGCGGCCGGCGCGATCGGCGGCATCATCATCGGCCTCATCACCGAGTACTACACCGGCGGTAAGCCCGTCCGTGATATCGCGCATAGCTCCGAGACCGGTGTTGCGACTGTCATGATTAATGGTCTTGCGGTTGGGCTCGAGTCTGTCGCCGTGCCGCTCTTCACCATCGCGGGCATCGTGCTCGTCTCGCATAGCTTCGCCGATCTCTACGGCGTTGGCATCGCAGCGGTCGGCATGCTTGCCACCGTCGGCATGACCATGGCCATCGACGCCTACGGCCCGGTCGCGGACAATGCCGGCGGCATCGCCCAGATGGCCGAGATGCCCGAAGAAACCCGCGAGATCACCGACGGCCTCGACGCGGTCGGCAACACCACCGCGGCCATCGGCAAGGGCTTTGCCATCGGCGCCGCAGGGCTGGCGGCGCTGACGATGATCGCCGCGTTCGTCGAGGTCGCCAACAAGCACTTCGTTGAAGACTACGGCTACCTCGACGGCATGGACCTGTCGCTGACCAATGCCGCCGTGCTCGTCGGCGTGTTCCTTGGCGGCCTGCTTCCGTTCCTCTCCGGCTCGATCACGATGAAAGCGGTCGGCTCCGCGGCCAACGAGATGATCACCGAGATCCGCCGGCAATTTAAGGAAATCCCGGGCCTGCTCGAGGGCAAAGCCGAGCCCGACACCAAGCGGTGCGTCGACATCGCGACCAAGGCCGCGCTCAAGAAGATGATCCTGCCCGCCGCCCTCGCGGTCGGTGCGCCTGTACTGGTTGGCTACACGCTCGGCGCTGAGACGCTCGGCGGCCTGCTCATCGGTGCGCTGCTCGGTTGCGTCGTCCTTGCTCTCATGATGTCCAATGCAGGCGGCGCTTGGGACAACGCCAAGAAGTATGTCGAAGAAGGTAACTGCGGCGGCAAGGGCAGCCCCGGCCACGAAGCTACCGTCGTCGGCGACACCGTCGGCGACCCGCTCAAGGATACATCGGGTCCGTCGATGAACATCTTCATCAACGTCATGGCCATCGTAGCGCTCGTGATCGCCCCGATCCTCCCCCTCGGTCCGTTGTGGGATAAGCACAAGGGGTTTGAGGTCAACAAGGACACCGTGATGATGGATGTCGAAGTGGTTCCACCGGCCGAGTGATCGCGATACCCTTTTGAATTTCGAGGTTTGATCACGAGCCGATCTGCGTCGATGTCATAGAATGACCTCAGACGAAAGGTAGACTCACATGGTCACAAAACTTTCTCGTAACAGCGATGACTACGTTGCAGCGCTTGATCGGCTGATTGTTGAGCATCTCGGTCTGAGCGATGATTCCAGCATTGAGGTGATGGCTCGGGATGGGATGCTTGTTCTGCGCAAGTCTACCGGGGACGTATTGCCCGACGATTTTGAAGAGCGCCTCGAACGGATTAACCGCGAGTGGGGACCAACTTTTAAAAAGTTGGCGGAGTAGCGGACGATGCAGGATATCCGGTTTGTTTCCGAGGCGATGGCGTTTGCGCTACATCAAGACCAGATCAATCGATACGGCGGCGATAGCGGTATTCGTGATCGTGGCCTGCTTGAGTCGGCACTTGTGATGCCGCAGGCGATGTTTGCTGGTCAGTATGTCCACGAAGACCTGATTGCGATGGCGGGTGCCTATCTGTTCCATCTAGCCAAGAACCATGCTTTTGTAGACGGTAACAAGCGTATCGCGTTTGCGGTCATGCTGTACTTTCTTGATGACCACGGATATCGGCTTGATCTGACGCATGAACAGGCCGAGCAGCTTGTTCTGCAGGTCGCGGCTGGCGAGATGTCGAAAGACCAAGCAACCGCTTTCCTGCGGCAATGCACAATCAAGCGGTAAAATAGTACATGATGACGACCACGCCTTCCCGATCAATGGATCGTTCAGCCGTTCTTGCCCTATCCCTGCCGCTATCCCGTGCCGCCAAGTATGCGGATGAGCAGCCGATCAGCGAGCTCATCAAGATCGCGCTGGACGACCCGGAGCTGATCTCGCTTGCTGCGGGGCTGGTAGATTTCGACACGCTGCCTGGTGACGCCGTCGCTCCGATCGCACAGGAACTACTTAGCGAACCCGCCAGCGCGAAGGCCGCGTTGCAGTATGGCACGACTGAGGGTTTCGCCGCTTTCCGCCAGCAACTGTACGAACACCTGTGCTCGCTCGATACCGCGGACCGGGATAGCTACCCCGGAAATGCCGACGATATTGTCGTTACGACCGGCAGTCAGCAGTTGCTCAATATCCTGGCCGAGGTCTTGCTCGATACGGACGACATCGTCATCGCGGGCTGGCCGAGCTACTTCGTCTACACCTCGACGCTGACGGCGTACGGCGCAACGCTGCGCTCGGTCGACCTGGATGAGCAGGGCATGATCCCCGAGCAGCTCGATCGTCTGCTCGCCGGGCTCACCGCGGCCGGGCAGCTGCACCGCGTGAAGATGCTCTACGTGGTCAGCTACCACCAGAACCCCACGGGCATCACGCTGACCAGCGAGCGACGCGTCCAGCTGCTGGACCTGGTCAAGCACTACTCGGCCAAGGCCGGCCACCGCATCGTGCTCGTTGAGGACGCGGCGTACCGTGAGCTGACGTACCAGGGCGAGGCCCCGCCTTCGATCAAGTCGATGGATGAGGGCAACCAGTATGTCGCGCTGTGTCAGACGTTCAGTAAGCCGTTCGCGCCCGGGTTGAAGACAGGCTACGGCCTCTTGCCCAGCGACTTGGTTGAGGCGGTCAAACTCAGCAAGGGCGGGCGGGATTTTGGTTCGAGCAACTTGAACATGCACCTGATCAGCCGGGCGATAAGCGGCGGCGCGTTTGCCCGCCACGTCGACGTGCTGCGCGATGCGTACGCGAAGAAGATCCGGGCGACGCTCGATGCGCTCGAAGAACACTTCGCCGACCTCGAGGGCGTGAGCTGGACCCACCCCTCCGGCGGGCTCTATGTCTGGCTCACCCTGCCCGAGGCGGTGGATACCTCGCGGCCAGGCCCGCTGTTCGGCCACGCGATCAAGCAGGGCGTCCTCTTCGTGCCCGGCGTCTACTGCTACCCCAACGACCCGACCCGGCAGGCCCCGCGTAACACCATCCGCCTGGCTGTGGGCGTGCCCAACCCCGAGCAGATCCGCGAGGGGATCGCCCGCCTCGCTCAGGCGGTGAAGCAGGTTATGGCTTGAATCCGGGCCGCCGTGTCGCGGTATCATGTCCGTATGCAACAGATCAAGATCTTCATCGGTCGGGAAGACCACACCGCGGACCTAGAAAATGATGTCAATGCCTGGATCGCCGAGTCGGGCGTGAAGGTCTTGTCGATCTCGGGGAATATCGCGGCGCAGTCGGTGCTGCCGACCAAGGACGCCGGGGCAGGCAACCTCTCCGCAACGGGCACGCACACCCGCCGATTCGCGCCGTCGGACATCTTTGTCCTCGTGACCTACGAGAAAGCCTGATCGGCATCCGCATGGGCAAGGGCCTGACGAACAAGAAGGCGTTGGTGGTCACCGGTTTCGGTAGGGACCAGGACGAGCTGCCGCCCATTCCGGCCGAGCCTGGCTCTGGTTTTCTTGACCTGCGTGGATGGTTCGGCTTTGAGCCCTGGACAGGTCAAGGGGCCGACCCGCGCACGCTCGAGATCGAGCTAGGCTCGGGTAAGGGCACGTTCCTTGCGCAAGAAGCGCCGCTGCACCCCGACACCCTCTTCATCGGTATCGAGTGGGCGAGCCAGTTCTACCGCTACGCCTCGGACCGGATGCGTCGGCTGAACCTTGCCAACGTGCGGATGCTGCATGCCGACGGCGTGGTGTTTATCCGGAACTTCGTCGCCGACCAGGCCGTCAGCCGATTCCACTGGTACTTCCCCGACCCCTGGCCCAAGGCGAGGCACAACAAGCGGCGGACCTTTCAGGAGCCGTTCCTGAGAGAACAGCTGCACCGCGTACTCAAACCGGGGGGTCGGATCCACGTCGCGACAGACCACCTGGACTATTGGCAGTGGATGCAGGAGCACGCGGCGAAGGTGACGGACCTGTTTGAGATCCAGCCGTTCGTGTCCCCCCGGTCTGCTGGCGAGGGCGAGCTGGTCGGGACCAACTTTGAACGGAAGTACCGCAAGGAAGGGCGGACGTTCAACGGGATGGTTTTAGTGAAGAAGTGACAGCGTCAAGGCGTTACACTATGTGACCCAACCTCATAGGGAGACAGACGAATGCGAATCTGGAAGATGAACCTTTTGCTTGTTGCCGCGCTGGCGGGATTTGTCCTGACCGGGTGTAAGAGTGATGGAGATGAAAACGCTGGAGCCACGAGCCTTGCCCAGCCGGTGACGATACTCGAGCGCGTCAGCGGCGACTCCGCAGCGCTGAAGGACTTGGGCAGCTACCACATCGAAACCCAAGCACAGTTTGACGCGCTTGGCGACGCCGAGATCTTCCCAGGCGAAGTCGATTTCGATACAAACGACCTCGTGATTGTGGCTCTTGGTGAGCGATCCACCGGCGGGTTCGCCGTCAAGATCAATTCGATCCAGCTTTCGGGTGGTGAACTCGCGATCACCGGTGAAGCGACCAAGCCCGCCGAGACTGATGCCGTGACGCAGGCCCTGACCTACCCCTACAGCGCGGTACTCATCCCGAACACCTCGGCCGACGTGGTGGTTCCCTACATCGACTGATCAGCGTCAAATACCAATTGATCTTTGTTCAGCGCCCTATCCATCGGTAGGACGTTGTCATTTACGGGATACCGTGACGCCGGGCCGATGGATAGGGTGTGACATTGGATGCACGACAACCCGGACGGACCCGTCCGCGGGTCTTGATGCTGACGCACCGCGTGCCGTATCCGCCGGACCGCGGCGATCGGATCCGCGCGTACCACCTGCTTGAGGCGTTGGTGACGCGGTTTGATGTGACACTCGCCGCGATCGCGGACGAGCCGGTGACGCCCGCCACGATGGGTCGTCTAGAGTCGCTGTGCCAGCAGGTGCTGCTCGCCCCCGCCAAACCAATGCAGCGTCGTGCGAGTGCAGCAAAGGCGCTACTCACCGGCCGGGCGATTACCCCTGCCGCGATGCACGACCGCCTGCTCGATCGACAGCTGGTCCGCCTGCATCGGCACCAACCGTTCGACACCGTGCTGACTTACTGCACCGGCATGATCGAGTACGCCGGGTCGCTATTAGCCCAGCCCGATCCGCCCAGGCATGTGCTGGACCTGGTGGATGTGGACAGCCAGAAGTGGGCGCGGTTTGCCTCGGAATCGACCGGCCCGATGCGGCTGGTGTATCGGGCCGAGAGCCGTCGGCTGCGTGCGGTTGAAGCAGGCCAGCCCGTGCCGTTCGATGCGGTGACCGTGATCAGCGACGCCGAGGCGGAACGCTACGCGTGCTCTGTGACAGCTGCCCACAACCCGATCGTGATTGGTAACGGCGTCGATATGCAACGATTCAAGCCCAGCTATCAGCCGACGCGTGAGCCGGTACTAATCTTCACGGGCGTGATGTCGTACAAGCCCAACATCGATGCGGCGGTCTGGTTCGCCCGCCAGGTCATGCCGCGCATCCTCGCGGCGGTGCCGAGCGCGAGGTTCGATATTGTCGGCAAGTCGCCATCTGCGCAGGTGGCGGTGCTGGATGAACTGCCGGGCGTGCGGGTGGTCGGGCCGGTGGACAACACGGCCGATTCGTTGCGCAACTCGGCCGTCGCGGTCGCACCGATTTTTATTGCGCCTGGTGTGCAGAACAAGGTGCTCGAGGCGATGGCCTGCGGCCTGCCGGTCGTTTGTTCGTCTGCTGCGGCGCGCGGGATCGACGGGACCGCGGGTGAGCACCTGTTGGTCGCGGATGAGGTCGGCGGATTCGTAGCGCACTGCGTCCGGCTGCTGTTAAACCCCGATGAACGAGCCCGGATCGGTGAAGCGGCGCGGTACCGTGTGCAGGATCGGTACGATTGGGCCGCCGCGACCAGGCCGATGCTGGATCTGCTGCAACACGAAACGCCTACCCCTCAGTCTTAGAACATGACGTACAACGAAGAATCCCCGATCCTCACCAAGATCATCGCAACGCTCGGCCCCGCCACGGCCAATGTCGAGACCCTCACCCGCATGGTCGAAGAAGGGGTCCGCGTTGTCCGCATCAATTTCTCGCACGGCAAGATCGAGGACTTCGAGCGGATGCTCAACGTCGTCCGCGAAACCTCCAAAGCCACCGGCGAGCCGCTCGCAGCGCTCGGCGACCTCAGCGGACCCAAAATCCGCTGCCTCGGTATTGAGGGAGGCACGCTCGAACTAACAAAGGGCGACCAGGTCCGCTTTGTCAAAGAGCCGACCGATGCGTTCCGCGATCCCGAGTCGGGCATCGTCCAGGTCGGCACCACTTTCCCCGACATCATCGATGACGCCGAGCCCGGGCACCGGCTGCTTGTTAACGACGGCGCGATCCGCATGCTCATCATCGACAAGAGCGACGGCGACCCCGCCTCATTGCTGTGCTCAGTGACGGAGGGCGGGACGCTCTCGCCCAAGAAAGGCATCAACCTGCCCGACTCGACCCTGCACGCACCGTCGTTGACGGAGTGGGACCGGCAGTGTGCGGGCTTCGCGTTTGAGAAGGGCTTCGACTACCTGGCACTGAGCTTTGTGCGGAAGGCTGCGGATGTGGAAGAACTCAAGGTGCTGCTCTGCGAGCACAAGAAGATCAAGCCGGAGCCGGGCATGCGGTCGCCTATTCCGATCATCGCGAAGATCGAGATGCCGCAGGCGATCGAGGAACTCGACGGCATTATCGACTCGGCCGACGCGGTGATGGTCGCGCGGGGCGACCTCGGTGTTGAGATGGACCTGGCCCGTGTGCCGATCCTGCAGAAGCAGATCATCAAGATCGCGCACAATCACGGCAAGCCGGTCATCGTGGCGACGCAGATGCTCGAGTCGATGATCGACAACGCCGCGCCGACGCGGGCCGAGGTGAGCGACGTGGCCAACGCGATCCTCGACGGGGCCGACGCGACGATGCTCTCGGGCGAGACCGCGGTCGGCAAGCACCCCATCCCGACTGTGCACTACATGGCCTGGACCGCCAGGCGTGCCGAGCAGCACCTCGAAGACAACCTGCTGCGCGATGTCATGCCGCCCAAGCACGCACGCGAGTCCAAGCACCGGCCCGCGGCGCTGGCGCATGGTGTCTCCGTCATGGTCCGCGACCTGCACGCCAAGTGCGTGGTTATGTGGACCGCGTCCGGCGGCGGCGTGCGCTACATGAGCCAGAACCGCTTGGCCGTGCCCATCATCGCGCTGTCCGAAGAGCCCGCGGTGCTCCGGCAGATGGCGCTGATGTTCGGCGTTCGGCCGGTCTATGCCCAGACGCCCAGCGACCCGCGCCTCGTACTGGACACCGCCGACCAGATCCTGCTCGACCGCGGCTGGGCCGACCGCGGCGACCCGATTATCGTCGCCCGCGGCTTCCCGATGGGTGTCATCGGCACGACCAACACCGTGCAGGTCCACTATGTCGGCGATGTTTGCAGGATTTAAAGGTGTTTACCCGCTACACCGATTCTATCGGAGCGCAATAAAGCGGACCGTCCGGTGGTGGGATCGGACGGCCCGCATGGGTGGGGTCTGGATGTTTGAATCATCATGGCCGCTGAACCCAAAAGCGATCAAGTTCAACAGCCCTGTCACCAAGTTGTTTCACATTGGCACGCGAGAAGATGATGATCAGCCGGGCCGACTCGCTTGCGCCGGCGGTGAAGTCGTCGGCCGGGTAGCCCTGCACCACGATGTACGCGGCGAAGACATCTGAACGCGTGTCCGCTACTTCGGTCAGCCACTTGGCGAGCATAATCTCTTCTTCGCGGTCGTTGACGACACCATCCGCCAAGCCGGGGTACTGGGCACCCGCGGTCAACGGGTCGTAGTCGCGTAGTGCATCTTCGTAGTCGTTCAGGTCGACACGGACGCCGCTGGTGAGCAGGGTGGTCGTGTCGCCGGCAGGGTTCACATTCGTCTCTGCGCTAAGCTGCTCGTAGAGCCCGGTGGTGTAGGCGATGCCGGGGATGCCGTTCATACCCATGCCATAGCCAGTCGTATTAGGTGCAGCAGGCGTGAACGCGGCGGCACGGTTGGTACGCTCGCGGCGGGTGATGATGGCATCCGCGACCGTCTGCCGTGTGTTCAGGTCGGGGAACGGCAGCAGGCTGATCAGCGTCCCACGCGAAGCGGTGTTGAGGTTCAGCCGGCCTGGTACGAGGACTTCGTCATCGTCATCTGCGCTGCCATCGGCTGTGACGTTCTCGCTGCCGCTGTCGCTCTGCCCGTCGCCGTCTTCACCGTCCGTCGCGGGGTTGAACGTCGTGAGTTGTTCGAGGATGAGCAGGGACTGCGGGTAGTTGAGCGAGTCCGCGCCCAGGTACGTGCTGGTGGCGTCGGACTTGTAGGGGAGCAAGAGCCTGTCCACGCCATTGCCGGTCGTCGCGTTGGAGAGGGTGGTCGTGTTGTTGCCCGCCCGGAAGAACGCGTTGGCCATCGACTTGTCGGCCGCATCCGTATCATTCGGTCCGATGACCGGGATCTGCAGGACGTCACCGATCCAGTGCATCCGGCCCAGGGCCGTGCCGTTCGCGCGTTTGCTGTCCTGCCAGACGATCTGCTGGCCGTCGAGGTTGCCGAAACCCGTCGGCGCGTCTGGCTTGCTCTCATTGAGCATCGAGGTCTGCAGTGTCCGGGAGGCTTGTCCGACATTCGCAGCATTCGGGGTCATCACGGGCAGCACGGTCCGTACCTCGGGATCGGCGAAGGTCGTGAGGTCTTCGTGGTAGCTATTGGCCTCAGTCTGCAAGGCGGCAACAGTCATCATTTGTAGCCCCTCGCCTACGCCGCGGTGGCTGGTCTGGAGGTAGCTCTGGTAGACCGTGTTGGCGACGTCGTCGTGGTGGGTCGCGTCAAACGGCATGTTGGCCAATCCGGCCGGGGCCGCCTCCGCGACCGTGACACGGCAGGCGCTGTAGGCCCAGCCTAAGATCGGGGTTGTATCGCCCTGCGCAGCGGCATGAAGCGTGACGTCGAAGGTGGCTGTGGCGGTTGGCATCACAGGCATCAACCCCGCTTGTCCTGCTTGGAGGTTGACGCGTGTCAGGTTGGCCGCGGTGTTGTTGGTGTAGCTTGTTGTGAAGTCGCTGAGGTCATCTTCAGTCGTCCCATTCGCTGCTGTGTTCCCGGTGGAGTTGCGGTAGAGATGGACGACTTCGCCCGGCTGCAGGAAGTTCTGTCCGACAAGGGTCGCAAGATCAGCAGTTCCAGTTGCAAATGTTCCATTGATAGCGAGGAACACGTTGCGCAAATCGACCGGCCGGCCGCGCCAGTCGTTCGTGCCCGCGTCACGCCCAAACGGGTTGCCGATCTCGATCACGTAGCCGATCGCGTGACCCGCAGGAGCGGACCAGCTGATCGTGCTCATCGCCCGATCGGTATTGTTGACCGTGACGGTCCCGTCGTAGACCCGCTGGGTGTAAACCTCCGTGATGAAAGGCAGCGCCTCGAAGCCCGTCTTGCCGTTGACCGTGCGGACCTCGTTGTCGTCATCGATGTAGTCCGCGATGTTGACCGCGAGCTGGTCGGAGAGGTCCTGATCGTCCGCGAGGTGGTCGTACAGCGCCGCGAGGTTGCCGTCCGCGATCCGGTTGATCGCGGTTGAAATCTGGCCGACCCTGTTCTGCTCGGTCGCGCGGTTGACATCGACCTTGAGCAGACGGGCCGAGGCGGTCGCGCCGGGCTTGGCCGCGATGGACGAGCCAGAGAACAGCGTGATGTACTTGCGTGGGTCCAGCGTCCAGAAGGCGAGCTTGTCCCAGGATTGATTGTTGTTGTTGGTGATCGCTGTGGTGGTCCCGGCGTAGTTGTCTTCCTGTGAGTTGCCGCCGCTGACATTGTCGCGGCGTAGCAGGGTGGGCATGAGGTTTTCCAGGGTCGTGTTCTGTGGGCTGTTTAGCCCGTTGCCCTGCAACAGCTCGAAGGCATCCTGGAAGCCGAAGGTGGCAGAGCCAGCAATGCCGTTGTAGTCGAGGCCATTGGAAACGCGTGAAGCGCCTCGGTTCCAGTAGTCCGTCCGGCTGCCGGCGGTCGGTGTCACGGCATCCCCGTCGTAGGCGATCGAAGCCGCTGCGGTTGAGGTCAGGTTGCCGTTAAAGCGGTAGCCCACCGCCTGGCGCCACTCCAGGTGCTGTGCGGTCACATTGACCGGTGCAGTGCTGTCACCGAGCGTGATCAGCTCAATAAAAGCGGGCCCGTCCAATTCGGTCGGCGCGTCACCACGGGGCTCGGCATTGAGGTTGGCCGAGGTGGGCTGGTAGCTCGTGGGGTCGACCGACCCGCCAGAAGCGGCGGTCGGGCCGAGGATCACGTTGAAGTTCGCGCGGGCCGACAGGTCGATAATGCGCGCGGCGAAGACGTACTTGGTCGCGCCGACCTGACGCAGCGGCGCCCACTCCCATCGGCTATCACCGATGCCGTCACCGTCGGCATCGACGAGACGAGCAGATGAAGTGAAGAAATCCGTGTCGCGGTTGTTGGGATTACCTAGGTTGTTGACTGGGAACTCAGTAGGTTTGGCATTAAGAGAAAGGTCTGCGTCAGCGTTCGCGTCTCCACCGAGGTACATACCCGTCAGATTTGTGATCTTCTGCCAGATACCGTCGGTCGCACTTGTTTGGCTGCCATTAAAAATTGATCTGGCGGGGATGGGTACTCGAAAGTCGGGCACGCCGTCGGCGAGCCAGGAGTCGTCCATCGCCCCGCCGTACACGGGGAAGTTGGGGTTGATGGTGGTGCCGTTGTCGTATTCCACGGTCCGGCCAAGCGTGGTGTCGGGGTTGGTCCACGGGAAGTCCCATGGCTCGTCGCCGCCGCCCGCCGCGACGTTGCCGGTATTGAGGAAGTTGCCGTTGTCGTCCAGCACGTCCTCCGTCGCCGCGTTGAGGATCTCCGCAACGACCGATTCGATCACGACCTCGATGTTGGATTCGGACTGTGGGATGCGCTCGAAGCGGGTCAGCTGTAGCAGCGAGCCGGCGAGGATCGCCATGAGCACCATCGAGACGAGCACGAGCACGATCGCCGAGCCGCGGTCGTCCCGTCGGCCACCGGCGCATCGCCGACGGGTCTGGTGTGGAGTGGAATGGTTCATGGTGGTTACGCTCCGTCTTGCCCGGTGTTGTCCCGGCGTGTCCATGGGTGCCTGATCAAGTCTGCGCTGCACGCGTGGTTGGCATACAGCATCGTGTCGCCTCGGCGCGCTAAGGCCGGGGAACCACAATAATCCGCTCGAACCACTGGCCCGAGATCTTGTCTTCGTCGTTCTCGTTATCGGCGGCATCCGCGTTACCGTCGCCATCGTTGTCGACCCCATCCGTGAGGAACGCGCGGTAGTTGCTGGTCAGCCGGCCGCGCGTATCGTGCAGCCGGTACCGGATGCGGATGAGGTAGGGCCAGCTCGAGACCGGGCTGCCGGTCGTCGTGTAGGGCGTGTCGTCATCAACTCGGAAGACAAACACATTTTTATTCGTAAAATTGAAAGCCAAGGGTGCCATCCCGATTTCAGCATTTTGCCACGCGAAGCTGGTGGTTGCCCTCGCAGGGTTCCTGCTCAGTGTGTCGTACCAGAAGATTGGGGCGTCGTTGGCGCCTTGGCTCCTAAAGGCTGTGTCGATCTGGCCATCGCCATTCATGTCCGCAGCGAAATCGACAATGATTTCGCTGCAGCTCTGCGCGAGGATGGGGTGGCCCTGAGCGATCGCCCAAGAGGCGTAGTTCGTGTCGGTAGCGCTAGGCGCAGGGTTCACACGCAGACGGTTGGCATCGACACGGTAGGTCGTATTTGCGTAAAGCGTATTACGCTGCGCGACGGTGAGCGAGGTATCTGTCAATTGGCTTAGCAGCGTTGTCCCACCAGGCGTGGCTGGGCCATAGTCTTGAAATATCACATCCGTTAGCCCCAGGTAAGACTGGTTCGTACCGGTATAAGTGGAGCCGGTTACTGCGGAAGTCGCGTAGCCCTCGTTGGCGTAGGTATAGCCGGTCGTCAAAGGGTCACTCAACGGCAAGCTCGTCGCCGCGTTGGTCGGGTTAAATAGCATCGCCTGGCGGGCGAAAATAAAGTTGCTGCCGATGCTGTCCAGCCCCGCATCATCGGCCCCGAGCAGGTGCGTTGGGCTCGTACCGTCCGGGGGGGTGCGCAGCGCGTGGCCGTACCACACCTTCGCACGGTCGCCGGGCTGGCCAATCAGGTTCGTGCCGTAGGACCCCGCGCCCGCCGGTGTCATGCTCTTAAGCCCTTCCGCATCCCGGATAAAAAGCAGCTGGTCCGATCGCAATTCGGGGATGGTGACCTCGTTGAGCGTCTGCGGGTCCAGCAGCTTGACGTTCTGGATCGCGTGCTGAACGATCACGATGAACCCACCGTCCTTGTCCACACCAGGCCCAATCATCGCGTCCGTGTCCGTGTCGTCGGTGATCTGCTCGTTGATCGACCGGCTCTGCGCGACCGTCTTACTCACCTGCACGCTGGTCGTCACCGCGACGGACGTCTCCTGGAAGATCTGGTTGACCAGGAAGAGCATCAGCCCGAGGATCGCCAGGGTGACGATCAGTTCGACGATCGTGAAACCATGTTGTTTTGATCGGCTTGGCATAACGGCGTGTTTCTCGCGTATCTCTGCTTTAGCGCCCGCCCGCAAGGGCGGGGTCGGATGACTACGGGCTCACCACATCCACTTCAACCGTAATCACGCGTTGGGTGGGGCTGTTGATGCCGCCCGTGCCGCGCGGGGCATACCAGATATTGACTGGCTTGCGCGGGCTCTGGGCGATCGCGTTGAGCACGGTGACCTGGTTGTTCGTACTATCGATGTCAACGATCGTGTGGTCGTTGCCGTTGGTATCCATGATGATGTCGCCCGCTTCGAGGTCACCCAGCCCCGTGAGGGTGAAGACACTGCCGTTGACGCCGTTGCCGGCAGCCGTTGTATTGATATTGATGCTGCGGACCTTCGGGATGTTGGTCGGGTCTTCGCGGTTGGCGTCGCCCACGGCACCGGCGTAGGTCGCGCGGGAGTCCGACTCGACAATGAACAGGCGGACGACCCAGTTGGGGCTGTTCGGGTCGCCGTTGATATCCTGGATAAAGGGGACCCAGTGAAGATCCGCGCCGCTGGTGTCGGTGCCATTCACAAGCCCGGTCGGGTAGCTGCGGTCGGCGGGCGAGTATCGGTTATTGATCAGCGCTGGTGCGATGGCGTACAGCGGCACCGCATCAGTGTTGTTCGCACCCGCTAGGCCGTAGTAAGGGGCCAACTCGCCCGAGCCCGGCGAGCCCGGCGTGTACTCCAACGCCTGCGCATTGATAATCGACCGGGCGCTCTCCGCAGCCATCTGCCCGATGACTTCCTGCGCGGTTTCGCGCTGCAGGATCGCAGCAGCAGGGAACAGCGAGACGATCGCGGTCATCCCGATCGCGAAGATGCCAAGCGACAGCAGGATCTCCACCAGCGAGAAACCGGCCGAGGCGCGTGCCGCTTGGTTCGTGTTGAGTCTTGTTCGCATCATCATCATGGCTTATTCCACTTCTTCATCTCGGAGCGCCGCGCCGGTCAGCGGGCTGAAGAAGACCGTTCGGCCGTTGTCTCGGAGCCATTGGCCTTCGTTGCTGTTCAGGGTGACGTCGCCGCCGCCGGCAAAGTCGAAGCCCGCCTTCGTATAGTCGTCGAGGTTGAACACGACGACGCCCGGGACGCACTCGATCGCTTCAAACGGCAACTCAAGCGTGAGCCCGTCCGGAGACAGCGGGGCGTTGTCTGATGTCCAGTTGGCGGGGTCGTAGCCACCGACCGAGTTGCGGTCTGCGGCGATCTCATAGTCGTCGTCACCGTCGCCGTCGTAGTGGATCTCACCGTTGCCATCGCCAAAGCTGAGCTGGCCCAACTCGTTGAACGCGATCGCGAACGGCGGGGCGATGAAGTCGACGGCGTTCCCTGCGGTGCCGGTTCGTTTGATCCCGACGATACCGACGCCGTCCGGGATGCGGATGTAGTCCACGCCGGGCATATCCTGGTAGCCGTTGAGGTTGTAGATGGCGGTGTTGTCTTCGAGGAACGCCCCGCCGTTTTGGGCGTTTCGGAAATTGAAGACCATCCGGATCTCGCCGGTCGGGCAGTAGATCGCCGCGGTCCCGCTGTATTGTTCATCGACCGCAGAGTTGATATCGGTGCTGCCATCATTTGCCCACGACCGGAACTGCACCCACTGGCGGGCCACATCCGCGGACATGCCGACGATATTAAGCCCCGCCTCGACCCGGCTGCCGCGGTTTAACGCGTTCAGGAACGGGTAGGAGATCCCGATTAACAGCACAATGATCGAGATCGAGACCAGCAACTCGATGATCGAGAAGCCCTGTGCGCTGCGTCGGTGGGTTGGAGTCGTCTGCCACATGGGAGGATGCCTGTATCGGTCTAGCGTTTCGTCTGCGGCGCAGTTGCGCCGGTGAAGGTTCATTGCTGGAGGGTCGTGATGTCGTCGTCAGTGCCCCACTCTTTGTCGGGCCCTGCCGAGGCGAAGAACGGGTCACGCGACCGGGGCAGCAGGTTGTTCGCCACGGTATCGCCCGCCTGGTTCGCCGGGCCGTTGCCGGATTGATCGTTCGATTGCCGGTACTCGAGCTCTGTACCCCAGCGATCGAAGATGCTGTTGTCCTTATAGATTCTGTCCAGTGCGGTGCTGGTCGATGAATTCAGGGCCGCCAGCATGATCGTTTCACAGGTCTGGATCTCCAGGCACGCCGCTACAAACTGCTCTGCGCTGGATAGACCAGCGGTGGGGCCGGTGTGGCTGATGGCCGTGCTCTTGCGAACAGCTTTGTACTCGTCATTCGCTGCGAGCAGCGCTTCCATCATCTGACGGGTCTGATCACGCCGTTGCTCCGCGTTTGCCCTCAATGCGACGGCGGTGCCAATCGCCAGAATCAATGCAATCAGCGAGACAACAACTAGAATCTCGATTAACGAGAAGCCATAGCGCTGACGGCAAAAACGCCTTTTTTGGACTAAAAATAAATGGACACCTTGTTTGTGGCTATATTTCCAAGCCGTCTCATTAAATTTTACGGTTTGTTTTTCCATCGGGATGCCACGGGGCTGGGGGTTTGGCCAGGCTGGCCAAAGGGTAGGTATGCACGCACGACCGGGTTCAGAGGTGTTGAAACGCCCTCTACGGTCTAATTTGATACTAACGGAACTTCGTACAAATTACCAGCCTTAAATTAAAAAAACTTATCTTGGAAGCCTGTTGTACCCTCTCCCAGCCCCCCCAAAGCCTGCAATCCGTTACGCTAGCCATATGCCTGATGCCAATGTTCCCCCACCTCTCGTCGCGGTGATCATGGGCTCGGCCTCTGATTGGCCGACAATGAAGCACGCCGCAGACATGCTCGATCGCTTCGGCGTTGCCCACGAGAGCCGGGTCGTCTCCGCCCACCGCACGCCGGACCTCATGAACCTGTTCGCTAAGGACGCTGAGGACGCCGGCCTGGAAGTCATCATTGCCGGGGCCGGCGGGGCGGCCCACCTGCCCGGCATGGTCGCGGCCCAGACCACCCTCCCCGTCCTGGGCGTGCCGGTCCAGTCCCGTGCCCTCTCCGGCCAGGACTCGCTGCTTTCTATCGTCCAGATGCCCGCCGGCGTGCCCGTCGGCACCCTTGCCATCGGCGATAGCGGGGCCAAAAACGCCGCCCTCCTCGCCGTCAGCATCCTTGCGAACAACGGCCGACCCGAACTCCGCGAGAAGCTCCACGCCTTCCGCAAAGAGCAGGCCGAAGATGCATTGAGCCGGCCACTAGAGTAGCTCGCACACACCCGGTACGCCTTTTGTGGGTCCTTTGCCTGCTGCTCAGCTGGCTTACGGTGTAAAGGTGCCCACGATAGATGGGGGGTTGCTACCGCGGGCACCGTTGATACCGTTAGTCAAATCGCTGCATCAGTCGAACACGTATGTCCGCTGAAGAGGGATTTTTCGTCCCCGGAATATACTGATTCGGCATGATGTGTCGAGAGAGAAATTAGGCACGAAAATCAGCGCGCGAAGCGCAGAATGACACCCAATTGGTAGTAGTATGTAGCAGGCATGTCGGTATCGTATCCAACTACTCACTGGACACGCGTCAAGCAGATCCAAGCCGCCTCTCCAGATGAGCGCAGCAGGCTCATCGGGAGGTTTATCGAGGTCTACCTGCCCGCTATCCGTGCCGATATCGAGCGCTACATGGCTCAAGACCAGCCCCACGACGTAGATGATGCGGTTCATGAGTTCTTGACCGACAAGCTCTACGAAGGCTTTGTGATTGATCAGGCCGACTCGAGACGCGGCCGGCTCACACGCTACATCCAGGCCTGTGTGCATCACTTTGTCCATTCCCGCAAGTCGCCTCGCGTGCGAGTGGTTTCCGCCGAGCCCGTCGGCGAAACCATGTATGAATTGGGCGAGTCTTTGACCAGCGACGGCCTGCAGCACGATAAAGTCGATTTCGACTGGCTGGCCTCGGCACTCCGAGCCGCCATCCTGAAAACACGCGAGGGGCTCATCCGCAAGAAAAAGCACCTGGTCTGGCACGTGCTCGAAGCCCGCCTGCTCTGTGACAGCGAAGAGGTCGAGCCCTTCAAGGTGATCGCGAACCGGCTGGGGTTGACCCAGAAAGAGGCCGCGAACCTACTCATCACCGGCAAGCGTGCGCTGAAGCGAAACATTACTTCTGTGTTTGTTGATCGCTTGCCCAACACGTCAGACGTAGAAGCGGACATCTTCGAGGCCTGCGAACACGTGTTTCGTGAAAGACTCTCGTTCGGGTTAAAGCCATGACTCTCCGCGAGAATGAGCAGATCCGGCTCATCGGCGGGACGATTGGGCTGATCGCCGAGGACGAGCCCGGCCGTCCTCTGGACGCGTCCCTCGAACGCGCGAAACACGACGGTTTTGAGATCGATGGCTGTATCCACCAGAGCGATGCCTTTGGGGTCTGCCGCGGGGCGACCGAATCCGGGCTAGAAGTGATCATCAAGCACCCCTCGGGCCGCGGTGACCAGCGCCAAAAAGCCGCAGCCCAACTACGAGACGAGTACCAGGCGCTCAGTTCGATCAGGCACGACGCGGTCGTGCAGGTCGTCTCTTATGTCGCAGGCGAAACGGGGTACCTCGCCACCGTCTTCGAAGGCGATCGCGACCTGACCGAGTGGGCCCGCGCCACCAAGCCCGACCGCCAGGCCCTGGCCGAGATGCTGATGCGGGTGGTCGCGTCGGTCTCCGTCTTGCACGAGGCCGGCCTGGTGCATGGCGACCTCAAGCCGCAGCACGTCGTGATCCGTGATGATGGGTCTCCCGTGCTGATCGATTTCGGCCTGACCGAGCGGTGGCGCGATATCGACCGCAGCATCCAGACCTCCCACCGGATCGGAGGGACGAGCCACTACATGGCGCCGGAGATCGCAGACTCCCGCGTTACCCGCCCCGACCCGAGCCAGGCGTGTACGCGTGCGGGCAGATCCTCAGGGAGGCGTTCGAAGCCGCGGGCTGCTCGCTGAAAAGGTATTCGCGTGTGGTCCGCCGGGCGGCGGCCGCGGACCCCAAAGCCCGCTTTCAAAATGCAGAAGCCCTGCTTTCAGGCCTGAGGGATGCCGAGAAGCCTCGCCGGTGGCCTGTTGTAAGCATCGCGATAGCCTTGTGCCTCTGCCTCGCAGGCTCGGTCGTCTGGGCTTTGAGCGGCCCGGATCAACCGTTTGTCAATGAGCAGCCGGACAGCCTGCCGCTCGGGGAAAGCCCGTTTGGAACATCCGAGTTCACGCGGCATCAGCGTTTCGTGCAGTCATCGAGCACGATCGCCTGGGCTTCCGCGGGGAACGAAGTCTTTGTCCGCAACGCAACGTCGGGCCTTGAAAAACAGACCGTATTCTCGAAGAGTGTCCGCGACATCGACCTATCCGCCAGTTCAATCGCGGTCTTGTTCTCAGACGGCACCGCGCAACTCCTGACGCATGATCTCGAGCCTTTGACCCAGATCGATATAGGCAAGCCAATCCGTAGCGCGAGACTGAGCCCGTCTCAACAGGCCGTCCACTGCTGGGTACAAGCGGACGCCGCGTTCGTAACGGTATCTGAAAACGGCAGCGTTGAAAGATCGCTCCATGTCCCGGCTCAGTACATCGTTTGGGACAGCACGAATAACGACCACGCGATCGCCGTGATGGGGGGCGGCATCGCGCTGGTCGATTTGGAGTTACAGACGGTTCGTGAGATCGAACTCGTCAACCAGACGGCGATTACAGCGGCAGACCATGACGAAACGACCGGCGCGATCGCCTTAGGCTTCGCTAACGGTCAAACCCAGTACTTCGATGGGCAAGCGTGGTCCAGCCTAGACCTCCAGGCCGCTTCAATGATCGCCGCGATCCATGCCGATGGCTATGCCGCGGTCGCCGGCGAGGTGCACGTCCTGGACTGGGAGCGGCAGCGGGTGGTCGGGTACTACGGCCGGCCGGCCTCCGGGATTGTTGAAACGCAGATGCTTATCGACGAAGATACGTTGACAACGGTTTCATCCCTTGGAGTCAGGCGTTGGCAAATCGAGCCTTCACACTGATCGAACTGCTGGTCGTGATCAGCATCATCGCGATCATCGTCGCCCTGATCATGCCTGCCCTTGGTGCTGCGCGCGGCACATCCCTTATGACGCAGTGCGCGTCCAACCTCCGCCAGCACGGCATCGCAACCGAAGCCGCCATGCTCGAGGGCGACGGCCTGATCCCGCGGACTTGGGGTGGCGGCGATTTCTTCGCTGAAGACAAGTGGTGGTCTGAACTTATCGCGGACTACCTCGGCACGGGCGATGAGCGTGGCGCGGCGGTACGCTGCCCGCAGGTCGATTTGGACTTTTCAGATATCAACTACCCGCAACCGCGATCTGGCTACGCCGTCAATGTGCGATGGAAACCCGGCAGCGCGGTCGGCAGCAACGAGATTCAGCCTTGGCGGGCGCTGCGTGTTCCCAGCGGGTATCCATGGATTGGTGACCCCTTCGCCTACACACACCCGACGGGCAATTATGCGCAGGCAATGATTGGGAGGAGCGCAACCGTTGCTGGTAATCCAACACCCGGTTGGGGCATGGGTCTGCACCACCTCAACGCTGGAAATGTTGTTTTCGCGGATGGCCACGTCGAATCAGTGGACGCGACGGTTTTCAAAGAGGTTAATGCCGACGGTGTCCCCGAGTGGTTCTTCGACCAGTAACCGCCAAGCCAAGCAGGACCAGGGCGGCGGTTGAAGGTTCCGGCACGATGGAGAATGACAGGGTGATGTCCGGGGTCTGCACCGGGTCCAACACCTCTAATTCGAACAGCATCGACGCTGGAAAAGTATCGCCCCACTCGATGTCGGGCAGGAAACTGGCATGGCTCGGTGAAGAATCTTCTGCGGGCCCATAAACGGGTCCTAGTTCGAGGGGGAAAAGGCCGCCAAACTGGGCGGGGCCATCGATGTCAACCACGAATTCTTCAATGGTTTCCGAGGTCAGGTTTACAAAGCTGATGAGAACCGTATACGACTCGGTTGATCCCGAGCCGGAGGCTGTTAGATTCAACCGGAACGGTTCGCTTGAAACGAGCCCGTAGTTCCCGGCGTTAAAGAAGCCGGGTGGGTCGGGTACCGTCCCGGGGGTGAAGGTGGCTGCGTTCTCGACAGAGATGCCCCCGGTTAGCGTCCCCGCGGCACAGGGCATGCTCAGCATCAATGCTCCAACAAGTGCGTAGACTTCTCTTCTCATTACCGGGACAAAATACCACTTAATAACTATTTTGCAAGGGTTTATTGCAGCATTTATTTAGAAAGTTGTAACGGACAGGTGGTGTGGCGAGGTCCGTGAGAAAGAGTAGGATAGATTAACCTGCTACCTCTAACCGGAGATATAGACATGCCAGACGCTTCTTATAGGGTAACGATCGACAATGGTGATTGTGATGGTGTAGTTACAGTTAACCGCATTACCAACACTTTCTATACCGGCAGCAACGCAACTTACGATGCGATGAACCTGCAGAAGCTCTCGACAGGGGGCTGGGTGCTATACGCTGTAGTGATTTCTAATCCCACCAGCCCTTGCAACCCAAGCATCACCTATACCCAGGACACCGCGGCCGACGATCCGATCGGCCCGTATGGGGACGACAATGCGGTGGTTTCAGCCACCTAATTGCTCCCTGCAAAGGCGCGTTTACCGATAAAGCTTGCCCTGCAGCTGCTTCGGCTCTTCCTGCGGCAGTATGCCTGTGCGCGAGGTCTTCATGAACTCGACCATCTGTTTTGCGGCAGTGGGGCGTACTGCGGACAGGTCGTTCTGTTCGCCGATGAGTCCGGCAGGCCGCTGGGCCCCTGGCTCACCGCGCCCAGATGCGTTCGGCAAACTCCGGGCGGTCGATGAAGGGGTTGCGGTTGCCCTGGATCGCCTCGACGCGGTCGTTGCGCCTGCGCTCGGCTTGGTCTGGCGGGTCCTGCGCGTGCCAGCGCAGCAGCGTGGACAGCACGCCGTGTGCCGGGGCCTTGTCCTGCTGGCCGGCGGTGTCGTCGGTCAGCTCTAGATCGAGCTCGGCGTCCTCGTACCGCACCGCCATGTAGAAGAGCATCCGCGCGACGTCGCCGCGGACCTCGGGGCGCGGCTCCCACGAGTCGTGGTCGCTTCGGCAGCCGGTCGGGCCATCGCGGTCGGTGTAGGGCTCGCCGCCCTCGTCGAAGGCCTTGTTCGCGCGGGCGGTGTTCACCGTGACCTCGGCGGGCCGGATGGCGTGCAGGTCGGTGCCGGCCCCTTGCCGGGTCCCGAAGTCGCCGCGGGACTTGGACCAGACGTGCTCCCGGTTCCAGCCGCTGGGGTCGCTGCCGTGCGCCTCGGCGGGCAGTGACCAGCCGGTATAGATCAGCCGGACATGCCCGGGGTTGTCCGGGTCTTCATCGGTAAAGGCCAGTGCGTCCCAGAGCTCGCGGTAGTTGAGCGGGTCGTGGTCGTCGATGAGGTCGTGGAGTTGGGCCTTGAGCGTGTCGCCTGTCCTGTCCAAATCGATCCCGTAGTAGCTGCCGCTGGGCCCGGTGTCGCCGCCGGCCTCGTCGGCGAACGAGCTTTCCGGTGGATCGCACCCGATCAGGCAGGCACAGAGCAACAGCAACCAGCACAGGGCGGAACGCATTGCCCCTCTATCGGCTTGAACTCCGGGATCGGATACGTCTGTCTTGCGGCTGAGTCGCGCTCAATCCGTACGGGCTAGCCTGTCATGTGCTTGTCGGGGTCCGGTCGTGTCCTGCCGTCGTCAGGGTGATGGGTTAGCGCGGTCGTTCTTTTGCCGATACCGCTTGCCCTTTGGCACCCTAGGCTCTTTTACGGGGCATATTGGATCTAAAGGCCTTATCTTTTCTCCATCTTAACTACTCTGTTAAGCGCGCTGGACTTGGCGTTTTGTATGCCGCCGCGGGTCTTTGTTGGGGTCCTTTTTTGCCATGAAGCGGGAGCGCTTCATGGCGAACGCCGATGCTCTTGGTGTGTTCATGCCTGACGCGATTACCATGCAGAAAGGAGTTTCGATGCTCAGCGTCATCTATACCAGCAAAGCCACATCCAAAGTCACCCCCGAGATGGTCGATCTGCTCTCGACCACCTCCGCACGCAACAACAAGCTTGCCGGTGTGACGGGGCTGCTGCTGTATGGATCGGGCAACTACCTCCAGATCATGGAGGGCGAGGCGGACCGGGTAGGCCCGTTGTTTGAGCGGGTCAAGAAGGACTGCCGGCACACGGACTGCCAGGTGCTGCTCCGTCAGCCGACGGGCAAGCGCTGCTTCAAAGGCTGGCGGATGGGGCTCCTCGGCGACCTCGACGCGGACCCGGCTGAGCAGACGAACGAGTGGGACACGATCACCACGATGCTTCGGGTCATGCCCGGCACGGGCGTGATCAAAACGCAGGACGATATGCTTGAGTGCGTCCGTGATTTTATCTGCTGCAACACGGCGCTGGACGTGCTCAATTAAGCGTTTGGATGCTTATTGTTGACAATGGGGCTACGCCCGGTCCTTGAGCGTGCGTACCCGGCGTTGTAGTGCTTCGAGTTCTTTTTCCAGAAGCAGCAGCTCGTCGGCGACCGTGATCTCACCGGCCTCGGCTATGTGCTTCTCGCGGTCGTCGGCGGCCTGCTCGTCCTGGGCTTCCTCCATGGATTGGATGATGACGCCGATGAACAGGTTGAGCATGATCATCGTGCCCATCAGGACGAAGCTGACGAAGTAGACCGCGCCGACGACCGGGCTGGCCTGGCTGTTGAACTGGCCTTCGTAAGCGGCGCGGTCGCCCGGGCTGAAGGGGTACTGGTCGCTGCCCCACATCTGGATGTACATGATGTCGGTCCAGTCCTCGAGCGTGACGACGCGGAACAGCGAGAGCATCGACGTCTGCAGGTTGCGGAAGTGCACCGGGTCGTTCTCCGACCAGAGGAAGACGCCCATGACCGCGTAGACGTAGAACATCAGCATCAGCAGGATGCTCACGTACAGCATGGATGGGAGCGACTTGATCAGCGAGCCGACGATCAGCTGCAGCTGGGGCACGACACTGACCAGACGCAGCGCCCGCAGGATCCGAGCCAGGCGCAGCACCGCGGCATACTGCGCGTTGACTGGCAGGAAGCAGACGACCACGATCGTGAAGTCGAAGATGTTCCACGGGTCCTGGAAGTAGCGGTACCAGTGCCTGCCGTGCTGGGCCATCTTGAGCACGGCCTCGAGCACGAACAGCCAGAGCACGATCTTGTCGAGGGTGTGCAGCAGGTCGCCGTGCACCGCCATGATCGACGGGTAAGTCTCGACGCCAACGAGGACGGCAGCAAACAAGATCAGCAGCAGGATGCCGTTCTGGAACAGCTTGCTGGCGACGATTCGGCCGATCGGGTTGTCGGGGTGCTCTGGTTTCATGTTGGCCGGAGGGGCATAGAATACCCTTTGGCTCTGGTAAGATGGGGTTCATCATTTCTTTTTGGGGTCCGCGATGGCAGCAAAAATCAAGTTCGCTAGCGGTGATGTGATCGAGGTCGGCAAGGCCTTTGTTTCGGGCAAAGACCGTATCAAGATCAACGGCGAGGTTGCCTTTGAGGGCGAGCTCCCGGAGGACTACCCGATGGAATTCACGATGCGGGGCCAGAGGTGCCAGATCACCTACCGGAAGCTCAGCAAAATGCTTGATACCCAAACGATCAGGGTCAAGCTATACGATGGCGAGCAACTGGTCCTTGATGAGCTGTACGACCAGAACGGCCAGCCGGTCGACAACAGCGGTGAGGCGAAAGCGAACTCGGTCGCCCAGGCGTGTGGCATCGTCGGGATGGTTGTCGGCCTCTCCGTCATGATGGGCCTGAACATGACGACCCAGGGCGCGGTGCCGGGCGGCGCAATCGGTGGGGCGATCGGCGGTGGCGTAGGCGGCGCGCTCGGTTATGGCTTGGGGAAGCTGATCGCCGGCGGGTAGTCAGCCCAGTATGGCACCACATCATTCGTCATCGTGTATCACGAGCCGGTGTGTGCCTTGAGTAAGTCGCGGACTGAGGCGAGTGTGTCCGCGTCTTTGGCCAGTTTGTCCCCGCGCCACCGGCTCATCCTTGGGAAGCGGAACGCGACGCCCGACTTGTGCCGGGTCGATTCCTGCAGACCCTCGAACGCGATCTCGAAGACGAGTTCGGGCTTGACCACCCGGACCGGGCCGTGGCGTGCGGTGGTATTGCTCCGGATGAAGCGGTCGACCTGTTCGATCTCGTCGTTGGACAAACCGGAGTAGGCCTTGGTGACCGGGACCAGCTCACCGCCGTCCCACACCGCGAAGGTATAGCTCGTGTAGAGGCCGGCACGTCGGCCGCTACCGGTCTGCCCCTGGACGAGCACCGCGTCGATCGTGTAAGGGTCGGCCTTCCATTTCCACCACGGGCCGCGCGTACGGCCAGCTGAATAGGGGCTGTCCCTCTTTTTCAATATCACGCCCTCGACGCCGAGCTCGCGTGCCTTGGCGACGTAGTCCGTGATGGCTGACCAATGGTCCGCATTGACGATCGGCGATAGCTCGATATCACTCTGCTTGGCAAGCAGGGCTTCGAGCGCTGCGCGCCGATCCCGTATGGTTTGTTCACGTAGGTCTTTGCCTGCCAGCTCGAGCGCGTCGTACGCCATGAATACGACCGGCACCTCGGGGAACAGCGACAGCTCGACGTGCTTCCGGCCAAGCCGTTTCTGTAGCTGCCCAAACGGCAACGCGCGTCCGTCCTCCCACGCGAGCAGCTCGCCGTCTAGCACGGCGTCATGAGGCATCGCCCGCGCTGCGGCGATGACCTCAGGAAACGAGCCCGCGACCTGCTCTTCACCCCGCGACCAGAGGTAGACCTCGCCCTTCCGCCTGATGAGCTGGGCGCGGATGCCGTCCCACTTTGGCTCGATCTGCCAATCGTTGATCGCTCCGAGTTCGTTGGCTTCCGTCTCCAACGGCGACGCGAGCATGAAAGGGTAGGGCTTGCTTGGCAGGTTGGCGGTTTCTTCCTCAGCTACTAACGCCCGGTACGAATCCGCGTTAGGCCGCCATGTTCCCGTCAGACGGTGGTCTACCACGGCCGGTTCGAGGTCCGCGACCTCCGCGAGCGCGCGGACCAGCAATGCTCGCGATACGCCGACTCGTAGCCCGCCACGCAGCAGCTTGTGGAACAGGAAGCGTTCGTCCCGATTGAAGCGCGACCATGTGTCGAGCACGATCTTTTTCTGCCCGGCCTCATCAAGCAGGGCCAGCGGCTCAAGCCGATCACGCACCACGGCATCCAATGGCTCACCCGCTTGTCCGCGATCTGAATCTGTAGGATGCGGCAGAATGAGTGCGAGCGTCTCGCTCAGGTCGCCGACGATCTGGTAGCACCTCTCGATGAGCCAGGGCTCGTAGCCGGATTCCTCTGCGGCCCACTGCCTGAGCAATGAACTGTTCACCGTGCGTGTCAGCCGCTTGCCTGACAGCAGCACCACCGCCCAGCAGGCGTCTTCGGCCGGGGCGTTCTCGAAATACTCCCGCATCGCCTTGACCTTCTCGTTGGTCTTCGTTGTCGCGTCGAGACGGAGGTAGAGGTCGGTGAGGCGGCGCATGATCAGGCGGCTTCATCATCGTTTGATTCGAAGCGCGTTTCGAGCGTGTAGCTTTCCAGGCCTTGCGTCTGGAGGTAGCGGGCGAGTTCATCGGTGTAGCCGTGGGCACAACCAATGCGTGCAGCGCCTGTGGCCTTGATCGTGTCGAGCAGACCCTGCCAATCAGCGTGGTCGGAGAGCACAAAGCCACGATCCACCGCGCGGAATCGCCGCCGACCGCGCACCGCCATCCAGCCGGATGCCATGGCTGCCGAGCAAGGGCGTAGCTTCTTCATCCATGGGCTGCCGTTGGCCGACGGTGGGGCGAGCACCATCGCCTTGCCCTTGTGCTGCTTGCAAGCTTCAACACCCGCGTACTCGCTTGGCGGCAGCTCGATACCCGATTCGCGGTAAACCTCGGTCATACCATTGACCGCGCCGTGCAACAGGACCGGGCCGATCGATGCATCCAGCCCCGCGAGCAGCCGCTGCGCCTTGCCCAGCGCGTACACAAAGACAACCGAGTTGAGGCCCTGCTCCACGTTGTCTTGCCACCAGGCGTTGATGTTGTCGATGACCTCATCGCTAGACCCCCAGCGATAAATCGGCAGGGCGAACGTCGACTCGGTGATGAACTCATCACACCGTACTGGCTCGAATGCATCGCATGTTGGGTCGCCTTCGACTTTGTAGTCGCCGGTGACCACCGTGCGATACCCATCGATCTCGACACAAACCTGCGCCGAGCCGAGCAGGTGGCCAGCGGGGTGCAGGCTGATGGTTGCGTCACCGATCGTCTGGGACTGCCCATAGTTGAGCGTTTCGATCCTTGCATCCTTTTGCATCCGGTGCGCTAGCACGCCTCTGCCGGGCGTCGCACAGAGGTACCGCTTGGAGCCGGGCCTGGCGTGGTCGGCGTGAGCGTGGGTGATTACCGCGCGGTCCACAGGCCGCCAGGGGTCGATATAGAAATCGCCAGCGGGGCAGTAGAGCCCGCTGCGGGTGAGCCTGAGCTGGACCGGGCCTGATGGCGGCATCTACAGATCATAGCGCCGCGGCTCCGGGCTGCGCTCAAGCCGCCCGGCGCTGCTCGATCAGCGCGCCGAGTATGGCGCGGAGCTCTGCTTTATTGATGGGCTTGGTCGTGTACTCGTCGCAGCCCGCCGCCAGGCACTTCTCCCGGTCGCCTGACATCGCGTGCGCGGTCAGCGCGATGATCGGGCCTGGGTAGCCCTGCTCGCGCAGGCGCCGCGTCGCGGTGTACCCGTCCATGATCGGCATCTGCATGTCCATGAGGATGGCGTCGAAGGGCTCACCCACGCTGCACTGCAGCAGCGCGTAGTCCACGGCGTCCTGGCCGGTCTCGCACAGCTGGACGGACAAGCCCATCTTCTTAAGGTGGAACATGATCAGCCGTTGGTTGTCCTTACCGTCTTCCGCCAGCAGCACCCGTCCGGAGAGCGGGGTATCACACGGTTTGGCTGCCGGTTTCGTGCCAGCCGGTGGGTCTTTTGTGCCAGCCTGTAGCACTTCGACGACGCGGGCCCGTATGGCGAGCGTGAAGGTGCTTCCTTGGCCCGCCTTTGAAGTGATAGAGATATCACCATCCAGCATCCTGGCGAATCGCTTGGACAGCGTCAGCCCTAGCCCCGTTCCGCCGAAGCGACGCGTCGTCGAGCTATCGGCTTGGCTGAAGGGCTTAAAGAGCTGTTTGAGCTTGTCCGCCTCGATGCCGATACCCGAGTCGATGACGTCAAAGCGCAGCTCGGTGTGATCGGGCACGTTTGACATATTCTGCGAGACCGCGAGCCGGACGGACCCCTTCTGGGTGAACTTGATCGCGTTGCCCATCAGGTTCAACAGGATCTGCTTGAGCCGAAGCCCGTCGGTCATGACGGCCTGCGGCAGGCCATCGTCCAGATGCAGATTCAGCATGAGGCCCTTCTCCGCCGCGCGGGCCTCCATCAGCGAGACCACATCTTTAACCAGGGTGGCGGGTCGGATTTCTGTTTGATCGATATCCATCTTGCCCGCCTCGATCTTGGAGAGGTCGAGGATATCGTTGATCACGGACATGAGGTGGCCGCCATTGCGCTGGATCGTCTTGATGTAGTCGCTGCGTGTGTCGGCGTCGAGCTCCGGGTCGTCCAGCAGGTCGGCGAAGCCAAGGATCGCGCTCATGGGGGTGCGGATCTCGTGGCTCATGTTGGCGAGGAACTCGCTTTTGGCTTGGCTGGCGGCCTCGGCGCGGGCGCGGTCCTCCTCGAGCTCGATGACTTTCTCTACTTCCTCGGCCATCTGGTTGAACGAGCGGGCAAGGTCCCCTAGCTCGTCCTTGCGCTTGACGTTGACGCGGGCGGAGTAGTCCCCACCGCGGACCGCGTCCGCCGCTTGCCCCAGAAGCTTCAGCGGCTTGATCCAGATCGTGGCTAGCGAGAACGCGAGCAGCATCGCTAGCAGCCCCACCACACCCGCCTTCCAGAGCACGTAACGCTGCATCGCCAGACCCGCCGCGATCGCTTCCTTGCGTTCCAGCTCGATGCCGATGATCCACGGGTCATTGTTAGCCCCAAAGACCATCGACGAGACCGACAGCAGCTCGCTGTTATCGGCCGAGCTCAGGTGCTTCGTCTCGGCATGATGCACACGCAGTTCTTGCGATTCTGCCCACGGCTTGAGATCCGGCCAATCCTGGAACAGGCTGGCCTCCGTGTTCAGCTGGTTGCCCCAACGCTTGGCCTTGTCACGGTGAAACATATAGACACCGTCGTTGCCCGCGAGGATCACCCGGCCCGCCGATTCGGTCAGGATCAGCTCGTTGAGGATCTCCCCGGCATCGACATTCATCACGATGACACCCAGGAGGTTGCCATTGCGCCAAACCGGGGTGCTGAACCGCAGCACCGGTTTGTCGCGCTGGATAATGCCGCGCTCCTCGTTCAGGTCGATGTAAGAAACGTAGCACTGGCCCGGCTGGAGTGTGGTCGCGTCGATGAAGTAGGGGCGATCAGATTTGTCTTGAAGCTCGCCGCTTTCGGAGACGAGGATCTCCTTGCCGTGCCGCTCCACACGCAGCCACTCCCGTCCTTGGGGGTCGAGGTACCGGATCTGGAGCGTGTCATGGTGAAAGACTTCGTACTTGCTAAACAGCACCACCAGGCGGTCGTGCCACTGCTGTAGGGTAGAGTTGTCGATCGGGTCGACCCCGTCGTTCTGCTGGGCCCGGTAGATCCCGTCGATCGGCGGCAGCTCGGTCATGGTCAGCAGGTCCTGCTGCCGGTCGGTGACCTTGTTCTGGATAATGTGCTCGAGCTCAACCAGCGCCAGGTCGAACTCTTCTTTCGACTTGGCGAGCAGCGCATCGCTGACGTGTGAGCTGACCAGCACACTGAGTAGGACTAGCGGGACGACCGAGAGGACCACCGCGGCGAGGATGCACTGGACCGCCAGGCGGTTCATCTTGACAAGCTTTGTGATGGTCTGCATCCGGCTCCGACCTAACTAAAGGCTATGCGCCTGGTGGTCCCATCACACGCTTTATCGGTGTAACGACGCAGGCAATTTAGTAGGTGTCAGAGCCAATTAGCACGGCACACCCCCCGAGCCAGCGATAAAATGCCACGCCACGCGACACAAGGAGTACCGCCTATGGCAGGCCACAGCAAATGGGCCAACATCAAGCACCGCAAGGGCCGGCAGGACGCCAAGCGTTCCAAGGTCTGGTCCAAGTGCTCCCGCGCGATCATCGTCGCCGCCAAGTCCGGCGGGGGCGATCCCGGCATGAATCTCAACCTCCGCTACGCCATCGACGAAGCGAAGGCCCAGAACATGCCCAAGGACACGATCGCCAAGGCCATCGAGAAAGGTACTGGCGGCGGGGACGGGTCGGACTACGAAGAGATCCTCTACGAGGGCTACGGGCCCAACGGCGTTGCTCTGATGATCGAGATCCTCACCGACAACCGAAACCGCACCGCGAGCGAGCTCCGCAAGGTCTTTGAGAAGGGCGGGGGCAACCTCGGCGCGTCCGGCTGTGTCGCCTACAACTTCGAGAAGAAGGGCGAGTTCTACATCGAGAAGTCCAAGGCCGAGGAAGACACGCTCATGGAGGTCGCCCTCGAAGCCGGTGCCGACGATATCGAAGACGACGGCGAGGCCTGGCGGATCGTCACCGACCCGTCCGCGTTTATCACCGTCAAAGACGCGCTCGAGAGCGTCGGTATCGAGCCTGATTCCGCTGCGCTGAGCATGCTCGCGTCTAACACCGTTGAGTGCATCGGCAAAGATGCGCAGAAGGTGCTGAACCTGATCGAAGCCTTCGAAGACCACGACGATGTGCAGAAGGTCCACGCGAATTTTGATATCCCGGATGAAGAAATGGCAAAAATGGAGGGGTAACCCGCCACCACCCGTATACTGGGTCTTCGCCTGTCCAAATACGCTCGATTCCCAAAAGGAAAGAAGATGAAGCACACCCGCAGCAGCCTGCTTGCCCTGGTACTGGTTGTAACCCTGCTTGCCGGATCGGTCGTACTCGCAGTACAGGATGGCGATGCTGACCAAGCGTTCGACATGCCGCAGCGCGCTTACCAGATCGAGATCGATGGCAAGCTGTACGACCTCGCTGTTGATAAGCCTATCGAGGTCCGCATGGGTGATCAGGCCCACCAGGTCACGCTCCGCGTGAAGCCCTACATCGAGTTCCAGCACAAGGGACTTAGCTTCGAGTACCCCCAACAGTTCAGCTGCACACTCGACGACTCGGACCCAGCCCTGCTGATGTGGGATATGTCCGGCGGCGACGCGACCCTGATGCTCCAAGCGTACGGCGAAGACCTCTCCGTCGCGATGATGCGGGCGATGCTGATCCCCGGCGTGAAGTCGCAGTTCGCGGGCCTACGCGTCACCGAAGAGGACTGCGAGTTCGAGTTCGGCGAGGACGGCAAGCTCTCCGGAACCCGGCTGACGATCAACATGCCCGACGCCGTGGTGCTGCAAGAAATCTACGTCTTCTCCTCCAAGGGCAAGACGATGTCGCTCTGGTTGCAGGACGCGCGGGACCGCGGGGGCGACGCCTCCTCCGAGTACAAGCAGATGGTCAAGCGCCTCGCCAAGACGCTGACGATCGAGAAGTGATCGGTATCGCTATGCGGGGTTGGGCATGATCCGGAAAGTGATCTTCTACTCGGGCCGGGTCCAGGGTGTGGGCTTCCGTTATACAACCGCCAATCTCGCCAAGCAGTACAGCGTCGCCGGCTACGTGCAGAATCTCGACAACGGCAAGGTCCGCCTGGACGTGCAGGGGACGCCGCAGATGGTCGTCCGACTGTTGGAGGCGGTTGACCGTGCGATGGCTGGCAACATCACCGGCAAAGACATTACGGAGCGGCCGTTTAACCCAGCCCTAGGTGACCCGAACGAGCCCAATGCGTTCAGGGTTCGTTGCTGAGTCTGCTTCGGATAGAACGGTGTAGCGGCTGACGCGAAGCGTGCCGTGCGAAACATGATTGATCGTTTGAACGGGGCGTTTCGCGTCGCCCCCACACCGCACGGGCGGTCACCGATCCCACGGATTGGGTTACGATATTTTTGAACTTTCACCTGTCTCGCGCGTCTCAACCCCTGTCACGCCGTCAATCGCCAGGAAGAAGGACCCTCCCATGCCACGCCAGCCCCGCCGATACGCACGCCCCAACGCGCAAAAAGCCATCTGTTTTGCTCTGCTCTACCCCCTCCTGGCCGTATTGCTGGTCGCGTTGACGGGGCCGATGGCTGGGCTCCAGGCCCAGGACCAGGAAGACGCGGACGAGCCCAAGGAAAAGCCCAAGACCCTGACCGGGGTCCTCGGCGGCGAAGAGCGGTACCTCACCCACGTCAGCACCGACAAGCCGATCTACCGCGGCGGCGAGACCGTCTACGTCCGCGGCGTTGTGCTGCACGCCTTCGACCAGACCCCGCTCAAAGACAACAAGGAAGCGATCGAGGCGCTGAACAAGCAGATCCAGGTGATCCGAGGCAAGCAGGGGATCGACGATGAAGACCGCAAGCAACTGCGCGACCTAATCCAGCAGCGCTGGCAGCTCCAGCAGCAGACCCGCATCAACCCGATGATCGAGATCAAGGACTCGAAGGGTGCGACAATCGTCTCGGGGCGCGGCGGTGTCGAGGACAGCACTATCGGCTTTAAGTGGGAGGTGCCCGAGGGTCAGGCCGGCGGCGAGTACACCGTCAGGGTCACCTACCCCTGGGCTGGCCTGGCACCGGCCGAGCGGACCTTCGACATCCGCGCGTACCGCCCGCCCCGCATCAAGACCCAGATCGACTTCCTTAAGGACGGCTACGGCCCGGGCGATACCGTCGTCGCGACAGTCGAAGCCACCCGAGCCGAGGGCGGCATCCCCGAGGGCGCGAAGGTCACCGCGATCGCGCGCATCGACGGCGAAGAGGTGGCGCGTACACAGACGATGGTCCGCGAGACGGGGATCGCCGAGGTCCGCTTCGACCTGCCCGATACCATCGAGCGTGGCGAGGGCTCGCTCACATTTGTGATCGAAGATGGTGGCGTCGTGGAGTCCGCCAGCAAGACCCTGCCGATCCTGCTGCAGACGGTCGATCTCGCGATCTACCCCGAGGGCGGCGATCTGGTCGCGGGGGTGGAGAACAAGGTTTACTTCGAGGCGAAGACGCCGTTTGGCAAGCCGGCAGATATCTCCGGGGATGTTTTGAATCGCCAAGGCGACAAGGTCGCCAAGTTTGAGACCACGCACGAAGGGCGGGGGCGGTTTAGCTTCACGCCCAAAGCGGATGAGGCATACACGCTCCGCGTGACAAAGCCGAGCAGCGTGACCGAGGTGTTTGTGTTGCCCGAAGCTCTAGTGAAAGGTGCAGTTTTTACAACAAGTAAAGGTGTATATAGTCAAAAAGAACAGATCGATATCACGATCAACAATAAAGAGAGATTCATTCACTCACTGACCATACGTCAGCGAGAACGTGTTGTGGCTCAGGCCGTCTTATTTGATGCTGGTGATGTGATCCCTGAAAAATTCACTGTCACCTTCCAGGCAATGTCGGATAAGCAGTTTGCAGAATTTGAAGCTGTGGCTGGAAAGGAACTTACTCGTATTGGATCATGGTTGCGGGAATCTGACGATGGCATACTAACAATTACCGCATACGATTTTGATGGCAATCCCCTCGCCGAGCGCCTGATCTACCGCGCGCCCAAGCACCACGTCAACATCGAGATCGTCCCCGACTCGGCCCAGTACACGCCTAGCGGCGAGGTGCAGCTTACGATCAAGACCACCGACCAGCATGGCAATCCTGTTGCCGCGGTCACGGGTGTGACCGTGACCGACGACGCGGTGCTGGAGATGATCGAGACGCGTGAGCAGGCGCCGAACCTCCCGGCCATGGTCTTCCTCGAGCAGGAAGTACAGGACCTGGCCGACGCGCACGTGTATCTGGACCCCAACAACGAAGACGCGGCTGAGCAGCTCGACCTGCTGCTGGGCACGCAGGGCTGGCGGCGGTTCGCACTGGTCAAACTCGAGGACTTCATCCGCGAGTATGGCGACGATGCGCGTCGGCTGTTCGCCTTCCGCGTGCCGGTGAAGGCGGAGATCGTCGAGCTGAGACGAAACGTAGGGATCGCCCGCGGCGCACAGGCAGACGATGCGTTGGCCTTGCGGGCCCTGGCCGATGTGGAGGTCGCGGAAGCCGAGGCCGCGTTCGATGCCCCGGAGGAAGGGCTCAAGTTCGCAAAGGGCCCGGTGCCCCCGCCCAACGCCGCATCGGACCAGCAGCAGGGCCAGGCCGACCCTGTCGCTCCGGAGCCTGCCGTTGGCGAGGCACAGCTCCAAGAAGCACTCAACGACGCCTTCGCGGAACGCGAAGCGGATGGACTGATCGAGCTGGGCCCAGCAGCGCGTGAACGTATCGCCTGGCAGCCGATGGTCTTCATCCGTGAGTACGCCCACAAGCAGCCTGCCGGCAAGCCGATCGGCCAGCGCTCCGACTTCACCGAGACCGTGTACTGGTCCAGTGCGACCAAGACCGATGACTCGGGCCTGGCGACGATCACGTTCGACCTGTCCGACAGCGTCACGAGCTTCCGGGTCAAGGCCGATGCGTTTACGAAAGACGGCGCATTGGGCGCATCGGCTGAGCTGATCGAGTCGGTCCGGCCGTTCTACGTCGAGCCGAAGCTGCCGCTGGAACTGACCGCTGGCGACAAGGTACTGCTGCCGATCGCGATGGTGAACAACACGGATAATGAACTCGGCGTTGAGCTTTTTTTGAGCAAGCTCGGCCGAACCGGCACAGTCGACCTCGACCGTATCCCGCTGGCAGGTGACACCCGCGGTCGGGCGTTGCACGAGCTAACCATCGGGCAGACCTACGGCGAGCTCGCGTTCAACATCGAAGCACGTGCCGGCAACTACTTCGATCAGAACAACCGCAAACTCCGCGTCGTGCCCAAGGGCTTCCCGATCAACGACGGCAGCGGCGGGATGCTCAACCCCGACAGTGAGATCGACGCCGAGATCACCATCCCCGAGTCTACCGTGCCCGGCTCGCTCTCGGCCAGCGTCACCGTCTACCCGACACCGCTTGCGAACCTCACCGAGGCGCTCGAAGCGCTGATCCGTAACCCCTCCGGCTGCTTCGAGCAGACCTCCTCGACCACCTTCCCGCTGGTCATGGCCCAGCAGTACTTCATGTCCCACCAGGGCGTCGACCCCGAGCTGATCGCTCGTGCCAAGGAAAAACTCGACGCGGGCTACAAACGCTTGATCGGCTTCGAGACGCCAGACAAGGGCTACGAGTGGTTCGGCTCGACCCCGCCGCACGAAGCGCTCACCGCCTACGGCCTGCTGCAGTTCAATGAGATGAAAGACGTTATGGATGTCGATCAGACCATGATCAAACGCACGCAGGACTGGCTGATGTCCCGCTGCGGTGAGGACGGCTCATTCCAGCTTGACAAGAAGGCGCTCGACAGCTTTGGTCGAGCCCCGCAGGACACGACGGATGCTTATATTGTCTGGTCGCTGCTCGAAGCGGGCTACGACCCGACTAGGATTCAGAAGTCGGTCGACCTTGTGCTCAACAAAGCGATCGAGGGTGATGACGCGTATGTCATCACGTTGGGGGCGAATATAGCGCGTTTGGCACACGATGAGCATGTTGTTCAGATGTCGATTCGTAGTGTCGACGCATCCTTACCAGCACACTACAAGGATATTGAAAACAAGCTACTCATCAAACTCGCCAACAAGCTCTCCGACGAAGGCTTCATCGAAGGCGCCATCACCAGCATCACCAACTCCGGCGGCGACGCCCTGAAGATCGAGACGACCTCGCTGGCGATCCTCGCCTGGCTGAAGGACGACGCGTATACCCAGCAGGTCGAGAAGGCCATCCTCTGGCTGACCGAGCGGTGCAAGGCCGGTCGCTTCGGCTCGACGCAGTCCACCGTTCTCGCGCTCAAGGCCATCGTCGAGTATGACAAGGCCCGCTCCACGCCCAAGGCCCCCGGCATCCTGCAACTGCTTGTGAATGGCAAGCCCGTCGGCGAGCCGGTCAAGTTCGGCGAGGAAACCCGCGGCGCGATCCACCTGCCCGCCATCGCCGGCCACCTCACGCCCGGCAAGCACACGATCGCCGTGAAGATGGAAGGCGGCAGCAAGATGCCGTACTCCATCGCCGTGGACTATTTCGCGGATACGCCGAGCAGCAGCGAGGAATGCAAGCTGCGGATTGCGGCCCATGTCAGTGTTGATCAGTTGCAACATCCTGACCAGGAAGAGATCAAAGAGCTCATCAAAACAAATCAACCACCAACCAAACGATACCCGTGGGTTGTTCAGGAAGGTGAATCCACCGAAATCAACGTCATGGTCACCAACGTCACCAAGGACGGCCTGCCCACGCCACTCGCCATCGTCGGCATCCCCGGCGGGCTCGAACCCGACTTTGATCAGCTCAAGGAACTCGTCGCGGTCGGCAAGATCGCGGCCTTCGAGGTGATCGGTCGGGATGTCGTGCTCTATTGGCGAGAAATAAAGCCCGAGCAGGTTGTGGACTTGTCGATCCGCTGCACCGCCGCGGTCCCCGGCACCTACACCGGCCCTGCGTCACGCGCTTACCTTTACTACACCGACGAGTACAAGCAGTGGGCCGAGGGCCTGACTGTGACGATCACGCCGCGCGATCGTGAATGATTGCCGATCATGTGGTGTAGCGGGAGACGCGGAGCGTCCCGTTCAAGCCATCTATCACGATTCGCTCGGGATGCTCCGCATCGCCCGCTACACCGTTCTTATTCAGACACCTTCACCAGCACGATCGTGATGTCGTCGTTCGCATCGCGGTCGCCGCGGTGGTCCTGGATGCGCTGGACCAATGCACCGACCCCTTGCTCAGCGGGCAGGTCGGCGATCTCTCGAAATGTGTACTCGAGTTTCTCTCGGCTGAAGCGCTCGTTGTGCTCGTTCATCGCGTCGGTGACGCCATCGGAGTAAAGCAGCACGTAATCGCCTTCTTCCAGCTCGACGACGCCTTTCTCGTACTCGGCGTCTTCCATCACCCCGGTCACCATCCCGCCGACGTCCAGCTGTGTTACCGTGCCATCGCGGAGCAGCAGGGCGGGCTCGTGCCCCGCGTTGCAGTAGGTCAGGCGCTTGGTCTTGTGGTCGATCGTTCCGTACCACAGCGTGGCGAACTCGTTGTCGAGCGTGTCGCGGTCGAGCGCCTGATTGACACGTTTGATGATCACGTCCAGGTCGTAGAGGTCGTGCGCGTAGGCCCGCAGGGACGAGCGGACCGACGCCATGAGCAGCGACGCCGCGACCCCCTTACCGACCGCATCGCCGACGGCAAAGCCCGTCGCGTTGTCTAGGGCGATGAAGTCGTAGAAATCACCGCCCAGCCCTTGCGAGGGGATGTAGGTCGCGGCGACCTCGACGCCGGAGATCTCGGGCGAGTGCCTGGGCAGCATGCGTTGTTGCACGCCCTGCGCCAACTCGACCTGCCGGGTGAGAGCCTTGCTCTGTTGGCGCGCAGTCTCGAGCTGCGCATTGCGCACCGAGGTCGCCAGCAGCTGCGCGATCGCCCGGATCAGGTTCTCTTCAAACATCGTGAAGCGCCTCGGCGTCTCGGTGAAGAGCTGGATCGTGCCGATGCCGCGGTCCTGTACGACGAGCCCGGTCGACAGCATCGAGGTGATCCCCACGCGCTTCGAGTCTTCGGGGTAGTAGCTGCGCGGGTCGATGGTCATGTCCTCGATGTAGACCATCTCCCCGTTGAGAGCCTTGCGTGTCAGCTCGGACTTGTTGACCAGCGTCTTGCCCTTGTCGGCGGTGTCTAGGTCCATGCCGAAGATCGCACGGGCGACCAGCTCTGGCTTGTCGTCCTCGCCCTTGGCAAGCAGGCGGATGACCACGGCCTTGACCGCCATGACGCGCGCGATCGCGTTTGCGGCGGTGTCCAGTGTCTCCTGCGGGTTGGCCTGTGCACTCAGCAGGGTTGAGAGCTCATAGAGCACGCGCAGCTCGCGGATCCGCTGGCGGTTCTGGTGCTGCTCGTAGCAAAGCGATGCGATCGAATTGGCGATCTGGTGGATAAAGCCCAGCGACGCACCGGTCGTCGCGGTGTAGGCGAACTCGGCGGCTGTCAGCAGTTCTTCCCGGTTCGCCCCGTCGATCCCGATCTTGTCGCAAAGAGCGATCAGCCGCCGCCGGTGCTGCTCCGTGATGCCGTGGTCCGGCTCGATCTGGTGTGGGGTAACTAGGATCGACCCGAGCGTGTGCCCGCCGATTGAGATCGGTGCGCGAAGTGAGCCGTCCAGCTCGCGCTCGGTGAACGTGAGCTGTTCGAAGGCCTGGTCGGCCTGGGCCCGCTTGGGCAGGTCGGTCGGCTGGGTCACGGGCTCGTCCCGCGCGTCGAGCACACGCATAGATAAACGCGCGAACGTGGTGAAGGAGTCTTGGAGTTCCTGCAGCGTGTCGGGGTCGATGAAGTCGGTCAGCGAGAGCTGGTCCGACGAGCCGTAATGGAGGGCGGGGGTGTTCAAGGTGTTCCCGAAAAAGTGTCGGCCCCGCGACGGGCGGGGCCGGAGAAAGCGAAGAGAAATTGTAGTACAGAAGCTCGTTTGCCGCGCCTTTTAGCTGTGTGCAACCAAGCATAGACGATTACTTCTCCGCGTCTTCGCCCTGAGCGTCTTTACCCTCGAGCCAGATCCTGCGGAGCAGAGGCATCAGTGGGTCGCGCGGGGCTTCGGACTCGGCGACGTTCAGGCCGTACTCGATCAGCGGCTTGGCTTCGAGCTGGTAGCCGAGGTAGGCGAGGACCAGGCCGGGCGGTGAACCGTGGATCTCTTCGCTGATCATCTTCTGCAGGCGGTTCTGCAGCCAGCGGAGGCGCTCGGTCTGCGGCATGAGGTTGTCGTCGTACTTAAGCGCGATCAGCTCGGGGTGGTCGGCGAAGAGGCCGCGGAGGTTCAGCGCTGCCGAGCGGATCATGCCCGCGCCCATCTGGCTGTGGACCAGCCCTGCCTTGGCCAGCGGGTCGTCCCCCTTCTCACGCAGCACCTGGCGGTAGATATTTTCGGCGATCATATAGCGCTCGGCTTCGAGCTCCTGCTCGCCACGCGTCAGCAGCTTATTGATCCGGTTGGGGTCTTCGCCCGCCAGCGTTTCGACACGCGGCAGGTCGTAGGTCAGATCCTTGAGTAGTTTGCCCAGCTCGCTGTCGTCGTCGATCGAAGGCAGCGGAGTCTCGTAATCGATGTTGCCCTCCTCGTCGATCATGCCCAGCGAGATCCGCAGCGCCGCCTCGCGGGCCTGCTCCTTCGCGTCGGCGACCGCCTGCTCCGGCTGCTCGAAGATCTGCTGCCAACGCGGTTTTTCACCCTCGGCCGGTTCGTCTGCGTTCTCGTCGGGCTTGACCTCCTGCCCCTTCGCGTTTGCGAGGATATCCGCGATCAGCTTGTCGTAGGGGTTCTCCGGCGCCTTGGGTGGTTCGTTTGGCTCGGTCTCGGCTTGCTTGCCGAAGACGCGCTCACGCAGCGATATGGCCTGGCTGCTGGTTTCTGCCCCGGTTTCTTCCTTGCCGGCCAGCTTCAGCGCCATCTGCGACTGCAGCTGCGTGCCCAGCGTGATCGCCAGCGGGTCTTGACGCAGCTGAAGCTCTGCCAGGGCTTCGGGGGTCAGGTCCGGTTGGAACGTCCCGTCGATCCGCAGGTCCTGACGCAGCGATAGTGGCTCGGAGGTATCGTCTAAACCGTCGCTCGGCTCGTTGCCTGGAGCTGTGGGGGGGGCGTCTTCCAGATCCGGTTCTATTTCAGGTTCTGGAAAAGGCAGCCGCGCATCGAGCGGGTTGAAACGGATGCCGGTAAGTGGCGAGGCATCGATACTGATCGGGCCGCTGGGGGTCTGGACGAGCCCCAAAGAGGTGCCGCTGTTGCGCAGGCCCTCGGTACTGGTGAAGCCTGAGACCGCGACGAGCCCGCCGCCGCTCTGCCGGAAGGTTACGACGCCGGATTGGGGGTCGAAGCTGGTCCGGGTGTTCAGCCCCGTGCCGTTGTTGACGCGGAAGCCCGGGATGCTGTCGGTCGCACGGGTTACAACAACCCGGTCGCCGAACTGCTGGGCGCGGTAGCCGAAGCCGCCGGCGTTGGGCGCAGAAAAGACGCTGTCTCTTCGGAAGTTGAAGAGTGTGTCGCTGCCCAGTTCGCCGGTAAAGGCACCCGGGGCGGTGTAGCCGACATCCCCGCGGAAGGCCCGGCCGCCGCCGACGTTACCCGTGATGAGCAGGTTGCGGGCCCGGTAGTCAACCTGCTGGGCGGCCTGGTTGAACCCGCCCGAGCCGACCTGCTGGTTCGCGTCTAGCGCATTGCCGTTCTGGACCTGCACTTGGCCCTGCGCGGGGGTCATCGCTAGCGCGGCGGTCAGCAGGGCGGCAGTGGAAACAGTCTTTCTCGGTCGGACAGGCGTCATCATGGCACTCCAGGAAGATTCAAGAGGTATTTTCCCTGAATTATAGATCACAAAGCCAAAGGTACGAAGCCGATATCGGCGAATTACACCCGATCGTTGCGGTATCACTTGCAGCGGCTCACCCCTTTCTTGAACGCGCCGCCTCGGTTGATTGTTCCAGTTCAGGAGCCATCGCGATACGAAAACGCCACAGCGGGCTGGTGACTACTTTTTCAACTTCTCCGACTCGGGGCGTTCCGGGTCCTTTGCCTTTTTTATGTCGACCGATTCGTGTCGGAAGACGATACGGTCGATGCCGAACCGCTGGCTACGGCCGGAGACGCCGAGCGCGTAGGTCTGCCCTGCCTTGAAGACGTACTTGGGGTTGCGCTTGTTGTTGTGTCCGCCGAGGTCCAGGGTCTCGGCCCAGCCCCAGTTTTCGGCGTGCCCGCCGAAGAGCTTGGTGTCCGATCGGAGGGTATCGAGCCGGGCGTCGTCGCCGTGCTTGTCGCCCGCTTTCTCGCTGGCCTTGTAGTTGCCTTCGACACGGACGTAGGCGTCGTTGCACTTGTCCGGCTCCTCGCCTTCGAGACGCTTGTGGGCGCGCAGGTGCAGGGTGTATGTCCCGGCCTTTTCGATCTTGAAGAAGTAGACCAGCGTCGTGCCCGGCGGCCCGCCTGCCGGCTTGTTGCCGGTGTACTCGATGTAGCCCTTGCCTGTGAAGCCCTCGAGGTCTGTCTTGCCTTTCCATTTGCCAGGCTTAGACCTGCTGCTTTCTGCCTCGATGACGACGACCCCTTCGGACTCAAGGAACACCTCGCGCGCCTCAGCGGGATGGAGAAACAGCAAACAAACGCCAAGGGCGGTGATGGCTGGAATCGATTCGAATCGCATGACAGTCTCCAAGCGGGGTGCTGGGACACGATCGTATCGGAGACCGGCTATTCGTTCGAGCTTTTTCCCTGGAAACGCCAGCCCTGCAGCGGCCCTTCGATCTCGGACAGCTTGCCCATTGCTTTTTCGAATGCCTGCTGATCCAGGATGCAGCCAACGGTCGCCGCGGCGTCGGTCGCGAATGCGCTCGGGCCCTTGACGCAGCAGTACCGGCTCCCGGTGACGCCCAGGCCGGTGCGCGGATCGATCACGTGCGAGTAGCGGACGCCTTCGATCTCGATGAATCGGAACGCGTCGCCCGAGACGGAGACCCCGCCGTTGGCGTGCCAGAACGCCAGACCTCGTTCACCCTCGGCGGTCGGGAAGTCCGCGACATTGATCGGCCAGCCCTCGAGCCCCGGCGGCGGATCGCCCAGCGCCATATCGCCCCCGGCCTGCACCTGCGCCATCGTTAGACCGCGCTGCTTTAAGACACCCAGCGCACGGTCCGCGATGTAACCCTTCGCGATCCCGCCCAGGTCCAGCCAAGCGCCCTGCTTCGCCAGCCGCGCGGTCTGCTTGTCTTTGTCGAGCACGAGGTGCTCCATCCCGACGAAAGGCCGCATCCGATCGATCGCCGCCTTGGGCGGCAGTTCGCGACGCTCCCGGCTGGTCCGCCACATATTCGTGAACGGCTTGGCGGTGATATCAAAGGCTCCGCCGGTCGCGTCGTGCACCTCCGCCGAACGCGCGAGCACCGCCCAGAGATCGTCCGATACGTGCCGGGCCTCTTCCGGGTCCTCGCTGGAGTGCTGGGCCAGCTGCAACAGCTCGCTCTCGGGGTGGTGCTGGATGTAGTCACTCATAACCGACACCAGCCTGTCCATCTCATCGAACGCGGCGTTTGAAGAAGCGCTTGCTTCTTTCGCGTTGTCGGCATAGACGGTGATGACACAGCCCGTGCCCATGAGCTTGCGCTCGAACGTGTAGCGCGTCATCTCGACCTTCGCGGCGATCTTGTCGGCGTAGGCCAAAGCTGCTTCTGGCTTGGCGGGTGAGGGATTATCCGCGTAGGCGGTGCCCGCGATGAGCAGCAGGGACGCCAGCAGCAGGAGGTGGGGTCTTGTCATGTGCAGCGGGTCGTTGGAGGCTTCTCATCCTAGGGCCAAACAGGCAGGGACTAAAGACGCTCGCACCTACACGGCTGATACACCCGTAACAGCACTTTTGATTTCACGTCTTTCCATCGGTGGTCTATACTGTTTGGCTCGGTAATCCCGGTTCGGACCGGGTTGTTTTTTAAGGAAGTACCCCCGGATGGACCCCGCCCCCCAACCCCCCTGTGTGGGACCTCTGCCATGAAAAAGTTTCTCGTTGGTGCTGTGATCGTGATTGCCCTCTTGGCCGGTATCGGCGGGCTCGCGCTAGGCGGCCTCGCTCTGAAAACAACGTTCGAGAACCAGGCCGTCAGCCAGGTCACCGCGGATGTTGAGTCGGACCTGAGCAAGGTCGCGGGCTACGAGCCGGTGGAGACCGACACCGTCGCCGAACTCAAGAGCGAGCTGGCCGGCGGCAACACGCAGCTGATCTGGGAGACCGGCAAGGTCCAGGCCGGCTCTCGCAAAGACTTCGATGGCACGTGGACCAGCCTCGGCGGGGCGGTCGTCTTCGATGCGGAGGCGCAGGCGCTCAAGGCACTCGAGGTCGTCATCCTGATCGAGAGCTTTAACGGCTACGGCACGACCGAGCGCGCTCCCGGAGGGCTGGTCAACACCGTGCTTGGTAAGGGCGTCGCGCCGCCGGGCGGCTACGACCCCTGGTTCGACTGGGTGAACCACCCCGAGGCGATTTTCGCCGCGACCGAGTTTGTCGCGCGTGAAGACGACACGGAGGCCGGCCACCCGAACGCGCCCGAGGGCTGGACGCACCTGATCAAGGGCAGCTTCAGCCTCAACGGCTTTGACGAGGAACTCGCGATCCCCGCGGTCGTCAAGTTCGAAGGTGATGCCGTTTCGATCGATACTGCCTTTGCGATCAGCCGTGGGACGTATAGCGTCGTGCCGAAGAACCCGCTGCCGCTGACTGAGGTCGATGACGTGGTGCTGCTGACCGCGTCGCTCACCGCCAAGCCCGACGCCGGCCTGGTCATCGACGGGCTCGCTCAGAAGATCGGCGAACTCGAGACCCTGCTCGGTGCTCAGCAGGCGGGCATGGCCGAACTCAAGACACAGAACACCCTGCTGGCCGAGACGATCGGCAAGCTCGAGCGTGAGATCGCTAGGGGCATCGGCCCGGCCGCGCCCGCCGTTGATGTCGCCAGCCTGCCCAAGACCTACACCGACTCCATCAGCTACCCCGGCAAGGACCCTATCGCGTTCGATATGGTGCTCGTGCCAGGCGGTGACGGCATCGAGCCCTTCTACATGGGTAAGCACGAGGTCACCTGGGAGATGTTCTACAACTGGGCCTACGGCTCGGATATCGACGCGAACACCTACGCCCAGCTGCAATCCAAGAACGCTCGGCCGAGCCCGCTTTACGAAGACTGCAACCAGCTCAAACTCGGGCTGGGCAAGCGGCCCGCGCTGAGCATGAGCCGGACGACCGCCGAGGCGTTTGCGAAGTGGGTCAGCGAACAGACGGGTAAGACCTACCGTGTCCCGACTGACGCCGAGTGGCAGCACGCACTCAAGCTCGGCGGCGGTGTGCCGACCTCTGAGGAAGAGCTCAAGGCCCAGGCCGTCTTCATTAACAACGCTGAGATCCAGTTCGACCCGCCGTTCCTCGAACTCACCGACGAGGTCGGCACCAAGCAGGCCAACGCGCTGGGTATCCACGATCTGCTCGGCAACGCGGCGGAGTGGGTCGTCGATACCGGCGCCGAAAAGATCGTCCGTGGCGGTCACTTCATGATGAATTACAACGGCCCGGACGAAGCCCCTGGTACCGACGATGACTTCAACGCTGATTGGAAGGGCATCGAGAATCAGGAGGTCTGGAATGAGACCTACCCGCAGCTGCCGGTGAGCAAGTTCTGGTACCGGGATCACTATTACCAGGGGATTCGCCTGATCGCGGATGTGCAGTGATTTGGTGGTTTGAAGAACAAATAAAAACGCCGCGGCGTTTGTCGCGGCGTTTTTATTGATTGTGCTCAACGATTAGAGGATCTCTAAGACCTCAAAGTGCTTCGTGCCCCGTGGCAGGTCGGCCTTGACCGTTTCACCGACGCGGGCCTTCATCAGCGCGGCACCCAGCGGGCTGGAGGCGGTGACTTCGATCTCGTCCGCGTCGAAGTTGCCAGAGGCTTCGCCGACGAGTTTGTAAAGGTCTTCCGTGTCGTCGTCGGTATCGCGTAGCTTAACGACCGATCCGAGGAAGACCATGTCGTCGGGCTTCTCGACGTCGTCGGCGACCTGTGCGTTGGCCAGGCGGGCTTCGAGGTCGCGGATCATGCGCTCTTCGTGGCCCTGGTCGTCCTTGGCGGCGTGGTAGTCGGCGTTCTCCTTTAGGTCGCCCTGTTCGCGGGCTTCGTTGATGCGCTTGGCGAGGACCGGGCGGTTGGCGATCAGCGCGTCGAGCCTGGCTTGCAGCGATTCTTTTTCTTCCTTGGTGATGAACTCCATAGCGGTCTCCCTGTCTGTGTCACTGCCCCTCGCGTCGGTGCAGGCCTAAACGAATGACGCCACGCGGGGCGTGGCGAGGGGTGGTGACGATCGTGGTTTGCCGTGTCACTTCAGCGGAGAATCAGTGTAGCAGAATCAAGCAGCAGGCTGTGTTTTTGCACCGCGTTTCAGCGCCGCGCGTTCACCGACCCACCACAGCCCGAGCGCCATCCAGCCCATCACCGCGATGACTGCGATCATCAGCGTGCGTTGGTCCCAAGGTGAGATCCTGCTCCGGTTCGGCGGCTGGGTCAGCTCCCACAACGCCTGGATCGGGCTAACCACCATCTGCCAGGGCTCGCCCCCGCTGATGACGGCCAGCCAGACCGCAACCGGCTCGGCGAAGACGAGCGCGATGCACAGGCCCATGCCCACCAGCCGGGCGAGGCCGTGCGGCCAGCGCCGTGCCGCCGCGACGATGAGTGCGGTGAGAAGGGACCACGCCATGACCGCCGCGTCCAGCCAGATCCCACGGACCAACGGCCAGGCTGCGAGCAGGTGCAGCGACCAGATCACCGCCTGGTACACGCCGATCATCGCCAGCCAGTCGAGCAGGACCTGCATCGAGCCGTACCCCGGCTTCTCCGGCTCGGCCTGCTCGCTCAGCCGGAACGCGGGCCAAACCAGCATCAGCCCGAAGCTGCCCGCAAACATCATCCATCGCACGCGCGGCACGGAGGTGTCGCTCAGCCACGCAGCGCCCCACGCCCCGAGCAGCCAGAAACACCACACGACGATGACGATGCGCAGCATGCCGGGGTCCGATGGCTGATAGCGTCGCCTGGCTTTTGCGTCCTCTTCTTCGACCGCCGCGACCGCTTCCGCCGCCGCGAGTTCTTCAGCGGCGACCGAGTCATCGATCGTCGGGTCGATCGCGTCGGGCTCGGGTTGTTGGTCCGGTGTGTCAGGCATCGATGACATGCTAAGCGCAATGAAGCGGCACAGCTTCGCAGCGCAAGGCCTCAAACCGCGGCGTAGGTCGGTTCGCGGCCTTCCAAGACCGCGACGACATCCCTTACCACCCAGCTCATGTTCCGCAGAGCGGTATCGGTTCGGCTCGCCAGGTGTGGCAGCAGGACCGCGTTGCTGTGGCCGTAGAGCGGGTGGTCTTCAGCGGGCGGCTCGGGGTCGTGCACATCGAGCACCGCGGTCGCCTGCGGGTGTTGATCGAGCCATGATTCCAGCGCACCGTGATCAACAAGCATCCCCCGCGCTGCATTAATCAATAGCGCATCATCTTTGAGATGGGCCAGGGCGTCGGCGTTGATCAGGTGTTTGTTCTCCGGCCGGCCATCCACGTGGACCGTGACGATATCGCTCTCGGTGTAGAGCTTGGTGTGATCCACAAAATCAAACGGCACTTGCGCGATCGGCTTGCGGATCTCGACTTCATCGAGCAGGTCGCAGCCGTGCACGTTCATGCCTACCGCGTGGGCGACGGTTGCCACGCGCTTGCCGATCCGGCCCATGCCGAGGATGCCGAGTGTGAGGTCGGCCAGTTCGAGCCCGACCTCGGTCTTACGGAGGCCGTGGAAGGCCGCTGCGTCTGTCCCGGGGGCCAGGTGTGTGCGTGGGCGGACGTGATCAAGGATGAGCCCGAATACGTACTCGACGACCGCCTGTGTATTCGCGTCCGGCGTGTAAACAACGCGCACCCCGCGCTTCGAACAGGCCGGCAGGTCGAAGTTGTCCAGGCCCACGCCCGCCCGCCCAATCACTTTCACGTTAGGCGCAAGGTCCAGGAGCGCATCATTGACCTCGGTGTAGGTTCGTACCACGAGCGCATCCGCATCGGCGAGCTGTTCACCAAGCCCGGGCTTGTCGTGCGCGTGCCAGACGACCTCGCACTGCTCGGAGAGCCAGTCGGCACAGGCCTGGTCCAGCGTTTCGGTGATGACGACCTTGGGCATGGCTGAATCGTACCGTGTTGCTAGCGCACCCGCATCAGCGTGACGTACCGCTTCCGATCGTTGCGACGCTCAGCCTGCTCGACCGCTTTTTCCAAGGCGATGACCTCTGCCAGCGCAACTTCGATCTGCCGATTGAGCTTGCGCATCTCCAGCCGAGATTCATCGGTCGAGGGCAACCCACGCCGAAGCGTCTGCAGATCGGTGAGTGCTTTCTGCCGCGTGGCCACATCCGCCTTGCGCTTGTCCACCATGGCCCGGAGTTGAGCCTGTTCTTCTAAGGCAGCCGCCTCTGCCTGTTGATCGAACCGTTGCTTGAGCCTTTCGAAGCGGCCATCGACCACCTTCTTTAAATCGACATCGGCTCTAGCGTCTGGAGTTTTTGTAAAGACAACGCGTAGTTGCCCTGCACGTTCGTAGGACTCGTCGATACTGAACATATACCCCGCGTCGCGACCGGGTTCCTCTGCAAGCACCATCCATTGGACATCTTCGATCGTGCTGACTTCTTCGCCACCGTGCCAATACGTCGGCTCGCTGGTCTCGACGACCATCGCCAGCGTTTCCACCCGCGGCGTCTCGTCAGCATCGGTCGGCCCACTTGGCGCCTGCACCTCGGCTTCCCCGCCACAACCAACAACCAACAGGAAGAGGGCAAGCAACCCGATCCAGTTTTTCAAATCATTCATCATGGTGCACTCCCCGTGATCAAGCGCCATCGTACCGCGCTCGTTACAATCTCCGAAATGCCCGCCCCCGGAACAACCAAGAAGAAGTCAGCGAAGAAGACCGCAGCGAAGAAGCCTGCCGTGAAACCCGCCGCGATCGACCGCAGCACCATCGCCGGCGGCGACTGCATTAAGACGATGCGGGCCTGGCCCGAGGACTCGGTTGATCTCATCTTCGCGGACCCGCCTTACAACATCGGGTTCAGCTACGACCAGTACAAGGACACGCTGGACGACGACAAGTACATCGCCTGGACCTACGACTGGATCGACGCGGCAACGGACCTGCTCAAGCCCACCGGCTCGATGTACATCCTCATCGGCGACGAGTACGCCGCCGAGACGCGTGTCCACCTGAAACAGCTACAAAAACAGGGCAAGCTCCTCTTCCGCAACTGGATCGTCTGGCACTATACCTTCGGTCAGCGATGCAAGATCAAGTTCAACCGCAGCCACGCGCACCTCTTCTACTGTGTCGGCGGCGCGGCGTTGAACAAAAAGACCGGAAAGCCCCTGAGCAACCTGACCAAGAACCCGCCTTTCACGTTTAACTATGACGCCGTGGCTGTGCCCAGCGCCCGGATGACAACGTACAAAGACGCTCGGCAGAACCCCAAGGGCAAGCTGCCCGACGACACGTGGTACCAACGCTTCCCTAATTCAAAAGACTGGTACCAACGCCCACAGGACGCGATCGACGAATCGAAGAAACACCTTGATGGTAAGAACGATCCGGATGCGGATGAACTGGGCGGGTACTTCGACCCTGACGGTGACACGTGGTACCTCTCGCGTCTGTGCGGGACGTTCAAGGAGCGCGAGCAGTGGCACCCGTGCCAGCTGCCCGAGGCGCTGCTGGAGCGCATTATCCTGACGAGTTCTAACCCCGGCGATCTCGTCTTCGACCCCTTTGCGGGCAGCGGCACGACTCTCGCGGTGGCCAATCGTTTGGAGCGTGACTGGCTCGGGACCGAGCTCAGCGCGGACTACCGCAAGAAGGCGCTCAAGCGCATCAAGGCGGCCGGCCAGCCGGTGCCCAAGCCGCGGAAGGTCGTCACGAAGAACGGCAAACGCCCCGGGCGGGGCTGAATCGCCGCCTCGAAAACTTTTGGCTAGTTTGGAATAGCTCTAAGAAAGCGGCGGTTATCCCTTCGTGCCCAGCGTGTGCCGGGCGAACGTCACCACCTGCAACTGGAGTCTTGTTATGCCACGAATCGCCCCCCTCACCGATGACCAAGCCGAAGGGCAGGCCGCCGAACTATTCGGAGCCATCACCCAGAAGATCGGTAAGGTCCCCAACCTCTACCGGACCCTAGGCCAGGCGCCCTCGGTCCTCGCCGGCTTGCTTCAGCTGGGCGAGGCACTCGACGGCGGCTCGCTCTCGGCCCCGGTCAAGGAACAGATCGCCCTCCGCGTCGCCGAACGCAACGGCTGCGACTACTGCGCTTCCGCCCACACGGCGATCGGCAAGATGGTCGGCCTGAGCGAAGACCAGACCGTCGCCGCCCGCCAAGGCAATGCCGATGACGCGAAGGCACAGGCCGTGCTCGGGCTTGTTGATGCCATCCTTGAGCGCGAAGGCTTTGTCAGCGATGACCAACTCACCGCCGCACGAGACGCGGGCATCACCGACGCGGAGGTCTTCGAAGTCACCGGCCAGGTGATCAAGAACTTCTTCACCAACTTCGTCAACCACATCGCGGAAACGGAAGTCCACTTCCCCGCGATCAAGCAGCTTCAAGAAGCGTAAATCTCTTATTCTCCTGGAACAAACAAGCCCGCGTTCGTTTGAGCGCGGGCCTGTTTGGTTTCTTTGAGTCAGAGTTGCCTACTCCGCCGGCGCGTTGTGGAACGTGTACCAGACCTCGTTGGACCACATGGTCTTACCGGCCTTGGACGTCACATCGCTGCGGATGTGGTAGACGTGGTTGGCTTGGCGGTCCTTGGCGAGGATGATCTCTACAGCCCTGCCGTCGTCGCTGGTAGTGATGCTCGCGATCTCAACGATTTGTTCGTTAGGCTGTGATTTGTCTTTGGGTTCCTGGGGGATCTTTGGCCCGCCGTAGCGTGCGGTCTTTTTGTACGTCCAGGCGTTGACAGCCCACTTGCTCTTGTCTTCGAGTTGGGCTTTGTCGACCGGTTCGGTGAAGGTGACCTCAAAGCCGTCTTTTGTGACGTTCACCGATGCGAACTCGAAGGCGGTCTTGCCCGTCGGGGCGAGGCGTTGCAGTCCGGTCTTCTTGTTCTTCCATGCCCAGTTGCCGCCGGCGCCCATGCATCCGACATACAGGCAGCCGTCCGGGCCCCAGGCGAGCCGGTTGGTGCCTGCCTCGAAGCCGTGGCTGTGCCGGTAGATCGCGCCCTGCCAAGTGCCGTCGACTTCCTGGAACTCGACGCGGCGGATACCGCCCTTGGTGATCTCAGCCATGAGGTACTGGCCGGCGTGCGGGTTGCCCTCGGGGATCTCGACCATGTTGCCGGGCGAGTTCGCACACTCGTTCTGCGGGATCCAGACCGCGGGCATCGTGATCGGCTGATCAGAGAAAGCCGAAGACGCACCGCCGTCGGGGTAGAAGTCGCTGGTGGCCTCGGTGTTGTTGTAGTGGCCTGTGAACGAGCCGGGGTAGTCGAAGTAGATGCCGGACGCGGGCTTCCACGCCCCTTGGTTGTCGGGCATGATGATGGTGCCGTTGGGGCCGAGCGAGACGCCGTTGGGCGTGCGCAGCCCGCCGACGATCGGCTCGAACTCGCCGGTCTTGCCGTCGATCTTCAGGAGCGTGCCGCGGAGCTCCGGGTTGGGCCCGTTGAGCGATTCGATCTTACCCTTGATGTTCTCTTCCTCGATCATCTTCTTGAAAGTGATGTTGGTCGAGAGGGTGATGTAGAAGTTCTCGCCGTCGTAGGGCAGGCCGAAGGTGAAGTGGTGGTAGTTGTCGCTGACCCAGCCGGAGCTGAAGGTCTCGCGCTTGTCGGGGTAGCCGTCGTTGTCGGTGTCGGTCCACTTGGAGACTTCGTTGCGGTCGGCGATGTAGAGCGCGCCGTCGACGTAGGTCATTCCTAGCGGGTCGTGCAGTTCATCGCTGATTTGCGTGACTTTGATCTTGCTGGAGTCTTTTTCGGCCGGGTTGTCGATGATGTAGAGGATGCCGTTGTAGTTGTCACGAAACACGCCGTTGTTCTTCGGCGGGAACGCGGTGACGGCGAGCTTGCCGTTGGGCAGGAAGCAGATCGCGCCGGTCTGCGGTTTGAAATCATTGGGGCGCGCCTGCTCGATCTTGTAGGCCGGGTGCGCGGCCTCAAGCGATTGGCCCGAGCCTGGGCGTTTCTCGAACTGGGCGGTGGCGGGGCCGGCCAGCGTGACCATGGCGACCAGGCCGGTTAGGAGGGTAGCTTTACGACGCATGGGGTTTGGTTCCTTCTTTGGGATGTAAAAACGGGCCCAGCAGGCCCGTTTGATCAACAGATTGACGCTTTTTGGATGTCGATCTTACATAACAACGCCTATCACGGCGCCCTGTGGAACGTGACCCAGCTCTCGGGCGACCACATTTTCTCGCCGTCCGCCGTCTCCGCGTCGATCCGGATGTGGTAGACATAATTGGGTCGGCGGTCTTCGATAACCAACTCGACAGATCGGCGATCTTCCGAGACATGGATGGCGGCGGGCTTAAGCTGGTGCTTGTCGGACTTTGCCCCGCCGTACTGCGGCCTGGGGACATAGGTCCAGCCATCGATGCGCCAGTTCCGTGTGTCGGCCAACTGGTCATTCGGGACGGGCCGGGTGAACGTGACGCGAAAACCATCTTTTGTGGCCTGGATCTTATCGAACTCAAAGGCGCTCTTCCCGCTGAGCCGCATGCGTTGGAGCCCGAACTTCTTGTTGTTCCATCCCCAGTTGCCGCTGCCCTGCCCGATGCCCGCGACGTAGAGGCAGCCGTCGGGCCCCCAGGCCAGTCGGTTGGGCCCGGCTTCGAGCCCTATCGAGTGGCGGAAGACCGCGCCCTGCCAGGTGCCGTCAACCTCTTCCATAAACACACGGTGGATCGCACCCTGGGTGACGTCTGCCATCAGGACCTGACCGGCGAACGGGTGGCCTTGCGGGATCAGCAGTGTCGCGCTCGGTGAGTTAGCGATTTCGTTCTGTGGAAGCCAGATCGCCGGGGGCGTCGGCTTTTTCTCGGAGAAGAGCGAAGGCACCCCGCCGTCGGGATAGAAGTCCGTTGTGGCCTCGGTGTTGTTGTACTTGCCAAAGAACTCACCACCCTTGGCGACATAGATCATATTGGCCGGTTTCCAATCACCCTGATTGTCGGGGACCAGGATGATGCCGCCGGGCCCGGTGCCGATACCGTTCGGAGTGCGCAGGCCTCCTGCGATCCACTCGATCTCGCCGGTCTTGACATCGACCTTCATCACGCAGCCGCGGTGCTCGGGATTGGGCGAGTTGTGCGCGATGATCTTACCCTTGACCGTCCTACGCTCTTCGGGTGTTAGGTGCAGCGTGGTCGACAGCGCGCCGTAGAGGTAGCCATCGTGATAGGGCAGGCCGAAGGAGAAGTGGTGGAAGTTGTCGCTGATCCAGCCTGAGGCGAACGACCCTTTCTTGTCCGGGACGCCGTCCCCGTCGCTGTCGGTCCACCGCGAGATCTCGTTTCGCTCCAAGACGAACAGCGCATCATCCAACCAGCAAGCACCCAGCGGTGAGAACAGCTGGTCATCGATCTCGTGCACAACCATCTTGCTGGTGTCTTTAGCAGTCGGGTTCTCGAGGATGTAGAGCGTACCGTTGGGCTCGTCGAGATCGATGTGCGCGTTCATCGGGTGGAAGGTGCCGATGGCCAGGAACCTGCCGTCCGGGCTGAACGCCATCGCGCCGGTCTGCGGCTCAAAGCCATCCGGTCGCGCCTGTTCGATGGTGTACCCGGGGTGGACGCCGCTGACCGGGAGTTGGTGCCCGGGGCGCCGTTCGATGTTGTGTGGTTTGTCGTTGTTTTGGGCATTGGCAGGTTGTCCGACAAACACAATGCTTGTCAGTGCAGACAGCAGAACCATCTGTATTCTCATTTTGGAATCCTCTGGAGTGAGGCGGGGGACCGCCGGGGGTATTACTCCTTCGGGGCTTTGTGGAACGTGACCCAACTCTCGGGCGACCACATCTTCTCGCCCGTCGCGGACGCCGCGTCGATGCGGATGTGGTAGACGTAGTTCGGGCGTCGGTCCTCGACGATCAATTCGGCCGACTTGTTGTCGTCGGCGACCTTGACCGCGGTCACGTTGGCCTTGTGCTGCTCGCGCTTCGGCCCGCCGTAGAACGGGGTCGCGACGTAGGTCCAGGCGTTGACCTGCCAGTTCTCGAGGTTGTCGAGTGTTCCCGTCTTGACCGGCTTGGTAAAGGTCACGCGGAAGCCGTCTTGGGTCGTCTCGATCTTTTCGTATTCGAACGCGGTCTTGCCGGTCGGTCGCAGGCGTTCCATGCCGTAGAGCGTCTTGCCCCAGCCCCAGCCGCCGCCGCCTCCGTTGCCTGTACCACCGACGTACAGGCAGCCATCCGGGCCCCACTTGATGTCCTGCGGCCCGCACTCCAGGCCCATCGTGTGGCGGAACACCGCGCCCTGCCACGTGCCATCGATCTCTTCCATAAACACACGGTGGATCGCGCCCTGCGTGAGGTCGGCGCTCAGTACCTGCCCGGCGAAGGGCTTGCCCTCGGGGATCAGCAGCGTTGCGGAAGGCGAGTTGCCGATCTCGTTTTGCGGCAGCCAGATCGCGGGCGGCGTCGGCTCCTTGTCCGAGTACATCGAGGGCACACCGCCCTCGGGCAGGTTGACGTGGCTGAAGGTGGCGTTGTACTTGCCGAAGAACTCGCCGTCCTTCGCAACGTAGATGCCGTTACTCGGTTTGAAGTCGCCCTGGTTGTCGGGGGCGAGGACGATCCCACCGGGCCCCGTTCCGACGCCGTTGGGAGTGCGCAGGCCGCCGGCGATCCATTCGATCTCGCCGGTCTCGACGCTGATCTTCATCACGCAGCCGCGGAACTCGTGGTTCGGCGCGTTGCCGCCGCGGGTCTTGCCCTTAGAGCTGCTGATCTGCCCTGCGATGGGGTCGTCTGGGTTGGCCTCGGCGGTCTCGCGCTCTTCCTGGTTGAGGTGCAGGCTCGTGGACAGCGCGCCGTAGAGGTAGCCCTCGTGGTAGCCGAGGCCGAAGGAGAAGTCGTGGAAGTTCACGCTGATCCAGCCCGAGGCGTGGGTGTCTTTGGTTTCGGGGATGCCGTCGCCGTCCTGATCGGTCCACTTGGAAAGCTCGTGCCGTTCGAGCACGAACAGGCCTTCTTCGAGCCAGTACGCGCCGAGCGGGAGAATGAGCTCTTCGCTGACGGTGGTCCGTTTGTGCTTAGCGACGTCTTTCTCGGTGGCGTTTTCGATGATGTGGAGCTGCCCGTTGTAGTCGCCCGATGCGCCGGTCCGGCCGGGGTTGAAGGTCATCACCGCCAGGTATTTGCCGTCCGGGCTCCAGGCGATCGCGCCAACCCTAGGCTCCCACTCGGCTGGCCGGGCGGATTCAACGACCCAGGCGGGGTGAGCCTTGCCTAGCGGTTGCCCGTCACCGGGCCGGCCGTCGTCGGCGGAGGCGGTCGCGGCACAGCCAGCGATGATCAGCAGCGCCAGGACCGTGGTGGTGAATCTTTTCATATTGCGTATCCAGTTGTGTGCAGCACGTGTAGCCGGGTCAGGTCTAAACCCTGATATTGAGGACAACATTGGGTTGATCATCTTACACCCCCAGGCCCTCTGAGGGGGCTGATCAAGGTCAAAGACACGGGTCAAACGACAGTTTGTTCACCCATCCCTGGGCTTTTTGGCCCCGTATCGACCCGGCTATACTTGGGATCGACCCTGTCTTCACCTGTTCACCCACTCCTGAGGCCGCCACGGATGGCAAAAACCGCTGACGCCAAGCCCGACGCCCCGGACAAGCTCGAGGGCGAGTTCGTCCACCTGCACCTTCACAGCCAGTACTCGCTGCTTGATGGCGGCAACCGGCTGGACCGGCTGGTCAAGCACGTCAAAGAGCTCGGCATGGATGCGGTCGCGGTGACCGACCACGGCAACCTGCACGGGGCGGTCGAGTTTTACAACCTCGCCAAGAAGCAGGGCGTCAAACCGATCCTCGGCATCGAGGCCTATGTCGCGCCCGACATCAACGGCAAGACCAGTGATCGCACCAACCGCGAGTTCACCGGCGTGTCCGACGGCGGGTTCCACCTCGTCCTTCTCGCCGAGAACCAGGCTGGCTGGCAGAACCTCTTGAAGCTCAGCTCGGATGCGTTTGTCAACGGCTTCTACTTCAAGCCGAGGATGGACAAGTCAACGCTGCAGCAGTGGGGCGAGGGGCTGATCGCGATCAACGGCCACCTCGGCTCGTCCGTCGCCTACCACCTGGTCAAGTACCACCAGTCCAAAGACCCGACCCACTACGCCAACGCCAAGAAAGAAGCGCAGTGGCACAAAGAACTCTTTGGCGTCAACCAGAACGGCGAGCCCCGTTTCTACCTTGAGATGCAGCGGCATGAAGAAAAGCTGCAGGAAGAGATCAACCCGTACATCAAGCAGCTCGCACAGGAGCTCGAAATCCCGCTGGTCTGCGACAACGATGCGCACTTTATGACCGCGGACGACTGGGATGCGCACGACACGCTGTGCTGCATCTCGATGGGCAAGATCAAGGCGGACGACAGCCGGCTGCACTACCCGCGCGACTTGTATGTGAAGACCGCTGACGAAATGCGCGAGGCGTTCGCCGACACGCCCGAGGCCGTGCCGAACACGGTGAGGATCGCCGAGCGCTGCAATGTCGATATCGATTTCGGTGCGAACCACGCCCCGGTGGTCCGGCCGGTCTATACCGACCGGCTGAAGCAACTTATCGGCGACAAGGGCGAGAACGACCCCGCCAAGCTCGTCCGCCAATTCAAGAGTGATCACGCGATCGGGTCCAACGCCTGGCTCAAAGACTTCTGTGCCCAGATCGTCGTTGAACCGGTCAAGGAAGACGAAGAGGAAGAAGACATCGACCGTGAACAGCTGCAGCTCTACTGCGACCACGCGCTGCGCCTGCTCTGTGAAGCGGGGCTGGTCTGGCGGTACGGCACCGATGGTATTACCGGTGAGATCCGCGAGCGGCTTGAACGCGAGCTCAAGATCCTCTCCGACAAGCTGATCTCCGCCTACTTCATCATCTGCTGGGACTTCGTGAACTACGGCCGACAGAACGGCATCCCCTGCAATGCGCGTGGCTCGGGTGTGGGTACGATGACGGGGTTCGTGATGGGCCTGAGTAACGCCTGCCCGGTCGAGTACGGCCTGCTCTTCGAACGCTTCACCGACCCCGACCGCAGCGAATACCCCGATATCGATATCGACATGTGCCAGGACGGCCGGGGCGACATCCTCCAGTGGGTCCGCGAGAAGTACGGCTACGTCGCGCAGATCATCACGTTCGGTACGCTCAAGGCCCGCGCGGCGATCCGCGATGTCGGGCGTGTCATGGATTTGCCGCTGCCCGAGGTGGACAAGGTCTGCAAGCTTGTGGGCGACGGCCTGAAGACGACGCTCGACTCGGCGCTCGAGAGCGAGCCTGACCTCCGCAAGGTCTATGACGAGTCGCCACAGATCAGGAGCGTGTATGACACCGCGCGCAAGCTCGAGGGTATGGCCAGGCACGCTGGGGTCCACGCGGCGGGCGTGATCGTCGCGACCCAGCCGCTCGACAACATCTGCCCGCTTTACAAGCCCCCGGCGAATGACGAGCAGATCGTCACGCAGTGGGACGGGCCGACCTGCGAGAACGTGGGCCTCTTGAAGATGGACTTCCTCGGCTTGCGGACGCTGTCGATTATTGAACGCGCCAAGGCCCTGATCGCGCAGGACTTCTCGACCAGCCAGATCAAGGCAGGCGTCAAGCCCGCCCCCGGAAGTCAGCAGCAGGAAGGCGCGGACCAGGACGACCCGGCGTATGACCCGCTGGACCTCGAACGCCTGAAGTATGACGACCCACGCGTACTCGCGCTCTTTGAGCGTGGCGAAACGGCAGGCGTGTTCCAGTTCGAATCCGGCGGGATGCGCAACCTACTCATGGCGATGAAGCCCGACCGGCTCGAAGACCTCATCGCCGCCAACGCGCTCTACCGCCCTGGGCCGATGGAGCTTATCCCGAACTACAACAACCGCAAGCACGGCCGAGAAAAGGTCCCCACGGTCCACGAGATCGTCGACAAACTGACCGCCGACACTTTCGGCATCATGGTCTACCAGGAGCAGGTGATGCAGGTCATCAACCAGCTCGGCGGGATCCCGCTCCGCACCGCGTACTCCATCATCAAGGCGATCAGCAAGAAGAAAGAGAAGACGATCAATGCCGCCCGCAAGGACTTCATCGAGGGCGCGAAAGACATCAACAACGTCCCCGAGAAGCTGTCCAACGAGCTCTTCGACCTTATCCTGAAGTTCGCGGGCTACGGCTTCAACAAGTCTCACTCGACGGGCTACTCGATCGTCGCCTACCAGACCGCTTACCTCAAGACCCACTTCCCGCTGCACTACATGGCGGCGGTACTCACTTACGAAGCGGGCAGCACCGATAAGGTCATCGAGTACATCGATGAGTGCAAGAAGCTGCTCATGCCGAGCGGCAAGCGCGGCGTCGAGGTCCGCCCGCCTGATATCAACCTGTCGGATGTCGGGTTCAGTGTCGTGTATATGCCCGGCGAAGAGCAGACCCCCTCGACCGGGCACATCCGCTTCGGCCTGCACGCGGTCAAGGGCGTCGGCGAGAAGGCGATCCGGTCCATCGTCGACGAACGCGTCAAGAACGGCCCGTTCGTGGGACTCTTCGACTTCTGCGAACGCGTGGACCTGCGCATGATCAACCGGTCTACGATCGAGGCGCTTGTTAAGTGCGGCGCGTTCGACAGCCTGCACGGTATCGAGCAGCGTTCGGCCATGTGCGAGGCGCTCGACTCCGCGGTCAAGGCCGGCCAGCGCGCCGCGAGCGACCGCGCCTCCGGCCAGCTCAACATGTTCGGCCAGCCGGTAGACGCTGCTTCAGCGCCCGGGTCGGAACCTGAAAAAGAGCAGGTCCCGCTGCCGAGCACCCCACCATGGAACACGGCGGAACTACTCAGCTACGAAAAAGAAGTCATGGGCTTCTATGTCTCGAGCCACCCGCTCGACGAGCACCTTGATGTGATCGACCGGTTCGGAACCGTGACCGTGCAGCAGATCGGTACGCTCCCGGCGGATACGCGCGTCGTGCTCGGCGGGATGCTCACGCGTGTCCGGCCGACCGTGGTGAAAAACGGCCGGTCCGCCGGCCAGAAGATGGCGATGATCACGCTCGAAGACCAGCGCGGCAAGATCGACGGCGTCCTCTTCTCCGACGCCTACGCCCTGCATTACATGCACCTCGAGCTGGACGAGGTCGTGTTCCTCTGCGGCAAGGTTGATCGAAGGCGCGAGGAGCCGAGCATCGTTATCGACCGCGTCGTCCCGGTTCGCCAGGCAAGCAAGCAGCTTGCAGAGGCGGTCAAGATCGTCATCCACGAGCCCAACGGCGTCACCCGCAACGGCGAATCCAAGGACCAGATGAACAAGCTCAAGGAGCTGCTCCGACAGGCCTCGCTCCGCAACAGCGGCTCGGCGAGTGTCGTCTTTGAGCTGCACCAGGACGGCACGGTCGTCGATCTCCGCCTGCCCAACGTCCGCCTCAGCGCGGATGAGAACCTGCTGCACTCGATCCGCACGGTCCTCGCCTCGATCCCAAACCGCGAATGCCAGTGTGAGCTCATCGGCGCGCCAAAGGTCAGTAAGCGACAAGCTATTGAAGAGCACGGCGAGGTCCAAAGCGGGGGCGACCTGTCCTTTGCCATGCACGACGACGGCGGGATGTCGATCGACCGGTACTAGGCTTTCATATGAACCCGGCAGAACTGATACGTGAATACGAGTTGGCCTGCCGGGTGCATGATCTGGAACGTGTGCTTGATTGTGTTGACGACGAGGCGGTGTACTGGTTCAGCAATCAGACCAGCCATATCGGCAAGCCTGCGATCGCCAGGGCGATCCAAGCCAACTTTAATGCGATCAAGGCGGAGGAATACCGAATCGAAGATTTGCACTGGCTTGTGAGGACAAATGACTCCGCGGTCTGTACCTACCGCTTCGTCTGGGCGGGCGAGATCGACGGCAAGCCGGCAGGCGGTTCCGGCCGTGGGACGTGCCTGCTCATAAACCGGGGCGGTCAATGGCTGATCTCGCACGAGCATTTGAGCAAGGGACCGTCTCGCTGAGCACGCTGTCGTTCAGGATGTGCAACAAGCCTTGTTCCGCAGGGTGTCCCCCGTTACTCTTCGACTTCATGTCGTTCTTCCAGACACCTTCCCTCGGAGACCTGCGATGAAACACCGAAATCTCTTACCGTTTGTTTTGTTGACCTGCTGCCTATTGCTCGTCGGCTGCAAGAAGCGGGCGGCCTTCCTGGTCGTCGATGCGGAGACGAACGCGCCCCTGACAAAGACGCTCGTGGACCACTACAGCCTGTTCGAGTTCCCGGATGAGAACGCGGGCGACCCTTACCTCAAGGCGACGAACCCCCTCAATGAACCGGGCTGGATCGAGGTCAAAAAGCCGAAGAAGGGCGACACCTACACCTTCCGTATCTCGGGGTACGAAGACGTGCGCGTCCGCATGACCAAGCCCGGCGAGCTGGCCGAGAAACTGGTCCTTGGCGGCCCGAACATCCAGGAATGGGTCAAGCTCGAAGAGTATGAAGACGACGGCCAAGACAAGGTGACGACGTTCCTTGTTCCGCTCAATAAGAACTGATCGTCTATCGAATAGTCGGGGGCCACACTGCGTGCCGGAGGCCGCTTTGTGCGAATGACGACCGATGGATCAAGAACAGTCCGGCACACCGCGCTGTTCGGAACGCGGTGTGGCATCCGGCCGGCGGTTGTTTTTTGTGGGATGCCTGGTAGTTGAGCTGCAAGGCTGCCAAGGGCTTGGCAACCCTGATCGGTTTGGGGGTGTTTCGCGGTGTTTCGATCACCCGGATGGGTGACCCAAGCCGTTGAAACACTGGATTCGTGCGCATCACACACGCCTCATGCGCACGGGTTCAAGACAGCCAACCCGGGCTTGGCGTCCTTGGCCTGGCGGTCTTGATGTGTCGCGGGTGATGGGGAGCATCCCGCTGTCTATAGATCTAGGTTGATTCGCATGGCACGCTGCGCGTCACCCGCGGCACCGTTCTAGCGGATGGCTTGCGAGGGCCGGATGTTGCCGGTGTTGATCCAGACCTCTTGCCAGTGGCCCATGCGGTAGCGGCCGTCGCCGAGCAGGGTTTCCAGCGCGGCGATCTTGCGGTCGATGTCCGGCTCGATCGCGCGTTCCTGGCCGGGCGGCAGGCCCCACACGATCCGGCAGGTGACTGTTTGGCTGTTGGCCGTCGGTCGGACCTGCGTGTTGATCACCAGGCGGATGCGGTCGCGCTCGTCGCGGAGGTTGACCGAGATCGAGTCGATGAAGTCGATCGCCGGGCTTTCTTTGAGCGCGTCGATCAGGGCGAGCGCGGCGTCGACCTCCGGGCCCTGCCAGCGGTACTCGCCGTGGTTGTCGCGTGGGCGGAAGTCCGAGCTGACGCCGAGGATGCGGGGCAGGGTCGGGTCGGCGAGCTCGTCCGGGTCCTTGGGGCCGAACATCTGGTAGCCCTGCTCGTCGATGACGTGCAGCCCGTCGAGCGAGAGCTGCCCGGTCTGCGGGTTGCGCATCTGCACGATCGCGGCGGGGGTGCGGAAGTCCAGGTCGATCTCGATCGTGCCCCGCGGGGTCCGGCGGACCTGCCGGAGCTCACGGACAAGGTCCTGCTGGTCGCGGAGCATCTTGGCGGCGTTGACCAGGCCGGCCCGGTTCAGCGGCGCGTCGCCGATGATCTGCGCGAGCTCGGAGCGCAGGTGGTTCAGCTCCGCCGGCGCCAGGTGCGAAGGGTCCTCGGAGAAGCGGATGTCTTCTGCGCTGATCGGCTGGGCGTGGTGGGTGTTGACGTAGGCCTCAAGCCGCTGCACGCCGAAGTGCCACGCCAGCGCGACGGCAAGGATCCCGCCCGCGAAGCCGGCGAACTTCATGCCCAGCAGCGTCCGGCCCGGGTCCCACTTGGGGCCGGCGGACCTGCCGCGCTTGGCCTTCTTCTTCGTCTTGGTTTTCTTGTTGGTAAGGAACCAGCCCATGGATGCTCCTCGTCGTGGCGTTGGTAAGTGGTATCGGCGAACTGTGATCGATACCCACAAGATGATGCGGGGCGAGCGTTTAGCGTCTACGGCCCAGCGTCTAGGAGAGCCGTGTTCAGTGAGTTACAAGAGCGCAGGCGGTTTGCCCACTTATGACCACTTATCTGCTTCTTCGTCCACGAATCAGAGCCTATACGCCAGGCCCTAGACGCTAAACGCTACCGCAGCGCTAAGCGAACCAGGTGGTCACAAAGGTCCGGAAACGCGATCCCCATCTGTTTCGCCGCTTTGGGCACGAGCGAGTGGCTGGTGAACCCGGGCATCGTGTTGACCTCGAGGATGTGCGCGTTGAGCTGCTCGTCGATGATGAAGTCCACGCGGGCCAAGTGCCGGCAACCAAGGATTTCAAACGCCTGTTTGGCGGTATCGGCGACCTGTTCCAAACACGCGTTTGCAAGGTCGATTTCAAAAAGGTATTGCGTGTCGTCGCGGGTGTACTTCGCGTCGTAGTCGTAGAACGCGACCGCCGGGACGATGTGGATCGGGGGCAGCGCAGCCGGGCCTATTTCTTCAGGTGGGACAGGCATCCTGCCTGTCATCAACAGGCTGGAAGCCTGTTCCACCACCCCGACGGTGAGCTCCTTGCCCGCGATGAACTGCTCAACCATCAAACGATCGTGCGCTTCGAATAGCTTGGCGACGGAGGCGTCTGCGGCTTCATCGGTGTGGCAGATCGCAAGGCCATAGCTCGAGCCCTCGTCCAGCGCCTTGACGACGCAGGGTGACGCCAGCCGGCGTTTGTCGCCTTTCTCAAGCAGTTCGGCCTCCGCGGTCGCCAAGTGCGACTCCTGCAGCGCCCGCTTGGTCTCCCACTTGTCCATGCACAGCCGGGCCGCGGCTTCCTGGCAGCCGACGTACGCGAAGCCGGCCTCTTCGAGGAGCGCCTGCACCGGCCCGCCCTCGCCCCAGGGCCCGTGCAGCACGGGGAAGACGACCTGCACGCCAAGCTGTTTGCCGTCTGAAAGGGCCGACAGGTCATCCGGCAGGATGTCGCGCTCGTAGACCGTGTGCCCGGCATCGCGTAGGGCCTGTGCGACTTGTGCGCCGGAGTCCAGTGAGACGTCGCGCTCGCGGTCGGGGCCGCCGCGGAGGACAAGGATTTTGAGGGGGGAGTTGGCCATGCCTGACAGGATATCGGCAAGACCACAGCGGTTTCATTTAGACGGTGTAGCGGGGGGCGCGGGGCGTACCCGTTTAATCAAAAAAAATTGTTAGCAAGGGACGCAGAGCGGGGCCCCCAAAAACCGGCGTGATGGTGTTTTAGAGGGCGTAGGGCGCCCCCCCCGCAACACCCCGGGG
>JBCCYY010000017.1:0-69804 GCA_039188575.1 Planctomycetota bacterium | reverse complement strand
GCCGCTCGTCGGTGGTTGTGGGCAGGCGAACGACTAGCCGAATCGCCCGGCGGCGACGCCTTAGCGTCGTCGGGTTAAACAACACTCAGGCTGGCCCGAGCGGAGGCTGCTTGTCTCCGAAGCAAGGGCGAGACTTTCATGGCAAGCTAAGCGTGTAGAAGCCCATGGCCGACTGTATCGGGACGGGGGTTCGACTCCCCCCGGCTCCATTCTTTTCATGCAGATCTCAGATTCAGCTTCTCAAGACGCAATGGTGGTGTTTAATTACGCGTTGGACTGGCATGGTGCTGCGTGTGTGCCGATCATTGCCATTGACGCTACCTTGTATGCTTCGCATGCCCGACTGTGCCAATTACTGAGGGGCGAACTTCTTTATGAGCCATCGAGGCCCGGACGACGACACAAAGCCGAAAGGTCGGCCCGACGAGCAGGACACCCTTGAGGAGCCTTCGGGAGCCGCTTTTCAGAGTAGCTCTGATTTTGACGTCACCGCGAGTTCCGACAGCAGCTTCCTGGATTCACGCAGCGGGATGAGCGGGTCCTGGTCGGGTCATGCGATGTCGCAGGACGACGCCGGCTTGCCCAAGATTGATGGCTATCGTGTGATCGAGCCGTTGGGTCAGGGTGGCATGGGCACCGTCTGGCGTGCAGAACAGTTGAGCACGTCGCGAGAGGTCGCGCTCAAGCTGCTGGGCGGCGCGATGTTCATGTCCGACCGGGCACGCCCGCGGTTTGAGCGCGAGGTCAAGCTCGCCGCCAGGCTTGACCACTCCAATATTGCAACGATTTATGATTCGGGCATCCACCGCGGCGTTTGTTACTACGCGATGCAGCTGATTGATGGCCTGCCGCTTGATGAGTTCATTCAACAACGTAAGCTGCCGCGCAAGCTTGTTCTCAAGCTGATCCAGATCGTTTGTGGCGCTGTCCAGCACGCCCACGAGTTGGGCATCGTGCACCGCGACCTCAAGCCGGGCAACATCATGGTGACCGCTTCGGGTAAGCCCGTGGTACTTGACTTTGGGCTTGCTAAAGCGGTGGACGACGAAGAGGGCGAGGCGACGCTGACTAACGCTGGCGACGTCGCGGGCACCCCAGCGTACATGGCGCCAGAACAGGCGGAGGGGCTGATCGACCAGATCGGCCCGCACACGGATGTTTACGCCCTCGGAGCGATCCTCTACCGCTTGCTGACAGGCGAGCCGCCGACGAACCTGACGGGCTCAAAGCTCCAGGTGCTCAACCGTATCGCGCAAGGGGAGATCCGTGAGCCCAGCACGATCGTGCCGTCGATCGATACGGAGTTGCAGGCACTCCTGCTCAAGGCCCTTGCCGTTGGTCCTGCTCAGCGTTTCAGTTCTGCCGCCGAGATGGGTGAAGCGATCAAGCTTTACCTTAATCGCCTGAAATCGGGACAGGTTCTCGCTCCCGGTGATGCGTCGGGCACTTACATATCCGAGACTCCCAGCGGGATGACCGGAGAGCTCTCCGCGCTGCAAACCCGGGTGAGCCCATCGGCTCAATCTCCTTCAGAGGGGCTCGATGATCTGATTCAGGCCGCGGCAGTCTTTGAGCCAGGCACGAACGTGTCTGGGGCACGCAGCAGTCAGAAAGGACTTCCGTGGATGATCATCGGTGGTGTTGCCGCACTGCTGTTGATCGGGGTGTCTGTATTAGCCGTGTTGCTCAGTGGCCCTGGTGATGGGGATAGTGAGGATCAGCAATCGGCAGGGCTGGCTATTGACTTGGGTGGCAATCAAGTGGATCAGCCTGTGATTCCTGTCGTGCCGCCCGAACCTGTTTTCAACACTCCGCTGCCGGAGCCGCCAGAGGCAGCACCCAAGCCGCCCATGCCTGACCCGGCAACCGAGCCCGCACCGGAGCCATCGCCAGGACTGAATCCTGCGCCCGAACTTCAGCCGGGTGTCACGTCACAGCCAGAGCCGGAAGCCGTCCTGACCGCCCGCGCGGTCGCAGAGTGGGTAATCAACACCGGCGGCCGACTCTCCACGGATGCCCCGCAGCTCTACCCAAACCTCAAGCTCAGGTGGATCAATCGCGTCAGCGAGATCCCACAGGATCTCCAGCAGATCAATGTCGTAACCTTGCTCCTTGATCAAGAAGAAACCACCGAACAGCTTGTCGATCTACGCCTGCTGCCGGGGTTGGAGGCGCTGATCCTCGAGGGGCAGGGTGAATATCTTGCAGAGGCGGATTGGTCCGGGATTAAAGAACTTGATCAGCTCCGGTATCTACGGATTGAGTCCGAGGACATCCCCGGTGATATCCTTGAGCATATTGCGGTTCTACCTGAGCTCAAAGCCTTGAAGATCTATGGCATTGAGTTTGAAGGCGAAGACCTAAAGTACCTCGAAGACTTGGAGCAGCTGACCAACCTCAGCATCCATATGACTGAAGTGACCGATCAGGCGATGAACAGGATCGCCAGGCTTTCTTCTTTAGAAGCCTTGGATTTCTCCGATATCGAGGGATTTACGGCTAGGGGGATCCGCTACCTGTCCAACATACGGTCCCTCAGGCTGCTCGGCATCCGTGATTCGCCGCTGGACGACCGCGGCATGCGGTATCTGGAGTCTCTACGAAACCTCGAGGTGCTATCGGTGGCCGGTACCGAAGTGACCGTCGAAGCGATGATCCGTTTCAAGAGGGCGGCACCAGACTGCGTCCTGCGGAACGTGCCGGGAAGAGAATTCAGACTGCCAGATCGGGACCCAGACCTGCGCCCCGATCGAGATCAAGACCGCCGGACGCCGCCAGACCGCAAACCACCTAAGGACGAGCGGCCCGGCTCAAGGTAAGTAGCCATCACGGCACGCTGATATCAGTTATCCAACGCGGCAGCGGCATCCAGCTTTTTGAAGTAGTACAGGGCCATCTCACTGCGGAGCAGGATGTGGTCGTTGATCGGCACGACGGTCGCGATCTGGCGCTCGGGCATCTCATTCGTCTTCACGAGCTCCAGGCCCGTTTCAGTCTCTTTCGCGACATGGATGATGCCGCTCTCGTGTGAGAAGTAGAAGAGATTGCCGGCCTTAACTGGCGAGCTGTAGTAGCTGCCCGCGGCGCGCGGCAGGGCGAACGGCTTATCCCACAGCGGCTTGCCGTTCGTGATGTCGTAGCACATGACCTGCCCGTTAGTCTTGCCTTTCGCATCGGTCAGGACATACGCCTTGCCATCGACTGCGATTGGTGAGGGCACGTCCGACCCGACCTTCGGGCCGACCATGCCGACATGAGCGGTTTCGGTGATATCACCCTTACCTCCGAGCTTGACAAAGGCGACAAAATCGGCCCGTCCGTAGGGCACGACGGCATAGCCGTTAGAGATGCCGTGCGACGCGATGACACGCCACATCGCTTTGTCCTCGGGGTTGAACCCGCCGCACGTCCAGATCAATTCGCCATCCAAGCTGTGCCCGGTGAGGTGATCAGCGCCCCACGTGACGATCTGCTGCTGCCCATCGATCTCTGTCACAATCGGTGTGGTGTAGGCCTGGTCGGATTCTTTCTTGGTCTTGAAGTTGCGGAGGGTCCGCCACGCAACCTCACCCGATTTCTGATTCAGCGCGACCAGGTAGGACTCGCCTTCATGCATCACAGCGATGACGATGTTGTCGCCTGCCAAGACAGGCGATGTGCCTAAGTCCCACCAGAGCGTGTCTTTGCCGTACTTGTTCTGCAGGTTGAGTTGCCATGCGGTTTCACCTTTGAAATCAAGCGCCGCCACAGTACCGGATTTGTAGTAGACAAAGACATGCTCGCCATTGGTGATCGGGGTCGGGTTGGAGCCGCTGGCGTTGCGGTGCTTGCCCGGGCGCTGCTTGCCGAGCGTTTTGCGCCACTGCTCGTTTCCTTTGAGGTCGTAACAGAGGATCCCGTCTTCCCCTTCGATGTCGCAGGTGATAAAGACAAGTTCGCCCCAAACACACGGGGTCGAGCTGCCCTTGCCGGGGAGGATGACTTTCCAGACCGCGTTCTTGGCGGGGTCGAGCGTGGAGGGGTAATCCCCATCCGGGGCAACCTGGTTGAAAGTCGGTCCGCGCCAGTTGGGCCAGTTCTCGGCATGGGCGGTACCTGCCAGGAGGAAAGCAGCCAGGAGCAGTGGGGCGAAGGTCTTACCCATGGTCTTGTTCTCGTTTGAAGGAATGATCGATTAGGTCCGTACCGGGTACAGACTACCATAGCGTCTTGATTCTTACGATTTATTTGCATTGCGGGTAGGGACGATCGTTTTGCTGAATCCAGATGTACGCATCGATCAGGCTGCTCGACGAGCTGGTGATTCGGCTGGCCAGCACCGCATTCGTAGATGCGCTGAAGCTTTACCCACCTGACAGGATCGGGCAGATATCGCGGTTGAAGCTGGTCGTCGGGTTGTCGGAGTCTGCATCATTGACGGCGGGGCCATCGGCCTCGCGGTCAGCGGTTTGTTCTATATAGCCAAGTTGAAGCAGGCAGCACGCAAAAAGATCTGGGACGGTAAAAGCATGTCTGTAGATAGGGGCTGATCCCAAAGCTTGCTGTGAATTGCTCAGATGGCCTGCTTCTTCAAGTACATGCCAATCGTCTAAGCCATCAGCGCTTGCATTTTCCGGCCTTCGATGTCTGTCAGACGGTACCGCCGGCCCTGGAAGCGGAAGGTGAGGCGTTCATGATCGATGCCCATGAGATGCATCATCGTTGCGTGAAGATCGTGGATGTGGACTGCGTCGGGGTGCGTGTAGTGCTGATCCAGCTTGGTCAGCGGCATCCCATCTCGGTCGACGATGTTGTAGCCAAGCATGTCGGTCTTGCCGAACACGGTGCCGGGCTTGACGCCCCCGCCCGCCATAAACATTGTGAAGCAGCGGGGGTGGTGGTCCCGGCCGTAGTTGGTGTTGGAGAGCGCGCCCTGGCTGTAGACGCCTCGGCCGAATTCACCGCCCCAGACGACAAGCGTGTCGTCGAGCAGGCCGCGTCGGCGGAGGTCTTTAATCAGCGCCGCCTGGGGCTGGTCGATCTGCTTTGCTTGGCCGCGGATGTCGCGGGGCAGGTTGCCGTGCTGGTCCCAGCCGCGGTGGTAGAGCTGGATGAAGCGGACGTCGCGCTCGGCCATTCGGCGGGCAAGGATGCAGTTATTCGCGTACGTACCAGGCTTCTTCGCGTCCGGGCCGTACATCTCGAGCGTCGTCTCGTCTTCATCGCTGAAGTCGGTGAGGTCCGGGATCGACATCTGCATGCGGTAGGCCATCTCGCCCTGCGCGATGCGTGCGTTGACTTCTGGATCAAGGTTCTTTTCGAACGCCATCTCGTTGAGCTTGGCGGTCGCGTCGAGCATCTTGCGCCGGTCTTCACGCGTCAGACCCTTCGGGTCTTTTAGGAATAGAACGGGCTCGGCGCCGCCACGGAATCGCACGCCTTGGTGCTCACTCGGGAGGAAGCCGGAGCCCCAAAGCCGGTCGGACAGCGCTTGCATATTGCCGACGCCTCTTGAGATCAGAACCACGAAGGAGGGCAGGTTCTCATTCATCGAGCCAAGGCCGTAGCTCAGCCAAGCACCCATCGACGGCCGGCCAGGGATCTGGCTACCGGTCTGCAGGTAGGTCACGCCGGGCTCGTGGTTGATCGCCTCGGTGTACATCGATTTGATTACGCATAGTTCGTCCGCGACGGACCCGGTGTGCGGCAGGAGTTCACTCATCCAGACGCCATCGCCGCCGTTATCGTGCTTGTTGAACTTGAAAATGGAATTCGCGATCGGCAGCGTGGACTGGCCGGAGGTCATACCGGTGATGCGTTGGTTGTTGTAGAGGTGCTCAAACTCCTTCGCACGCAGGTCCTTGCCCCGGTGGTTGACCAGGTCAGGCTTATAGTCCCACAGGTCAAGCTGCGAAGGGCCGCCCATCATGTGCAGGTAGATGACGCGCTTGGCCTTGGGTGCGATGTGCGGGTTACCGAGTGTGCCATTGCCTGGCAGCAGCGGGGCGGCCTGGGCACCGTTGTTCAGCATGCTGCCTAGCGCAGCGACGCCCATGCCAGCACTAAAGCCCTTGGCGGCCTTGCCGAAGAATTGACGCCGGGTCAGCCTGAGGAAGTGTTCTTCAAGTGGGTTGTGGCTCATCGCATCTCTCACGTGTTCTCCGGGGTGTCCCGGCCATGTGGTATCAGTCTCGGACAATCGTTTCATCAAGCGATAGCACGGTAGACGCAACCATCATCCACGACGCCAGCTCTGCGGGGTTGTGTGATTCAGGTAGCGGGTAGTCGCCTTGGCCGATCAGGGCCTGGGCGTCTTCCACCGACCCAGTGTAGCGCTCGCGGTAGTAAGACAGCACATCCTGAAGTACGTCGATCTTTGTCTGGTTAGGCGTATCACCTGTGCAGCGGCGGTAGATCAACTCCAGACGCTTTGTGTCGTCCTGCGAATCGGCCAGCGTCCGCTGGGCAAGGACACGGGCCGCTTCAAGGAACTGCTCGTCGTTCCAGAGGGTCAGAACCTGTAGGGGGGTGTTGGTGGTGTCGCGGTTGACGGTGCAGAACTCACGCGTCGGTGCGTTGAAGATCTGCATTTGAGCGGGCGGGCTGGTCTTCTTCCAGAACGTGTACATGCTTCGGCGGTAGAGCGCCTCGCCGGAGTCACGCCTGAATCGGCCGGTGTTGGTCCCGCCGATAGCGACTTCGTGCCAGAGGTCGCCAGGCTGGTAGGGCTTGACGCTCGGCCCACCGATCTGGTCGTTCAGCAGCCCGGAAACAAAGAGCGCTTGGTCGCGGATAAACTCCGCCTTTAGGCGTTGCCGCGGGAAGTAGCTCAGCAGCCGGTTGTCTGCGTCGATCTCGTCTGCCTCGACTCTGTGTATAGCGGACTGACGGTACGTCGCGCTCATCACGATCTGTTTGATCAGGGCCTTCTGGTCCCAACCGGTCTCAACGAAGTGGACAGCAAGATAGTCGAGCAGGGCGGGGTGGCTGGGCCATTCGGCCTGGCTGCCGAAGTCTTCAACTGTCTTTACGATACCGACGCCGAAGAGCATCTGCCAGAGGCGATTGACGTGGACACGGCTGGTCAGCGGGTGGTCGGGCTGGGTCAGCCACTGGGCAAAACCAAGGCGGTTGTCAGGCGCACCTTCGGGCTTAGGCAAGTCGACAATCGAGGGCGGCACACGCTTTTGCGGCGGCACAACGACTGTCTCGCCGGCCTCGTTCACGCGCTCCTTGATCGGCTTATCGTAGGCCCCACGAGCAAGGATATACGCAGCCTTCGGCTCGGCCGATTCCTTCATGATCAGCACGGGGACGGCACGGTCCTGGATCACCTTGATCTGCTGCGAGACATCGGTGATCTCCTGTGCCTTAGCAAAGTAGCCGGTCGTGTTGTCCGGCAGCACGCCTTCTGCAAGCGTCCCGGCATCGATGCGCAGCCTCCCGAGCGTGTGCTTCTTGTACTGAGACTTGAAGTGCAGCGTCAGCACGAGCTGCGTGCCGCCTTCGTACCCGAACGGCTCGGCGGTCAGCAGGTGAACACGACGGTCGCCTTCCTTGACGTGAGACCCGACCGCCCAGCCAAGGTTGTTGGGCTGCAGTGCGTTCTGGATATCGAAATCACCGTTGTCCTGTTCGTAATCCGCATGGGCATAGACCAGTGCAAGGTCCTGCGTCTGTTTCGGATCCTTGGCCGAGATTGCCTTCGCTTCGATGTATGTGAGCACAGCGTTGCCGTTCTCGGCACGGCCTAGCCCGCCTTTCGGCAGCGATGCATCACGCAGGACATCGATGCGGATGACACGCAGCCTCGTCTTGTCGGTGTTCAGCTTCAGCGTAAAAGTGTCTTGGTCGTGATTCCGTCCGCTGGCTAAAACGGAATTGTCGTCCTTGATCTCCAGTTTTACGCCACGGCCGGCCGCCCTGGCTTCTTTCACCTTGGGTGCGACCCAAAATACTCTGTCCCGGCTGGCGAGCTGTTCGTGCAGCCCATCGAGCTTGACAGGGCTCTGCTGATGCTCGGTTTCGAGTTGCTTCAGCCTCGACTCAAGGTCTTGCTGTTGCTGCTTGTCGCCCTCTTCCTGCCACATGATATAGGGCGGGTAGGCCCGGGCGGCCATATGGTTATTGGGGTAGACGCCGCGTTCGCCCTCAACCGAATTGAAGTATGCGACGAGCGAGAAGTAGTCGCTCTGCGTCGTCGGGTCGTATTTGTGGTCGTGGCATCGGGCGCAGTTGAACGTCTGAGCCATGAGGACCGTGGCGATCGTCTCGATGCGGTCGGCGTGGGCTTCGACCAGGTACTCCGCGTTGATCGCACCGCCTTCGTCATTGATGTTGTGCATCCGGCAGAACGCTGAGGCAAGAATTTGCTGTTGCGTTGCGTTGGGCAGCAGGTCTCCCGCGAGCTGCTCCGTGACGAACTGGTCGTATGGCATGTTGCTGTTGTATGCCTCGATGACCCACTGTCGCCAAGGCCAGGCGGTGCGGATATTGTCGTGGTGGAACCCGTTGGTGTCGCCGTAGCGTGCCGCATCGAGCCAGACCAGAGACATACGCTCGCCGTAGTGCGGGCTCGCCTGAAGCCGGTCGACGAGTTTTTCGTACGCATCCGGTGAGGCGTCTGCTAAGAACGCGTCGATTTCTTCGGGGGTAGGCGGCAGGCCGGTCAAGTCCAGCGATAGCCGACGGATCAGCGTCTCTTTATCCGCTTCTTCCGATGGGCTCAGACCCGTTTTCTCAAGGCGGTACGCAATAAAGCGATCGATGTTGTTCTCGACCCACTGCTCACTGGTATCTTTGACCTCGGGGATCGCGGGCTTGGTAGGCGTGATGTATGCCCAGTGCCCTTCATAAGCTGCGCCCTCATTGATCCACCGCCTGAGAAGCTCGACTTCTTCATCCGTCACGCTGTTGTGCGTGCTAGGCGGGGGCATCACAAGGTTCGGGTTGGTGTGCTTGATGCGGACGATGACCGAGGAGGCATCGGCATCCCCAGGAACGATCGGGGTGTCGCCGCTTGGCGCGGGTTTGGTTGCTTCTTCGAAGGCGTCGAGGCGGAACCCGCCGGAGTCCACCGCGACCGCCGCATCGGGACCGTGGCAGGCGAAGCACTTGTCCGACAGGATCGGCCGGATGTCTCGGTTAAAGGAGATCGGCTGGTCCCTGCCCGCCTTGTCAACAACCGGGGTGACTGTTGCCGTGTTCACTGGGTCAGCCGGCCTTATCGTGGAAACCACAAAGGCTGTGGCAAGACAGAGAACTCCGCATGCCGCCAGCCAAACAAAACGGCGGCGAGGCTGGCGTGATGGACAATCGTTTGGTTGCTTCGTCATGACTGCTCTGCGTGTACAAATCGATGGTTAGCTTGACTGCCTTTTGCCATAAATGATAGCCCGCAAAATGCTTAACGTAAATGTATAAATTCGCGCATCGCGCACTACAGCTGGGCTTTACTACCTGTACGGATGCACGACATCGGTCGCCGTTACAGGCTTACCAGTGGGCTACTCGGGTGATGTCCCCGGTGTATTCGCCTGGCGTGGTATTACGCCTGATTGTGTAGATCGGGGCGTGAGGCGGACAGAGCAACCTGAGGCGGAGCCGGGACCCGAAGAACCCGGTTTTGCCCAGCCCCCGGCTGATCACAGCGAGCGTGTCACGGTGCCGAAGGATGCCCGAGGACAGGTGAAGCGGAAGGTCCGAAGAGTTGTACACCGGCATGTTGAACGGTAATCGCACCTGCCCGCCGTGCGTGTGGCCAGAGAGCATCAGGTCCGCGCCAAGATCGCTTGCCATCGGCAGGAAGTCGGGGCGGTGAGACAGCACAAGCCGAAGCCTTGCATCGCGATCTGTATTTGTCGTCGGGAGGTTTCCTACGGCTTGCAGCAGATTGAGCGGCTCGGGTGTGATGCGCTGGCTGCTGCAGTGCACACCGACGATCTCGATCGGTCTCTCAGAAAGCGCAACCGCCTCATCGGCAAGCCAACTTACTGGCAGATCCTGGAGTTGTTCGATGAGCTCGGGTGAGTCGTGGTTGCCGTAGGTGCCGTACCAACCGTACCGGGGCTTAACCGACTGGGTGAGTTCTGTCAGGTAGGGTAGGGCTCTTTGTTTGTTTGTTGGGCGGTTGCGGAGGATGTAGTCGCCGGTCAGCACGCCGAGGTCTAAGCGGAGTTTGGCGAGTTGGTTGATCAGGCCATCGATCGAGCGGGTCCGCTTCAGGATGTGTAGGTCGGTGAGGTGGGCGATGCGGAAGCCGTCCAGCGTGTGCGGCAGGTGGGTCAGCGCGAGGTCGATCGGGTCGGTCAGGCCGTAAGCCAGGGGCATTGCTTCATGATCGTTGGGCAGGGCGGCACCTGCAAGCGACGGCGTTTTTATACCCACCCTGAACAATGACCCGATATGAGTCCTACGGGATGAACGACTCGCAAGGAACAAGTGAAAATCCACAAGACCTAAGCCCCGCCGACGCGGTCATCGGCGGGGTGCTGGGCTGGCTGTTCATCCTCGTCGGCTGTACCGCGATCGCGGCTGCGGCGCTGATCCCCGCCTACTTCGAGACGCTCGACGTCAAGCAGGCACGCGAGACCGAGGCGGTCAAGGCCCAGATGCTCGCCGACGAAAGGCAGCGCTACATCGATTTCCATCAGGCCCTCTTGGACGACGACCCGGTGCTGATCGAACGACTGGCGATGACCGAACTCCGCCTGAAGCCCGTTGGGACCGAAGTGGCCCAGCAAGGCCCGACCGATCCGATGGCACTCGCCGCAGACCCAGACCCCCTTGCGATCCGTCGTGCTGCTTTGAGTCAGTCGCAGATCCACTCCATCGAGAACGAACTAAGCCGGCCTGATCTGAAGCAGCAGGCTGTGGTTGATGTCCAACTGGAGCGGCCGCGCGAAACCCGACTGATCCTCGCCGCGACCGGTGAGTACCGCCCGATCTTATTGGGGGCGGGGGCGCTGCTGGTCTTGATGGGGCTCTGGCCCCGCCGGGCGGCCGTCTAGCATGCGGGCTACTTGCCCGAGCTTTCCCGGAACGATCCGCACCTAATGGCGAGAGCAGCTGTTAGCCGAACCCGTGGTTGCTGCGCTCTATCATCGAGCCTTACAAACCCAGCAGGGCTTATGATCCCAAGATGACTCAGGCCCTTCAGTCAGCTTTGATCGCAATAGTCGGGAGGCGTCACGTCTTAACGAAAACCAGTCGGACGGCCTACTTCTGCGCGGGTTTCCGATCGGGCAAGGGGCGCGCGTCGGCGGTTGTGTTCCCGGGGTCGCTGCTCGATCAGTGGCGCGTGCTGCAGGTGTGCATCAAGCACAACGCGGCGATTGTCATGCAGGCCGCCAAAACCGGGCTGACAGAAGGATCATGCCCGAGCGGGGATGATTACGGCCGGCCGGTGATCGTCGTGAATGTGACCCGAATCAAGCGGATCATCCTTCTGGGCGGCGGCAAACAAGCGATCGCGCTTCCCGGGTCGACACTGCACGAACTGACGGAGATACTCAAGCCGCTCGGCCGGGTGCCGCACTCGGTGATCGGGTCGACATCCATCGGGGCGACCGTCGTGGGCGGCATCGCGAACAACGCGGGCGGCGCCCTCTGCAAGCGGGGCTCGTCGTACACACGGCTGTCGATGTACGCCCGGGTGAACGAGTATGGCAAACTGGAGCTGGTGAACCACCTCGGGGTTGACGGGCTGGGCGACGAGCCGGAAGCGATCCTGCAGCGTTTGGAAGAGGGCGAAATCGGTGCGGACGATGTGAAAGCGTGGGATGTGCCGGCGTCTGACCAGGCGTACGCAGAACGCATCCGCAACCTCGAAGCCGACGTGCCCAACCGCTACAACACCGACCCATTTAGGCTTTTTGAGGTCAGCGGCAGCGCCGGCAAGGTCGCAGCGTTTGCGGTTCGGGTCGACACGTTCGCTGCGCCCGATCGCCGGGCGGTGTTCTACCTCGGCACGAACGACCCGGCCGACTTCATGCGGCTGCGGTGTGACGTGCTGAGCGAGTTCAAGGTGCTGCCCGAGATGGGCGAGTACATGAACCGGCAGACCTTCGATACGGCCGAGCGGTACGGGAAGGACGTATTTCTCACGATCAAGTACCTGGGTACGCCACGCCTGCCGAAGGCGTATAAGCTCAAGGCCTATGTCGAGCATTCGCTCAACCGTGTGCCACTGCTGCCGAAGTACCTGCCAGACCGGGCACTTAACTATGCGGCCAGGCTCTTCCCCCAACACCTGCCGAGACGGCTGCGAGTATTCCGTGATCGGTTTGAGCACCTCCTCTTGCTGGACACCACAGACGATGCCATCGAAGAAGCGCGGGCTTACCTGGCAGAGCGATGGGCCATTCGGGGGTCAGGGGTCGCTGAGGGTAAGGCTAATCCCACTTGTGATTACTTTGAGTGCGATGCGGAGGAGCAGGCGGCAGGCTTACGGCACCGCTTCGCCGCGGCCGGGGCCGGGCTCCGTTACCAACTTATGCACAGCGCGACAACAGAGGAGGAACTCGCGTTAGACGTCGCGCGTCTCAGTCACGACGAGAGTTGGACCCAGCCTCCGCCACCCGAGGTCGAAGAAAACCTGTACCGCCTCCTGCGGTACGGGCACTTCTTCTGCTACGTCTTTCACGAGGTCTATATCTTCCGCAAGGGCACGGACCTGGCCCGGATGAAGCGGCTGCTGCTGGATCAGCTGGATGCGTCCAACGCCAAGTACCCGGCCGAGCACAACGTTGGGCACCTCTATGAGGCCGACGAGACGCTAAGACGGTTTTATGAACAGCTGGACCCGACCAACACGTTCAACCCCGGCATCGGCAAGACGGATAAAGCCCCCCGCCGAGTGCATCCATAACTCACTAGCGGCTGCGCCGATTTGCCTTGTACTTCTTGAGTAACGCCGTCAGCTCCGCGACGATCTCGGGCTTTTCGTTCCAGAGATTAGTCTTTTCTTGCGGGTCCTTTTTGAGATTAAACAATTGGCCCTTGATACCCGCCTCTTGCTCGGCCTTCGTGTCAATCTTGGTGAACCCGCCTGATCCCAAGCCAAGGATCAGCTTCCAGTCGCCTTTGCGGATGGCGAACATGCCACGCAGCGAGTGGTGCACGGTGGCTCCGCGGATCGGCTCGGTTGCCTCGCCTTTGAAGATTGGCAAGAGGCTGATGCTGTCTTCGCCTTCGTCGTCTTTCATCTCGTGGCCAACGATCTGCGCGGCGGTGGCGAAGAGATCGGTCAGGCAAACAGTCTGGTCGCTTACGGTGCCAGGCTTGATCACCGCGGGCCAGCTGACGAGGAAGGGCACACGGTGGCCGGCCTCGTGGATGTCGGCCTTCTGGCCCCGCCAGCCGTTGTTCGCGTCGTGTCCCCACTTCTCGATATCAGCAACGGGCCAATGCGAGCCGTTGTCACTGGTGAATACGATAAGCGTGTTGTCTGCGATGCCATTGCGATCCAACGCCGCCATGACCCGGCCGAGTGACCAGTCGGTCTGAGCCACAAAATCGCCGTACCAGCCAACCTCGGTATCACCTTGGAACTCCTTCGAAGGGGTCCAGGGCGTGTGCGGCGCGGGCAGGGGGAAGTAGAGGAAGAACGGTGAGGTTCCGCCCGCTTTGCGGTTCGCCGCAGCACGGCCGTCGATGTAGGCGACGGCCGCTTCGGTGGTCGCGGGGAGGAAGCCATAGAAGTCAAAGCCTGGCTGCATCGGTCCTTTGCGCCAGAACCCGCCACCACCCTGGCGGCGGTGCTTACTGCCGGGCGTGAAATCCGTCGGCGCTTGCTGAGCGATGTCATCCACGAGGTACACGTACGGCGCCATATCGAGCGACGCGGGGATAAGGTAGCTGTGGTCAAAGCCCAGCGTCAGCGGGCCGCGCATCACGGGCTTGCTGTAATCGACTGCGTCGGCCGGGTGGTGCTCCTCGGTAATCGCTTTGTCGGTCTTCGAGTGCCAGTTCCAGCCAAGGTGCCACTTGCCGATCGCGGCGCTGTGGTAGCCGTACGGCTTTAGCATCGACGCGACCGTAGCGCGGTCCTCCTCGATCAGTGCCTGGGCCCAGCCGTTCCAGAGCACGCCGTTTTTCAGCGGCGTCCGCCAGCAGTACCGGCCGGTCAGTGTGCTGTAGCGTGTCGGGGTGCAGACGGCCGAGGAGCTATGCGCGTCGTTGAAGCGCATGCCTTCTTTGGCCAGACGGTCCATGTGCGGCGTGGGGATCTTCGACTCGGGGTTGTAGCATCCGGGGTCGCCCTGCCCGAGGTCATCGCAGAGGATGATGATGACGTTGGGGCGTGTCGTGTCGAGTTGCTGATCAGCGTGGGTGCTGGCTAAAACAGCTATAGCCAACAGGAGTGTGAAGTATCGTTTGATCATGGCGTTTCAGTGGGCTGGGGTTTGCATGTGGTCGCCAGCGATCTCGGCCAGCGACCGTGGGTTTTGAAGGAACTTGCCCGCGTAGGTCCCGAGCAGGATCAGCAGCATCGAGAGCCCGACCACGATCAGCATGAACGGCATGCCGAAGGAGGGCGGCGTCCACCGCTGGATGTTGATCGCTGGCGGCAGTGGCGGGGGGAGCGACCCGGTTAGTCGGTCGCGCTCAAACGGGTAGCTCGCGAGCAGTGCCGAGGCATCCCACATCATCCCTTCTTCCGGCGAGTCGGCTGCGGCGACATCTAGGGGCGTTACCGGGGCCGCAAAGTTGCCCCAGCTCTGCCTTACGTACGTTAGCGCCGCGGCCATATCGTCGTAGCTGAGGTGCGACTGCTGCTCCATCTGCGCGTTGAAGGGCTTGTTGTCTGCCGGGTTGATACTGTGCGGCAGCTCGCCTTTCAGGCCGTACTTGACGATCGCTGCCGCACGGACTGGGTCTCCATTGACCATCGGCGAGCCGGTGATCGCGGGGAAGCCGGATGTGCCCTGGCCCTTATCGCCGTGGCACTTGTAGCAGCCCTGGTCGTGGCGGAAGTAGACATCCTTGCCCAGTTCCATGATGCTTGGCTCAGCCCGCGCGATGCGGTAGTCATCAAATCCTTCGGGCCAGTCTTCTTCAGGCGTTTGGTGCATGCCCGCGAGCGCCGCCATCGCGAGCCGGTGCGGCTTGCCCCACTCGTCGTAACTGGCTTGCATTGCCGGTTTCGCCATCGCGGCGAGTCGCTCGAATAACGCCTGCTTGTCGTTGCTTAAACGGTCCGCTTGAATGATCGCTGTGCCGGGATGGAGCCGCCCGTCTTCCGCCAGGTCGATCAGGGCGGCCGGCAGGGAAGCAGGCGTCTTGTCGCTTGTCATGGACGAGACCGCGTCGAGCAAGGCGGCTGGGTCGCGATCGGCAAGCAAGCCCAGCGGCGCGCCGGACCGGACTTTCAGCGCCACTGCAGCGCTACGAAGGCCCGGGGTCGTGCTGCCGAGCAGCGCGTCGAGATCATCGTTAATTGATAGAACGGCCTCAGACGGGAGTTCAAGAAGAAAGGGGCTGATCGCTTCGGCGGTGACGTCTGGATCAAGGCGGGAATCCTTTGCCAAAATCATAAGGATTTTGGCCCGCTCAGCGGGTGTTTCGGCCATATCGGCGAATGCAGATCGCCTTACTTCCTCGGGTAACTCGGGCCGAGCCACTACAGCCCTGACAATCACGGCTGCGTCAGGGTCATTTTTTTTTTAGAAAGCGCTACCAGGTCATCCACTTCCTTGTTGTAGTACTCCAAGAGCAGCGCCTGCTTGCCATCGAAACCTAGGGCCTTGAGATACTTGATCGTCTGGGCGTGGGCGGTGCGGATCGGCCCGTCCATTTCCTGGGTGGTCACCAAGTTGGCCAGTTGGACACCCTTGGCCGATTTCAGGTACGCACAGGCCATCACCGCTTCGAGCCGAACCCGCATGTCACGGTCGGTCACCGCACGGGCGATGAACGACTCGGCATCCTCAGGCTTCATGTCCTCGTACTGCAGCCCGTACCGGACCGCCCGGATTGCACCAGCGAGCACCATTGGTTCGCGGGCGCGGGTGACCTCGTCGATGAGCTTGACATCGTACACGCCGTGACCCTGCTGGATCCAAAGCGCTTCCAGCGTCATCAGCTCGAAGTCGTACTCGCGGGCACGCGGGTCGAGCTCTTCAAAGACCCACTTGTTGGTCGCGGCGACCACCGAGTCCTTGTCCATCGTCTGCAGCAGCCGTCGTGCACGGTCGCGTGTGTTGCCCTCGGTCGTCGTCTTGATCACATCGAGCAGGCCGGCGATATCCAGCTTGATCAGGTCGATCTTTTCAAGCGTCGGATTCTCTTTGTGCGTCACGCGGTAGATCCGGCCGTGGTCATGGTCGCGGCGGGGGTCACGCAGGTTGAACTGCATATGCCCGATCAGCGGGTTGACCCAGTCCGCGATGTAGAGCGCTCCGTCCTGGCCGATCTCCGAGCACACGGGGCGGTAGTTGCCGATGTCGCTGGACAGGATCGGCTCGGGCATCGGCTCGGAGAAGTAACCCGAGTTTTTGCTGCCATCGGTCTTGAGCTTGTCCAGGTGCGTACCGAGGAAACCGATGCACTGGCTATGCACGTAGACGCCCTGCATCTCTTCGGGCCAATGCGCGGAGTCGATGATGTCGCTGCCGGCGGTGGGCCGGCCGCGCTTCACAACCGCGGGGCCCTTCTTTGGCTTCTCAAACCCAACATACGGCGAGATCAGCGAGCTGAAGTTGTACTGAGCCGAACCCGAGGTGTCCATCATGATGGACTGGCCGTACTTGTCGTACGTGATGCCCCAAGGGTTCGGGTGGCCTGTGTGCGAGACCGCGATGAGCTTGTGCGTGCGTGGATCGAAACGCCAGACCGCGGCGTCTCGGGTGCGCTGCGTGCCGTAAGGCGTCTCGACGTTGGTCTTGGTGAAGACGCCCTCGAGCATGACAATCCCGCCGTTGGGGTCCCATGCCGAAGAGCTGATCGTGTGGTGGGAGTCTGGCATGCCGAAGCCGGAGTACACGATCTCCTTGCGGTCGGCGATATCGTCGCCGTCGGTATCGGTCAGCTTCCACAGGTCGGGTGCCTGGCCAACGTAGGCCACGCCGTTACCGTCGATGACGAAGCAGGTCGGGATGTTCATGTGCCGTGCGAAGACGGTGCACTTGTCGGCTTTGCCGTCGTTGTCGGTGTCGTCCAGGATCAGGATGCGGCAGTCGGTGAGCTCGCCCGGGTAGGGGTGCGGGTAGGTCGGCGAGCAGAGGACCCAGAGCCGGCCCTTGTAGTCGAAGCTCATGCCCAGCGGGTTGGCGAGCAGGCCGACGCCGTTCTCGTCCTTGAACATTTCTTCGCATGCGAAGAGGTTGACTTGGTAGCCGTCAGCGACCTTGAAAGTCTTGATGTATTCCTCAGGGTCCTTGATCACACTGGGGTCGCCGGCCTTTTTATCTTTCGCGATCCCTTTTACCGGGATCTCGACGCCGGGCCAGTTGTCGCCGGGGAAGTCGTAGGTCAGCGGGATGGTTTCCCAGATCGCCTCCTCACTGGGTGCCTTGGCGAAGAGTTGGCCGAGCGTCGGCTTGTCCATCTCGTGCAGCGCCTTCTCACGCGTTGCGACCATCTTGTCGAGGTGCTCGAGTTCGGGCGGGAAGTTCACGATGCCGAAGGGCTTGTGCCGTCGGCCGTGCACATACTCGGTGTTCGTCGGGCGGTAGCGGTGCCGCCAGTGGTAGTGTTTGTCGTAGGCGGTCTGTCGGAAGTCGGCGGTGTTGCCCGCGTCGGCCGCGGCCTTGCCGTCCCACCAGCCCAGTTGCTTGGCTATCTCGCCGGCGTAGACGAAGCAGCCGTACTCGGTCGGTGCGATCCCGTTGTTGGTGAGCTGGCCCTCCGCTTCGACGGAGAACAAGTCGATGAATACCGCGCCTTTGTCCGCTGCGACCGCTTTCATCGCTTCGGTGTAGGCCTTGAGGACGGCGTTGCGCTGCTTGACCGCGTCGCCGGTGGGCAGCGGGGCGCCAAGGTCTTCGTGGGCGATGGGGGAAACGAGGACGATCTTTGAAGACTCGCCGTTGTACTTTGCACTTGTATGCGCATCGACTCTCCTGGCGAGGCCGGATTTGAACTTCTCGACGCCCCCGAGCCCGTCGAACGACTCGCTCATGCCATAGCACATGATCACGACATCCGCGCCGTGGCGCTTGAGGTAGAACTCTTCCGGCGGGACCGACCGTTCACGCGGGCGGTCGTCCACCTCGTCGGCGGAGTTCGGCACGCTGCGGACCTCGATCTTCTTGTCAGGGTTCGCCGCGTGGATCATCGCATCGAGGTAGCCGCTGAGCGCGATCCGCTCGGCGAAGGTGTTGCCGACGACGATAATGCTGTCACCTTCCTTAAGTTCGAGCAGGTCCGCACGAACCGGCAGTGCACTCAGGAGCAAGACAGCAAAAACGGTAACGAAGGGTGTGATGGTTTTCATAGAGCAGGTGCTGTGTGTGGTTTCAGAATTGATTTGGTCTGTGTTGATAAGACTCTCAGTGATCCATGGCGAAGTCCGATGGCTTCAGGGCCTTGTCCGGCCAGTGCGAGCCGCGTTTGAACGCGTACATTGTTGCTTCGAATTCGCCAACGGTATCGACCATCGTGCCATCTTCGGGGACGTCGATACCCGTTAAGTAATAGGCTGCATTAACGAGCATCCGTCTTGTACCCATGTAATTCAGATCGGTTGAACTGCCCATGGTAGTCGTAAAGACGATACCTTTTTTACCGCCGTTTGGCAGTTGATACGACTTGGTCCATGCGACGGGCATCATCGGGTCGTTGACGGGTTTGCCGGTCTTCTTTGCGGTGCGTTGCGAGGCCTTGCCGCCGGGTTTGAGGCCCTCAACCACCTGGCCCATGACCAGCGGTTTGCTGTCACCGGGCAAAGGTAGGTCGATGGTGTAGACATCGGTGTCGCCCCACACGTCACCGTCCTCGATGCCGCTGAGGATGGGGTGGTCTTTGTTCTCTTGAACAATCAGCCCATTGGTGCCCTCGCCCTTGTGGATGCCGTGGTGAGCGACCCAGGTTTCCCCGAGGATAAAGCCTCCGAAGCCCTTCTCCCACGCGCCGTTCGCGTCGCCACTGTGTTTCCAGGAGTAGTGGCTGTAGGTCTTGTTGCCGCCGATGTTAAATGCGTGGGTTGAGGTGCGCATCCCGATGACGGGCTTGCCGGTCATCAGGTAGTCGTCGATGTGCTTCATCTGCTCATCGGGCAGGTCCCTGAAGCGCAGCGACACAACCATGAGGTCTGCGTCCTTGAGTGCTTCAAGGCCAGGGATGTTGCTCCGATGGTTCGGGTCGATAATCCCGGTTTTCGGGTTGATCGCGAAGAGCACGGTGCACGCAAACCCGTGGTGCTTTGAGAGGATCTTGCCCAGTTGGGGCAGCGCCTCCTCGGAGCGGTACTCCTCGTCGCCAGAAACCAGGACGATATGTTTGCCCGCGCCCGGGCCATCGCCACCGGGGTAGGTCACCCACTGCTTGGCGCCTGCGGAGGCAGCGGGTATGTAGCAAAGAATCAGAGTCACCAGGACAGTAGTAAAGGCCTTAGTCTTCATATGACAGTTCGGAAACCAGTATTCCATGACGTTTTTGTTATATCTTCTAGTCCTCTGTCTTCATTGAGTAGTCAGACGGTTTTAGCCCTGCCTTGTAAGCCTTGTTGCCGCCCCGGCTGAAGGCGTATTTGCTCGGCCGGAAATCACCAACGAGTTTGACTTCTAGGCCTTCTGCCGGGATTTTGTCTTCCATCTCCAGGGCCCAAAACACGCCCTGGACCATCATCTGGCGGAATCCTTCAACAAGGAGGTCTTGCGACGTGCCCATCGTTGTGACGAATGCCCGGCCTTTCTTGCCGGGTTCGATCTCGTAGATGTGCGTCCATGCGACGGGCATCATCGGGTTGTTCTTGTCGCCTTCCATCAACGGCTCATCGAAAGAGAGCCCCTGGAGCGCTCCGCCTAAAACGAGTGGGGTAGCTTCTGGCTTCATCGGCAGAGTGACGCGATAGACGCCGGTCTTGCCACCGATCTCGCCGGGTTCAAGGCCACGTACGATCGGGTGGTCCTTCGCGTTGTCGGCGATTATCCCGCGGATGTAGCCTTTCTTGTTACCCACGTGGTGGCCAGCCCAGGTCTCGCCGAAGACTCGTCGGCCAAACCCGCCTTCCCAGCCTTCAACCTTGCTCTGAAAGTGGTACTTATGGAACTTGCTGTCACCGGGGATTTTGAAAGCATGTGTGGCAGGACGCATCCCTACAACCGGCTTTCCGGTCCTGAGGTAGTCGTCGATATGCTTCATTTGATCATCAGGCAGGTTGCGGAAGCGTGTGACGATAACCATTAGGTCCGCGGTCTTGAGCGATTCAAGCCCCGGGATATTGCGCTGGTTGTTCGGGTCGATTTCGCCAGTCTCGGGGTTTTGTGAGAAAAGCACGGTGCACTTGAAGCCAAACTGCTTAGAAAGGATTTTGCCTAATTGCGGCATCGATTCTTCAGACCGGTACTCTTCGTCCCCCGCGACCAGGACCACGTGCTTACCTTTGCCTACGCCTTCGCCGCCTGGATAGGTGACCCAGAGCTTGCTTTCTTCGGCCAGGGCGGGATTCAGATCAATAAAACCGAGTATCAGCGCCAGTGGAATCGTCCAGGCGGGCAGGCGGGGCATGATGAGATTCCTTTCAGCGTATTTCTTTACCGCACTTCCGCGTTTAAGCATTAGACCTCCGCGGGACGGAGCATGTTACACCATCGTGGGGCCATAGGGCTTGATTCGCGACCGTTGGACATGGTCCCGCGTTTTACGGATTCCCCGCGGCTTGTTACGCTATGAGGCCTATCGGGGTACCCTTGAAGGCGCCTCGTTTTAACTCCTTCAACAAGGTTCCTCCATGCCGCGTCCAGACTATCGGGGTTCACGTTCATCCAGGAGTACAGGTGGCCCTCGTGGCGGTCGCGGCGGGGGCAGGGGCCGCAAGCAGGCCGACCCGATGCTGATGGGTGAGCCTTCGCCTGCGCTGACCAAGATCGCCCAGATGAATACGGCTAAGCTGCGGGAATACATCAAACAGATTTCCGTGAACGCCGAACAGCTGAAGGCGAAGATCGAGAAGCTCCAGGTCGCCGAAACACCAGACGAGACAAAGATCGCCGAGTTGACCGCCCAGCGACAGCGGCTGGCGATTCTGATCAAGACCGCAGCGGAGCGGCTCCAGGGCAAGCTCGAGCGGGCCAAGGAGTACGCTCAGGGCACGCGGACGCCGCGCGGCGGTGGCCGGGCCGGGGGCCGTGGTGGCCCGAGGCGGTATTGATCGGCCAACGCTAGAATCGCCGCTTGGCCTGACCGACCCGGTAGCCCAATCGGCAGAGGCAGTGGATTTAAAATCCATCCAGTGCGGGTTCGAGTCCCGCCCGGGTCATTTCTTGCTTTGGATTTCGTGCCGGGCATATCGCCTATGCTTGCTCAAGCACATGGCTGACCGATGACCCAACTCATCCGACATCTCGCGAACCTCGGCCTGCTGTTCGCGTTCGCCACGCTCGCGGTGACCGGTGTCATGTCCTTCGTGCTGCCTTTTTCGATCACGACGGCCCGTGTCCACATCGTCTTCGGGCTACCTAATGGTGCTCACCGCCCACGGCGGTGGTGCAGAATCGGACGGGCAGCCACGCTACGGCTTTGATGATCTGACTAGCGCGAAGGACCTGATCGAAAAAATTCTGGTCCACGTTAAGCGTCCTACGGCCACTCCATGACGGCGGGGCTAATGGTCCCAGCCGGCATCTTGATGCGGCTCAATCGATTCACATGGCATGTCTGGGCACCTCTGGCCTGGAGACTCGGGCCTGCTGCGCAGCGTGAACTCGTAGGAAATCTCGCTCTTCTTGAGCAAGAGTTCGTTGGAGAAGTTGTGCGGCCCAGGGTGGTAGGCCGCACGGTCGGCGAGCATGACGCGGCCGATCGTGTCGTGGAGTTGCCCGGGTTTCAGGCCGTTAAAAGAGGGGGACCAGCGATAGCTCGTGTACAGGCTCTGGCGGCTTTCGGTGTGATCACTCGGGCAGAAGAGCACGTGCGTTGAGTGCAGTCTCTCTTCAATGAAACTCGAAAGCGTCTTGCCTTGTTGTCCAGGCCCATCATTGGTCAGTGTCGGCATGTGGTTCATGTCGTTGGTATACGAGGCAATCGTCTGGCCGATCTCGGCAAGATTCTGTTGGCAGAGCTCGCACCGCGCTTTCGCGTTGGCGCGGCTGATCATCGGCAATGACAGCACCATCATCACGGTGATGAGCGTGACAACCATGAGCACTTCGAGCAGGCTGAGTCCGCGACGCGACGCGAGCAAGTGTGGCTCCAGCAGTTGGAGAAACGAGCAACAGAAATGTGCGGATTCCCTTCCTCAAGCCAAGGCGAACGCCCTTGATGCGACCCCATAAGGCTAACTCAGAGTCGAGCCCATGTCACGCATTATTTCATAAAACGGCGTGAGATACGGGAGGTCATGTCGTGTAATCGGCGTTAATCGTGATGTACTGGCGGCTCAGGTCGCAGCCTAGCCAGATGCAGCCTGCATCGCCCCGGTGGGCGTTCAGTTCGATCACGACACGGTCCGCTTTCATGTTTTCGCTCAATTGCGCGAGCTGGCCCTCTTCGGTGACCGTTGGTGTGTTGTTCTCAAACACGGTGACGCCTTGGATCTTCACGGTGAACTGAGCCGGGTCCAGTTCGACGCCCGCCTTGCCTGCGGCCATCACCAGCCGCCCCCAATTCGGGTCACAGCCGTGGATCGCCGTCTTGACCAGCGGGCTGTCGGTCACCGCTCGGCCGACCCTGTCCGCGTCTTCAATGCTCGCCATACCTTTGATGTGCACCTCGAACGTTCGTGTTGCGCCTTCGCCATCAACGACCACCTGCTCGGCGAGGTCGCGGCAGGCCGTGGTGAGCGCGGCGGTGAAGGCCTCGAATGCTCCGCCGGTTGGTTCGGTGATCAAATCATTGCCCGCCGCGCCGTTGGCCAGCACGTAGATTGTGTCGCTCGTGCTCGTGTCGCTGTCCACAGAAATGCGGCTGAAAGAGGCGGCGTTGGCCTGCTGCAGCGCGGCGTGCAACACCCTGGCGCTGATCGCGGCGTCCGTGGTAAAGAAGACGAGCATCGTGGCCATCGATGGCGCGATCATGCCCGAGCCCTTGCCGATCCCGCCGATGTGGCACGGCTTGCCCTCGATCTCGAACGATTGCAGGGTGCACTTCTCCACCAGGTCGGTGGTCATGATGCCTTGGGCCGCAGCGGTGTCGTGGTCTTCGCCCCGGCCCATCGCGGGCTTGAGCGCGGTGATGCCCTCGAGCACTCGCCCGATGGGCAGCGGCCGGCCAATCACGCCGGTCGAAGCAGGCAGCACGCTGTGCGGATCGCAGCCAACGACCCCGGCGGCTGCCTTGCACATGTCGATCGCGTGCTGCTCGCCACCCGCCGCGAGTGTCGCAACGTTGGAGTTGCCGGAGTTGCAGACGATCGCCTGTGCCTGGTGGTAGCCGCGGTCAGCCAGGTGGCGCTGGCCAATCAGTACCGGCGCGCCCTTGAACTGGTTTGTGGTGAATACCGCCGCTGCGGCGCAGTGCCGGTCCGATGCGATGAGGCAGAGGTCCGGCTTGCCCGATTCCTTGATCCCACAACTCCCACCGGCGGCAAAAAAGCCCCTCGGGACGGTAACGCTGGCCAGTGATGCTGGGCGTGTGGGCGGCATGGCGAAAGAGTATAATCGGGGTTTGGCCGTTGCCTGCGGCCATAACACCCAAAACCTACAGCCAACCATCACCCAGGAGCCCGCGATGCCCGTCGCCGATTACGACACCTACGTCCGCATGCTGGACAACGCCTTCCAGAACCACTTCGCCTACCCCGCGATCAACGTCAGCTCGATGGTCACCGCCAACGCCGCGCTGAAGGCCTTCGCCGACGCCAAGTCCGACGGCATGATCCAGGTCTCCACCGGCGGGGGTAAGTTCGCCTCGGGCCTGATCAACGGCGACATGGTCATGGGTGCGATCTCGCTGGCCGAGCATATCCACCGCGCTGCCGAGAAGCTGGACGTCAACATCGTGCTGCACACCGACCACTGCCCGCCGGACGCGGTCGAGACGTTTATGGTCCCGCTGATCGAGGAGTCGGAGCGCCGGGTTGCTGAGGGCAAGCTACCGCTCTACAACTCGCATATGCTCGACGCCTCGGGCCTGCCGCTGGAAGAGAACCTGGCCCTCTCGGTCCCGATCTATGAGCGGATGGCGAAGATCGGCCAGATCATCGAGATCGAGGCTGGCGTCGTCGGCGGTGAAGAAGACGGCGCGGCGGGCTCCGAAGACACCCCCGAAGAGCACCTGTACACGACGCCCGAAGACATGGTCCGCGTCTACGAGGTCATGTCCAAGGTCGAGGGTACGTACATGTTCGCCGCGACCTTCGGCAACGTCCACGGCGCCTACAAGCCCGGCGCGGTCAAGCTGCGTCCCAAGCTGCTCAAGGAGGGACAGGACGCGATCAAGGCCAAGTTCGGCGAAGACGCCAAGTTCTACCTCGTCTTCCACGGCGGGTCCGGCTCTGAGAAACACGAGATCGAAGAGACCCTGGGCTACGGAGTCATCAAGATGAACGTCGACACCGACTGCCAGTACGCCTTCACCCGCCCGGTCGCGGGGCATATGTTCGAGAACTACGACGGCGTCCTGAAGGTCGACGGCGAGGTCGGCGCGAAGAAGGTCTACGACCCCAGGAGCTACCTCAAGAAGGGCGAGGCCGCTATGGCCGAGCGCGTGATCGAGGCCTGTGACGATCTGCACTCGACGGGAAAGACGCTGGGCGCTGGCGCCGCGGTCTGAGGACGCCCTGACCAAATCCGGAAATGATCGCTCGGGCAACACCTTTGCGGCGGTTCTTTTTTATTTGAACTTGTGGGTGACGCGGTAGAGCTTGTCCCCGTCGCGCGCCAGGTAGGTCACTGTCTTGCGATCGATGCTCTTGGGGGGCCAGGCATAGGGCTCGAGGCCTTTGCGGATGCGTAGTCCGTCGATCCAATAGCCTTCGTTGCCGCGGTGGCCTTTGTAGTAGAAGTGGGCGCCGTCTTCAGAAAGGGTGAAGGGCAAGCTGGGTTGCGTCGTACCGTGTTCCTGATCGCCAATCACGCGCACGGTCACGGGCCGGTCCAGTTGCATGCGGCTGGCGGTGTAGGCCAGCGTGCTGGAGTCGGCGCTGAAGGTTAGCGATCCCGGATCGATGCGTGTGTAGGCCTTGCCCTTGACACCATCGAGGATGACGTAATGCTCGTCCCGATCTACAACAACAGCGACGGCGGTGCGCTTCGCGTCTGGGCTGACGACAATATTATGGATGCCCGGGTACTTTACGACCGTCTTGTCGTTTTGGATGAGGTGCCATGGGCCGTCCTGGACAGCGAAGAGGAGCTGGTCCTGCTTTGAGCCGGTGAAGCTGCCGGGGAAAATCAGCCGACGGGATGCTTGGCCGACAGGCTTGCCATTGAGGATCATCTGATTGAGCCTCTTCTCTGCCTGCCCGATGTAGGCAAAGTCTTTGCTGTCGCCGCTGAAACAGAAGCGGTGGTCGCCGATGCTCTTGGTAATCGGCGGGCAGAGCACGTCATCGACCACCGGGTGCTTGTCACGGCTGTCCTCGGTGGCCGCGTAAAACACGGTGCGCTTGCCGTTGGGGCAGAACTCCAGGTGGTGCCAGCGAGCATGGTCGCTGATGCGGGTGAACGGCTTGCCGGGCTTGCCATCCCGCACCGCGCGCATCTCCCAGCCACGTAGCCCTAGATAGGCGTAGCTCGACCCGTCCTGATTAAACTTGAACCCCGCGACCTGGTCGAACCGTTCCGCCTCGACCTTGCCATCGACAACGTAAGCGAACTCTCTAGCGTTCGCATCGCCGATCGTACGGATCTCGACCGCATACGCGATGCGTTTGCCATCCGGACTGAAGACCGTGGATTTGTCTACGAAGTGCGCGAAGGGGTGCTTGACGAGCACCTTCCCCCCAAACTTTGTGGTGAAGCTGCGGTCGTCACCCCCATCTATCTGCATATAGAACAAGCTGCCATCGGGCCCAATCTCGAAATGTTTGATGCGGGGCAATTCCTCGTCGCCGTAGAGGCTCTTGCCGTTGACCATCAACCTGCGGCTGTAATCGCGTGCGATGCCAACGTAGGCCATGTGCTTGGAATCATCCGAGAAAATGTTGATGTATTCCCCGTGGTAGAGTTGGACTTCTCTGAATTCCGGGTCGGGCTTGCCGTCAACGACGAGGCGCTCTGTGGCTGGGTTGACTTTCTCGTGTACCGCGATGCGTTTACCATCGGGGCTGAAGGACATGAAGCCGGGTTTGCCGTCGGGGGTGTAGGGCTCGCCGACCTGCTGGCCGTTGACCTGGAGAATACCGGGTTCACCGGTTTCGGGCTCGACATAGGCCGCGATGCTTTGGCCGTCGGGGCTGAGCAGGTACAGCCGCTCGCTCGAGTACACCTCGACATCGATCCCTTCTGCTAAGAGCTCTTCATTCGCTTCCCATAGCGGATGCGAACGCCTGTCTTGCGCTTGAAGGGGCGGGGCAGCAGCGTACGCGACGATAAAGAACGCGGCGCACTGCAGAGTCAGTCGTCGGAAGACGCCCGGCCGGAAAAAGTAAATCATCATGCTGTACTCGGGTGAGGTTCGTTGTCTCAAGTCATGCCCGTGCGACCCTGCACGATCAAGCCGCTTATTTTATGGCCGGCCAATGATAATCCATACGGGGTGGAGGCGTTGAGATCATGGCGCGGTATTCAACCGATAGCCCCTCGTATCAAGGCGGGGGCTATTCAGTGGGTCGGGATGATTCCCGTGGCCTAGTCTTTGCCGCGGATCAGTACGGACAGGTGCTCGCGCGACTTCTCGGGCATGTCGAACTCTGCGTATGACTCAGCGAGTTGCAAGTGGATCGCCCGGCGGACCGCAACATCTTTCACGCGAGGTAGTTCCTCTTCAAGAAAGTCAACGTAGTCTTCGGGTTCGTAGAACAGGTCCTTGCCGGTGATAAGTGCCATCAGCGCGGTGGCGGTCGGGTCCGTGGTCACCTCCTGGCTGCCGTTGACGATCTCGATCAGCTTGTTGACCATCTCCAGGTGCTGGTTGAGGATCTCGACCTCGAACATGGCCTCTTCCATGCCCCATTCCTCTTCCTCCCATTCTTCTTCGTCTTCCCACTCTTCTTCATCCTCTTCTTCGAAGTCTTCGTCATCATCCCGGTCACGTCGGCGCTCACGGTCAAAGTCTTCGACATCTTCAAACTCATCCTCGTCGATGCAGAGCGTATTTCCCGCGTCCGCGCGGGCGGTGGGGGTCCAGTAGCTCAATGCGACGATGGAGCAGCACGCCAACAGCAGGGCGAGGTGGAGCAGGCGGGTCTTAAACGGATTCATTTTGTGTTCCTTGCGGTTTTGGTCTGGATTTGAGCGTAAGTGTTCGTGTGAACGTCCGGTCGATTGAGCCACGCGTGGGGGTAGAGAAGGACAGCCGCACTCGTTTGCTGGGGTTAGGGTTTTTTGCCAGCTTGCTATGCCGTTCGAGTTGTTCACGATGGACTGTTGGTCCAGCGAGCCAGGTTGTCTGGCTGTTGCGGCTCACGGGCAAAAGGGCGCGGTCGATCTCGGGCAGCTTGGCCTTGACGGTTTGCGTGCGGACGGCTGCGGTCTGAGCGGGCGGCGTTTGCGCGATTTCAGATGGCGGCTGCAGTGCTGTAGCGGCTCCAGGTGCCGGACCCGCTGGCGTAATAGGCTGGGCGCTGAACGCTTGAGGCGTGTCGTTCTTGCCGTTATCCGTCTGCAGGAACGCGATACTGATCACAGCACCAAGCGCGATGATTGCGGTGGCAAGCGCTGGGTATCGCAGCAAGTTAAGCAGGCCCGCCTTTGGTTGTTTCTGCTTCAGCAAGACCGCTTGGGCCAAATCGCCCGGGAAGGCCTGCGTTGCCAGCCTCTGGCGTTCTTCATCCAGCGCGCGGCGCAGCGGCTTATTCGGCTGCTTAGCCATCCGTATCTCCCCACTGTTGACGCATCGTGGTGAGCGCTTTGGCGAGTGTGGCCTTGACCGTGCCTTCCGCGCACCGCATCGCTTGGGCGGTCTGCTTGGTATCGAGCCCCTGTAGGTAGCGGAGGGTGACCGCTTCGCGTTGGCGTGGCGGCAGCTTACCGAGGATGGCCATCACCTGGCTCTGTTGCTCGGTTTTTCCTGCTTGTTCGCTGGGGCTGGGCGATGGGTCGGCGGCCGCCCAACCGATGGGCAGTGCCAGCCACCGCCTGCGTCTGCGGTGTTCGCGACAGACATTCAGTGCGATCGACAAGGCCCATGTCGTAAACGCGGCGTCCCCGCGGTAACGCGCTAGCGACCGGAGCACTCGTAGGGCCGTCTCCTGCGTTGCGTCCCGTGCGGCGTCCGCGCAGGCGAGTTGGGCCAGGCAGAAGCGGAAGCAAGGGTCCTCGATCTCACGCAGCAGAGCCGCACGCGCGTGGTTGCAGCCCGAGATGGCGCGGGCGAGTCGGGCCTCGTGGTGGTTCGCATGCTCCTCGGCTGCCGTCCCTTGATGCCGAAGCGACATGGCCTGCATCACTTCATCCCACGGCTGGCTGGCGGCGTTGAACTGCATGGTTTGACCCTGAGGGTGCACTCTTGTTTAGTATGTGCTGTTTTGAGGCGGGGGGTTTACTTCATTCCACTGATTAGGCCAAGATTTTTCACATGACGACCGCAACCGTACAACAAAGCGATTATGAACAGCTCCTGGGTCACACCAAAGAGGCCAACCTCCTGGGCTCCACCTCATCCATCTTGGGCTGGGACCAGGAGACGCTCATGCCGGTGGAGGGTCTTGCCCACCGCACCAGGCAGCTCGCGCAGCTGGCCAAGCTGACGCACCAGATGAAGACCGATCCCCGGATCGGCGAGTGGCTGGATGCCTGCGAAGCCGAGGCCGAATTGACAGGCGACCCCATCAGTGAGACCGCGGTCAATCTCCGCGAGCTTCGGCGGGCCTACGACAAGGCGACCAAGCTGCCCGAAGCGTTGGTCGTCGAGATGAGCGAGACGACAAGCCAGGCCAAGCACGCCTGGGCCGAGGCACGCAAAGACAACGATTACGGCAAGTTCAAGCCATGGCTGGCCAAGGTGATCGAGCTCAACCAGCAGAAGGCGGAGTGCTTCGGATGGGACAACGCGAACGGCGAGCCGTGGGACGCCCTCGCGGACAACTTCGAGGCGGGCATGACCGCTGCGTCTGTCACAGCGGTGTTTACGCCGCTCCGTAAGCGGCTCGTTGCGCTGCTCGGCGACATCCTCGCTAGCACGAGCGGGCCCAGCAATGCGTTCAATGAGCTGAAGCTGCCGATTGAACAGCAGAAGGCGTTCGTAAAGGGCGTCAGCGCGGCGATCGGCTTCGACTACGACCGCGGCAGGCTCGACGAGTCCGTCCACCCGTTCTGCTCAGGGTCGCACTGCAACGATGTCCGGATGACGACGCGTTTCCACGAGGAAAACGTCAACGATGCGCTGGGATCGACGATGCACGAGTCGGGCCACGGGATCTACGAGCAGGGCCTGCCCGAGGCGCACATCGGCACGCCGATGGGCAACAGTGTCGGCCTGTCGATCCACGAGAGCCAGAGCCGGATGTGGGAGAACCAAGTCGGCCGTAGCCGGGCGTTCTGGTCGTGGTGCTACCCGAAGCTGGCCGAGTTCTTCGGCGACGCGACCGCGTCCCTTTCTGAGGAGCAGGTCTACGGCGGGGCGAACATCGTCAGCCCGGGCCTGATCCGCGTCGAGGCCGACGAGGCGACCTACAACCTGCACATCATGATCCGCTTCGAGATCGAGCGGCTGCTGATGAAGGGCGAGCTCGGCGTCGACGACCTGCCCGAGGTGTGGAACAGCAAGTACAAGGAGTACCTGCAGGTCGACGTGCCTGACCACGCCCGCGGCTGCATGCAGGACATCCACTGGTCCATGGGCGCGATCGGCTACTTCCCGACCTACACCATGGGCAACCTCTACGCGGCGCAGTTCTTCGAGAAAGCAGCAGAAGACCTGGGCGACCTCGACGCGATGTTCGCGGAAGGCGACTTCACACCGCTGCGTACTTGGCTCAACGAGAACATCCACGCCCACGGCCAACGGTATCGCTCAGCCGAGTTGGTTGAGCACGTGACGGGTAAGCCCCTGTCAGCCGACCCGCTGATGCGGCATTTGGAAGGTAAGCTCCGCCCGCTTTATGGGGTCTGACATGCTTACTTTTTCTTCTGCCCAGGCCGAGGCAGGATCAGCGTGCGCTCGGCCTCTTGCTCCCAGCGATCAGCTAACCCCTTGACCTTATCCGGCATCGCGTCCGCGAGGTTGTTGACCTCGCTGCGGTCTTGCTCCATGTCGTAGAGCTCCCAGGGTGCGTTCGCGCCGGCGCGGACGAGTTTCCATTTGCCATCGCGGATCGCGGCCTTCGTGAAGTGCTCGAACATGATCACGCGGTCGATCTGTTCGTCCTGGCCGAAGCTGGCGACGAGGCTCGCGCCCTCGAGCGGGGTGAGCGCGTGGCCGTTGTGGGTCTCGGGGTAGTCGGTGCCGGCGACCTCGAGGAAGGTCGGCATGACATCGATGAGGTGGCCGATGCGTTCGCGGAGCTCGCCGTGCTTGGTGATCCCCTTGGGCCAGTGGGCGATGAGCGGGGTGGAGATGCCGCCCTCGTGGACCATTGACTTGTGCAGACGGAAGGGGGTGTTCGAGACGTTGGCCCAGTTCCAGCCGTAGCCATGGTAGGTTTCGGAAGGCCCGGGCATCACGCCTGTACCCATGACGACCGGCCGACCCTCGCGGCTGTGGTCGGGGATCATCTTGGTCTGAAGTTCGTCCTTGCCCATCGGCTCGCGCGGCTGCATTCCCGTGCGGTTTTCCCTTGCGCGTCGGCCCATCCCCTCGTGGCAGCCGCCGTTGTCGTGCAGGTAAAGGATCAGCGTGTTCTCGTACTGCCCGGTCTCCTTGAGGGCCTGCACGACCTTCCCGATACCGCGATCCATCTGGTAGATCATCGCGGCGTAGACCTCCATGCCGCGCTCTTCCCATTCGAGGAGCTCGGGCTTGACCTTGGTCCAGTCGCCGACGGTTTCCGAGAGCTGCCAGCTGTTTTTGATCAGGCCGAGCTCTTTCATCTTGGCGAACCGCTGCTGGCGGTAGTGCTCGTAGCCCTTGCCGAACTCGCCCTTGAACTTGGCGATGTCCTCGGGCAGCGCGTGCATCGGCCAGTGCGGCGCGGTGTAGGCCATGTAGAGGAAGAAGGGCTTGTCCAGCGCGTTTGCCTCGGGGCTGTTCACGTGGTCCTTGATGAACATCGCCGCGTTGTCGGAGATCGCGTCCGTGTAGTGGTAGACCTCGGGCTTGTAGAGCGGGTCGTTCTCGGGGGTAATCTGCGTGTTGTCGCGGGTCAGCGTCCAGGGGTCGAAGAACGAGCCCGCGCCGATGATCGTGCCGTAGAACCGGTCGAAGCCACGCTGGCGGGGCCAGTTGTACTTGGGCTTGTCGTAGGTGAGATGGCGCGAGACGTGCCACTTACCCGCCATGTAGGTGCTGTAGCCGGCGGGCTTAAGGGCCTCGGCGATGGTGACGGCGTTGAAGCCAAGGTCGCCCTGGTAGCCCGGCAGGTTGTCGTTGCCGATCATGCGCCCGATGCCGGCCTGGTGGGCGTAGAGCCCGGTGAGCAGCGACGCCCGCGTCGGGCAGCAGCGGCCGGTGTTGTAGAACTGGGTGTACCGCAGCCCGCCCATGGCCAGCGCGTCGAGGTTCGGCGTCGGGATCTCGCCGCCGTAGCAGCCGAGGTCGGAGTAGCCCATGTCGTCCGACATGATGAGGATGATGTTGGGCCGGGGCGTATCGGGTGCGTTCTTCGCAAGGGGGCTGTGCGAGACAAACAGGCAGGCCACGGCCAGTACGACAAGACGGTATTGATTGAACACAGCGGTTTCCAGGTACGATTGAGTATCGCCACGCATCATACCGACGCGGCGTGTTCACGCGTGTTTCAAGCCCACCTCCCACTTGGGGCATCTTTGCTCTGCCCCCTCTCCCTCACAGGGGGAGGGTTGGGGTGAGGGTGGTGTGCTGGATCCACATTGAAATCAAAAGCGAGCCATGGTTTGTTTAGCGCCCCACCCTCTATCGCCCGCCTTCTACCTAGCGGGGAGAAGGGGCCCAAGCCATGCCAGAAATCACACAAGATGCTCTCGCTCAGTCTCCGCCATCGCCCCCGTCGCCATCGCCGTCCCCATCGCTCTCGGCCGAGTCGCTGGAACCCGCCTCGAACCCGCCGCCGAGCAGCGTCGCATCGACAACCATCGAGCTTGAGTAGTGTTTCAGCTCTTTGATCGGCGTCTGCCAGACGATCTTGCCGGTGTACTTGTCCAGGCAGAACGCGATGCCGTAGGTAAACGCGAAGAGGAAATCGACGCCCTCGCTGAGGGTGACGAAGTCGCTGCCGGTCCGGAAGAAGCCTGTCTTGAGCTGGATCTCCCAGACGATCTGGCCGCTGATCTTGTCCAGCGCGTACGCCCGGCCTCGGCCGCCAATAAACAAATACGGTGAGTTCGCTTTGGTTGTCATCGCTCGATCCTCCTTGTAGATACTGTGCAACACGAGTTCTTCAATAGTCGCTTCCCCTGCCGCCGCCATCTTGCTTGCCCTTGTTATAGATCCAGAGCACCAGCAGGCCGAGCAGCCCGCCGCCGATGAACAGGCAGCAGGCCCCGCCCGCGTCGATGTACATGCTCCCGCCCAGGACCACGGCACAAAGCCCGATCACAAGAAACGCTGCGAGGCAGCCGAACCCACCCTTCACAAACGCGCCGGCTTTGTCTTCCATGTGCCGCTCCTGTGCCTGATCCTAGCACATGCGGTATTCTCAATGCCGACAACTTTCGACGACGATTTGTCAATCCCTTTGACCGCTTAACTTGAAGAGAGCGCCGCTATGAAAAGTTTTATGTCTCGCACTGCCACGCCTGCACGATTGATTCAAGTCGTGCTGCTACTGATCGCGATCACCTTGTTCGGCCCGGTCGTTACCGCAGAAATCACCGTCTCCAAGCTCTTCGGCGACGGTATGGTGCTGCAACGCGACAAGCCTGTGAAGGTCTGGGGCTGGGCGGTGCCTGGCGAAATCGTCTCGGTCCGTTTTGCGGGTCAGTCGGTTGGCGCCGAAGCGGGGGAGGATGGCAAATGGGTCGCGACGTTTGAACCGATGCAAGCCTCGTTCGAACCACGCACGCTGGAGGTCGCCGCAAAGTCGGGCGGCCTTTCATTCAATGATGTGCTCGTCGGGGAGGTCTGGCTGTGCGGCGGGCAGAGCAATATGGCCTGGTCCGTCGGCGGGAGCCTGGACCCGGACATGGAGATCGCCAGCGCGAACACGCCGGCGATCCGATACCTCCGCCTGAAGCTGGTCGCCTCGCATGAACAGCAGGCCGACGTGCCGCTGGATGAGGGCAAGGGCTGGCGGCCCTGCACGCCCGAGCATGTCCGCGACTGCACCGGCGTCGGGTACCACTTCGCCCGCCGTCTGCACCGGTACCTCAAGGTGCCGGTCGGCATCATCGACAACTCCTGGGGCGGGACGACCGCGAACCACTGGTGCTCACCGCCGACGCTCTTGGCGATCCCCGAGATGAAGCCGACGATCGATCAGTTCGACACCGCGGTCAGGGCCTGGGTCGATGGCGGTGGAGAAGCGGGCGCGAAAACGCGGCTTGAGCAAGCCCTCAAGGACTGGGAGGTGGCCAAGGCCGCGGCGGAGAAAGAAGGTAAGCGAGCGCCTGGCCGGCCGAGGATCCAGGTGGACCCCAGGCTCGGGCGTCAGCCCTCGGGTATGTACAACACGCTGCTCGCGCCGATGGCGGGGCTCTCCCTCCGAGGGGTGCTCTTCTACCAGGGCGAGAACAACTCCTTCGGCGAGGCTTGGAAGCCGTTCTACGCGACCTACCCCGGCCTGATCCAGGATTGGCGGGCGGTGTTTGGTGACGAGGAACTGCCCTTCGGCCTGATCCAGATCGCGGGCTGGTCCAACCGCCGATCCATGACGTACGACCAGAACCACCACACCAACGTCGTCCGCGAGATCCAGTTCAAGACCTGGCAGGACACGCCGAACACCGGTCTGATCGCGACCTACGACACCAACTCGGACGGCAACATCCACCCCAAGAACAAGCGCCCGATCGGTGAGCGCAGCGCCCGCTGGGCGCTGTCCACGGTCTACAGTGCCAGGGACGGCCGGGGCAGCCCGCTCGAGTGGCGCGGCCCGACCTACGAGGCGTACAAGATCGAGGGCAACAAGGTCGTCGTGCAGTTCGACAAGGCAACGGTGAACGGCCTGCGCCTCGACAAGGACGATGTGCTGGGGTTTTACATCGCAGGTGAGGACCGGGTCTGGCACCACGCCGAGTCGGCCGCGGTCGATCGAGGTGCGGGCACGGTAAGCGTGTGGTCGGCGAGGGTGCCCGAGCCCAAGGCGGTGCGTTACGCGATCTCGAACCTGCCGGTAGGGTCGTTGATGAACGGCCTGGAGGTCCCCGCGTACCCGTTCCGCACCGACACCTGGCCGATCACGCCGCATCAATCCAAGGGCAGCTATGTGCCGGACAAGAACCCGCCGGTGGTTGAAGAGTGAGCAGGGTCGCTAGGGCGGCCAATCACAATGGTTTGGCGGCCGCGGCGTCACGCGCGTGCTGATGGTTGAGCGTGGGTTTAAGGTTGCCAACGGTCTGGCAGTCTTGGCCGGTTTGACGCGCTATGGTGGTATTCCGATTACCCGAATGCAGTACAAAAGCCATTGAATCACTGGGTTGGTGCGCACAATACCGGTTTTATGCGCACGGTTTCAAGTGTGCCACGCTTGGCTTGGCGCCCTTGAGCGACGCGTTGGTGGCCGGCCGCGGGTGAAAGAATCACATGGGCTTGAGGCAATGATGCCCAATCCTGCTGATCGGCCGTGTAGGGGGGGCAAGGCAATCTATTCGAACTCTTTTTCTGCTTCGACGAGCACCGGGCGGATCGTGTCCCGCCAGAGCTCGTAGCCTTTGCGGTTCAGGTGCAGGTTGTCTTGGATGAAGAGGTCGGCCCGTGGCTTACCATCCTTACTAAGCATCGGCGTGGCGATGTCGATGTATACCACCGACTTGCGTTCGTCTGCCAACTCGGCGAGTTCCTCGTTGACCTCAAGCATCGTGGGCCACAACACCCACCGCATCGGGCTGGGCTTGACCGCGAGCAGGTACACCCGGCAGCCGGGCAGGTCGGCTTCGACCCGGTCCAGCAAACGTTCGTACGTCGCGAGGATGCCAACTGGCTCGATGCCTTGGTCGACGTCGTTGTCGCCCTCGTAGATCACCACCGCCCGAGGCTGGTATTTCAGGATCACACGGTCGTAAAAGTGTAGAAGGTCATTCGCGTTGCTGCCCCCAAACCCCCGGCCGATGACGGTCAGTGGCGCCATATCCGCCGCGAGATTCCTGTGCCACATGCGGATGCTGGAGCTGCCGACAAACAGCACCGTGCCCTCCGGCGGCATCGTCTCGGCGTCGGCCGTCTCGAACGCCACGATCGCCTGCTCGAACCGGTCTGGGCTGCGGTAGCCAAAGTCGGGCAGGGGTTCACTGGCCTTGCACCCGCAGAATATCAGGGTCATGATCAAAACTGAGACGAAGAAAGCCAATGGTTGTCGCATGGTGTTGGTACGGCCGATGCCGAAAAGCTGTCTCGTGTATATGAAAAAAATGCTTACATCTCTAAGTTGTTTAGAGTGTAGTCAGAGTGTGGCCGAAAGGAGTGGCATGAGGGCATTGGTACTCAGAGGATCGCGCCTGGCACTGGACAGCCTGTACCCAGACAATGTGGGTCGCGAGGTCCCCGCCGGCGAGGTGCTGATCCGGCCGACGCGGATGGGTGTTTGCTCGACGGACCTGGAACTGTGCAAGGGCTACATGGCTTTCGAGGGCGTGCTTGGGCACGAGTTTGTCGGCGTCGTTGAGGCGGCTGGATCGGATGTCGACAACGCCTGGGTTGGCCAGCGCGTCGTGGGCGAGATTAACTGCGTCTGCGGGGTCTGCGATATGTGCCGGGGCGGGCTGAGGGAGCACTGCCGAGACCGCACGGTGCTTGGGATCATGGGGCGGGACGGCTGCTTCGCGGAGCGATTTGTGCTGCCCGCGGCAAACCTGCACAAGGTGCCGGGCAATGTCGATGACGACCGCGCGGTTTTCGTCGAGCCGCTTGCGGCGGCGCTGCAGATCCTTCGGCAACTGACAATCGAGGGCCGGCCTTATGTCACGGTCCTCGGCGATGGTCGGCTTGGCCTGCTCTGTGCCCAAGTGCTCAGCACGCTGAACGCGACGGTCCGCTGCGTCGGCAAGCACGATTCGAAACTCGGCTTGTGTGAGAAGTGGGGCATCAAGCACCGGCTGCTGGATGATGTCGGCTTGCGACAGGACCAGGACATCGTGGTTGATTGCACCGGATCCGCAAGTGGATTAACAACAGCGATGGCCATGCTCCGCCCACGCGGGACGCTCGTCCTTAAGACCACCGTCGCACCGGGACAACTGGGCGAGGGCTTTGACCTCTCTCCTATCGTCATCAATGAACTGAACGTGATTGGAAGCCGATGCGGCCCATTCGCCGAGGCGCTGGATTGGCTCTCGCGGGAGGCGGTGGACGTCGTGAGCCTGATCAGCCGGCGGATGAAGCTGAGCGATGGGCCCGCCGTGCTCGAGCAGGCGAACAAACCCGGTGTCATCAAGGTGCTTCTAGAGCCTTGATCTGCAAGGAAGTTACTTCGGCTGATCGGCCTGGATATAGCCGGTCAGGATCAGCACCGCGGCAAGGATCGCGATGGCGATGCGGTAGTAGCCGAAGATCGACATGCCGTGCTTCTTCAGGTAGCCGACCATCCACTTGACCGCGATAACGGCGGAGAGATACGCGGCCAGGGTCCCGGCGATCATCGGGACCCACCCGTAGGTTTTGTACATGATCACGGCGTGGATGACTTCCTGCTCCTGCCCATTGATGGTGACGACGGCCGTATCGAGAAAGGCCTTGTAAACTGTTGCGGCGAAGAGGGTCACCACGCCGAGGAGGAAGGAGAACTCGACCGCCGATGCGATGTTGAGCCCGACGAGGATGCCGCCGACGATGGTGACGAGCGAGCGCGACGTGCCGGGCATCATCGCTAGGCACTGGATGAAGCCGATGGTCATCGCCATGCGCCAGGTGAGCAGGTCCAGATCGTTGCCGGCGTGCTCGTCGCCTGATTTCTTCCGCTTCCACGCGGCGACGGCGAGGATCGCCACGCCGCCGACCCCCCAGGCGATCACGATTGTCCAGGCGCTGAACAGGTAGTGCTCGATCAGGTCATCAAATATAAGCCCGATGACCGCGGCGGGCAGGAACGCGGCGACCAAGTTAACGAACAGCCGGAAGCCCGCTGGGTCGCCCGGGCCGATACCAACCGCGCCGACCATGCCCTTCACGCCCATCTTGACGCGCTGCCAATAGAGGCCGAGAACAGCGGCGATAGCACCGGTCTGCATGCAGATGGCATAGGCGTTCGCGGCGGTGCGGGCCTCGGCGTTCTCGACCCCGATGCCCAACAGGTTCTGAATAATCAGCAGGTGACCGGTGGAACTGACCGGCAGATACTCGGTCAGCCCCTCCACTACGCCCAAAATGATTGCTTGCCACCAAGTCATCGCCTGGAATCCTGTCGATAAATGACCCTAGGGGCGGGTTTGAGAAGGGCTGTCTGCAGCCCGAATACTTACCGGCTCGATCGATAGCCCGCCTTGCGGAGTAGGTATCGGCGATCTGAATGGGGCAACGGGAGTAGGATTTAGGGGTTTCAGGACTTGCCGACGCGATTTGGCCGATATATCATCCATTCATCCGGATAAAAGGATTTATACAACTGCGATGAACCGATTCCTACAACTACTCCAAGAGCGCATCGTCTACTTCGACGGCGCAATGGGTACGTCCATCCATGATTTGGAGTTAGATCTGGAGAAGGACTACCTGGGCTTAGAAAACTGCACCGAGGTCCTGGTGCTCACTCGGCCGGACGCGATCCGCGGGATCCACGAGAGCTACCTGGCCGCTGGGGCCGACGCGGTCGAGACAGACACCTTCGGCGGGATGCCGCATGTGCTGTGCGAGTTCGATCTCCAAGACCGCTGCCGGGAGATCAATATTAAGGCTTGCCAGCTTGCGCGCGAGGCCTGCGATAAATATGCGGCCGAAGACAACCCGCGGTTTGTGATCGGGTCGATCGGGCCTGGCACAAAACTGATCACACTGAGCAACATCGGCTGGGATGAGATGTTCGCGTCTTACAAGGAGCAGGCCAAGGGCCTGATCGAGGGCGGCTGCGATTTGTTCCTGCTTGAGACGTGCCAGGACATCCTGCAGATCAAGTGCGCGGTGAACGCGATCCTTGAGGCGATGGATGAGATGGGTGTCAAGCCCGCGCTTACGCCAGAAGACGATGGCCTGCCCATCATGGTTCAAGTGACCATCGAGAACACCGGCACGATGCTGACCGGCACCGAGATCAGCGCCGCTGCGCACGCGCTGAAGGACTACCCGATCGTCTCGCTGGGCATGAACTGCGCGACCGGCCCGGAAGATATGGCCGACCACATCAAGTACCTGGGTCGCCACTGGCCCAAGCATATCTCTGTCCTGCCGAATGCGGGCCTGCCTACCCTCGTTGCCGGGCAGACGGTGTACCCGCTACAGCCTAAGCCCTTCGCGGAGACGATGACGAAGTTCGCCGATCGGTTCGGCTTATCGATTATTGGCGGCTGCTGCGGCACAACGCCAGAGCACATCCGCTTGGTCCGTGAGTCAATAGGCGAACGCTTGCCGGAAGCGCAAGACAAGAAGCTGATGGCCCCGTCCATCACGTCACTCTATGCGCCGACCGACTACCGGCAGGATAACTCGCTCCTGAATGTCGGCGAACGCTGCAACGCCTCAGGCTCGCGCAAGTTCAAGCGGCTGCTGGAAGCCGAGGACTGGGACGAAATCGTTTCACTTGGTCGGGAGCAGATGCGCGAGGGGTCACACGTGCTCGATGTTAACGTGGACTACGCCGGCCGAGATAATGCAAGGGACATGCACGAGGTCGTGACGCGGCTGGTCCGGCAGGTGGATGCGCCGCTGATGCTAGACTCGACCCAGCCCGCGACCATTGAAGCGGGGCTACAGGCGGCCGGCGGCAAGTGCCTGATCAACTCGGGCAACCTCGAGGACGGCGAGGAGAAGTTCGCGGTCATGTGCGGCCTGGCCAAGAAGTATGGCGCAGGGCTGGTGCTGGGGACCATCGACGAAGACCCCGAGGAGGCGATGGCCCGGACCGCAGAACGCAAGATCGGTATCGCCCGGCGGATGCGCGGCTTGGCGGTGGACAAATACGGGCTGCGCGATGAAGACCTGATGTTCGACCCGCTGGTGCTGCCGATCTCGACAGGCATGGACAAGGACCGCCGGTCTGGGCTGGAGACGGTCGAGGGTGTGCGCCTCATCGCGGCAGAGTTCCCCAACTGCCAGACAACGGTCGGGCTTTCGAACATTAGCTTCGGCCTGAAACCCGCCGCGAGGCAGGTACTCAACTCCGTTTTTCTGTTTGAATTGCAGCAGGCCGGACTGACCAGCGCGATCGTTCACTCCAGTAAAATCCTGCCGAAAAACAAGATCGAAGATGAGCAGTGGGAGGGGGCGCTCGACCTGATCTACAACCGCTGGCGTGAGGAGGGGAGAGAGGTCGAGCTGCCCGACGGCAGCAAGACGGCGGACCCGTTGCAGATCTTTGTCAGCCTGTTTGCCGACGATGCCGAAGTGAAGTCGACCAAGGTCGTGCTCGCCGACCTGCCGCTGGAAGAACGCCTTCAGAAGCACATCATTGATGGCGAGAAGAAAGCCCTTGATGAAACGCTTGACGAAGCGATGGGGACCTACCCGCCGCTGGACATCATTAACGACCACCTGCTCGAAGGTATGAAAGTGGTCGGCGAACTCTTTGGCAGCGGACAGATGCAGCTGCCGTTCGTGCTGCAGTCGGCCGAGGTCATGAAGATGGCGGTCGCGCACCTCGAGCCGTTTATGGAGAAGATCGAGGGGCAGACCAAGGGCTCTATCGTCCTGGCGACGGTGCGCGGTGATGTGCATGACATCGGCAAGAACCTGGTTGATATCATCCTCACCAACAACGGCTACACCGTTCATAACATCGGGATCAAGCAGCCTGTTACCGCGATCCTTGAAGCGCTCGAAGAGACGAAGGCCGACGCCATCGGCATGTCTGGTTTGCTGGTCAAGTCAGTCAACGTGATGGAAGAAAACCTGCACGAAATGAATACTAAGGGTGTGAAAGTGCCCGTCTTACTCGGTGGCGCGGCGCTCGCCAAGCCCTACTGTGAAGGCCACCTGCGAGGCATTTACGAAGGCCACGTCTACCACGGCAAGGACGCGTTCGAGGGCCTGCGGATCATGGACATGATCGCGGGTAATCAGCAGGCGGAACTCAACGCAGAGATCGATGAACGGGCGGAAGGCCGTATCGAGAAAGAGAAGAAGATCGAAGCGCTCAAGGCGAAGTCGGAGACCGGCCCATCGGCCGCCCCTGACAAGGTGATGGGGCCGCTGCGCCCGGGTGAAGATAGTGTTGCGGTCGTCGATGCGCCGCCTGCGATCGTCGCGCGGTCGGCTTCGGTTGCGACGGATGTCGATATTCCCGAGCCGCCTTTCTGGGGTGACCGCGTTGTAGAAGACATCGATCTGAGACAGGTCTACGCCTTCATCAATACCAGCGCGTTGTTTAAGACGCAGTGGCAGTATGTCCGGGGCGACCTGGATTCAAAGACCTACAACGACCAGCTTGAGCACGAGGTCAAGCCGATCTTCGAACGATACAAGCAGGAGATGCTCGAAGAGAACGTCCTGCAGGGCAAGGTCACCTACGGCTACTTCCCCTGCAACAGCGACCCGGCCAACCCCAACGACCTCATCGTCTACGACCCCGAGGACCACGACCGCGAGATCGAGCGTTTCTCCTGGCCGCGTCAGGCGGGGCGGAAGGGCCTTTGTATCTCAGACTTTTTTGCATCGGCCGACAGCGGCAAGAAGGATGTGCTGCCGGTGCAGTGCGTGACGATGGGCAACGAGGTCAGCGTGCGTGCCGGCGAGTTGTTCAAGGACAACAACTACCGCGAGTACCTCTACATGCACGGCATGGGCGTGGAGTGTGCCGAGGCGCTGGCGGAGATGTGGCACAAGCGCATCCGCCAGGAGCTTGGCATCGCGACCGAGGATGCGTCAAAAGTCACGCAGCTCTTTACACAGAAGTACCGCGGCAGCCGGTACAGCTTCGGCTACCCCGCCTGCCCAGATATGTCCGACCAAGACAAGCTCTGGCGGCTGATCGACCCGACGCGCATCGACTGTATCCTGACCGAGAACTGGCAGATCGACCCCGAGCAGTCCACCAGCGCGATCATCTGCCACCACCCGCAGGCGAAATACTTCAATACCTAAAGTGACTTGGTCTCCTTGTGGTGGAAGCACTGCCTGTTTGCCGATACAATCTGCGGCCCTTGTTGGGGCGTTAGCTCAGTTGGGAGAGCGGCTGCTTTGCAAGCAGCAGGTCATCGGTTCGAGCCCGATACGCTCCATTTTGACAAGCCGTAAGCTGGGTTGCCTGAGACGACGCCAACTTATGGCTTTTTCTATGCGCGTTTGGAGTCTGACTGTAATTGTCTCGATCACTTCGCCATGAGAGACCCATCCGATGCGTGAGACTTATTGACTCAGGTCAAAACATCCATACTATGTAGTGCTCTACCACACCACCGGTAGATCAAGTCGGCCTGCTTTTCCGATCAGTGGTCGTCTGTGCATACGGTCACAGACTGAGTTTGACTCGAGGGCTATCCTTGTCAAAGGGCTGAGGGGTTGGCAGGCAAACAAATGACATCATGGCTCGGAAAGCCAGTCGTGTTGGCGTCTTTGATCCTCTTGGCTTTGGTGGCGAACGGCCTTTTCTGGGCGGTGCGGTTCCCCGCTTGGTTTCCAAATGACGAGCAGCAGCACTATCTGTACGCAACACACTATGACGGCGTGGCCCCAGTCGATAGTGATGCAGACTCGGTTCAGGTGCCCAGCGACCTCGTGGCTTATGTGGAACTGGTTGACTTCGGTCCGCACCGGACGATGCAGCGGTTGATCAACCCTTCAGAACTGCGGCCGGACAGCATGCAGAGCCTGCAAGAGCAGGCAGACGACCCTGCGCTGGCCAGTGTCTATGTCGATGACATTGAGCCGCAAGATATGGCCATCATCGGCCACCCCGATTTTGAAGCGTACCACCCGCCTCTGTATTTCATGTCGCTTGGCCAGGTACTACGGATTAGTCATGATGCAGGTTTAGGGCTGCGTTGGCGGTTGCTGGCGGGTCGCGCGTTTTCGGTGCTACTTGGTCTGTTGGCGGTGTGCTTCGCGGTATGGATGGCTCGCGTGTTCTGGCCTGGGCAGTGGGCGCTGCCCTGGCTCGTTGGGCTGATGACGGGCATGCAGGTCCTGGTCGCGTTCTATACCTCGGCGTTGAACAACGAGGTCTTGGCGTACGTTCTGTTCACCGCTTTCATGGCGTTGGGCGCCGTCGCGATTGTCCGCAAGCCGACCCCCTGGGTGATTGGCGCGATGGTGCTTGTTGGCCTCTTAGCGGGCGCAACAAAGATCACGATGGTTATCCTGCTCCCGATGGGACTGATCGTGTTGATGCTGTGCCAATCGCCACGGTGGGTCAAGGTTTGCAGCGGCTGGGCCGTGGCACTCCTGTTTGCGTTCGCGTTGCTGTGGCTGCTGATCCCGCTGGGCGGCGGAGAGTCGCTCAAAGACAGCTACGACTCGGGCGGCAGCGCCGTCAGGTCGTTCCCCGCCGAGATGTTCAGCCCGGGCCGGCTGTGGGAGCATGGGCAGATGCTGCGGTGGTATTGGGGCCTGCAGATCGGGTCGGCGGGCTGGGCCGACGCGTGGATGCCATATAAACTGCACTACTTCTGGTCCGCCTTGACGATCGCTTCGCTTGTGATCGGTGGTTTTATGCTCCGCGGGCTGGACCTGCAGAGGCGTAAGATGATGCTCTGGCTGCTCACCGGGCCGGTGATGATGGCCTTGCTGCTCTACGCCATCGATTACCGCTTCGCATCAATGATCGGCGGGTTCTTCACGGTCCGCGCGCAGTACTACATCCCCGTCGCAGCCGCTCAGATGCTATGGATGGTCTGGGGCCTGGTCTGCTGCTTCAAGGCGAGCAAGCGGGTTTGGGTCGCTGGCGGTCTGGCGGCCATGCTGATGGCTTTCAACCTCTTCACCCTGCACAGGGTGTTGTCGCCGAGATACTACGGCGAGATAGGCTGGTGGCAGCAGTGCGAACGGATCGCGGACCTCTGGCCCTTTTCGGCTTGGCTTGTTGCGGGGCTGGATATGCTGGCCTTGGTAACTGCACTATCGGCGGCACTTGCGCTGGTGATTGCCTTCGCGAATGCCGAAGAAAGAGTTGAAGTGGATGCGGGGTAGAGGCTAAAACACAAGCTTTTGCCTATTTTTTAAGCAACTAAAGGGTTCGAGATTTAAATATGGTTAATTTTGTTGGTGGCAGGCAATGTTTTTGGCACTATTTCTCGCTCTGAGGTGAATTTGCAATTAAAGTTCAGCGTCCCTGCCTATAGCTTGCCCGCTTGTCAGAGATTAAGGAAACAAGAAAATGTCAAGTGCGATTGTTATTGGAGGTGGTCCTGCGGGACTCACTGCCGCCTACGAGTTGACCAAGCACGGGGTCAAGCCCGTTGTTCTGGAGAAAGACAACATCGTCGGTGGTATCGCCAGGACCGAGTCCTATAAAGGGTATCGTTTCGATATGGGTGGCCACCGCTTCTTCACGAAGTCGGTCGAGGTGCAAGAGATCTGGGAAGAGGTTCTTTTCGAGGATTTCCTCGTACGAAATCGCTTGTCCCGTATCTTCTATAACGGCAAGTTCTTTATGTACCCACTCAAGCCGTTTAACGCGCTGGCGGGTCTGGGCTTGGTGGAGAGCGCGCTTATCATGGCCAGCTACATCCGGTGGCGGCTTTTCCCGTACAAGGAAGAAGAGACCTTTGATCAGTGGGTTACGAACCGTTTTGGCAAGCGCCTGTTTCTTACATTCTTCAAGACGTACACCGAGAAGGTCTGGGGCATCCCGACTTCTGAACTCAAGGCCGAGTGGGCAGCCCAGCGGATCAAGGACCTGTCGCTGAAGACCGCAATCCTAAGCATGTTTGTGAAGCCCGGGACACGGGTGAAGACGCTGATCGAGAGCTTCCACTACCCCCGACTCGGGCCGGGCATGCTCTGGGAAGCTGTTCAGGACAAAGTCAACGAGGCGGGCGGTGAGGTCAAGATGGAGAGCGAGGCCATGGCGGTGCACCGTGACGGCTTCCGCGTGACGGGCGTGACCTACAAGCAGGGCGGCGAAACCATCCGTGATGAGGCGGATCACGTCATCACGTCTATGCCCCTTACTGAATTGATCCGGAAGATGGACCCGCCTGCTCCGCAGGAAGTGCTCGACGCGTGCGATCAACTCAGCTACCGAGACTTCCTCACGGTCTGTGTGATTGTCAATAAGGAGGAACTGTTCCCCGACAACTGGATCTACATCCATGATCCGAACGTCGTGGTCGGCCGGATCCAGAACTTCAAGAACTGGCAACCCGACCTCGTTCCCGACCTGAGCAAGTCCAGTCTCGGCCTGGAGTATTTCTGCAACGAGGGCGACGCCCTCTGGAACACGCCAGACGACGAGCTGATCGCTTTGGCGAGAAAGGAACTGGAGCAGATCGGCCTCGCCAAGGCGTCCGACATCGAGGACGGCGTGGTGTATCGCGTGCCCAAGTCCTACCCGGTCTATGACGCCGACTACGCAAGGCACCTCGACAAGATCAAGGATTTCATCGACCAATTCGAGAACCTGAAGACTATTGGGCGCAATGGCCTGCACCGTTACAATAATCAGGACCACTCGATGTTGACCGGCCTCTACGCGGTCCGCAGCCTGCTTCACGGCGAAGAGCACGACCTCTGGAGTGTGAACGCCGACAAGTCGTATCACGAGCAGGTGAGTGAGAAAGAACAGCGGGAAGAGTCTGCGAAGTCGCAGGAAGTGAAGAAAAAAGAAGCCCGCGAGGTTGTCGAACAGTCTTAGCCTTGGGGTCCAGTACTATGACGCTTGTGCAAACCAAGCCAACGACCGAGCAGCACGTTGAAACCGAGCCGCCGCTTATCTCGGTGATTGTGCCGGTGCATAACGACAAGGCCAACCTTGTCCGTTGCCTCGATGCATTGGCAACAAGCCGCTTTACGGGGTACGAGGTCATTATCATGGATGATGCCTCGACCGACGATACGCCCGATGTCGCCGAGCGCATGGGTGCCCGTGTGATCCGGCTCGAGAAGAACCTAGGCCCCGCCGGGGCACGGAACCTTGGCGCAGAGTACGCGAAGGGCGAGTTCTTGCAGTTCATTGATGCGGATGTCTGCGTCAACGAAGAGACGCTTGCCCGTGTTGCTGAGACCTTTGAGAAGTATCCCGACGCGGACGCAGTGTTCGGATCATACTGCAACGCGCCTGATCATCGGGGCCTCTTCTCGCAATACCGCAACCTCTTCCACCACTATGTGCACCAGGACTCTAACCCCGAGGCAACCACTTTCTGGTCGGGTTGCGGCGCGATCCGGAAGTCGGTCTTCCTCGAGCATGGTGGGTTCGATGTCAATTACGCCAGGCCCTGCATTGAAGACATCGAGTTGGGCGTACGGCTGCATAATGCAGGGCACCGGATCGTGCTCAACCGCGATGTTCAAGCGACGCACCTGAAGCACTGGACCTTCTGGAAGATGATCAAGACGGATATCTTCGATCGCGGCGTGCCATGGACACAGCTGATGCTCGCCCAGGGATCGATGCCCAATGATTTGAATCTGCGCATTTCCCAGCGTGTCAGTGCGCTGTGTGCGCTGGCTTATGTTGTGATTCAGACGCTCGCCATTATCGATTGGCCGGTGACTGCGCTGCTCCCCTTACTTGCGATTGTGGGCGTCCTCGCGGCGGACTACTGGCGTGTCAGACGGTTCAGCCATAAGCCTCTCCGGCGTGCTTTCGAGTTCACGGTATTGGCATTGTTTACGGTTGGCTCTTACTTCAGCGGCTGGTGGTCGGTCTATATCTGCCTGCCACTGTTCGCCATCATCCTGCTCAACCTGAGGTTCTACCGCTTCTTCGTCAAGAACCGATCACTCACCTTCACAATGTTTGTCGTACCGCTTCACGTGATGTACTACCTCTACAGCATCCTTGCCTACGGCATCGGGATGTATACACACCTGAGAGGCAAGCTCTACACGGACACGTCCGAGAGAGCGGGGCTGGTCAATGAGTAAGCGGCTAAACGTAGGTGTCATCGGCTGCGGGCGTGTTGCTCAGGCGCAGCACCTCCGTGTGCTCGCCGCTCTGCCGAGTGTCAAACTCGTTGCGCTGGCCGATGCCCATGAAGAGTCATTGAACAAGGCTGGCTCACGCTTCGCGGCCGGCGCGACTAAGTACAGCGATTATGCGGAACTGCTGGGCCAGCCGGATGTACAAGCGGTGGTGATCTGCCTGCCGACCGCATTGCACGCGGACGCGGCGATCGCAAGTATAAAGGCCGGCAAAGCGGTCTACCTAGAAAAACCGATCGGCGTAGATGTCACGGAAGCAGGCCGTGTGATGCAGGCTTACTCAGACGCGGAAGTGCCGGCACAACTCGGCTTTAACTACCGTTTTCACCCGGCCTATCTCGCACTAAGAAATGAACTGCGGGCCGGACGCATCGGCGAGATCACGGCGGCGACCAGCATGTTCTGCTCCCCGCCCCGTGAATTGCAGGGCTGGAAGTCATCCCGCGCAACCGGAGGGGGGGTCTTGCTTGATCTCTTCGTCCACCATGCCGACCTAGCTACGTTCCTATTAGATGAACCCATCACGTCAGTGTTTGCAACGAGCCGGTCCGTCCGCACCGAAGCAGATACGGCCTCTATCACCATGACAGCGGCCAGCGGCACCACCATCCAGACGACCGTTAGCGCGGTTGCTGCTCAGTCCGACGAATTCCAACTGACCGGCGACAAAGGCTTACTCCGTGCCGGGCGATTCGGCCGGAGCCAACCGCAGTACGCCCCGATTAAACGTAGCTTTGCGACGAAAGATCGGATCGCTTCCGCCCTGCATGAAGTCGCCGCTCTCCCCGGGCGTGTTATGCAGCAGCTGACTCCCAAGCCAGAGCCGTCCTATCACGCAGCGTTGTCATCCTTTGTCGATGCGGTCCTTAAAGAGCAAACCCCTCAGCCAGGCTTAGAAGCGGGGTATCGCGCGGCGGTGGTCGTGGAGGCCGCAGAAGAATCGGCGCGGACAGGCAAGGTTGTGCTTATCAGTGATTTGCCTGATCAGCATGTGAGTCTTTCTGCCGACGAATCCGCCGCGCAGGAGGTCGGCGCATGAGCATCGATCTTTCCGTGATCATCCCGGTCTACAAGGCAGAGCCTTACATTCAGCGTTGTATCGAGGGCCTGCTTGCTCAGGATTTTCCGCGCGATCGGTTTGAAGTACTGTTCGTGGACAACAACTCACCCGATCGATCGGCAGAGATTATCCGCCAGCATGAACCGGATGTCCGTCTCCTGCACGAATACAAGCAGGGCGCTTACGCGGCGCGGAACAAGGCGCTGCGCGAGGCGAAGGGCAAGGCCATCGTCTTTACCGATCCGGACTGTGTCCCGGAGTCAGACTGGCTGTCGACCGCGTGGGGTGCCTTGCAGCAGACAGGCGTGCAGGTCGCTTTAGGCAGGGTCTACCCCCCAGAGGGGTCCGAGGCGCTCCGCCTGCTACACCTGTACGTCCATCACCGGCACCGATATATCTTCGAGGGTGACGACCCTACGCTCTACTACGGCCATACGAACAACCTCGCGGCGACGCGAGAGGCAGTGGAAACCTGCTGTCCCTTTGAGGAACGCGCCCGCGGAGGTGACACAATCTTCGTGCAGCTCGTGGTCGAGCAGTTCGGCCTAGATGCCGTGCGATATTTTCCCGACATGCAAGTCCTCCATCTGGAGGTCGAGACCGTCCGAGACTTCCTGCACAAGTCATACCTCTACGGCAAGAGCTGGAGCAAGTACAGCCAGATTGTCAAAGCCAGGCCGGTTACAACGTCTGAGCGCTTGATGATCTGGAAATGTGTTGTCGCGGAAGAGGGCCTGTCACGATTAGAACGCGCCCGGATGTGGGCGGTGCTGGGAGCAGGGGCCGCGTCGTTCAAGTACGGGACATACCGTGGCGGGGGCAAGTCAAGCCAGCCCGCTGAGAACGCCGCTTCCTTTCCTGAGAAAGAGGAGCTAACAAGCCATGGCTGACGAACCGAAACTGTCGGTGATCGTGGTATCACCGCTGGACTTCGCCTATATCCGTAGAACGGTTTCGCACCTGCGTGACCAGACCATTGCCAACCAGATCGAGCTGATCCCGGTTGCACCTAACGCTGAGAGTCTTGAGGACGCAACGGAAGCGGACTACGCAGGCTTCGCCGAGGTCAACCCGTTCTACACGGGCGAGCCGATCGAGAACGTTGATGACGCCGCAGGCCTAGTTATGCTAAAAGGCAAGTCAGATATAGTCGCCTGCGTGGAAGACCATGCGTTTCCCGAGCCGGGCTGGGCCGAGGCAATCCTCGCGGCGCACGACGGGACGTGGGCGATGATCGGCTCTGCGGTGATCAACGCGAACCCCGATTCAGGGCTCAGTTGGGCGAACCAGCTTATGGCGTACGGCCACTACAGCGAGCCCATCCAAGGTGGGGAACGATCGATCGTCTCTCGTCATAACGCCTCCTATAAGAAGTCAGTCCTCGAAGCCTATGGTGACAGGCTCCAAGCGTTGTTTATCCGAGGTGGTGGTCTGATCGAAACGCTACGCGCGGATGGCCACAAGATGTATCTCGCCGAACACGCACGCATCCACCACCTCAACCCCTCGAACATCAGCTCGACCAGCGAGCTGAGATTTTTTGCTGGCCGTCTCGCTGCAGGATCCAAGGGCGCACGAGAGGGCTGGTCGCTGCCTAAGCGTCTGATCGAAGCGATGCTGTGCGTACTCCAGCCAGTACGGCGTTTTAAGCGGATCGCGGGCAAGGTATTCTCGCCGGTTCAGCGCGGGCGGTTGCTTCGACTGCTACCCGCACTTGCCTATGTCATGACGCTTGATGGGCTGGGCCAATTCCTAGGCTGTTTGATCGGGCCTGGTAAGGCGGGTGAAAGGCTGGCTGAGTTTGAGTATGACCGCCTGCGCCACCTTAACGCAAAAGACCGCAGTACGTTTAGCCAGCCCGTCTAGCATTGCGCACTTGCCACGGCTTTCACCCACCGGAACCAGTGCGCACGTGATATTGATTAATCGGTTGTCTACGACCGAGCGAGCGGATCGCAGCTTGTAGATGGATCATAGACCGACGACCCTTGCGATGATTACTCAACGAAGTGAGGATAGTTCTTATGAGTCAGCCATTCCAAACATATTATTGGAAGCTTTCGATGCCATAACTTCTTGGCCCTTTTGTACCGCAATCGATCAAGTTAGGCTAGCAAGCACCACCAGTTCTCACTTCAACGCAATCGCTGACTGCGTGGATTGAGACTGTTTCGGAAAATTATCAAAATACAGGTGAGGTTGAATCGTGATCTCTTCGATAGTTCCATAGGAGGCCACTATGCCCGTATCCGAAGAAACGAAGATTGGATTGATCCTTGTTGCTATTAAGCAAGCCTCGGATATTCGAAGGCCACTAGCATATTTGCGAGCACAGAATAATGTGGAAGAAATCGAGCTGTTACTGGTTGCGGAGCATGCCTCGGTTTTTGACGATTTGCTGCCTCATGAAACGGCAGGCTTTGGACTGGTTCAGACGCTGTCGTGGGGTGAGCCTATTTCTAATGTTGATCTCGCAGCGGCGATAGCAATCCGTGCGGCTAAGTCGCCGGTGACCGCGATCATTGAAGACCATGTTTATCTTGAACCCGACTGGGCGCAGATAATCACCGAAAGCTTTGCAGCCAACCCTGAGATTATTGGAGTAGGCAGCGCGATCGAACTAGCGAATCAATCTGCAGCATTGCCATGGGCCAATCACCTGTTTGCACTATCGAAGTACACGCCCCCGGTGAAGAGTGGGCTTGTCCCTCGGGTTAGCCGGCATCATATCGCTTACCGCACTTCGTGGTTGGTCCAACACGATCATGAACTGGAAGGCCTACTTCCGCGCGGCGGCGGTATCATCGAACTTGCAGCAAAAGAAGGCGGGCTCTACATGGCGGCGGATGCCCGGCTGTACCATCTGACTACTAGTGTCTGGGGCCCTTCTCTGCGTATTCGGGTGGCTAGCGGTCGGGCTAGTGGTTCCCAGCCTCGATTGCGTAGCAGCCTATTGCGCAAACTCGTTGCCTCGATCCAAACACCACGGCTTTTCTATTGGCGGATCAGGCCGCAGCTAAGTAAATATCACAGGTTCCATCTTCGCGCTCTGCCGATCTTCCTTGTCTCGCTGCTTTTAATGGCGGTTGAGTGCTTCGGATATCTGCTTGGTATCTGGGCCGGGCCGGGTGATTCGGAAGCCGTGATCGCGGGCCATGAGGCCCAGCGTGAGAAGGATGTGTGCGAAGCTGACATCCGGTACATTGATCATCACTGGCCTGCATCGGGTGACGGCAGCCCGCCACCTAAGCCGATTGAGACGACGACGACTGAAGCCGCGTGAAGGTCCTGCTTGTCCATGATTTTGGCACACTCAACGGCGGGGCGGAGCATATGACCGTCACGCTGCGTGATGGTCTGCGCGAGCGTGGCCACGCGGTCGAGTTTTTTAGCAGCCGTGCCAAGCCGCTGCCTCTGCCGATCGTGTCGGACCACACTTGCTTTGGAACAACGACTCAGTTCAACCGGGTGACCCGGGCGTTCAACCCGCTTGCTGCGATCGCGCTAAAAAAAGTGGTCAAGCGTTTTAAGCCCGATATTGTTCACTGTCGGATGTTTATGAATCAGCTCTCACCGCTGATCCTACCGGTGATCCAAGACATCCCGAGCCTGTTGCACGTGGTCAATTACAACCTGATCTGCCCGCTCAATACCAAGGTCTTGCCTAATGGCTCGCCTTGTCACGACCCACAAGGCCCCGCCTGCCGAAGCAACGGGTGCCTGCCTGTGCTTGGCCGCATGCGCGCTGAAACCCAGAAGCGGATGTGGGACCGCTGGGAAAGCGCGTTCAACCTGATCATCACCAACAGCAATTGGGTCCGCGATCGACTTATGAATGAAGGCCAGCGCGTGGACGGCGTCGTCTGGAACGGGGTCCCGGTCACTGAGCCACGCCCGCCACTGTCTGATCCACCAATAGTCAGTTACGCCGGCCGGCTGATTCCCAAGAAGGGTGTCGATGTCTTGATTCGAGCCATGGCACGCGTGGCAGCAGAACTACCGGACGCACGATTATTGATCGCTGGCGATGGGCCACTCATGCAAGAGCATCAGGCGCTTGCTACTCGGCTCAAAATCGATCAGAGCACAACATTCCTGGGACACCTTACACGCCCGGATATGGAGCGTGCGCTGGGCGCCGCTTGGGTCCAGGCCGTGCCATCCGTTTGGGAAGAACCGTTCGGTCTGGTCGGTGCCGAGGCGCTGATGCGTGGTACTGCGGCGGTCGTGACGGAGTGCGGAGGGCTGGCTGAGCAGATTGTTCCCGATGCCAACGGGTATCACGTGCCCGCGGGTGATGAGGGCGCGTTGGCTGAGGCATTACTCAAGGTGCTGTGCGACCGCGACAAGGCCGAGCGATTCGGCGAGCATGGGCGCGCACACGCAATCGCTCACTTCACCGAAGAGGTAGTGATTGACCACTTCCTCGATCTGTACGATCAGATGCTCGCAGCGTCCCCGGCTGATACGGTTGTGCCATGACCAAGGCGAACGACGAGACCGATCAGGACGTTCGGCGCGAGCGAGACCCGTCGGTCCTGCCTACATCGAAAGAACGCGATAAGCTAGCTGTCCGTGGCGGTGTGCTCACAACGATGTCCAAGATGGTGCTGTTCGTTGTCTCGATCGGGTCGGCAATGGTTGTCGCGCGTCTACTCACGCCAAGCGAGTTCGGGCTGTTCGCGATGTCTGCCGTGCTGTTCGGGCTGCTTATGAAGTTAAGGAATCTAGGATGGATCGAGGCCGTTGTCCAGGCACAAGCGCTCGACGAGCCCACCCTCTCCGCGCTGTTTTGGCGTAACGCTAAGTTCAACGTGCTGATTCTCCTGCTCTCTCTTATGGCGGCTCCTTTCATGGCCTGGCTGTTTGGAGAGCCCGATCTCCTTCTGGTCGTTGCGGCTATCGCCTGCATCAGTTTTGGGCGAGGTCTGAGCGGTATCCACGAGGGTGTCCTCCGCAGGCAGGTCCGTTACAGCGACCTCGTTCGGATCGATGTGATCGCTGTCGTGCTCAGCACGGCTGTTGTCATTACCGCAGCCTATAGCGGGCTGAGTTATTGGGCGCTTGTGCTTCAGGAAGCCGTGCGCGAACTCCTCGCCGCCTTGCTTATGGTTTGGTACACGCGGTGGCTTCCCAGCCTGAAGAAGCGAACACCAGAGATTCAGCGACGTCTCAAGGCGATGACGGGTTACAGCCTCAACATCAGCGGCGCGCTGGTGATCAACTACATCGGGCTCATGTTTGGGTCCATTCTGGTCGGCAAGTTTTTTGGCGCCGCTTCGCTAGGTATCTACGAGAAGGCATTCAAGTGGTCAAGGATGCCGTTCCAGCAGTTCTACATCCCGATCTCAAAAGTCGCGATGAGTAAGTTCAGCCGGCTTCAAGACAACCCTAAGGCTTACAGTACCAGCGTGTTCCGGACCGTCTTAGCACTGTACAGTGTTATCACACCCATCTTCACGGTGCTGTATACAGAAGCGCACTATGTGATCATGACCTTGTTCGGCGACCAATGGGGCGAGGTGATCCCGCTGTTTCAGATCCTCATCGTGGGTACGCTGTTTGCCAGCATTTTACAGATTGTCCGCTCGATCCTGAAGGCGGAGGGTCGTGCGACAACCATCATGCGGTGGACGCTCGTGTTTAGCCCGACCATGCTGATCGCGTCCTGCATCGGCGCGTATTGGGGTGTCACAGGCGTTGCGGTTGCCTATACCTCTGCCGCTGCGCTCCTCTTCCTACCAACGATCTGGGTCTGTGCGCATGGCGGACCACTCAATGCATGGATGATCGTCCGCGCGATCTGGCCCCCGGTGCTTTGCTGTGTGCTTGCCTCAGCAGCGGTTCACGCTCTAAGAGAGCTGTACAACTCGCTGCCAGGCCTGATCGTGATCGCTATTTCCGGATCGCTGATTCTCCTGCTTGCCGCAGCAGTCTTCGTGCTGCTCCCGGGCGGTATGCGGCGTGTCCATGAACTACGTATCGCGTTCGAGCCGCTAAGAGATAAGAAGAAGAGTCAGAACATGCATACGACGGAGACCATCGCGGCTAGTGACGATCGCTCCTGATTTGAAGAAAGCACTGGACTGCCGTGAGGTTTAAGTGACGCATCAAGCCGCGGTACAAGGCCCAGGGCGGTGATCCGGTACAATCCCTGCATGTTAGATCGTCCTCGAGTGCTGCTGCTTTGCAACTTGAGCAAGCCTCTGGTCACAGAGGCTCTGGAGTCGTTCAGGCCCTGGCTCGCCGACCACGCCGACATCGTTGGAGAGCTTGGAACACGGAAAGCCTGCGAGATCGAGCCCGCCGACCTCCCTGAAGCGGAGATGGCGATCGTGCTCGGCGGTGACGGCACGCTGCTGAGCCAGGCCCGCGTGATGGTCGAACGCGGCATCCCGATCCTCGGCATCAACTTCGGCAAGCTCGGGTTCCTCGCCGAGTTCTCGGTGGAAGACGTGCAGAAGCACTGGCCGCTGATCGCTTCCGGTCGGGCAAGAAAATCAGAGCGGATCATGCTCGAGGTCGCTGTCTACCCCGAGGGGTCGCCTCAGTGGGGTGGGCTCAATGGCGACGGAGACCACGCGCCTTCGGAGATGCCCGATCCGCTTTTCAAAGGCACTGCACTGAATGACGCGGTCGTCGTGGCCGGCCCGCCATACCGGATGGTCGAGATCGAACTGATCATCGAGCCGCAGTGGTCGCGTCAGAGCGCGACGACGTTTGCAGGTGACGGCGTTGTGATCTCGACACCCTCGGGTTCGACGGCCTACAACCTCTCGGCGGGCGGGCCGATCATGTCGCCTGGCATCGATGGGATGTGCGTCTCCGCCCTGAACCCGCAGTCCCTGGCGTTCCGCCCGATCGTCTTCTCCGGCGAGTGTGACTGCTGGATGCACCTGCACCGAGCGAACGAAGGCACCTCGCTGGTGTTGGATGGTCAGGCCTCGACCCCGCTTGCTGTTGGGCAGCAGGTTCAGATCAAGAAGTACGCGAAGACACTCACGCTGATCCACAACCCCGAGCTCAGCTACTGGACGATGCTGTCGCACAAGATGCACTGGGCCGCTCGCCCAAGGCGGGTTTGAGGCAAGGCATGACTGAGTTAATTCAGATCGATCCAGGGTGTTCCGACACGCCCGGTCTTGTGGCCCAGAGTGACGGTCAGCCCGCCGTCGCCTGAGCCGTTGATCGACATCCACATGTTGTGGATCACAACAATGGGCACCCAGTGATAACTCCGGGATTCGCCGATCTCTATCGTGCCTTCTGAATAACGGCTCGGTTCTCCGTTCCGTATATACGAAGTGATATTAAGCGCCACATTCCGCTCGACGGATGACAGCCATAAAGGAAGACCGTTGCTACATACAGGGCGGGTATGAGATGATCCTACAAGGCTGATATCTCCATCTTGAATCAAAGCGAGGGGCTATAGACGTCCCGGGAAATCCTGTGTTACTAGCGCAATCGTTGAAACCACCATTGGATCAACCGGTATACATTGCAGACGACGGAAGGCCTGCAATGGAGAGCCCCGTGATGCGTTGCACTTCCATGAACCAGATCATTCGGCTGCCAATCCTGTTTTGGATATTTGTTTTGACGCTGCTGTTAACGTCGAAGCTAGTATGGGCGGAACCTTACAAGGAGGCTGTAGGGCCGCATTCGATCGAGACATTCCTCTTTGAGCCGCAGGATGAGGACCGTGGCCGCAAGGTGCCTATTAAATTCTATATGCCAACCGATGTAGACAAGCCCTTGCCTATGGTGCTGGTCTCGCATGGCCTCGGTGGCACACGCGAGAGCCTGAATTACCTCGGCACCCACTGGGCGTCCTACGGCTACTTGTGCGTGCACATGCAACATCCTGGCAGCGACGATAGTGTCTGGCAGGGCCTACCCGCGAAGGATATTCTCCAAGCCATGCGTAAGGCGGCGTCGACGCCACAGGTTGCAGTCGACCGTGCGGAGGATGTGCCGTTCGTGCTCGATCGGCTCGAGTGGCTCAGTGCGCGTGAGGGCACAAAGCTCCACAACAAAATCGACTTCGAGAGAGTTGGCATCGCGGGCCACTCGTTCGGCGCCTGGTCCGCGATGGCGGCCGGGGGGATGACGGTCGGCGGGCAGTTTGGCAGGTCCTACGGCGACGAGCGGATCAAGTGCATCATCCCGCTCTCCCCGCCGGTCGCGAAAGAGCGCCAGCGCGAATCGACCTACCGTACGATCAAGGTGCCGGCCCTGATAATGACCGGCACGCTCGACACAAGCATGATCAACAACACAACCGCAGAAGAACGTCTGATCCCCTACGGCCTCGTGCCCGGCCCTTCCGATGGTGGTGGGCCGAAGTATCTTATTAACTTCAATGGTGCCGACCACATGACCTTCTCAGGCGAGACCAAGCGTCGCATGCGGAGCAAGGTTAGTCTCGAAGACAATAAGGCTTTCCATAGCATCATCCGCCAGAGCACGACCGCGTTCCTTGATGCCTACCTGCTTGATGATAAGGCCGCGAAGGCCTGGCTCAATGATGGTGGGTTTACTGAGCTGGTCGACGAGCGCGGTGACATTGAGATGGACGCCAAGTAGTCACTACTCGTCATCGTCATTGCCAAAAAGCTGTTCCGCCGCCGCTTCTTTAGCAGACTTATCTTCGCGTATCTTTAAGACCGCTTCGAGTAGTTCCACATCATCGGGGTGTGTCAGCTTGAGGTTAAGCCGATCGCCTTCAATGATATGGACGGTGTGCCCCGCCATTTCTACAACGCTCGCGTCATCGGTGATGCCCTCGGCATTCTTTTCGTCGAGGGATTGATACGCCTTGGTGATGAGTTGTCGCTCGAACACCTGCGGCGTCTGTACGCGGAACAGGTCATGCCTCGGCACGGTCTCGAGGATCGGCCGGGCACCCGAGGTTGGCGAGATGGGCTTATCAAAGATCGCGTCGAGCAGGTTCTCGCCCAGTGTCGATCTGTCCGGGTCGCCACCTCGCTTGACGGTATCGCCCATGGGCAGGCCTGGCACCACGGCATCGAGTTGCTCGGCCGATTCGAAGATACGATCAATCATCGCATGCGAAGCGCAGGGCCGGGCGGCATCATGTACCGCGATGTGGGTCGTCTCATCAGCGATATTCTCTAGCGCGATCTGCACCGTCTGCCAGCGCTCGGCCTCACCACCCGCGATGAGCTTTACGCCTAAGAAACCGAGTTGGTCCGCCCAGCGAAACTTGAAATCTTCGAGCTTATCTGGGTGAACGGCCAGGATGATCTGCCCGACATCAAGCCGGCCATGGAACAGGCCGATCGTCCGCAGAAAAACCGGCTTATGTCGTAGCTCAAACTCAATCTTGCTGGCCGACGCTCGGTCTCCAACCGCGAACCGGCTGCCGAGCCCTGCCGCGGGAAGGATGACAGTAGTATTCATCATGCCAGATGTTATAAACGCTTTGCCGGGTTATTTCACAATCACCGGTTGAGGCATCAGCAGCAGGACCTGCTCGTCTTTCAGCAGGGTAATGCCGTGCAGGCTGCGCATGATCTGGGTCCAAGCGGCTTCACCTACGAGTTCTCTCGCTGCGGTTAGCACGCCAGCGCTCTCTGGGCTGGTTAGGCCAAAGGGCAGTCCACCGCCCGACAGCATGCCTTCCAGGAAGGTCGCTAGTGAGATCGGATGAGGCAATTCCATCACGGCGTAGCTGCCTTCTTCGAGTTCGGCCTTCTTAGCGACCAACGCGATCGCGTCATCAACGCCGCCGAGTTGGTCGGCCATACCGCTCTTGACGGACTGTTCACCGGTAAACAGCATGCCCTCGTCCACGGCGTCGAGTTCCTTTAGCCTCGCACCCCGGCCGGTCGCGACACGATCGCGGAACTGCTCGTAGATCAGCTCCATCGCGGCGGTGAGCTTCTTCTCTTCTTCTGCGGTGAAGTTATCGACCGAGGAGAGCAGCGCTGCATTTGGCCCGCGGGAGCGGGTGTGGATGCCGATGCCGACCAGGTCGTACAACCCCTTGAGGTTGAGCTTGCCGGCGACAACGCCGATAGACCCAACAATGGAGCGCGGCTCGATGAGGATCTCGTCGCAGGCCGAGGCGATGTAGTACCCGCCGGATGCGGCCATCCCGCCGATCGAGCAGACGATTGGCTTCTCTTCGCCGAAGGCACGGATCGCCTGCCACATCACTTCGCTAGCCAGCGCCGAGCCGCCGGGCGAGTCGAGGCGGAGGACGACGCCCTTCACGTTCTCGTCGTAGAGCGCTTCATCGAGCATCTCGTCGATCGTGCGGGAGCCGATGGACTCACCGCCGAACATACCACCGCCGAAGTCGGAGTCGCCGGAGATGATCGCGCCGTTGGCATGGATGACCTGGATGGTCGGTCCGGTCGTCTGCGTGACGGGGTCCTGCATCAGGGCGGCGATCATCATCATCGGGTTCGCAGCCATCGCGGCGGCCATCGGGTCGGCGGTGTTCCAACCCATCTCGGTATCCCAAACAAACTCGTCGCCGAACTCGGTCTCGGTCACCTCGGTTAGGTCGCGCCCGCAGAGCCGGTCGACGATGCCCGCCTGGATCAGGCCGCGATCGTCGAGCGTCCACGACTGCTCCATCATCTGCTCGACCTTCTTGACCGAGATATCCCTGCCCTTGGCGATCCGCTGAACCATCGCGTCGTACATGCCGTCGAGCAGGCCGTCCATGTTCTGCGACCACTCCTCCGACGGACCTTTACGCGTCATCTGCTCAGCTGCACCCTTGTACTTGCCGACCTGAATGAAGTTGGGCTGCACGCCGACTTTCTCCATCAAGCCAGCGAGATACATTTCTTCGAGGTGCATGCCGGTGAGTTCGACCATGCCTTTGTTCTGCAGCGCGACGACATCGCTTGCGCTGGCGAGCACATAGTCGGCGGTCGAATAGGCTTGTGCGAAAGTGATCACGGTTTTGCCGCTTTCTCGGAGCTCGTAGAGCGCTTCGTAGATCGCGTCGGTCTGCGTTGCGGTCAGCATGGGCATGTCGAGGTAGACGACCAGGCCGAGGTAGTGATTGCCTTCTTTGACGGTCTCGATCTGCTGGATCACCGAACGCAGTGACGGCCCAGCCTCTTCCTCACTCACCCAAGCCTCGCGGACCGGGCCTTCACGCAACGCCCCTTGGAGAACCAGCCAGCCCACGGTTTCGCCCGGCTCTTCGGGCTGAACAACCTCTGGCGCGTTGTCCTGAGCAGTAGTCGGCGTTGCAGGCAACATCGCGATTACGAAGAGGGCCAGCAAACAAGTCATCAGGCGAGCGGTCATACGGAGGGCTCCAGTCAGGGTTTCTCAGTGTGTTACATCATAGCCGTACAGGCGCAGCAACAGCTTGTTAGTGCTTACCGGCGGCAGAGGCTTGGGTTGCGGCTAGATCCCATCGCCGTCCTGGGCTTCGCCGATTCGGAGGTTCTTCTTGCTACGTTTGAGCTCGCGCCAGAGGTCGCGGATGCGTTGGTAAGCCTCTTTCTGAGAGATCTTGCCGTTCTGCTCAAGACCGCAGATGTGCTCGATCTTAACCGTGAACTCCCGCAGGTTGGATTCGAAGACGATCTCCTCGGGGCTGTTGGCCTGGTGCGGGTGATCGGGATCGGGCGAGAACTGGGGCATAGGTCTGGTGGCATCAGCAGGGAATCCCGCTAATTGTTATTCAACAAGTCTAATGATTTTAGACGCTCGTGTGCGGCCTCTGCTCTCGCCGCATCACCAAGCTTTGTATAGATCGCGGCCAGCCGCTTCTGATGGACGGTCCGATCGGGCTCGAGGATGGCCAAGGACTCGACGTGGAACGCGGCTCGCTCGAGGTCTTTCTGCTGGATCGCGATCGTCGCCGCTGTCTCGCGGTAGATCGCGTTGTAAGGCTCACGCAGCAGGGCTCGTTCGGCGTAGTGCAGGGCGCGGCCGTAGTCCTTCCGGCTACGGTAGACCCTCGCCAACTCGACCGCATACTCCGGCGTATTACCCTCGATCTTATCGAGATTCTTAAGCGCGGCGATCGCGGTCTCGCTGTCGCCCGCTTCCAGAGCGAGCCGAGCAAGCTGACGATCCGCCCAGGGATCGACCGGCCGCTTTTCCTGGTATTTCTTGATGATCTCGATGGCCAACGCTCTATTCTCGATCAGCAGAACTTTCTCGGTCAGATACTTCAAAAGCTCAGGGCGGTCGGGGTGTTCCTGCGATGCTTTGGTGAGCGTCTCAATGTTCGCGTTCGCAATGCCTTCGTTGGTGAGTAGTGCCGCTAGCACGACATCCTCTGGCTTGGTCCCGTGGGTGGTCATTCCCCACGCTTCAACCTGATCACCCGCCCAAGCCATGAACCCCGCCATGAACTCGTCGACTTCAAGACCAAAGACCTGCCTGATCGTTTCGTGCTCACCAACACCCTGCTGATAGAGTTCGAGCATGGCGATGGCTTTGTCCCAGCCGAAGATCGTTTCGATATACTCCTTGATCCAGGCAGACTGGGCGTATGCCAGCGACCGGTGGTAGGGCTCGGTCGGGCGGATAAAGCCCCAGTTAATCTCGTCGTACTCGAATAGCCGGCCGGTGTTGTAACAGTCGGCGAGCAGTTCGTACTGCGACCACAGCCGGCCGGTGGTCTCCATGTTGACCGCGCAGCCCTCGGTGAACCAGTGCGGCACGCGGTTGTCGGTCTGGCTGAGGTTGACGACGTGTGCGTACTCGTGCCCCATTACATTCAGCCAGTTGTACGGGCCATAGGCACGCTTCGGCCCTGGGCGTGGTGGCGTCATTGCGATTACGTCGCCAGTACACGCCGCGATAGTCCAGATGCTCGGCATGCCCGTCACACGCACCGCGAAGTGCTGGTCGTCGGGCATCAGGTCGACCTGCGTGATCGTGGGCGGGTCGTGTTGGAACCGCTCGATGAACTGCTCGACCATCTCGCCCATGTGCAGCACGACATCGCGGGCGAGCACCTCATCGACGCCGGGCAGGTAGCGGACGAGGAACTGGTCGCTCTCAATCACGGCGTAGCCCAGCATCTCCTGCACGAGCTTGAGTTGGTTGTTGATGCCCTTATGGAACGGGTCCAGCGAAGACGCGGTCTGGAGCTGCTCAGCGGCCTGTTCGAGCTTGCCCCACTGCACGTAGACCTCGCCGAGCGTGAGCTGCGGCTCGGACCAGCCGGGCATCATCTCGATGACGGTCTGGAGGTGCCCCTCGGCGATCTTGTACTGCCGGGCGTCGCTCATGCTGCGGCCGATCATGTACTCGGCCAGCGGGTTACCCGGCGCGAGCTCTGCAAACCGTGCGACCGCTTGGTCCATAGCACCCACGTCGTAGGTCATGGCCTGCACCGCCGCGTTCATCGCCATCAGCTTGCGGTGGGTCGGGTAGCGTTCCAGGGCTGGTTCAATGACTTCTTGAGCGCGGGCGACATCTTTCTGCCGCAGAGCGATCTCGACCGCCAACACATCCGCAAGGGGGTGTTCCGCGTTGATGGTGTGCAGTTCCTTGACCGCACGGTTGGCTGCGTCGAAGTCGAAAAACCGGCATCGCATCGAGCCGAGCAGGTACCACGCCTCTGATGATTTGGGGTTCAGCGATAACGCCTGGCCGACCGCCTCCATCGCTTCGCGCGGATTGCCCTTGGCCATCAGCAACTCGGCTTCCGCGACATAGGCTGGCCAATACAAGGGATCGGCTTCGTCGCGTGCCTTGCTCAGCAACGTGTTGGCAAGGTGGAAGTCCGCGGCCGGCCTGCCTTCAAGCCGAGCGAGTATCAGTACCGCCTCTGCAGCGGCGGTGAGATCCGCTGCGATATTTAGCGCGTCGGTGTCCTGTTGAGCTATTTCGCGGATCGGCTTAAGTAAAGCAATAGCCTTGGGGTACTCACCCGTTTCTTCATATGCTTTGGCAAGCAGGATGCTGGAGCCGATCAATGGCTGATCTTCAACGGAAATCACACCTACCGTTTTCTGTGGCTGGCCCTCCAGCAACGCTGCTTTGGCGAGAAGTAGGAAGCTGCTGGCCTTTAATGCATTATCCGGGTCTTCCGGGATGCGTTTCAGAACAGGGTGATCTTCATTTCCCTGAAACTGTACATCGTGCTTGAGAATCGCAAGGCGCAGGAGTTCCTCAAAAGAAAGTTCACCCAGTTCCTCCCACTGCCCATGAAAGATCATCGTCTCGCGACGCTGCTCGTCAGTCAGCAGGTCGTCTTCCAAGAGCTGCGTGACCATCGGCGACAACTCGATAGCGGGTTGTTCCTCCGCGGCCGAAGCATGCGCAAAACACAATGAGACAAAACACCCGACCAGCACAACATGCTTAGCGAGGCCCCGAAAGGGGCCTGCGAGTACACAGGCCATTAATTGTCGAACGCGGCCCTTGCGGGCCGCCGTTAAATCTTGTGGATTATCACGGGCGGATTGCATCATCATGGTTCCATAGTCTAGGATCGGCGGCGACATGAGTCTGCCCCCACTATCAACGATTAATATGGCCGACGAGTTCCCGGTGCTTGGTGAGGTGAACTACCTCAACCACGCGGGCTGCTCGCCGATGTGTGCCCGGGTCGCGGACGCCGTGCGTGAGTGCACAGACCGTGCCACCACCGGCCACCTCGCCGACAACCAGTGGTACCACGATGTGCTGGCCGCTAAGCCCCTGCTGGCCGACCTGGTCAACGCCCGGGGCAAGCACGAGATCGCGTTCGTGCCTAACACCGTGATCGGCCTGTCCATGCTCGCGGGGGGCCTGGACTGGGTTAAGGGCGACCGCGTGGTCATCTCCGACGTCGAGTACCCGGCCAACCGCTACCCCTGGACCGACCTCAGGCGGCGGGGCGTGGAGGTCGTCGAGGCGAAGCAGGGCCCTGACTATCGGATCGATATTGATGATGTGATCGGCCTGATCAATGATCGCACGCGCGTGGTTGCGCTGTCGCATGTGCAATTCGGCACAGGCTACCGGATCGACCTCAAGCCGATCGCGGACGAGGTTCATGCGGCAGGGGGGCTGCTCTGCGTCGACGCGATCCAGTCGTTGGGGGTCCGCCCGATGGACGTGCAGGCCATGGGGATCGACTTCCTCGCGGCGGGAGCGCACAAGTGGCTGCTCGGTTCCGAAGGCGCCGGTTTTATCTGGTGCGATGAGGACCTCTGCCAGCAGCTGCACCCACCGATTGCGGGCGTGCTGGGACGCGTTAATGCGCTGGACTACGGCAACTACGACGAGCGATGGCTGCCCGACGCGCGGCGTTTCGAGACGGGCACGATGAGTGTGCTCGCGCTTCGGGCCATGCGAGCGTCAGTTGGGCTCTTGCTGGAGGTCGGGATCGATACGGTGTGGTCACGGATCGATGCGCTCTGCCAGTACCTGCGCGGCAGGTTGACTGATAGGGGCTACACCATCGTATCACCGCCGGGGCCTAACGAGCGGAGCGGGATCATCGCGATTGATTGGCCGGAGCGGATCGAAGAACACGAACGCGTCGTCACGGACCTTGCCAAACAAAAGATCATGATCACGAACCGCATGGGCCACCTGCGCATCACGCCACACTTCTATAACACGATCGAGCAGCTAGATGAGGCGGTCGATGCGCTGCCCGTTTAGCCTTCGATCGGTACCTCCTGCACCTGCCAGCCATCCTTTGCATCCGGCAGCTTGGTCTTGAAGACCTCTTCTTCGATCTCCGGGTTCAGCTTGGGCGTCGGGAAGAGCATCTCGATTTCGTCGCCGTCCTCCTCGGTGACGACCTTTTGGAGCAGCAGGGATTTGCTATCGAACCAGAGTTGCAGCGCGGAGGCGCCTTTGCCTGCTTTGAGCGGCGTCAGCTCGAGGTGTAGCAGCGTCTGGTCGCCGAAGGGCACATCATCGAGTTTCTCCACCTCGTACTGCTTGAGTACTTCATCGGCCTTGAGTTTCAGCGGGATCGGCAGTTGCCCCTCGCCCATGTTCAGCATGTCAGACTGCTCCGCCCCCTTGGGGACGAGTTCCCGCCGTACCGCCGTCTTGTCGTCGTGGTCCCGCTCAAGCAGCCAGTTGCCGTCAAAGACGAACCAGGTCTTCATCGGCCTGGCCCGCTCGTCGATGACCAGCCGGTCGAACAGCACGGCAAAACGCGTCGGGTTGTCATCATCGCCAGCGGCGTAATAGAAATCGCCAAAGCGCCGCTGCTCGTCGCCAGTCAGTGTCTGCAGCCGCGTGTAGCGGACACGCGTCTTGAGCGTGGTGAGCTTGGCGGATTCTGCTTCGATCCGCCCGAGCAGTTCAACGACTTCGTCATCGGTAACAGCCAGAGCAGGCTGCTCAGCTTCTGGCTCAGCGGCAGGTGGCGTGGGTTCGGCGTTATCCTGCGCGATCGCAGAGCAGGCCGACAGGGCCAAGAGGCCGATCATAAACAAGGCAAGCAGCTGATTGAATGGTCGTCGCATGGCGGTCGGTCCTTTGTCGTTGTCGTCACGACTACAGTGTAAAGGACGCCGCAGAGGTTCACGGCATTATTCGCCGAGCTCTCTGATCCGGATATTGCGGTACCAGACCTTGTCGTCGTGGTCCTGCAGGGAGATATGGCCCGGATTGGTCTTGCCGAAGGTCTTGTTGCTTTTATACTTGCTCTTGGCGATGAGTTGTTCGAACTGTTCTGAGCCGATGGTGTACTCGATAACGAGTTCGCCGTTGAGATAATGCTGGGCGACGTTGTCCTTCAGAACGATCTGGGCAGCGTTCCACTCACCGGCTGGCTCAAGCTTCTTATTCTGATTCGGCGCGATCAGGGAGTAGAGTGACCCAGCGGTAGTCTTTGGATTTTTGCCGTTGCCGTGACGGTCGTCGTCGAGGATCTGATACTCGAGCCCGATTGCGCGGATTTTTTTGTTCGGTTTGGTCGCATCGACCCGGTACTTGAGACCTGAGTTGCCTCCCCGGGAGATCTTCCATTCCCAGCGCAGATCGAAGTCGCCGAAAGCTTGTTTCGTAACAATATCCCCGCCGAACTTCCCGCCGGTGTAGTGGAGCGTACCGCCTTGGATGACCCAGCGATCCGGAACCTTGTCCCCGGTCTGGAATCCGCGGAAGTGTTCGGTATTGCTGCCATCAAACAGCCAGAGCCAGTCATCTTGCGTAGCTTCGGCATAGCCCTCGGGATCGGGCAGTTCCTTGATCCTGATATTACGGAACCAGACGTCGTCCGTGTGGTCCTGGAAAGCGATGTGGCCCTTCTTTTCCTGAGCGAACTTGGGCCAGCGCTTGTAATGCGTCGCGTGGCTGACCTTCTTGAATTCTTCGCTGTCCAGGTCGTAGGCCACGACGACCACGCCGTTGAGCCAGTGCTCGACCTTGCTGCCGTTGACGACAACCCGGCCGGTGTTCCACTCGCCGGTGGGCTTGAGTTTCTTCTTATCGTTAGGAGCGTAGTGTGCGTAAAGGCTGGCGGCGGAGGTCTTCGGGTCGCGTCCGTTGCGGTGGTTGTCATCCTCAAGGATCTGGTACTCCGGACCCGACATGAACGACAGCCGGACATCGTCGTGCTCGATGCAGCGGTAGATCACGCCGGAGTTACTGCCTTTCGCGACCTTCCACTCAAACCGAAGGTCGAAACTGGCGTACTGCTTCTTCGTAACGATGTCGCCTGCCTTGGAGTCCGCCTGAATGTGCAGGGCATCCCCATCGATCACCCAGCCCTTCTCAGGGAAGGTATCCATTTTCCAGCCGCGGAACGCATCGGTGTTCGACCCATCGAACAGGATCTCCCAGCCGTCAACGGCCCCCGATTCTTCAGCAGACGCAGCAGAGGTCATAAGCAAAATGCCAGCCAGCAGCGGCGCAGTCACTAAGAGAAAAGTACGTGCCCAAATCATTCGTCGGCTCCTTCATCACTAAGGTCTTTGATCTTGATGTTGCGTAGACGGAGGTCCTTGCCGTGGCTTTGGAACCCGATGAAGCCGGTCTCCTGCTGCATGTAGCCCTTCCAGTTGCGGAACTTGCTGCGCTTCAGGCGGGCTTTGATGTCGTCGCTGCCCCAGACGTACTCGACGATAAGATCGCCGTTGAGGTAATGCTGCACCTGATTGTCTTTCATAACGATCCGTGAGCTGTTCCACTCGCCCGCGGGTTTGATCTTGGCCTTGTCGTTCGGCTTGATCAGGCCATAGAGCGAGCCGGTGCTGCTCATGTGGATACGTGCGTCGTCGATGATCTGGTACTCGGGGCCGCTGTCGTGCGGGTGGTTTCCACGCTGTGCGACGCGGTACATAATGCCGGAATTTGCGCCCTTGCCGAGATTCCACTCCATCCGCAGGTCGAAGTCGCTGTACTGTTTGCGGGTGACGATGTCTCTCGCACCGTGCACGGCGCGGAGCGAGCCATCCTCCTCGATGGTCCAGCCCTCTTTTGGGAAATCGTCTGTCCTGAAGTCACGCAGGGAGTCCGTGCCGGTCCCATCGAAGACAATGTCCCAGCCTTCTTCCTGAGACTCGTCCTGATCTTCCTCCCCTTCGGCTCGTACCCATGAGGCGGCGATACCCACCGCAAGCAGTAGAGCAAAGCATGCCAGGCCTTGATTGATCTTGTGATTCATTGGTGCTGTTCGGTTGGGATTACTCTCCGCTCAGATCCTTAATTCGGATATTGCGGAACCAGACATCATCGTTGTGGTACTGGAACGCGATGTGGCCCTTGTCCTTGGTCATAAAATCACCCCAGTTCTTGAACTTGCTGTTAGCGATCTTGGCCTTGATGTCGTCGCTGCCCCAGACGTACTCGACGACAAGATCGCCGTTGAGGTAGTGTTTGACGTGGCTATCTTTGATGAGGATTCGCGAGGTGTTCCACTCGCCGATGGGTTTGAGCGATTTCTTTTCGTTGCACTCGATCAGTGCGTAGAGCGCGGCGGCGCTGGTCTTTGGGTTCTTGCCGTCGCGGTGTGCGCCGTCTTCGAGGATCTGGTATTCGGGGCCGGTCTTATAGGTCGGCTGGTTCTTGACTTCCTCGACACGGTACATGATGCCCGAGTTGGAACCCTCGACGACCTTCCACTCCCAGCGTAGGTCGAAGTCGCTGTACTGTTTCTTTGTAATGATGTCGCCAGAGCCACGGGTCTTGCCAATGACGCGGATCGTACCGTCCTCGACGGTCCAGCCCTTGTCGGGGAAGGCTTCGCCGTTGTACTTGCGGAAGTGCTCCGTCGAGGTGCCATCGAACAGTACTGTGAAGCCGTCTTCGGCAGCGGGCTTCGCCTCCAATGGCCTGTGGCCATCTAAGGCGTGTGCTAGGCCAAGCATGCATGTTGCCAGAAGTATGGCGGCGGCCAGGGTGTATGGTGCGTGACGCATCTCTAGGCTCCAGTTGGGTGGGTGCAGGTATAAGATGACGCACCACATCGGCAATGCGTACACGGTACACAATAGCATATTTAAGTTGGAACTCAGCCTGCTTTCAGAGGTACGGCCTCAGGCCTCGTCGACCAGCGGGAAGCGGTCGAAAACCGTCCGCGTCGGGTCCAGCAGCCTCAGGCAGTCGGCAATCTGATGCTTAATCGCACCGAGGTGGCCGATGTAATACCCGGCCAGCGAGGGGTGCCCGGTCAGGCGGTCGACCTGTTGACGCACCTGGGCGGTGGGGTCGCCTTGTGGGTCAATCGGTACGGCCTGGACCGCCATAATCCCCGCGAGGTCGGCCGCCTGGTAGAGCAGCTCGGCCCCGTAATGGTCGCGAACCAGCAGCAGCGATTCGCCATTGGCGGGTAGGAGTTGATCCTCATCGACGCGGTCGACGGTGAGCACTTCGACCACCTCGCAGATCTGTCCGTTGACCAGCAGCGAGGGCGGCAGGTCATCTCCCAGCACGCGTCCGCGGCGCACCGAGGCGAGGCCTAGCGTCAGCTTCGCTTCGTCGGTGACTTCGTCACCAACGATGATCCGGATGGTCAGGTCGTAGAGCGGCTGGTCGCCAAGCCCGGCTGGCCACCAGCGTTTGGGCTCGTCGATGCCGAATCGGAACCCGCCCTCCATGCTGGTGCCGTTGGGCTTGAGCAGCAGCCGCCCGCACCCCTCATCGTGGAAGCCACCGTTGCTGCTGATCTCGGCCATGACGTAGGCGATCGGCGCATCGGCAGTGCGGTGGCCCTCATCGATCGGCAGGGTCGCATGCGTGAGGATGTGGGTATCGATCACAGCCTGGCGATCATCGACGTAACGCACAAGCGGGCGGACCGAATCGATCTTGACGGGGCAAACCATACGCGACGAACTCCAGCAGAAGGACGTGCAGGCCTTGCTTGATATATCGGCAGGCGGTCAGGAAAAGCGTAAATTCCAGTCCGAAGGATTGCAACAAAAAACCCGCTCAGAGGCCTTTGGCGGGTTGAGAGTGGATGAGTTTTGGGAACTCGTCACTTCTTACCAGTGAAGAAGCTCTTGACCGCATGCACAGTCAGTTGCCGGCCGACCTTCGCGATCGCCTCGGTCAAAGGGATCTCCTTCGGGCATACCTTGACGCAGTTCTGTGCGTTGCCGCAGTCGCTGACGCCGCCGGGGCCCATGAGCACGTCGAGGCGTTCGCCCTTGAGCTTCTTGCCGGTCTGGTGCTCGTTGAAGTAGAGCGCCTGGGCGATCGCCTGGGCACCGACGAAGTCGTTGTCTTTGGTGAACTGAGGGCAGGCCTCCAGACAGCAGCCGCAGGTCATACAGCGTGACAGCGCATAACGCTCTTCCTGCTCTTCAGGCGATTCCTTTGGGCCCGGGCCCAGTGCATGCGTGCCGTCGACCGGGACCCAGCACTTGAGCTTCTGCAGGTTATCGAACATCCGCTGCCGGTCCACGAACAGGTCTCGCATGACCGGGAACTTGCTCATCGGCTGGATCGTGATGACTTGGTCGTTCGACGGGCCCTCAAAGAACTCATCGACGAGGCATGAGCAGCTCTGCCGAGCCCGCCCGTTGATCACCATGGTGCAAGCCCCACAAACCTCTTCAAGACAGCCGCAGTCCCAGACGACGGGTCGGACTTTCTCGCCCTGGATCGTGACGGGCTTGGAGGCGATCTGCTGGAGTACGGTGATGACGTTCTGGTTCGCGGTCGTCGGGACCTCGAACTCCTGCCAGTAGGAGGGCTGTTCGGGGCCGTCCTGACGCTCGATTCGGACACGGAACTTGCTTGGTTTGTTAGAGGCGATCATGTTTAGTAAACGGGTTATTGGTTCGAGTCTACGCTGGAACGATTGCTCTGATCATCCACGGGTTTACCTATTGGTGGGTGCCTAAGCTTGGGCTTTTTCTTTAGCCGCTTCGATGCTTGTGACATCAGCTTTTGCTTCTTCGGTTTTCTTCGCAGATTTCTTCTTCTTGGATTTATCGCCACCGCCGTAGTCGCGGATGCGAGGCTCGACCAGCGGGATTGGGACGTCTTCCCAGAACACCTTGTGCTGACCGCTCTCGGGGTCGTACTCAGTGAGGGCCGACTTCTGATACTTCTTATCGTCCCGGCCTTCCTGGTCCGAGCAGTAGTGGCAGCCACGCGACTCCTTCCGCTCGATGCCGGCCAGCAGCATCGCCTCGGCGTAGATCAGCATATCGCCCAGCGCACGAGTGAAGCTGAGGTTCTGGTTGGTCCAGGCTCCATCGTCGCCAAGCTTGACCGATTGGTACTCCTCGATCAGGCCATGGACAATGTCCAAGGCCTTCTTCATTCCTTCCTGGGTCCGGACGACGGTCATCTCATCGGTCATGATCTCGCCGAGCCGGCGGTGGATGTCATAGGGGTTAGAGCCTTCGCCGGCGTTCTCTGCGGTCGCGATCAGCTTCTCGGCCTTGGCCTCTTCCTGTGCAACAGCGGTGGCAAAGACTTCTTCACCTAGCTCGCTGATGGGGTCCTCCTTCGCCTGCATGCGGGCGAAGTTGGCGACACCAAGGCCGCAGAAGATGCCGTCGAAGATGCAGGACAGCAGGGCGTTCGCACCGAGGCGGGTTGCGCCGTGGTACTGGTAGTTCACTTCGCCGAAGGCGTAGAGGCCCTTAACGTTCGTCATCATGTTCCAAGGCGAGCCGTTGACCATGCCGGGGTGTGGCGGTTTGCTAGGGTCTTTCAACTGGCCCGCGTCTTCAGGGACG
>JBCCYY010000016.1:0-71057 GCA_039188575.1 Planctomycetota bacterium | reverse complement strand
CTGCCGTAGTCGGCCAGGTGCCGTCGGCCCAGGGCCAAGGACAACGCGACGATCTTCAGCAAACGATCAGGCTGGGCATCCGTGCTCATAACAAGCATTGGAGCGCGGACGCGACGTCGTGTCAAATGATTTCAACAGAGAAAGTACGTCATTAGTCACTTCGGCCTTACTTTATTAGTCGATCTTGGCCTTACTGCTGTAGGTGTTGCTCTCAACTTTCTAGGCGGTGTCGCCACACTCATCGGGGCTACCGAGTTCTCTAACGGTATGCAGGCCGCGGCCGACACGCTCAACTCTCAGACAGTTGACGAGCTATGGAACATCTGCGGATACGTACTGGATTACGTTGTTCCTGTTGGCTTCCTTAATGCCGTACTCGGTATGATGGTCGTCGTTTGGATGTACGGCTTTATCGTATCTCACATTTTTAAGATTTACCATCAATTCTGGGGATCTTCATAAGTGGCATAGCCCTTGAGCTTCCTGGGGGCTCCCCTTGGTGATCCAAGGGGGCGGGAGGGGATCAGATCGAACTATCTACCACACAGCGTAAGGACACACGCTAATGATCACATGTATTGCAGGCGATCCCGGAGGCGGTAAATCCCTTTATTCGATCTGGCTAATGAATGAACTGGCCAAGGTTGGTAAAAAAGTGGCCACTAATATTGAACTGCGCCCAGCCCATCCCAGCTACAAAAAAATCTTCCGTATCGGCACCGAGTCACATCCGATCCTCGGTGAGGACCGCGCCTTTTGGAACTACTTCCCGCGAGACAAACGTGGCTTCAGTTATATGAATTACTTTATTGACGAAGCTGATATTGACCTCGACGCAACCGAGTGGAAAGACATGGCTAAGCCTGTTCGCTTGTACTTCAAACAGCACCGCAAGTACAAAGATAACATCTGGCTAATTACCCAAAACCCTAACTGGCTCTACAACCGTGTACGCGATCTCGTACGTGAGTTCGTATGGTGCGACCATGACGACTACACAAGCCCGGGTCTCGGCAGGGCACTTAAATACATCATTCCTCAATCGATGATGCGTTACCGCCGTCGTAGTTTCCGCGATATCAAGATGACCCCCTCAACCCTCGTTAGAACGGGTCATTTTACAAACGCTGAAGCTGAGGAACTCTACAACTGGTATTACACCGAGCAAATCATCGGTCAATCTGAGTTCTAGTTATGATCGATCCTCCATCCCCAGACGAATCATTCTCCGGTCCACAAGGCTTCGAAAACGAAGCAACGCCTATCAATAAGAAACGCGGCTTCCCTTGGAAAAAAGTAATCATCGGTAGTTTTTTGCTCATGCTGGTCTACGCGGGCTGGTCTGCGATGACACCCGATCCAGACTCAAAGGACACAAACCAAAATGCATCTAAGCCCAGCAAGCAACAGAGGCCGTTACCATTCCTCGCACAGTCCAACGATGAAGAGTTTGACGCGGTTCCTCGCTTGGTTTACATCATGGGCGACGAAGCGACCTTTGAATACAACGGTGCACACTACCGCCTGCCGAACGGCAACGGTCCTATTGGTGGCGACTGGTTCTGTAGCCTGCTCGACGGTAGGGGAGTCGCCACGATTCACGACGCTGCCGGAACAACCTATTATCTCGGAGTCGACCGCACCTATTCCTCCGATATTCGGCGAAATTCCGGTAGTGCGTCTAGGTCGGTTTCTGGAGAAGTCCGGCCTCCTCGATGAGTACCCGACGACTAATGAATTGATCTTTATCGACGGTCCTGCCGACGTGCGTGAACTCAACGCACAGCTAGCGTTCTACGGCTACCGACTTCTCGGCCGTTCCCTCGTTCAAATATCTTCCCACCATCCCATTGAAAACCCTGATGACCTCGGCCGACCCGTCGACGGCGTGGCCTTTTTGGTCCGTGATCAGGTACACCTATACATCGAATTCCTTAGGGTTGGTGCCAATGTCGACATACGCCAGCAGGCTTTAGCTGGCTCTGCCCAGATACAACGTTTCCAGTACCGCACCACACCCGGCGTTGAGTTCACCGTAGGCAACACCACAGAGCGGGCATTTTCAGAGTCGGTTATTCTCGGTGACAGCGATGCTCAAGCCCTTGAGGGCAGGACGCAGTTTAGAGAGGCAGGGATTGAGTTTGACGGCCTTGTCGGCTTGGTGGTCCCTCGTACCCGTTTGAGTGGTGAACTCTCTGTATCGAGCTTCCTAGGCTCTGGGATCGAACGGGCACAGGTCGAGATACCGATTGAAATTGATGCTCCCCTTGGACGCTGGATCGAAGTGGCCCAAATCGACTCGGCCGACATCAACGCTGGTATTGCTTTTCGTACCTTCGGCTGGAATCTTGACGCTGGCGGCGAACGCATAATTGTACGTGTCCGGGTAGACCCCATTGTTGATCCGATCGCGCGGACTGCACCAGCTACCCAACCACCTCCTAAAGCTACTCGTTCGAAACGCGCAAACCGTTAAGCCTGGTGCCGCATCAATTAACTGCATTCTCTATAGCTCTTTTTAATTCATGTCTATCGTACGATCCCCTAACCCGCACTCGTAACATCGGGAGTCCTGCTACTCTGCAAATGGCGTCTTTTTTTGCATCACTCATTCTTGCCTGATCGCTTCGATGTGATGCGTCGTCCAGTTCAATCGCTAGCAATGGGCGTAGTGATGAGCGATCGCAGATAACAAAATCAAAATGCCTGCTTTTCACGTGACCGCGATGCTGTTGTCTCACCCTGAACTCGACTCCCCGTTCAACCTCTACTACATCTTCCATCCTGACTTTACACATTATTGCTGTGTCCCTTGGTACTGCGTTCTCGAGAGTGTTTTTGAAGTTAAGCTCCGCATCAGTGAGTAGAGATCTGGCTAGCACGTAGTGATTTAATTCTTGGTGTACATTTTCTTGCTTCTTACCTGTTTTTGGGCTGCTTGAGTGGGTGTATTTCCTCCTGTTAACTCGGTTTTGACTCGAGTTACTTATCTCGTTTTTGTAATTTTCCGCCCCTTTTTTTACAACGAAAATTATGATAGAAATAACAATGATTACTAGGACAAGTAGTCCGCTGTCGGTGCTGGGGGTTGCCAACATATGTATTCGCATTGGAGCCGCACCACGATGTTAGGAAGGCCGAAAAAGAATCGTTGCAAGCATAGCGTAATGATTGATGCCCGCCTCGTTCAAAGGCTTAAAGCCACCAGCGATCGAGAGGGTGTTACGTTCTCTGAGGCTCTTAATCGAATGCTTTGGTTAGCTGTGATCGAATCGCCGAACATGAAAGAAAAAGAAGAAATTTGCGACAAAATTGATAAAATGGCAGAATATTGTAAGTCGTTGTATGAAAATGGTTTATGAGATTCAAAAAATCGACGAATTAAACATAACTTCTATTATCGGGCTTTAGGCGCGGTCATATCTATACTTCCAGGTATGGTAAAACACGCGTGTGAAACTTGCCCTTTTCAGCACGAAGCCGTATGACCAGCGGTTTTTTGAATCGGTTAACGAACAGGCTGGTCATGAACTGGCGTTCTTCGAAACCAAACTGACCGCAAGGACTGTGGCGCTCGCCGCGGACTTCGCTGGCGTCTGTGTTTTTGTGAACGATCCACTGGATGATGCGGTGCTTTCGAAGCTGTCTGAACAAGGCTGCAAGCTGATCTTGTTGCGATGTGCGGGCTACAACAATGTCGATCTGGGTGCCGCCGAGCGGTTGGGGATGACCATCTGCCGCGTGCCGATGTACTCGCCTTTCGCGGTGGCCGAGCATACCGTCGCGCTGATCCTTGCCATGAACCGCAAGGTCTACAAGGCCTACAACCGTGTGCGCGATGGGAACTTCGCGATCGATGGGCTCATCGGCTTTGACCTCAACGACAAGACCATCGGCATCGTTGGCACCGGCCGCATCGGACAGATCATGGCCAAGATCTGTACCGGCTTTGGCATGCATGTCCTGGCCTATGATCTTAGCTCCAGCCCCGAGTGCGAAGCGATGGGCGTGACCTATGTGCCCTTCGATGAGTTGGTCGCGAGGTCCGATATCATCAGCCTCATGTGTCCGCTCACACCGCAGACGCATCACCTTATATCTAAAGAAATCGTCAGCCAGATGAAGCCAGGCGTCATGCTCGTCAACACGTCTCGCGGCGGCCTCATCGATGCCAAGGCCCTCATCGGCGGGCTCAAGTCTGGCCAGATCGGCTCTGTCGCGCTCGATGTCTACGAAGAAGAAGGCGATGTCTTCTTTGAAGACCTCTCAGACCAGGTCCTGCAGGACGATGTGCTCGCCAGGCTGCTGAGCTTTCCAAACGTGTTGATCACCAGCCACCAGGCCTTCTTCACAAAGGAGGCCATGCAGCAGATCGCCAAGACGACACTGGCCAACGCGACTGCCTTCGAAACCGGTAATATCGACACGGTCAATTTGGTGACGCGCTGACCATTGCAATGCGTCTATCCAAGTGCTGAACCATTTCTTTGACGAGAGGAACGCCATGCGTCCAACACTCCATTCGCTTGCCATCGCCCTGCTTGGTTGTGTTTCTATCGTGAATTGTTTCGATACCGCTGCGGCCGAGAGCCGCCCCAACATCGTCCTCATTATGTGCGACGACATGGGCTTCTCCGACATCGGGTGCTATGGCAGCGAGATCGATACGCCCAACCTCGACAAACTCGCTGCCAAAGGCGTTCGCTTCCGCACTTTCTACAACAACGCCAAGTGTGAGCATACCCGCGCATCGTTGATCACAGGCCATTGGTGGCACCACGTTGGTGCCTCAGCCAGTGTTGTTTACAAAGGCAAGACATTCGGCACGCGCCTGCGAGAGGCCGGCTACCGCACGCTGATGACCGGCAAGTGGCACGCAGGCCAAACTCCGTACCAACGCGGCTTCGACCGTTACTTCGGCCTGACCGACGGCTGCTGCAACTTCTGGAACCCCGGCCGCGCTCGCCCCGGCGAGCCCGAGCCCGCCAAGAAACGCACCCGCCGCTGGGCCAATGATGACAAGGAGTTCAAGCCCTTCACGCCGGAGGAGAAGGACTTCTACACCACGGATGTGTTCACCGATTATGCGCTAGGCTACCTTGAGCAGTACAAGGGCGAGGACAGGCCCTTTTTCTTGTACCTGGCTTACACCGCCCCGCACTACCCGCTCCACGCTTCGGAAGATGACGTCGCCAAGTACCGAGGTACTTACAAAAGCATCGGCTGGGACAAGCTCCGCGAACAGCGCTTCGACCGCCAGATCGAACTAGGGGTGCACACCGCTAATACCGCCCTGCCGGCCCGAGATACCGGCATCCCGGCTTGGGAAGCCGTTAAGGAGGCCGACAAAGACTGGTGGGACCTGCGTATGGCGACCTACGCCGCGATGATGACCAATATGGACCAGAATATCGGTCGGGTCATCGACCAACTCAAAGCCCAGGGCGAGTTCGAGAACACGGTCTTTTTCTTCCTCTCCGACAATGGTGCCGAGGCAGATTCGGCCGATCGTTCTTCAGTTAGAGGCTCGATGCCATGGGAGGTCACCAGCTACCTCACGCAGGGCAAGCCCTGGGCCAATGCGAGCAACACGCCCTTCCGCAAGTACAAGACGACGCCCTTTGAGGGCGGAACGCGCACGCCGATGATCGCCTGCTGGCCGGGTAAGACGCCCGCTGGTCAGTGGACGGACCACGTCGGCCACCTTATCGACTTCACCCCAACCATGCTCGAACTCGCCGGCGTGGAGATTCCTGAATACCTGCCCGGCCAGTCCCTCGTACCCGCGATCAAGGGCCAGTCCGTTGAGCAAAACCGCCCGCTGTTTTGGCGCTTCGGCGGCGATGCGATCCGAGTGGGCGACTGGAAAGCGATCCGCACCGGCAAGAAGGGCTCCCCTTGGCAGCTCTACGACCTCGTTAACGACCCGACCGAGCAGGAGAACCTCACCGATCAACACCCCGAACGCACGAAAGAACTCGCCGACCAGTGGGAACAATGGTGGGCGGATAAGGGTGAGGTAGAGTAAGCCGCGCGATTCGTGCGCACCATCGCGGGGCATAGCTCTTTTGGCTGATGCATTAACCGGAAACACTGGGTTTTCATCCCTCTCCCAGGCCCAAAAAGGGGGGCGCGCACAATCGATGCGCTGCCGCGCACAACCCCTCCAGGCCAGCGCCTAGCGCCGCGCCGCCCCGGGCCTACCTCTTCTGTGATCCGTACCCGGGCCGGCACCGCCCTACGACTCGGCTGAGAACCCACCAGAATAAGCACCCCCTTCACCAATACCCCACCCAACAACCCCGCGCGCACAAGCGCTGCCTCCCCCCGCCGAACCCAGCACCCGCCAGGCCGACACCCATCCCCGGCCGACAAGCCCCCGTCCTTCTCTGCACGCCGTGTGTCAACACCCCCTGGCCAAAGCCCGGTGTCTTGCACATCAGCGGGCCGGTGTGCTGATGTTGCCTCGTTAGCAAGCCGCTGCTACACGTTTTTGAAACCGGCACGACGGGTGATCCCCGGGAGGGCGCGTCTCCCGCCGAGCCGCGCGACGTATCACGTTTGCGCTGGGTGGCCGTGGCATGGCGCAGCCATCCCACGGGTTTGATCGGCTTATGCGTTAATGGTTAGGTAAACGTGTTGTGCCCGCGTTCCGTGGGATGCCTACGGCATGCCACGGCCACCCACCGCTATACTGAGCGCATGTCGACGCCCTGCCTCGTTTGCGGATGCGACCAAGCGATCACCCGCCCGGGCCACACCCTCTGCTACCCCCATTGGCGTGCCCGGCAACAAGGCAGGCTCAAGACCTGCCCCGCCTGCGACGCCGTCCACTCAGGCGACCTCTGCCCCAACCGCGACGACAACCCCGCCGACACCCTCGGCCCAGCCACCCTCACCGCCACCCAACTCGGCGAATCCCTCGGCACCACCTCCCGCAAACACAACCTCATCCTCGCCGAACGAGGATGGATTGAAAAGTACAGCAAGGGATGGATCAATTAGATGTACTTCTCCCCTTATCCTGTCCGGGGCATCGGGCATCGACACGCCACTGCCATCGATCATCAGCACGCGGTGGCCGTGCCACAACCCGACGCCGCAGCGGCATGACTCAGCCCGCCCCAGGACCTCCAGCACGAGCCGGCCGAGCACATCGATCGGCAACCGGGCCCGCGCTGCGAAGTAGGCGGTATCGCTGGCCGCGAGGTTGGCCAGCCGCAGGAGCGATCGGCCCGAGACGTTGCCCATGGGGAGTCAAAAGTGTCGGATACTATTGATAGCTCCTACAACTTCGGCGGGTGGCCGGGGTGGAGGCTTGGCGACCCCCCGGAACGAATCTTCTTAAACAGATCAACAGTAACTCATTCCGGGGGTTCGCTTCGCTCATCCCCGGCCACCCGATCAATACTGGTGACAGACTGCATTAGACTGGTCCCATGTCTACTCGGCGGAACTACAACACGCCGCGCCATGCGCATGAGTTGACGTTCACGTGCTATCGGCGCATCTCGTTTCTGGCCAAGGATCGTTCCAGGCAGTGGCTCGCCGACGCGATCAATACAGCGTGTGTTAAGCACCACTATCGGCTGTGGGCGTATGTGTTCACGCCGGAGCATGTGCATCTGCTTGTTTGGCCGAATCAGATGACCTATGACATCGCTGCGTTTCGACGGGACGTCAAGTCGCCGGTTGCACGGCGAGCGATTGCTTATCTTGAATCGCATAGCCAGGAACTGCTAGAAAAGATCACGAAGCGGCGCGGCCAACGAATCGAACGTGTGTTCTGGCAGCAAGGCGGGGGCTATGACCGGAATATCGACAACACGAAAACCTTGAAATCAAGCATCGATTACATCCATCTCAACCCGGTGCGTCGCGGGCTGGTCGAGATGCCTGGGGATTGGGTGTGGTCGAGCAGCCGATGGTATCGGGATCAGGTGGATGGGCCCTGCGTCGTGCATGCGTTGTTAGATGAGTTGGGGTGAGAAGTGCCTGTCTTTTTCTGGGTGGCCGGGGATGAGCGTTAGCGAACCCCCGGAACGGGTTGTCTTTAATGTATCCAGAGCAGTTTGTTCTAGGGGGTCGTCAAGCCTCGACCCCGGCCACCCACCGATCCTTTTAGCGGCCCGTTTCAGAACACTGGGTGCCCGGGGTAGAACTCGGCGCCCCCACTGGAACGAATCTTCTTGAACACGTCAACGCTGGTTCGTTCCGGGGGTTCGCTTACGCTCATCCCCGGCCACCCAACACTTCTAGGCTCCTACAACTTCGGAATACACTCACAAGTCGTCTTCAACGGTTTGTCTGCATTCTTCCAGGCGGCTTCGTAGGCGGCGAAGGCTTCGTCGGCTTGGCCGGTCTTGCCTTGTTGGTTGAGGCTGTGGGCCAGGCCGTACAGGGACCAGCCGTTGCCGGGCCATTTTTCTAAGTCCTCGCGGTACACGCGCTCGGCATCCGCGTAGCGCCCGGCGCGGAAGTAGACCGCGCCGAGGGTGTGGCGGAGGGGCTGGAGGTACTGCGGCGGCTCGCTGTAACGGGCCTTGTCTTCGAGGGGGATCGCTTCCTCTAACAGCTTGATCGCGGTGGGCCAGTCTTCCTGATGCAGCGCGATCTCGGCGGCGATGAACTTGTCGTTGCGCTGCAGGAAAGTGCTCTTCTTGTTCTTTTCGAGCAGCTTCCTGAACTCGGCGTGCTCGAGCCTGGCGTTCTCGAAGTCCTTCTTCGCCGCATAGGCGACGGCCCGGCAGGTGCGCCAGACGGCGGTCGTGCGTGAGAGCATCTCGGGCGGCTGCTCGGCTTGAAGGATCTCGTCCCACCGGCCGAAGCGCTTGAGCACATCGAACTTCGCGCAGAACGCGCGGTCGTAGCGCTTGCCCATCGTGTCCATGAGGTCGGCGGGGATGGACTGGCGGGCGAACATGGCCCCGCGCATGGCGTCCTTCTCTCGGCCGGACATCATGCCGGCAAAGGCGAGCATGTGGCCGTTGTGCGCGATGTAGCCGTGCATGCGGTACTGCGCGGGGGCCTTCTTGAGGTACTTCGCGTCGACGTCAATCGCGAGGAGGTTCTGATCGACCGCCCGGTCCCACATGCCCACCTGCACGTAGAGGTGCGAGGGCATGTGTACGAGGTGGCCTGAGAAAGGTACGGCGGTGCTCAGCGCATCGGCCGCGGGGATGGCCCGCTCTCTATCCTTGCTGGCTTCGACGGCGTGGATGTACAGGTGTGTCGCGCCGGGGTGTTCTGGGGCATAGGCAAGCACCGCTTCGAGCGTCTCGATGATGGTCTGTGTCTCGCCGTGCGCGGGCGTTCCGTCGGGCTTGAAGAGGCGCCAGGGTGTCTTGACCATCATGGCGTCGGCGTAGAGCGTGCCGATATCGGGGTCGCTGGGGTGTGCTGTGAACACGTCGGCCATTGCCTTGGCGAACTCGCCTTTACGCTGGCCCTTAGCCTTGTTGATCTCGGCCTGGGCTTTCTTCCTCTCTTCTTCTGGCATGTCCTCCGGCAGTGCCGGTGCTGGTTCGCTGTAGCGGTTGCCTGTCGCGCGGATCAGCGCTTGCTCGGCTGCGGTCTCTTCATCCAACTCGGTGATGGCTCGTTGGATCGCATCCCATCCGGCGGCCTCTCGCGCAGCGTTCATCCGCGACGCGTTGTAGTTCGGGCCCTGGGCATAAGCGATGCCCCACCAGGCCATCGCGCAGCCCGGGTCGTGCTCGGCCGCTTTGGTAAACGAGCGTACGGCTTCGTCGTGGTTGAAGCCATAGATCCACTTGAGTCCCTGGTCGAAGTAACGCTGGGCGCGTTCAGAGTCGGTGGTGATCGGCCGGGTGTACGGCCCCATATCGGGGAAGAGCTGTGCCTTGCCGCCAACCCCGTAGGCCGAATCCCTGTCGGGCCGAACGATCGGCTCATGAGTCGTTGCGCAGCCGGCAAGGAGCAGGCAGGCGATGAGCGCGAACGGAGAGGGCAGGCCTCGGATCATTGGGTTGGTCCGTTGAAGGAAACGATCTTGTGTTACGGACGGCCGGGCTTGGAAGATCATACTTGCAGGCGATTGTGCTGCAAAAAACCGCGCTGCAGGCTTGAGTCTGCAGCGCGGTTTTGGATGTGGCCAGACCCGGACTTGAACCGGGGACACCGGCATTTTCAATGCCGTGCTCTACCAACTGAGCTATCTGGCCTGTGGACCTATGGCTTGCCATCGATCGGATCGGGAAGTGTAGCAGACAGAGCCGATGACGCAACTTTTTAAGCCCGTGTCGCGGTGTCGAGACCCGCGAGCTTGATTTTTGCACGGCTGGTGTGGCAGGCACCGCGGAACGCTGCGATAATGCTTGCATGTACGCTTTTGACACTTTTCAGATTGCTTTGGCCCAAGCGGCACCTGCAGGCACACCCTCCGCAGCATCGGGTGATGAGACCCAGTGGATGGTCTGGGCGATCATCGCCTTCGGCATCGCGCTCACCCTGCTGGTACTTGAGGCGTTTATCCCGTCGGGTGGCGTGCTCTCGCTGTGCGCGATCGGGTGCGTGGTTGCAGGCATCTTCATGTTTTTCAGGTTTGACACGATGTGGGGGATGGTATCCATCGCGGTCACGCTTGCGGCGGCACCGTTCGTGCTTGCGGCGTTTTTGTGGTTCCTGCCGAACTCACCCTTTGGCCGGGCGATCACGCTGGATGCCGAGCAGGAACTGGTCAACACGGACCACCGCGATGACGGTACCGACGGCTCAATCAGTGTTGGCCTGGAAGGCGAGGCGATCACAGAACTCCGGCCGGTGGGTGCCTGCCGCCTGGATGGGCAGCGCATTGATTGCATCGCTCAGGCAGGCGTGATCGAGAAAGGTACGAAGGTGCGCGTGGTCGGTGTTGAAGGGGCGAGCATCAGGGTCAAGGCAATCTGACTCGGGCCTTAACCGCAAGGCAGGCGAGACGCCCGCCCCACGTTACACAGATGTCAGCCGCCCATAGCTTCGACACGCTGCTTGGGCGACAGCATCTTGGTGATGCGGACGCCGAAGTTCTCGCCGACCTTGATGGCTTCACCGGTGCCGACCTCTTTGTTGTTGATCAGGATCTCGAGGGGCTCTTCAGCAGACTTGGTGAGTTCGACGATGGAGCCGGGCCCGAAGCCAAGCACGGTCTCCAGCGAGGTCCGCTGCGAGCCGACGGTGACGATGAGCGGCACTTTGAGTTTGAGGATGGTATCGAGGTCGGTAGACATAGGATGCTTATCGGCGCGCTCGGCGGGCGGGCGTTAAGAACGGCTCATCCAGCCGTGGTGCCGCCAGTTTTTACAAACGCGGCCTCCGCGACATCGACCGCCTTTGCCAGGGCGGCCGCCTTGTTCACCGTCTCTTCGTGCTCGAGTTGAGGGTCCGAGTCCGCAACAATCCCGGCCCCGGCCTGGATGTCCACCTGCCAGCCACCCTGCTCCCTGGGCATCACCACCATCGTCCGCAATGCGATCGCCATATCCATATTCCCCGCCAGGTCCGCGTAGCCGACCGCCCCTGCGTAAGGCCCCCGCTTCACCGGCTCCAATTCATCGATGATCTGCATCGCCCTCACTTTCGGTGCCCCGCTCACCGTGCCGACGGGCAGCGTGTGCCTTAGCGCGTCCCAGCAGGACATGCCTTCCTGCAGCTGCCCGGTCACCGTCGAACTCAGGTGCATCACGTGGCTGTACTTCTCCACGATCAACACCTCAGGCAACTCGATGGACCCGGCCTGCGCGACCCGCCCGACATCGTTTCGGCCAAGGTCTACCAGCATGACGTGCTCTGCGACATCCTTCGGGTCACTGCGCAACTCGGCCTCGAGTGCATCGTCTCGCTCTTCGGTCCTGCCCCGTCTACGCGTGCCCGCCAATGGCCGGTTGACGACCTCGCCGTCTTTGACACGGCAGAGAATCTCCGGGCTGGACGCGACCAGCACCCCGCCCTCGACCTGGATATAGAACATGTAAGGCGAAGGGTTGATCACCCTCAGTGCGCGGTAGATGTCGAACGGGTCCGCCATGGTTTCGACGCGGAAGCGCTGGCTGGGGACGACCTGGAAGATATCACCGGCGGCAATGTACTCCTTGGCTTTGAGTACCGCCTTTTGGTAGCCACCCTCGCCCATGCTTGATTCACGAAGCGCACGCGGCGGCGAGGCGAGATCGATATGCCCGGGCGATAGTGGGCCGTCCGCTGCGGCGTTGATGGTCGGCGCGGTTAAGCGTTCAACCATCTTGTCAAGCTTGGCGTTCGCGCTGGCGTACAGCGCGCTAGGGCTCATCTCGTTGTTCAACTCGACATGGGTAATAACGAGCACGCATTTCTGAACGTGATCAAAGGCCACCGTGTCGTGATATAGCTGCATGTGCAGGTCGGGCAGGCCGCGATCATCATTTGGCGGATTGGGGAGCTGATCCCCTTCGAGATAGCGGATGGTGTCGTAGCCCGCGTGGCCGACCCAGCCGCCCGTCAAGTCGGGCAGGCCCTCAACCCTTACAACAGGCAGGTCATTTGACAGGTCCTGAACAACCTGAAGCGGGTCATCGCTGGTTAAAGGCTTGCCTTCTTTCTTACCGCCAGCGCGGATTTCGACTTTGCTGCCATACGCGATGACCTCCATCTCGGGCTGGGCCCCGAGGAAGCTATATCGCGCCGCGCGGTCGCCGCCCTCGACGGACTCGAGAAGGAAGCTTGGGGCCATGCGGTCGTCGCCACTGACGAGCCGGCGGTAGGCGAGCACGGGTGTCAGTGCATCAGCGAAGAGCCTGCGGTAGACGGGGATGAGCATCGGGCCATCGGCCGACTTGGCAATAGTGTCAAATGTTTCGGCGTCGGGGATAGCATGCATAGCGGATCTGTCGGTTCAGGGGTGCGGAGCAATCAAAAGGCGCAAGCGGGCTCAGGCTTGCCAGCCCCACCACCACCGTCTGCTCTGTCGCGTAAATCGTTGCATCGCTTGCTCGCTGTCCCGGCCATCGCCGACAAGCTATGTTATACCCGCCCCCGGAAGGATTTGGCAATCACCGGGTGGCCGGGGATGAGCGTAGCGAACCCCCGGAACGAGTTGCCAATCCGTGTATCCGCTCCAGTTTGTTACGGGGGGTCGCCAAGCCTGCACCCCGGCCACCCGAGGTAAAATGACAGACCCATGAACGCGCAGACCTTCTTCGAGCACCACGGCATCGACGCCAATCCCTTCGCCGCCGAAGAAGCGCGGCTCGACCCCATCTTCGAGCGTCTGCCCGGCGGGGCGACCGACCACCCCGACTTCGCCAAGATCATGGGCCGCATCGATCAGCCCGCCACCGCCGTGGTCTTTGGTGAGAAGGGCTCGGGCAAGACCGCGATCCGGCTGATGCTCGGCCGGAAGATCAACGAGCACAACGCCAAGGACGGAAACAAGCCGGTCCTTGTCGTGGCCTACGACGACCTGAACCCGGTGCTCGACAAGCTGCTGTCGGCCAAACGGCAAAAGGCCGAGTCTATGCTCGACAAGTTCCGGCTCGAAGACCACCAGGACGCAATCCTCGCCCGGGCGGTGACCAAGCTGGTTACAGGGATGCTCGGCGAGAGGGACCATACGCCCGAGCCAGTACCGAAGATCGACATGTCCCGCAAGGCGATCAAGGGCTTGCCCAAGCAGACGCGCGTCGATCTCGCGGTGCTTGCCGCGCTTTACGACGAGCCGACCAGCGGCTCCGCCCTGCCGCGTTTCGAGAAGCTCAAGAAGAAGCTGCGTATCGGCTGGCACCTTCCGCAGTGGTGGGTCCTGACCAAAGCCATCGTTTACTCGGCCGCCAGTGTGGCGCTCTACATTATGCATCGCATTATGAGCGACGACCCAGCCTGGCTCATGCCCGCGCTGATCGTCTGCATCGTTTGCTCGGTCGGGCTCTGGGGGTTTTTCCTCTTCCGCCAATTCAAGCTGTGGTCACTGGCTCGGCGGGCGACGCACGAGATGCCCGCCGTCAGCCGGGGCTCGGACGTGTTGCGCAAGATGCTTGAGCAGTTCCGCTTCAGCCAGCTCGCCAGCCAGCCGATCCCCACACCGCCGAAGGGTGGTACTGAGCTCGGCGATACCCGATACCAACTCACCCGACGTTTCGTGTCCGCGCTGAGCGAGATGGGTTTCGCGGGGGTTGTTGTTTTCATCGACAGGCTCGACGAGCCAACGCTCGTGCATGGCGACGCGCAAAAGATGAAGTCGATCGCCTGGCCGATGTTCGACAACAAGTTCCTCAAGCAGGAGCAGATCGGGATGAAGCTGCTGCTGCCGCTGGAACTGCGGTATGAGTTGGCACGTGAGTCGGCGTCCTTCTTTCAGGAGGCAAGGCTGGACAAGCAGAACCTGGTCGACCAGCTCACGTGGTCCGGCGCCACGCTATACGACCTCTGCAACAAGCGCATGGCCGCTTGCTACGCCGGTCAGGGCGAGGCCGCGACGCTGAAGTCAATCTTCGCTGAAGACGTCAGCCGGGAGATGCTGATCGATGCCCTGGATCAGATGCACCAGCCCCGGGATGCTTTTAAGTTCCTCTACGCCGCATTGCAAGAGCACTGTCGACTGGTCGCGGATGACGAAAAAAATTACAAGATCGCCCGCCTGACGCTTGAAACCGTTCGCAGGGACCAGGCGAAACGCGTGCAGGAGCTCTACCGCGGACGCGGCCCTGCGTGAGCGCAAGGACTATTTTTATTGAGACCCAGGAGATTCGTCTGCTTATTCGGTTGGCATTTAGAGAATCATGCTTACTGCTTAGGCAGACGATCGGTTGTAAGAGGTACGGCAGCTCTGCGTCTTCACGACACTCAAGTACTTTTTCCCTGTTTTTTGACCCCACGCCCTGACTTTTCACGATAAACTAATTGTGCTAAATTTTAGGCATAAGCCTTGCACTGATGTTCAGTCTCGTCTTACGCCAATTGGATCCAGACTTCTTACCCCCCTCCAAGGAGACCTAGTCTTGAATAGCCCGAAACTCACCCGTCTGTTTACGACCGCCGCTGTAGTTGGCGCCTTGTCTGTCCCAGCATTGGCTGATGGCCATGAAGAAGAAGGCATCTTCATCCCAGGTGCATCTGCTGAAGTCACGCTCGACTACGTGACTAATTACTTCTTCCGTGGCTTCGAGCAGGTCGACGCCGACCAAGGCATCGTCCTTCAGCCTGGCGCTTCTTTCACGATCGACGTCGTCGAAGACGTGACCGCGACGGTTGGCACCTGGGGTTCGATCCACACCGATGCGCCATCCTCTACCGCCAACCCCAGCAGCTGGTATGAGCAGGACATCTACGGCAGCATTGATGCGACCATGGGAGCATTCTCTGCTGGTGTTGGGTTCACTTACTACACCTTCCCCAGCTCCGCTGTTAACGGTGACATTACCGAGTTGAATCTCTCGCTGGGTTTTGATGATTCCGACCTCCTCGGAGATTTCGCTTTCGCTCCGTACGTTGCTGTCGCGATCGAGCTTCAGAACAACGTTGGTGACGAAAATATCTACCTGGAATTGGGTGGTGAATTCTCGCTTCCTACCGAAGGCACAGCGATCGAAGCTTGGACATGGTCCGTCCCATTCGCTTTCGGCCTCTCGATCGACACCTACTATGTTGACGCTAGCGGCGCTGAAGAATTCTTCGGCTACGCGAGCGTTGGGCTGGTCGGCTCTATCCCGATGAGCGAACTCATCGGAACTGACGAGTTCGTTGGTGCGTGGGACCTCTCGGTTGGCGTCACCTTCCTGTTCCTCAATTCGGACGTTGCTGGCCTGTTCCCCACTTCCACTGGTTTGGTGGACAACGCCGACGACAACAGCGACAACTTCCAGGTTTATGCAACTGTTGGCATCAGCCGCTCCTGGTAATTATTGCCAGTGGCCTGCCAGCATATTGTCGGCCGCCCCTTAGTTCTCACGAGCTATCCGACCACATGCGTCCCCAAAACCCACACGCTCCGGCGTGTGGGTTTTCTTTTGCGCGTTCAAAACGAATCAGAAGAACCGGAAGAGCGGCGTATCGGGCAAAGCTCAGCGCCCCGTGTGATTTGTTTCAGATGCCTTGAATAGGGTGCTGTTCAGTGTGACCGGCTATACGTCACATCGCGATCTGGTCGAGCGCCTCGATCAACTGCGACACCTCATCCTCCGTCGTAAACGCCCCTGGGCTCACCCGGATCGACCCGGTCGGGAAGGTGTCAAACCGCCTGTGTGCGTACGGCGAGCAGTGCAGGCCGGGCCTTATCGCGATCTCGAAGCTGTCATCGAGGATCGAGCCGATGTCTGGCGCGTCCATCTCATTGACATTGAACGTCAAGGTGCCGACACGGGACTTTGCGTCGGTGTTGCCGTACAGCTTGAATCGCTCGTCACTGGAGACGAAGTCGATGATCTGCTGGACTAAAGCCTGCTCGTGGGCTAGCGTGTCGGCCAGCGGCTTACTGTTGACGAAATCAATCCCGGCCTCGAGCCCTGCAATCCCGACGGTGTTCGGCGTGCCGCCCTCGAGGTAGTACGGGTACAGCGCCGGTTGCGTCGGCGTGGACGAGTCGCCGCCGGTGCCGCCCTCACGCAACGGGACCAGCCGCCCTGTCGAGCAGTCCATCTGCTCTGATGGCTCGGGTACTCGCTCGCCCACGTACAACGCTCCGGTTCCGGTCGGGCCGAGCAGCGACTTGTGTCCTGGAAAAGCGAGCAGGTCGATCTTCATCGTGTCGATATCGATCGGGTAGACGCCGACGGTCTGGGCCGCGTCCAGGCAGAAGAGCACGTCCGCTTCGCGAGCGATTGTGCCGACCGCTGCTACGTCCTGGATCGTACCGATCACGTTGCTGGCGTGGGTCATCACGATCATTTTGGTCTGCGGATTGATCGCGGTCTTGATGTCCGCCGGATCGATTAAGCCATGATCATCGCAATCGACACGCGTCAGGTCGATCTTGCCAGCCTCATACATCGCCTGAAGCGGCCGGCTGACAGAGTTGTGTTCGAGTACGGTGGTGATTACGTGCGGCTTGGCGCCGTTGCTCATGACGCACTCATTGATCACACCTTTGATCGCGATGTTCAGAGCATCGGTACCGTTGAGCGTGAAGACCATGCGCTCGTGTGTCGGTGCATTGACGAGCCGCGCGAGCTTGAGCCGGACACGGTCGAGCATCTCCTCGGCTGCGACGGCCATGCGATGCCCGGCCCGGCCGGGGTTGGCCGCGTCCTTGGCGATGAAGTCGGCCGCGGCCTGCCCGACGCCGGGGGCCTTGGGGAAGCTGGTTGCTGCGTTGTCGAGGTAGATCAGTCCCATATCGTTGTACGTTATCTCACTTTCGTTGGTATGTGGCCCACCACCATTAGTCATCATACGGGTTACGAAGGAGCGAAGGCCCGCCCAGTGCCCCATATCTCAAGCCGCTTTTCGCACTGCTCTGTTACTAATGATCTGCAACCAGCACAGGCTTGAGGGTCTTTGGTTGCGTTCAACGTCCATGTACTCGATGAACTGTTCCTCGCTACATGGCGGCAGTGTTTTAGGCATACAGAGTGTGTGCCCGCGTTCGGGCCGAGAGCCTGCGCCTGGATCACACGCTTGGCAGCCCCTGCACGCGGCGCCAGGCGGAGAGCTGGCCGAGGTGGAGCATCTCGTGGCGGACAAGGACATGGGTCAGCGCCCCGCCGAACCTGGGGAAGCGTGCGGCCAGGCCCGGGTGCGGGGTGGGTTGGTCCAATTCACCGGCGGTGCGTCGCGCTAACGCCTCGGCAACACGGGCATGGCCGGAGGCTAGCAGGCCCAGCAGCTTATCCTTGTCCGGGTAGAGCGCCGCGTCCGGCTTCGGTGTGGACCCGCCGCCGAAGTCGTCGGGGCCAAGCACGCTGGACTCGGGCGCGACGTCCAGCCCCAGCAGGTAGGACGCGCCGTTGACATGCGCCACCAACGCCAGGTGCCCAAGCACCCACGCGGCGTGGTTGACTGCGGCCCCGGTGCCGGGCTGGGCGGTCATCTGCTCGGGCGTCAGGTCGTCGACCAAACGGCGGGCGTAGCCCAGGTTGTCTTCGTATAGGTGTAGGAGACTGTCGATCACAATGGTGTTCTCTTTTGGTATGGAGGCTTGGCTTTGCCCGGTGACAGGCTGGAGTGCTTGTCCAACTGCAAGTCGGTTTTTAGAACAGCGGCGGCTGGCCCTGGACGCGACGCCAAGTGGAGAGCTGGCCCATGTGCATCGACTCGTGAGCGGTTAGTGCGAAGCTCAGGAAGTCGTGCGTCGTCATCAGGATCGGCCGCAACAACTCGATCGGGTTTTCACCGCTCAACACTTCTTCTGATATGGACGGGATGGCGTCGGCGACGTCAGCATGGCCCTGTTTCCAGACCGATACGAGTTCGTCCCAGGCCGGGTAAGCGGACGCATCAGTCGCCGGGGTGGTGCCGCCGCCGAACAGCGGCTTCCATTGTTCGACGTCGATTTTAGGCTGCCCGCCGGCCATCGCGGTGATGTTGTTGGCGACCAGGCCTAGGTGGCCCATGATCCACGCGGGGTTGACGCCGCCGTCGCAGATCAGCTCGAACGCTTTGTCTGCGGCGAGGCCTTCGAGGAGCATCTCGCCGTAGGCTAGCTGGGACTGATAGACCTTGACTTCCTGTTCGAGTGCCATTGGCTTGATCCTTTCGTAAATAGCCCTCACCGTGGGGTGAGGGTTTTTAGAGGGTATGTTGCTCGCAGATGGTGATATTCAGCCGTTACGCGCCGACATACTTGCTGTACACGCTCTTGGCGACGCTCGCTTTCTGCGTGCCCTTGATGATAGCGCGGCCGTCGGTAAACAGAGTGAGCTCATAGGGCTCGCCGTTGTCGACGATCTCGGCGCGGAGCATGAACTTGTTGGCTTTGACCGTCCCGTGCTGCTCGAGGCGGGACGCGATCTCGCTAAAATCCAGCTTCTGCCCGTCGCCGAGCTTCTGGCTGATCTGCACGGCGTTGCGCCCGCACAGCGTCGTCGTCCCCGCTGCGAACTTGCCATCAAGGAACTCGAAGTTTCGGTGCTTGCAGCACACACACTCGCTGACGTCATACGCTCTTGCGACCTTGAAGTGCCGGGTCGTGTTCGCCCAGAGGTCCAGCGTGATCATCGTGGGGTTCACCGCATCAAGGTTGCCCGTGAGGATCTTGAGGGCCTCGAGCACCTCGTAGTTGGCGATGATTGACACGGCCGGGCCGATGACGCCCGCGGTGTCGCAGGTCGGGTTGAGGCCCGGCGGAGGCGCTTGCTCGAAGATGCAGCGGAGGCAAGGCGTAGCCTTGCCCGCTTTTTCCCAAATGGTTTGGCCCTCTTCGCCGGGCCCGACCGTATGTGGGAGGATCGGGTAGCTGGCACCGACGGTGCCGACCGCTCCGCCATAGACGTACGGGATGCCGTGCTTGACGGCACAGTCGTTGGCCAAGTAGCGGGTCTCGAAGTTGTCTACACCGTCGATGATGATGTCGACCTTGCTGCCGGCGGGCGAGTCGGACGCGTCCGAGCCATCGGGCTTGACCCCGGCCAGCCACTCGATGTTGGTATGGTTCACATCGTCCACCACCGCGGACACCTTCACCTGCGAGTTGATCGACGCGAGCTTGGCCTTGGCGGCCTCGGCTTTGGGGATCGCGTTGGCGACATCGTTCTCATCGAAGAGCACCTGCCGCTGCAGGTTGGTCATCTCGATAAAGTCGCGGTCGACGATGATGAGGTGGCCGACGCCGGCCCGGGCGAGCATGTTGGCGATTACCGTCCCCAGCGCACCGCAGCCCACGACCAGGGCGGTCGCGTTGAGCAGTTTCTGCTGGCCTTCTTCGCCGAAGCCGGGCAGCAGCATCTGCCGGTGATACCTGGCCAGGTCGATGTTCGATGTCTGATGTTCGATGTTCGATGTATCAAGCGTCGTCATTTCAAATCCTCTTGCGATGCTTGCGAGGTCCATATCGAACATCGCACATCAAACATCGCACATTGTTTCAGCCCGCGACGAGCGAGCCGCCCTCGACCGGGTCGACCTTGACCCCGGTATCGCTGAGGTGGTCCAGGGCCGATTGGATATCGTCTTCTTCGCCTTCAAAGAGCACGGCCATGATGCCGATGTCTTCCTGGACACTGGCTTGGCGGATATCAAACACCACCTCGGGGAACTTCTGGGACATCTCCCAGAGCCGCGGCTGCTGCTGTGCGCCGCCTTCAAAAGTCAACCAACACTTCCGCTTGATCGTAGGCATGACAAATTCCTTTACAAAGGTGAAGAGACTCAACGCACTCGGCACGGAGCCGAGAAGAAAGGCAGAACGTTTTCTCTCCCAGGTTGATGCTAAGCCGCGAGCGGCAGTAGCGTGATACCGAGGCTTAGCCCCCCGCGATCGCGAGGATGATGTCGACCTGGTCCCGTGAGGTGACCTTGGTGTCTAGATTCTCGAGGAAGCGGATGTCCTCCTCGTTCACATAGATGTTGATCGATCGGTTCATCTGGCCATCCCCGTTCGGGAACATCTTTTCGATAAGCGGGGGGTACTGGTCTTTGAGGGCGTCAAGCAGCGTGCCGATGGTCTCGCCCTGGGCGGTAACTACTTCGTTGCCTTCGACCTGCGGCCGAAGCGCTGCGGGGATGGTGACGGTGATGGTGTCGGACATCGTGATTCTCCGTGCGACCAGAGTCGCCATATGGCTATTGTAAGCTGTATTCGGGCGGGATAGGCATCTTGCCTGTCGTCGCGGCTCAGCCGCGAATAAGTCGTGTATTGGTCGTGGATTCGGGCATTTCAGGGCAGATGACAGGCTGGAAGCCTGTCCACCTCCTTTAGTGGGAGGCGACCGGAGCGGGCTCGTCGGCCTCTTTCATAGCGTTCATCATTGCGTCGAAGTCGCCGATCTTGGCAGGGATCGGCTCGACGTGTACGAACTGGCCATCCATCGCCTCGATGGTCTTCAGCCCGTTGCCGGTGATGCAGACGCAGATCGGCTCGTCGCGTGGGATCTTGCCCTCTTCGATGAGCTTGATCGCACAGGCCATCGTCGCCCCGCCCGCCGGCTCGGTGAAGATCCCCTCGGTCTCGGCCAGCAGGCGGATCGCCGCGAGGTTCTCTTTGTCGGTCGCCGAGGCGGCGTGGCCGCCCGACTCCTTGATGTGCTTGATCACGTAGTAGCCGTCGGCCGGGTTGCCGATCGCGATCGACTTGGCGATGGTGTCTGGTTTTTGTGGGTGGAACAGCTCCTCGCCGGCTCGGACGGCCTTCGCGATCGGGTTGCAGCCCTCGGCCTGGGCGCCGTACATCGCGGGTTGGTTGTCTTCGACGAGACCCAGTCCGATGAACTCCTGGTACGCCTTGTAGATCTTGGGCAGGATCGTTCCACCGGCGACGGGCACGACCGTGTGCTTGGGCAGTTGCCAGCCGAGTTGTTCAGCGATTTCAAAGCCGTGTGTCTTCGCGCCCTCGGTGTAGAACGGGCGGAGGTTGACGTTGACGATCGCCCAGCCGTACTTATCTGCGATCTGAGCGCAGAGGCGGTTGACGTCATCGTAGTTGCCTTTGATCTTCACGAGCTGGGGCCCGAAGCTGCGCGTCGCGACAATCTTGCCCTCTTCCAGATCGTGCGGGACCATAACGAACGACTCGAGCCCGGCGATCGCAGCGTGTGCGGCAACAGAATGCGCGAGGTTGCCGGTCGAGGCGCAGCCGACGGTGTCGAAGCCGAACTCGATCGCCTTAGTGACGGCGACGGCGACGACGCGGTCCTTGTAGGAGTAGCTGGGGTAGTTGCACGAGTCGTCTTTGATGTACAGCTCATCGACGCCGAGTTTCTTGGCGAGGTTTTCTGCCTTGACCAGCGGGGTCATGCCGGAGTGGAAGCCGGTCTTTGGCTCGCCCTCGATGGGCAGCAGATCCTTGTACCGCCAAAGCGACTTTGGGCCCGCCTCGATCGACTCACGGGTAACCTTGCCCTTCATGGATTCGTAGTCGTAGACGACCTCGACAGGCGAGAAGTCGACATCACAGATGGTGCGCGGCTCGATGGGGTACTCGGCACCGCATTCTTTGGCTTTGAGTGCTTTGACATAGCTCATGGCTTGGCTCTTGGTGGGACGGCCGTCCCGGCCGTCGATTTTTCGTCATGACGGGCGAGACGCCCGTCCCACCTGCCGATGCCCCAATCAAACAACCCCTCTCGCAGAGCAAGAGGGGCGGGTCGTCAGGCGTCCAAGACGCCGGTTGCCTGCCGCTCTTGATCTGCCCCTGCCAGCGATTATTAGCTCGGCGGGGTGGGAATTCGCACCTCTCGCATACGCGGCAGTTCGCCGTACATGCGCGGTTGCGGTGACTTCAACGGGCCCGTCCCTCGGTCACTCTTGATCAAGGCAGTCTTCGGTTGTGGGCTAAGAGTATAGCGTTTAGGGCCAGGAAGTCAATCGTAATCACGCCCTGGCTGCGTTCGTCGTCATGACGAGGGTGCAGTTTCTATCATATGCTTACCCTTCCTGTATTTATGCCGCCTCTCGAAAGGAACCCCATGAAGCTGCCAAACATGACCCGTCGCGACATAATGAAGGCCTCGGCCGGTGCCGCCGCGCTCGCCACAGTTGCACCGATGGCTTACGCCCAGACCGCCCCCACGCTGAAAGTCGGGCTCATCGGTGCCGGCTCGCGTGGGACCGGCGCTGCCGCTGATATCGCAAGGTCTTCGCCGGGTATCGAGATTGTCGCGCTCGCAGACCTCTACCCGGAGCACCTGAACCGCTCCCGTGAAACTTTAAAACGGACCGTGCCAGATTCCTACAAAGTGACCGACGACATGGCTTTTGTTGGCCTGGATGCTTACAAGAAGGTCGTCGCCAGCGATGTCGATATCGTTCTGTGCGCGGGCTACCCGAATTTCCGGCCCCAGCACGTTGAAGCCGCGGTCAATGCGGGCAAGCATGTCTTCGCCGAGAAGCCGATCGCGGTAGACCCAGTAGGCGTGCGTCGGTTCTTGAAAGCCGGTGAAGTCGCGAAAGAGAGAGGCCTGGGTATCCTTGCTGGCACGCAACGGCGGCACGCGCCCCACTACCAGGCCGCGGTGCAAGCGGTGAACGATGGTGCCATCGGTAAAGTCATCAGCGGGTCGCTTTTCTTCTGCCGTCCGACCGGCCGCACACCAAAGCCCCGACTCGAAGGAGACTCCAACATGGACTGGATGCTCCGCAACTGGTGGTTCTTCAACTGGGTTGGCGGCGGCATGATCAGCCAACTCGTGATCCACCAGATCGATACCATGCATTGGGTCATGGGTGGGCCATGTAAGACGGCCTACGGCATCGGCGGCCGCTACTGGGAAGACCCAATCTACGGCAATATCTATAGCAACTTCTCTGTGTGCTACGAGTACCCAGACGGCCGACAGTTCCAGGCCCATACGCGTCAGATCCCGGGCACGCAGAAGCGCGTCGGTGGCTCGTTCGTTGGCAGTGAGGGAACACTGTCTAACTCGTCGGCCCAGTCCTTCATCATGGACTACAACAAGAAGCTTGTGAAGAGGTTCAAACGGGAAGGCAGCGCGTTTGTTCAAGAGCACGCGGCATTTGTGAAGTCGATCCGTGCCGGTCAGCCGCTCAACGAGTCTCAGAATGTAGCGGACTCGACCCTGATGTCGATCATGGGCCAGGTCTCGGCATGGTCGGGCCAAACGATCGAGTTCGACGCCATGATGAATGAATCACCCAACAAGAACCATGTGTCAAATCTCAACTTGACGCCACCCTCGCTGACCGAAGGCGAGATCCCGCCTGTGCCCACGCCGGTCGCATTCAAGGATATTTTTGGCATCACGTCGTTCGGTGCTGAAAAGCAAGCGAACAGCTAGGGATGAGTGTTTCGTAGTCGCTTATGAAACAGCATTGAAAATAGCCCCCATCTCAAGGTGGGGGCTTTTATATCCCCAAAAGAACTCTGTTCCAAGACAGTGGCTATTTCATTGTCGCTGTCTAAAAGAGATTGCGCGTCGTTAACCCAGCCCGGTCTCGCTCAGCCATCGCATTGCCATCAGCGCCGCACCGTTCGGATTGACATGGATATCGTCTCGGGACCAGTGCTTGTTCGGCGTGCCTGAGGCGACCGCGTCGTCGAACATCGATTGGAACGGCACCCACACCGCGCCCACCGAGCGTGCTGCTTCCTGCGCCTTCGCCCGTCGTTCATCGAATTCGGGGAACCAGTCTGGCCGGGTCGAGCCGTCCGCCGCGCGGACCACAAACGGCTCACAGATCACCACCTGCACCTCGGGCAGCGCGTCCATCGTACGTATGAGCAGAGCCTTCAATCCCGTGCCATACGACTCGACCGTGCCGTCGTACTTATTGCCGAAGGCAACGGTGTGCCAGTAGTCGTTCACCCCAATCATGATCGACAGCACATCGGGCTTGAGGTCCAGGCAGTCCTTGCCCCACCGCTCGTCAAGCTGCGGCACCTTGTTGCCGGAGATGCCTCGATTGTAGATCTTTAGGTCCTTGTCTTTGTGCTTGGTCAGCAGGTGGTACGCGATCATGCTCGCGTAGCCCTTGCCTAGCGCGTGCATGCTGTTCGGCTCGAGGTCGTCCTTCTTCCTCCCCGCATCGGTGATCGAATCACCCTGCAGCAGCACCGTCATGCCGGGCTTGAGGAAAACGGCAGGCGGCTCTTCGCAGACAAGGGGTTCTGTCGATGAACCAGCTGGGCTGGCAGCGTTACAACCGGCCAGTACGCTAGCGGCCACCGTGGTGCCTGCAAGCATCGCGCGTCGGGTGATGGGTGTTGTCATCAGGGTTCCTTCATAGCAGTGAAAAGGTTCAGGAATCGGTGTTGCCGATCGTCAGGTCAGTCGGCGCTGAACCGACCTTACCAGCTGCGATTTTATCAAAACCGCTGCCCAGCTCGCCGATCGGATCGGGGGGCGCGATCTCGACGACCTTCTCGCCTAGCTTGGCCTCGCCAGCCTGGACCTTCTTCTCGAACGCCAGACATTCCTGCATCAGCCGGTCGAGGATCTCAGCCTCGGGTACGTTCGCAACTTTTTCGCCTTGCACGTAGATGATGCCGCGCTGGTTGCCGGCGAAGATCGCGACATCCGCGCCCTCCGCCTCGCCCGGGCCGTTGACGATGCAGCCCATGACCGCGACCTTGATCGGCAGCGTGAGTTCCTTCAGCTTCTCGCGCACCTCCTGGATCAGCGTGAATAGATCCACCTGGATCCGCCCGCAGGTCGGGCAGCCGATCAAGTCGACGCCGACACGCTCGCGAAGGCCGAGGCAGTACAGCAGTTCCAACCCATCTTCGACCTCGTAGACCGGGTCGTTCGCGTAGCTGATGCGGATCGTGTCGCCGATCCCTGAGGCGAGCAGATGCCCTAGCGGGACCACGCTGCGGATCGTGCCCGTCTCTTTCGGACCGGCGTGCGTCACACCAAGATGCAGCGGGTGGTCAAAACGCTTGCTGATCTCGGTATAGGCCGCGATCACCAGTGTAGGGTCGGGCGACTTGGCGCTGATGGCGATGTCGTAGAAATCGTTCTCGTAAAAGATGTCGAGGTATTCCTCGAGCTTGGTGATCATGATCGCGAGGAAGTGACCGTGCTTGTTATCGGAGAAGACACCGCCGAGCTCTTTCATCCGCTTCTGTTTGTCCTTGCGCTCGACGATCGAGCCCTCGTTGACTCCGATACGGATAGGGAGGTTCTTTTCTTTGCACGCGGCGATGACTTCTTCGACCTGCTTGCGATCAGAAATGTTGCCAGGGTTCAGCCGGATCTTGTGGACACCCGCCTCGACGGCCTCAATCGCCCGACCGAAATGGAAATGGACATCGGCCACGATCGGTACGCGCACCTGCGGCAAGATCTCCTTGAGCGCTTCCGTATCGTTTTTGCCCGGCACAGCAACGCGGACGACATCCGCCCCCGCTGCAGCGAGCTTGTTGATCTCGGCGACACACGTGTCGATATCATGCGTATAGCCCGCGGTCATGGACTGCACCGATACCGGTGCGGGCGTTGTGCCGTTCTTCCCCCCACCGACTCTGACATAGCCGACGCGGCTGTCGCCGAGGGTGATCTGCCGCGTTGGCCTACGCTCGTTCATCCCCGGATTATAGGTCAATCAAAAACGCCGCCCCGAAAGAACTCGTGGCGGCGCTGGAGGAGAAAAGACAACGTAAGCAGGCGGTCAGTCACCGATCTGGATGACGGTGCCATCGGCAGTAATCAGAACGGCACCGCTGTTCTTCGGGGTCACGGTTTTGTCGTTGTGGATGCGGACAGTTAGCTCGCGCTTCGGCTCAGGCGCTGCCCGCTCGTTATGCAGTATCAGCGTGTAGCCGGGCGAAAAATCTACCGAACTGACCGATGTTCGAATGCTCGGGCGAGAGTTGTTTCGGAACTGCGAGACCGAAGTCCGCGGTGTGCGTTGTGAATACGAGAACGGTCGGTTCTCCGGACGGGAGATCCCGAAGTGGTCGTCGTAACCTGCGTACCGGCGGAATCCGAAGCCGTCTCCACGCACGCTGCTGAACGGTCTAAAGCCTCGGCGCGCATCGATCAGCCTGGTCGAAGTGGTGCTCAGCTGATCCGAGGTCAGCGGTGCTCGTCTGACCGCTTGCGGATCAGGAATCGTCTGGCGTATTACGATGGGCTCGTCAAAGCCGCGGTCGCGGAGTTGGGCCTTTGCCGGGGCACTCAACACCAATACCGCAGCAAGAACCATCACGGCCGAAAGCGTCTGAAAAAGTCTTGGAAGGTACATAACGGGTCTCCTAAACATACAAACCTCCACCCGCACGTGTTATTCCATATTATGAGCCGCTAATTGTTCAAGGCAAGGGTTTCGCCACGTGTTTTCACAATGGGCAAGCCCGTTAGTGCGATTGGTGTACAGTATCAGGGAAAATAAGTGATGACGACGACCACCGACTTGTACCCTCTGGCGTTCGACCCAATCTATAAAGAAAAAGTCTGGGGTGGACGCGCGTTGGAAACGCTCGGGCGGCAACTGCCGGGCGATGCGAATACCTGCATCGGCGAGTCGTGGGAGATCGCGGACCTCGCCACGACCAGTGTCTCCGGCGGCGGCGGCAACGCGGAATACTCCGTCGTCTCGGATGGCGCACTTCAAGGAACAACGATCCGTGAACTGATACAACTCTATGGCGAATCGCTGCTAGGCGAAGGGGCGGCACCTGCGGAAAACGGCGGCTTCCCCCTACTCATCAAGTTCCTGGACGCCAAAGAGAACCTTTCGCTGCAGGTCCATCCCTCACCCGGGTATGCGGCCGAGCACCCGGACGCTCACCTCAAGAGCGAGGCCTGGTACGTAATCGATCACGAGCCCGGCGCGGTGATCTACAAGGGCGTCAAGCCCGGCACGACGCCCGGCATGCTCCGCGCGGCGCTAGAGACCAACACCGATGAGGCGGTTGTCCCTCTGCTCAACGCGGTGGAGGTTCAGAAAGGCGACTGCCACTACCTACCCAGCGGGACCTTGCATGCGCTCGGATCGGGCGTGCTGGTCGCCGAGGTGCAGACGCCTAGCGACACAACCTATCGCGTCTATGACTGGGGCCGAACCGATCGTGAGCTGCATATCGAACAGGCGATGGCGTGTATTGATTTCGGCAGCGACAAACCGGAAGAGGGTGAAACGATGCCGAGTATTCCTTGGACGGATGGCCTGACGATGACGGTTGCAGCAGCTTGTGAGTTTTTCAATATCAACGAGTTCGTATGCCATGCAGACACGGTATTTACTTCCGATCACGCGCCGGATGCACCTGTCGGCAACCACCCGATTATTTATATGCCCTTGTCTGGTGAAGCGACCATCATGTTTACCAGCGGCTTGAGCGCTGAACTGAAACCGGGGCAGACTCTTCTGATCCCCGCATCCATGGTATTTATCCAATCGATCGAGGCGAAGGCCGGTGCGACCTGGTTGATGGCACATCCCAACACACCTGACCGATAATGCGAGCCTTTGATCGACGGGCCGCGAGCCGCGTGCACGACATCCGATCAACCGTACAATTGCACTCGGCCTGAACCGATAGCGTCATAGACGAACTCCTCTCTTTCAGTACCCACGATCAGACCATGAAACACTACGACTGCATTATCATCGGGACCGGGCCCGCGGGACAGAAAGCCGCGATCCAAGCCGCCAAGCTCGGCAAGTCCGTCGCCATCATCGAAAAGTCAAAGGTCGTAGGCGGCGCTCAGGTCAATACCGGCACGATCCCATCCAAAGCCTTGCGCGAGGCCGCGTTGCACCTCACCGGCGCCTCGCGGCGCGGCTGGTACGGCCGCAGCTACCGCGTTAAGAAAGACATCACCATTGCGGACCTCGTCGGTGTCTCCGACCGTGTCGTACGGCATGAGTGGGAGGTCATCCGCGGACAGTTCGACCGCAACGGCGTTGACCTCATCTGGGGCACCGCCCACTTCGAAGGGCCGAACCTGATCCAAGTGGTCCGCGAAGACGACACTGAGATGCTCACGGCCGACAAATTCCTCGTCGCCGTCGGCACCCGCCCCGCCCTGCCGCACCACGTCCCTTTCAATGAGACGGATGTGCTTAGTTCGGACACACTGCTCAATCTCAAGAAGCTGCCCAAGACGATGATCGTCGTCGGCGGCGGGGTCATCGGGGTCGAGTACGCGTGCATCATGGCGACGCTCGGCGTCCGTGTTACGCTGATCGAAGGCCGAAGCCAAGTGCTAGGTTTCATCGATGATGAGATCCAGGGCGCGTTCCAGTACCACATGCGCCAGGAAGGCATCACCCTGCGCCTTGGCGAAAAGGTGACCGCGATCCATGCGCCCAAGCCCGAAGACGGCGGCAAGCGAGCGCTCGAAGGCTCCCTGGTTGAGGCGGTGCTCGAATCGGGTAAGCATATCCGCGCTGAGACGCTGCTCTACTCGGTCGGCCGACAAGGTGTCTGCGGTAAGCTCGCACTCGAAAACGTCGGCATCACTTACGACGACCGCGAACGTCTGAAAGTCAACGAGCACTACCAGTGCATGAATATGGAAGACCCGGAGAACCCCCGCGCGGTGGAGCATGTCTACGCCGCGGGTGATGTCATCGGTTTCCCCGCGTTGGCATCAACCTCGTTCGAGCAGGGCCGACGCGCGATCTGCCACGCCTTCGGCGTCGAGGTCGAGGGTTGGAACCAGGAGCTGTTCCCCTACGGCATCTACGCGGTGCCCGAGATCTCCATGGTCGGCAAGACCGAGAGCCAGCTCACCGACGAGGGGATCCCCTACGAGGCGGGCATCGCACACTACCGCGAGATCGCTCGCGGGCAGATTATCGGTGACGACCAGGGCATGCTCAAGCTGCTGATCCATCAGGATTCGCACGAGATCCTCGGCGTCCACGCCATCGGCACAGGGGCGACCGAGCTGGTCCACATCGGCCAGACCTGCATGGCACTGGGCGGCAAGGCCGAGTTCTTCATCAACAACGTCTTTAACTTCCCGACTTTGGCCGAGGCATACAAGATCGCCGCTTACAACGGGCTGAACAAGCTGGCACACGTATAGTATCGCAAGGGCTTGGAGCGGCGCATGGACGCACTTGATGGGTTGATGATCGCGGCGGTATTCGGCAGCGGTATCGTGGCCGGGATTTTCTTCACGTTCTCTAACTTCGTGATGCCGGCACTGGCCCGGCTGCCCAAGGCACACGGTACCGCAGCCATGCAGGCGATCAATATCACCGTGATCAACCCCTTGGCGATGATCGCGATGTTCGGGACCGGTGTGGTTTTTATCATCGCGATGCTCCTTGGTGTAAGGACCGGCCAGGGCGTTGTTTTCTGGCTCTATCTCGTCGGGGCCGCGCTGTACGTTGTGGGTTGTGTCGGTGTGACTATCGCGGGCAACGTACCGCTGAACGAAACGCTAGCCAAGGTTGATCCCGAGACAAGCGAAGCGGCAGACCTCTGGGATCACTATCTGGCTCGGTGGACCCTGTTCAATACGCTACGGACCACCGCATCAGCGCTTGCTTGCGTGGCGTATGCACTCGTGCTGGCGCTTGGCTGACGCAGTGTTTGGTCAGTCAGCCGGGTAGCGTCTCGCTGAAGAAGCGGAGCCAGTTGCCTTGCAGTATGCCGTCAATGTCCTCGTCGGTATAGCCACGTTCTGACAGCGTCTCGGTAAGTTTGATGATATCCCGATGCGTATCGAGTTCTGCGGGCATGTGCTCTTTACCGAAGCCGCCATCCGCATCACTTCCGATACCAACACAGTTCGTACTGCCCGCCAACTGGCAGATGTGGTCAATGTGCTCGGCGAGCTTCGCGTAGGTCACGTTATCCTTCGGCGAATCTTCCTGGTAAGAAGCGTCGAGGAAGTGGTTGAAGACGGGAAGCCCGATGACACCATCGCGCTCGATGATTGCTTTGAGTTGTTCGTCTGTGTGGTTCCGAGGCATCTCGGCGATCGCCCTGCAGGCGGTGTGGCTCGAGTAGATGCGGCCCTCGAAAAGGTCGACGGCCTCGGCAAACGTCTTATCGCTCGTGTGGGTCAGGTCCAGCGGCATGCCCAGTTCGTGCATGATCGGCAGCAACATGCGGCCCGCATCGGTTAATGGACCGTCGATGTCGTGCCGGTTATCCGGGTCGCTTGTGGGCGTGCCGTGCCCGTAGTGCGACCTGCCGAAGTGCGCGAGCATCAACGTCCGCACGCCCGCGTTGTACCAGTGCCGGACCTGTTCCGGCTCAGTGATCGGGTCGGCCCCCTCCATCGTCACGATCACGCCGACTGGCGCGTTATCGGCCTGCCAGCCTTGCGTGTGCTGGCCGAGCTGTTCCGCGGTCGTCAGCAGACGCAGGTGGCCCTGTGACTCGAGCAGGCGGTAGTAGGCAAGCTGCCCCATCGCGACGGCGTAAGCCATCGAAGGCTCGGGCCAGTCGATGTCGCCCTGCTGGCCGGTCCGGTCGGCGGTGACCCAGGGCTTGGCCCGGGCGATGACAGTGCTGAGCACGACCCCGCAACCGCCACGCTTGAGCTCGTCGATGCTGACCGTCGCGATCCCGCGATCATCGGGCACACCAACCGCTTCGCGCTCGCGCAGCCTGGAGACGGGGTGCGTCTGGTCCCGTTCGTGGTCCAACGCATTCATCGCCATGTCCAGGTGGGCATCAAACAGCTTCATCAACCGGCCTATCGTGTCATAAAAAAATCAGTATTGCGGAATACCCGACTTGGTTGGTTAGTTTAGCACGGGACACGCACCCACCCCCTTAACCCTGGAGTTATCGCATGACAGCTTGGTTCCCCGTTACCGCTTCTTTACTCGCCGTGACCGGCATCAGCTCCTTCTGGGCCTTTGGCGGCGCCGACTGTTCGATGTGCAGCGCCCCCGCTTCAACCCCCGCCGCGATCACTACAACGGTTGATATCGAAGAGGCCGTTGCAGATGCTGCCCTTGAGGAGACCGACGTCTACGTCCTGAAGTTCCACGCCGACTGGTGCGGCAGGTGCAAGGCGATGAACCCGGTCTACGACTCGCTCGTCGAGGGGTTTGATGACGAGCCCGTCGGTTTCGTCAAGGTCGACGTGACCAACAAGACGAAAGCCAAGGCCTCTGAGAAGATGCTGAAGGAGCTTGGCCTCGACAAGATTTGGGCTGACAACAAGGGGCGCAACGGGTTTATTCTGCTTGTTGATGCCGAGACGAAAAAGTCGGGCAAGGTTCTGAAGCCGGGCACCTCCAAGGAGGATGCAGCCAAAGCGCTCAACGACGCTTTAAAGAGTTGAGACGCTTTAGCGGACGGTTGTGGATTACAATCCAAGCGTGCTCCCTGATCGGGGGGCACGCTTTTTTGTACCACTGAGGACCCGATGGCCAAGACAAGCCCAACAACCAGCCTCCAGTGCCTCCAGGTCTGGGGCGGAACCGAGGCGGCGGACCAGACGCTCGCGATGACCGGGCTGGACGGCTACCTCTACGCCAAGCCGCACAAGGGTGCCAAGCGCGGCGGGGACGTGTACTACCTCTCGTCGTGCGCGTCGGGCCGGATCACGCGTGTGATCCTCGCCGACGTCGCAGGCCACGGCAGCACGGTCTCCGAGACCGCGCAGGACCTCCGCTCCCTCATGCAGCGGTACGTAAACTTCACGAGCCAGAAGATGTTCATGAAGGCGATGAACCAGAAGTTCGCGGAGATCACGGAGGAAGGCCGGTTCGCCACGACGGTCGCCATGTCGTTTCTCGCGCCCTCACGCAAGCTCTCGCTGAGCAACGCCGGCCACCCCGCACCGATGTGGTATCGCGCGAAGGAACGCTGCTGGCATATCCTCGGTGTCGACCCTGATGACGAGAGCACGCAGGCTTCAGCCGATCTGCCCTTCGGAATCTTCGAGGATGCGGGCTATCAGCAGACCGACATCACCTTCGATCCCGGCGATATGCTGCTGCTCTACACCGATGCGTTGATCGAGTCGCGCGGCAGCGACGGCAGACAGGTCGGCGTCCGCGGCCTGGCCAACCGGCTGGACACACTGAACACTCACGATCCAGGAGAGATCATCCCCGCATTGATTAAGCGCCTGGAACAAGACGACGCCAACGACCTGGATGGTGACGACGTCACCGCCCTCCTGATCGCGGCCAATGGCACAAAGGTCGAGTGGCGGAAGATGGTGGTAGCGCCGTTTAACGTGATCCGTGGCATGCTGCGTGGCCAGCCTGTCGGGCCTGGCTGAACAACTCGGTCGAGAAATACCGCTCCATACGGTCGCAGAAGACCGTGACCACGACAGGCGATTCGATGCCCGTTTCCTGCAGTTGCTGGTAGGTGCTGACCGCGGCAGCGTAGTTGAGCCCGGAGCTTGGGCCGACCGGGAAGCCAAGCTTGATTAAACATCTTGCTGTCTCGATCGCGTCCTCATCTGCGATCTCGACGGTCTTGAGGCCTTGCAGTTCGCTTGGCTTGAACAAGCGAGACATGTTGTCGATGACGCCCGGGATACGCTTGGAATAGGCCGAGCAGCACTCGGCGTGATCAAAGCAGCCCGCCGCGAGAGAGCCACCCGACGACGCCACCGGATTAGCCAGCACAGGCGTCGCCATGCAGCCGTGATCCCGCAGGCCGTGATACAGCCCGACGAGTGTCCCCCCGGTGCCGACGCCGGCGACGACGGCATCGACGTGCTGGGTCGGCAGCTGGTTGATGATCTCGCGGGCCGTCCCGAAGCGGTGGGCCTCGGCGTTGTCGGGATTCTCAAACTGAGCGGGCAGGAACGCACCGAGTTCATGAGCTAAACGCCGGGCCTCATTGATGCAGTCGCCCATGGTCGCACTTGAGTTGGCGTGATAGACCTCGCCGCCATAGGCCTCGATGATCAGCGAACGCTCGTTCGATACGCCGGCCGGCATGACCGCGATGAACTTGAGCCCAAGCTGAGCACAGACCATGGCCATCGCGATCGAGGTCGACCCGCTGGACGCCTCAACGACCGTGCCGCCGGGCTGGATCGCCCCGCTGCGGTAGGCCTTGGTGAGGATGTGGCTGGCGATGCGGTCCTTGGTCGATCCACCAGGGTTCATAAACTCGAGCTTGGACCAGATGCATGGCGCCTCAGTCCCGAGCGCCACACGCGTCAATGGCGTCGGCGACCATTCGCCAAGGTGCAGGTTGGTATCGGGGAGGTGGCAGGCCATTGTTAATCCAGTTTGCCAATCAGCGCCAACGGCAACGCCGACTCCACCTTGACCTGTACCATCTGCCCGATCAGCGAAGCATCGCCCTCGAAGAAGGTGATCAGGTCGCCGCTGGTACGGCCGGACAGTTGGGTTTGCTCCGCGGCATCACCGCCCTGCTTGCGCGTTTTGCTCGAGATGCCCTCGACAAAGACCTCGACGGTTTGCCCGAGATGGCTCTGGTGGATCTCGGCGCTGATCTGGGACTGCAGGGCGAGCAGATCGTTGTTGCGTTCGCGCTTGACAGCGTCCGGTACATCGTCGGGCAGGCGGTCGTACGCCGCGGTGCCGGGCCGGGGCGAGTACTTGAAGATGAAGCTGTTCTTGTAGCGGGCGTACTCGAGCAGTTCGCGGGTTTGCTGGTAGTCTTCATCCGTCTCGCCAGGGAACCCCACGATGATATCGGTGGCGAAGGTGACGCCGGGGATCATGGCTTTCGCGCGGTCGATCAATTCGAAGTACTGCTGAACGCGGTAGCCGCGGTTCATCTTAGCCAGCACGCGGTTGGAGCCGGACTGCACTGGCAGGTGCAGATACCGACAGATGCGCGGGCTGTCCGCAATCACCTGCAGGATGTCGTCCCCGAAGTCGCGCGGCAGCGAGGTCACGAACCGCAAACGCTCAATCGCTGGCACCTCTTCGTGGATCCGGTGTAGCAGGTCGGCGAAGCTTGTTGTCGTATTGTTGAACGTTGGCGAGGGCCCGCCCGTGCCCTTGTTCGGGCTGATAACCGTACCGACCTGTGGCTGCCAGACACCGTCGACCTGCTGGGCTGCGGAATGGTCGTAGTGGTAGTGGTTGACGGTCTGGCCGAGGAGTGTGACCTCGATCACGCCGTGATCGGCGAGTTTCTTACATTCGTCGACGATGTGGTCGGGGTGGCGGTGGACCTCGGCCCCGCGCGTGTTGGGCACGACACAGTAGGTGCAGAGCTTGTTGCAGCCACGCGTGATACGGACATACGCGGACCGGCCGCCGCCCACGACGTGCTCTCCGGGTAGCTCGGTGTCAGTAGAAGAGAAGCTGCGTGACAGGTCGATTAGTTCGAGCTTGTCGCTCGCCGCACTGAGCGTTGAGCTTCGGCGGTGGGTGTTGCCCTGCAGCGCGACGGTGGAGAAGCGGGGTTTGTCGGACCGGCGAGGCGTAGCCTCGCGGCTATTTTCTTCATCGATCACTTTTGTCTTGAACGCGTTGTCGATCAGCATCGGCACCTTGTCGAGTTCACCGGGTCCGCAGAGCAGGTCGATCTGCGGGTAGCGTTTGATCATGTCGGTGCCGTCGCGCTCGGCCATGCAGCCGATGACGCCGAGCACTGTGCCGGGCTTTTCAAGCTTGTGCTTGCCGACCAGCCCGACGCGGGACCAGACCTTGTTCTCCGCCTGTTCGCGGACCGAGCAGGTGTTGTAGAGGACGACGTCTGCCGACTGCCAGCTATCCGTGAACCGGTAGCCCAGGCCGCGCAGCTGGCTGACGACGAGCTGGCTGTCCAGCACGTTCATCTGGCAGCCGAACGTCTCGAGGTAGACGCTCGGGCCGTTGCCGGTCATGTTGGCCGGGTCGCTGGAGGGCGAGACGGCAGGCCCGGCGGCGGTCGAGCAGCCCTGTCCGGCCGCCGGAGCGGCGGTAACAAGTTGTTGGAGCTGGATTTCGGGCATTTTACGTCCGAGATGATACCCCAACACAGGTCTTGTCAGAACCCGTGAACAAGGTTATGCTGTAAAGTCCTGAAAGTACCGGGCCTACGGTATTCGTGCGTGTGACGCGATCCGACTTGTAACCAGGCCCAACCGACCGAATGAATCCCGCAGGAGCCCGCGATGGCCAAGATGTTCTACACGCTCGAAGAAGCCGCTGACAAGCTTGGGGTAGACGAGCAAACGATCAAGGACATGGCCGCCCGAAACGAACTGCAACAGTTCCGCGACGGCGACAAACTCATGTTCAAGCGGGACCAGGTCGACGCCAAGTCCACCAACGCCGCTTCTGATGCCCCGATCGAGCTTGCCGACACCGGCATCGAAGACGCCATCGACCTCAAGACCGAAACCTCGGTTGGTGTCGACCCGCCTGACGAAAACCCCAACGAAGCGACCGGCGTCAGCGTCTTCGATGCAGGTGAGATTGACTTAGCCGACCCCATGGCTCAGACCCAGGTCACCGGCCCGATGATCGACGACGAAGAGCTCGCGCTCGAGTCCGTCGGCTCCGGCTCCGGCCTCCTTGACCTGACCCGCGAGTCGGACGACACCTCGCTCGGTGCGGAACTGCTCGACGAAATCTACCCCGGTGCTGATAGCGCTGGCACTGGCATCTCGATGGAGTCCGCCATCGGCTCCTCGGGTGTCTTCGACGGTGAAATCTCGATGGAGACCGGTACGTCCGGCCCATCCGGCCTGGAAAATCTCAGCGGCGGTGAACCGGCGCCTGCAGCCACCACCGGTGCCGGTGCCGCACGGCAGACCGTCGCTTACAGCGACCCTTACGACCCCGCAGGCAGTTGGTTTGGCGCAGGCATGCTCTTCGGCGTGCTGATCGCCATGATCGTCGGGCTCGCCGCGATCATCCCAGCGATCTACGGCGTGCAGGGCACGCTGATGGAAGGCATCGACCCCATCGGCGAGAACTCGAAGACCTACATCGTCGCCGGCGGCATCCTCGCGGTCAGCGTGATCTTCGGGCTCGTCGGCCTCTTTGTTGGCAAGTCCTCCGCGAAGTAAGCGTGCGACATTTTGAATGAATCGACCGGCTTGTTCGTGGGCCGGTTTTTCTTTGCGCGATTGGACCACGGCCGAACGGTTGGCCGATACCATGGCGGCGGTCAGGTCTTCATCCATGCTCAGTAAACACGCCAAGCTTGAGTGCATTACGATCGCCGCCGTCGGTTTCATGCTCAGCGTCGTTGTCACGCTGCTCGGGCTGTGGTTCTTGTTGATCCTGACGGTGCCGGCCACGTTCGGGTTGTTGCTTTTCTTCCGCGACCCGGAACGGCGCACGCCGACCCAGCGGGGGGTGATGGTCGCGCCGTGCGACGGGCGGATCAGTTCGATCCATGAGATCGACCACTATGAGCCCCTGGGCGGGCCCGCTGTTTGCGTACGGATCTTTATGAGCGTGCTGGATGTGCACATCAACTACAGCCCGTACCACACCTCGGTCGAGTCGATCACCCATACGCCAGGCGAGCACCTGAACACACTCAAGCCCGAGTCGGCCGAGGACAACGAGAGTAATCTGCTTGTGCTGGTGCACCCCAACCGGCGGTACAAAATGGCGGCGGTCCGTCAGGTCGCCGGGATGCTGGCCCGCACGATCGTCTGCCACGTCCACGAAGACCAGGTCATCCAACGCGGCCAGCGCATCGGCCTGATCAAGCTGGGCTCCACAACCGAGCTCTATATCCTCAAGGACCTCTCCCCCCGCCTGCAGGTCAAAGAAGGCCAGCGGGTTACCGGCAGTGTTACCGTGATCGGCCAGATCACACCTAAGGAAGGTGCCGCGATCATCGCCCGCCCGGATGAGTCTGAAAAGCCTGAATCAGACGATTCGTCAGAGCACGAAGCGTGAGCGAGAGGTATCGAGTTCTAGAACACCTGGGCTACTTGATTGCACGGCGTGTGCTGACTACTGCCCCGCCAACACCACGACCTTGCGGTAGTTCGTCTGGAAGAATTCGCGCCACTTGAGGCGGTTGCCCTCGATCACCGATGGGTTGCTGCGGTCACGCAGGGTCCCTAGGTGCTTCTTGAAAGTCCCGAGGTGATCAACCACCTCGCTGTGGCGGGGGTGGTCTTTGTCGCGCTGGATCGTTAGCCAGTTCTTGTCGAGTTCCTCATCTGGCCAGGTCAGCGTAAGGTCCGGCGGCATCTCATAGAACAGCCGCCGCATCTCATCGGCCTTCGGGTGCTTCGCTTCGATCGCGTCGTTGAGCGCCCGCCACGCGGAGACCATGTCGTTATGGATTTCGCTGGCAATCGCCTTCGTCACCGGGGCGACCATGCTGAAGTAGCTGGGCGTGCCTTCCGGGAAAGGAACCGCGGTCGGGTAGGGGTCGAGTTCCTGATCCACCCAGCTCGCGCGTGATGCATCAGTAAAAAGGTCTTTGCGGATCGGCTGGCGCCGGAGCTCGTACTGTCGAGGGCGGACCAGCTCGTCGCTGCCATCACCAAGGGATCGCTGCCACAGGGCCTGTGCTTCAGGGGTTAGCAGCCAGGCGATGAACTCGCGCGCGAGTTCGGGGTTGGGCGCCCCGCGCAGCAGCGTGATCGGGTCGGCCGTCGTCGCGGTCAGGCTCCGCCCATCCTTGATGGGGTCGTTGTAGCCCATACGGTCGTCGCCGACCATGCCGGTCTGGTATCGGCCGTAAAAGTCGATGCACATGCCTGCAGCCGCGTCGCCGCGTGACACGTCAACCGGGACCCGGTCGGAACTCGTCGCGAAGTAGCGCGCGTTTGCGAACACGTTTCGCAGCGTGATCCAGCCCTGGGTCCAGCCCTCGCGTTTCAGGATGGTTTCGAAAGTCGCTGAAATCGAGCCGGAGTGCCCCGGGTCCGCCAGAGCGACCCAGCCACGTAGACGCGGGTCGCCGAGGTCGGCCCAGACCTTTGGCTCGTCGATGCCCAGTTGTTTGATCGAGTCGCGATTGAACACGATGCCGAAGCTCGAGAGCGTAACACCGGTCCAGCCGATGATCTCGACCTGTTCGCCATCTTCTTCGAAGGTGTAGCTGCCATAGAGTTTCTCGCCACCGATGATTGCTTGTGGGAACGCCGCGTTAAAGAGCGCTTCGTCTAGTTCCGGGTCCATGACCACACGGGTATAGATTGTCTCTCCATCAACTTCTCGCTCGATACCCTCTGCAACAAGATCGTGATCGTACTCCCCGCCTCCGAAGAAGAGGTCCGCTCCGATCCCCTGCTTGTCGAGGTCGACGCCCGTATTCACCAGCTGGGTGAACTGGCTGAGGATGTTCTTGCGGATGTCGCCCGTCCCACCCACGGTCCGCCAGTCGATCTCGACCGCGGGCGTATCGTTGGCGGTACGCCAGTCGTTGAAAGCCTCGGCGATCTCGTAGCGGATCTGCTCATTGTGAGGCGTATGGATCACCAGACGCTCCGCGTTCACGTCGCCTGAAGCACGTGTGTTGGGCCGCAGCACGATCGGCACGCCGACAATGAGGACCAGCAGGCCGATGATAATGATCTTGGGGAGGTGGTCGCGCATATTTTAAGGATAGCGGCTGGGGCTTAATCGAGCAGGCGTTCTCGCGCAAGTTTCATCGCAGCCAGTTCGAGCAGCTCGCCCGTACGTCGGATCGATTCTTCGGCAGGCAGTCCTTCTCCGATGATTTGATACGCGGACAGGCCGTGATCGAGTGCCTGCTCGGCCCCCTCGCCGACCGAGCCGACTAGGGCAACACAGGGGACGCCGGCTTTTTGGCAACGCCTGGCTACAGCGATCGCGGCCTTCCCCTGCAAGGACTGGCCGTCGAGCCTGCCCTCGCCGGTGATCACCAGGTCGGTATCCTTCATCCGTTCGTCAAAACCGATTATGTCGAGCACCAGCTCCGCGCCGGGCACCAGTTCCGCACCGAGCATCGCGACGAGCCCGCCACCCACACCGCCCGCCGCACCGGCGCCGGGCAGGTGTTCGACGTCCACGCCGAGTTGGTCCCGCCAGAGCTGGGCCATATGGCGAAGACCCGCGTCGAGTTGTTCGATTTGTCCGGGTGTTGCGCCTTTCTGTGGGCCGTAGACGTATGCCGCGCCGTTGGGTCCGGTGAGTGGGTTGGTGACATCACAAGCGATCCGCATCAGCACACCGCTCGCCTCCGCGTCGACCGGTTTCTTGAGCCAGGCAATCTGAAGCAGGTCCGCCCCCGTGATCGGCTGCTTCATCAGCCTGTCTTCACAGTCAAAAAAAGTCATCCCGAGTGCCTGGGCGATCCCACAGCCCGCGTCCGTTGTCGCGCTCCCGCCAATCCCCAGGACGATGTCCCGCTCGCCGATATCTCGGGTATCCCGGATCAAGGTGCCTGTGCCGAATGTTGTCGTCCGCATCGGGTTGCGTTCACATCGTGCTAAGTGTTCAAGACCAGACGCGCTGGCCAATTCATAGAACGATACGGGCGGCTTGCCTGATAGCGTGCCCCACTGCGCTTCGATTGGTCTTCCCAGCGGGTCGGTGGTGGTTGAACTTTGGAAATGCACGCCAGGGTGTTCGCCGAACACTCCCGCAAAACCTTCCCCCCCATCCGAGACCGGCAGACTATCGACAGATACACCCGGCAAGACTGATCGCAGCCCAGCCGCGATCCGCTCTGCCACCCCGCGGGCCCGCAATGCATCCTTGAAACTATCTGGCGCAATCACAATCCTCATCCGTTCATCGTACTTCACAGAAATGGCTTCACCACTGCTAAACTGCTGGTATGGATGTCACCGACCAGGACACCGCGATGATGCGACTCGCGATTGAGCAGGCCGAGCAGGCCGCCGCGATCGGCGAGGTACCTGTCGGCGCGGTGGTCTACCGCGGCGACGAGGTCCTCACCCAGGCCCACAATATGCGCGAGCACTGGGCCGACCCGACCGCCCACGCCGAGCTGATTGCGATGCGTGAGGCGGCGAAGAAGCTCGGAACCTGGCGGCTGGACGGCTGTCGGGTCGCGGTGACGCTGGAACCCTGCCCCATGTGTGCCGGGACGATGGTGAACGCCAGGCTCGAAGCCGTCGTCTTCGGCATCACCGACCCGAACATGGGCTGTGTCGAGTCCCTGCACCAACTGCTCGATACCGAGGCTTTTAACCACCGCGTCCAGTGGCGTGGCGGGGTCCTAGCGGAGGAGTGTCTGGACCTGCTACAGTCGTTTTTTAAGGCCCGCCGTGGTGCCGATAAGCCGCCCAAGCCCACGCCGCAGCACGGTGGGTGAGCCTGTCCCTCAAATCGGGAGCCCGATGCAACCCGCGCCGAAACCCCCGGTATCCCCTGCTGTGACGGCTCTTTACGCCAGCAGCGACCTGCCGACCCACGCCTGCGATGACGGGCAGTTGGCAGCACGTGTGGCGTCGGGAGACTCGGCCGCGGCCGAAGAACTCGTCCGCCGTCACCAGGCGCCGGTCCGCGGCTTCCTTCGGGCGGTTTGTTACGACCGATCGGCCGTCGATGACCTTGCTCAAGAGACGTTCCTCCGAGCGATTAAGCATGCCGGCCGATTCGATGCGAAATACCCCATGCGGGGTTGGCTGCTCACGATCGCCCGCCGGCTATCTATCAACCACGGCCAGAAGGCCAAACGCCGACGCCCCGCCGCCGGTATCGAACCCGATCAACTGCAAACCGAGAATACCACCGGCCCGTCCGGCCGGCTTGAGAAACAAGAGCAACAAACGCTAGCCAAAGACCTGGTGCAGCAGGCCATGGCAAGGCTCACCGAACCGCAGCGTGTCGCCATCGCGATGCATTACCAGCAGGGGCTGCCGCTGGACCAGATCGCCGAAGCCTTGGAGATGCCTATCGGCACCGTCAAGAGCCACTTATACCGCGGTCGGCAACGCATGAAAGAGCTTCTAGAACCCCAGGCCGAAAGGCTCATGCCATGAACGAAACAAATCACAACCCCGAAGACGAACTGGCCCCGCTTGACAGCTTCGAGCAGCAATGGATCGACCAACTCGCTCAACGCGAGCCGGAGCTGGTTCAGAGCGAGGACGCGTTTGTCCAATCGGTGATGCGAGCGAACGCAGAGGCCCATGGTGCCCCTGCTGTCCTTGGCCGTATCGGTTTCTCGGTACTTCCGTACGCCGTCGCGGCCGCGTTGCTGCTTGCCGCTTTCGTCGGCTGGTCCGTTCTGATGCAGGACCCGAGCGAGCCATCCACTGCCGATCAACTTAACAACCCCACGCAACCGAACGATGAGTCGGTGGTAACTCACAACGACAAGCCGAAGGTCGAGTTGGGCAAACTGATCGCCCGGGTCAAGTCCTCCGCGACCGACCCGGCCAAGACCCTGACCACCGCGGTCAGTGAAGCACCCGGTGCCCTTAGCGTTGATCGCCTGTTTGAAGTGTTGGGCGACTCATTACCCGACCTCAAAGAATTCTTTGCACCGCTCGAATCCGAAAACGAGCAGAGCCGGGCCTAATCAAGACCACCCACGCCTTGGAGCAAAATGATGCTGAATCTACGAAAAACCAAACGCCTGACCACCGCCCTCGCGTTGAGCGCCGCCCTGATGCTGCAGGCCCCCGCCTGGGCGCAGGCCCCCGCCGAGCTTGCGCCGGCCGACACGCCGGTCTACATCCATATCGAAGACCCCGCCGACTGGCTTGGCGACCTGACCGAGGGCCCGCTGGGCGACAAGTGGCGTGACGCCATCGAAGTCGCCGAGGGCTCGGGCGACCTCCTTGCCGCGATGGGTATGAGCGTCGATGAGTTCATGGAGGCCTACTTTGGCGATGATGTCGTTGTACTCAGCCAGGGCGAAGATGAAGAAGGCAACGAGCTGCCCGGCGTGATCTTCACCAAGGTGAAGCAGGCCGACCGTGACCACGCGATCGAGTCACTCGCTCTGAAGCGTGCGGGCGATATCGCGGGCAACCCCGTTTACACCGGTGGTGATGGCAACGGCTACATCGTCATGACGGACGAGTGGGTCGCCATGGCCGAACTGGAGGCCTACGACTACCTCCGGTCGATCCTCACGCAGCCCGCGAACGCCCCCCGCCTGATCGATACCGAGCACTACGAGAAGTGGACCAGCGAATTGCCTGGTGACCGATCGATGACGATGCTTGCTATCGAGAACGAGGACTCGCAGCACGCCCTGGGCGTTATCCGCAAAGGCAAGGGCTTGGACGCGACCTACCTCGGCATCAGCCCCGACTTCGACGAGATGATGGCGATGCTTGGCGAAACCAGCGTTGCTGAGTTCGGCCCCCTGCCGGTCGATACGATCTCTGCCATCACGTTCAACATCGAGCCTGACGAAAAGGCCCGGGAGAATATGGCAAACCTCAACATGCTCGTCGGCGGCAAGTCCTTTGTCGATGATTTGCTGCCCAAGCTCGATGAGCCGACCGTGATATTCATGGGCGCTGTTGATGGCGACGCTGTCGACCCAAGCGTCGATGTGCAGATGCCCGTGCTTGGCCTGGCCGTCAAGATGAACGACGATTCGGCCGCGGCCGATATGAACACGATGTTTGACAATGCCGTGATGCTCGCCAACGTCGCGGTGATGAGCTTCGAGGCCGGCCTGATCCCGCAGGGCACTGGTGAGTACGGTGGCAGTTCCTACAAAGTGGCTGACATCGGCCTGCCCATCTCGCAGGGGCTGGACTTCCCCGAGATCGCGCCGATCCAGATCGTGTACGGCACCATCGGCGACTACTATGTCGTCTGCACGCAGGAAGCCTTCTTCAAGAAGTGCGTCGATGCGAACAAGGCCGGCAAGGCCATGCGGATCGAGGTCGAGGGGCAGCCGCACCGCCTCGCCGAGACCCCCGTGCTCGCAATGACGGGTCGGCCCGACCGCTTCGGATCCCTGATGCTCTCCTGGGTCAAGCTATTCGACGAGAAGGGCCTGCCCGACGCGATCGGCGAAGGCGCTGGTACACCGATCCCTACCGAGGATCTTGTGGACGTCGTCCGTGTCTTCCAGCAGTACTCGCTGGTCAAGATGCAGGTCTGGACCGGCGAGGACGGCCTTGTCATCGGCCGGGCACAGCTGACCCCGCCGCAGTAAGCCAGCCGTTCCGCTGATCAAAAGATTCACCTACGGGCCCCGCCCTTGTGCGGGGTTTGTTTTGCGCGGTGGGCTCTGTTCGTCGATCCCCTATACTTTTGCGATGCCTGCTGAACACGAAAACCACAACCGGCACAAGGTCAAACTCGGCCTGTTCCCCGGTACCTTCGATCCGATCACCAACGGTCACCTTGATATTATCAAGCGGGGCCAGAACCTCTTCGATCGGCTCATCGTGGCGATCGGGACGAACCCCGCGAAGCGTCCGATCTTCACGCTCGATGAGCGTAAGGAGATCATCAACGAACTCATTGCCGAGCACTGCGGGCCACAGGTCGAGGTTGATGCGTTTGAGGGCCTGACCGTGGACTACGCCCGATCGATCGGTGCGACGGCGATCCTCCGCGGCCTTCGGAACGTGACCGACCTGAATTTCGAGTTCCAGCTCGCACTAACCAACCGCGCGATCGCCGAGATCGAGACGGTCTTCGTGATGTCGGGTGAGGCCTACGGCTTTACCAGTTCGACGCTGATCAAACAGATCGCCGCGGGTGGCGAGATCGATCGGCTACACCCCCTGCTCCCGGCCAATGTGCTCGAACGCCTCAAGCAGAAGAAAGATGAACTCGGCGGGACGCTGCCCTGGAAGCATGTCGACCACCTTACCGGCGAGTAAACACGCAGCATCAAGAACTATGGACTACCGCATCATCAGCATCGGTGCGCTGAGCATCAACGAACTATGGGACAAGCAGGGCCCGGCCCGCACCGCCCACGCGACGACGACCCTGATCCGTAGCGGCGAGAAGACGATCCTCGTCGATCCCGCCTTGCCGCCGCAGGTCCTTGTCCCCCGTCTGGCCGAGCGTAGCGGGCTGACACCATCGGATATCACCGATGTGTTCCTGACTTGCTTCCGCCCTGCCCACCGGTATGGCCTCGCAGCGTTCCCGGATGCCAATTGGTACATCAGCGAGACCGAGCGCGAGGTCATCGGCCGAGAACTGCTGTCCCGTTTTGAACATGAAGAAGGCGACGAAGAGGTCCGCGACCTGCTCAAGCAGGAGATCACGGTCTTGCAGAAGTGCAAGGCCGCGCCGGACACACTCGCCGACCAGGTCGATCTGTTCCCGTCCTTTGGCTTCACGCCCGGCACCTGTGGGTTGCTGCTGAGTCATCACCGTTCAACCACGATTGTCGGAGGTGACGCCGCGCCTACGATCGAACATATCGAGCACGGCCGGGTTCTCAAGGGCTGTTTCGATGTCGAGCAGGCGCAAGACTCGCTGAAGGAAATCCTCGAAGTTGCTGATGAGATCGTGCCGGGGCATGACAACGCGATCATCAACCCGGTGCGTGGCCCTTTCTAAATCACCCGCTCAACATCAGGGCCAGCGCACGATCAAGTCTGCATGTCTGCTGCGGTCTCGAATGAAATCCGCGTTGAGTTGATCGTTCGTCTCGTACCAGTGCTTGGCTTCCTGAGGAGTCCGCCCAAAACGGATGTGCCGTTGAATAGTCTGCCGCCTTGCTCTCTCGGCCGGGATATCGATCCAAACCCGCAGGTCGGCGAGTTGATCGATCGCGGTCCAAGGCAGAGAATCAAGCAGCAGGTAGTTGCCCTCGGTGATGATGTATTTCGTGCGATCACTAACAGTGTGCTCGGCTTTGCCTGTGAAGACCGGCTCATCAATGCCTCGGTCAAATGTTGGCAGGCTGAGTTGCCTAGCTGCGTCACGTACTTGTGACAAGTGTTTGAAGTACTGCTGGGCTTCGAATGTCTGCACCGCGCCCTTGCGCTTGCGCAGGCCGAGCGCCTCAAGCTTATCGTTGGTCATGTGGTAGGCGTCCATGGGGAGGCCAACCGCGGTACCCGGTTGCGCCTGGTTCAGCCTGTTAATGATCTCTTGCGAGAGCGTGCTTTTCCCGCTGCCCGGCACGCCCGCAACGGCGAGTATGCCGCGTTGTTTCGGACTTGATCGACGGTTGATTAGTTCTTTCGCCAGGTTGGTAATGCCGGCCTCATCCAGCACGAGTATGAGTGGCGACTTACTAGGCTCATTCGTATGCATATCTCAGAGTCTACCGCGACGATCATCCGCCGCCGCGTTACACTCAAGCGATGTCACAACGTCTTCCGGAAACAGTGATTGAGCTGCTTCAGACCATGGTCCGTGTGGATACGGTCAACGGCGCGTTGACTGGTAAGGCCGAGTCCGAGGCCGAGCTGGTCGATCTGCTCGCGAAGTTAGCCGGCAAATGGATGCTCGAAGTCGAGATGCTGCCTGTCGACGGCCAGGCAGACCAGCTGCTACTCACGCTGCGCGCGGGCAATGACCGGCCATGGGTGCTGTTCGACAGCCACCTCGATACCGTCGCGGTGGATCACATGTCGATCGATCCTTTCGGCGCAGAGCTTCGTGACGACAAACTGTACGGCCGCGGGGCCTGCGACACCAAGGGTACCGGCGCGGCGATGCTCTGGGCGCTGCGTCGTTATGCGCAGCAATCGAACAGGTCTAACAATATCGCTTTGCTGTTCAGTGTGGATGAAGAGGTCGCGATGACCGGGATCCAGAGCTTTGTCAGCAACGACCTGCCGCGGCTGGGCTGGTCGCCGAGCATGGTTATTGTCGGTGAGCCGACGGAGCATGTACCCGTGATCGCGCACAACGGCTGTGTGCGTTGGACGATCCAGACGCATGGCACGGCCGCCCACTCATCAACCCCCTGGGAGGGTCATTCCGCGATCAACGACATGGTCAAGGCACTTACTGTTCTGAAGAATGACTACATCGATGGGCTCGACGCCGAGCACGATCTCACCGGCCGCGCTGTCGCTAGCGTCAATTTGATTCAGGGCGGCAGCGCGCCGAATATTGTCTCAGAGCACTGCCAATGCGAGGTCGATCGCAGAGTTGTGCCTGGCGAGGCTCACTCGGCGGTGCTGCCAACTGTTGCCGGTATTTTGGATGTCTTGAAGCAGGCCGACCCACAGTTCGACTACATCCAGACCCTGAAGGTTGCCCACCCCCCGCTGCTGCCCAAGTCGAGTAAATCGATTTTACCCGTCGTTAAGAGGGCGCTTCAAGCGAATGACCTGCGAAAACCCAGCGTCGGGGCGCCGTTTGCCACCCATGCCGGCTACCTCGCCCAGGCAGGCCTGCCCACGCTCGTGCTTGGGCCGGGCAGCCCGTACCCCGCGCATACGAAAGACGAGTGGGTTTCGGTCAAAGAGATCGAGCTGGGTGTCGAGGTCTATGTTACCTTGATGCAAGCGACGTTCTAAGAACGATCTGTACCTTTCGGGAGCCTGTCGTGCGATCCATCCTACGCCTGCCATGCCGAATCCTTTGCTTTTGTCTACTCATTGCTGCGTTTGATATCCATAGCGAACAGACGACCAAAGACCTTGCTGGCAAGAACCAGCGGATTTTCGTCGGAACCAGGAATTCAATCGACAATAACCGTATTACCGGCTATCTCAATATCGAAGGATTTGAGATGCCGATGTTGCTCGATACTGGCGCGGGCTTCCCCTTTACCTTGTTCCAGCCAGTCGCGGAGGAACTGAGCCTAAAGCTTGAAAAGAGCGATGATCATCAGAAGTTTTACAAGACCACGGTCCGCGTCGGCGTCGGTACGACAGGTGATAGCCTCTCCGAGCCGGTCAATATGCATGTGCTTTCAACGCCCTTCATCGATAGGCAGCACTATGGCATCATCGGCTGGCCAGTCATCAGGCGATCACTGATCGAAATTAATCTGCCAGAATCCCGCTGGAAATATCATGACAGTCTGCCTGACGAGGTCGAGCAAGACTGGGTCTCGTTCCCGTTCATCGAGAACCGGTTCGGTGTGCTTCTGTTTCGCATCATGAATCAGGGCGAAGAACAACTCGTCAGCCTCGATACGGGATCAACCGGAGGCGTGCACCTGAGCAAAGAAGACTGGAGCCAGTGGCAGAAGGAAACCAAGCCCGCCTGGGTAACAATCGACGCAGGTTATAGCCCCGCCACGAAAGGCGGCTTTTCGGTCACTAGAGGCGCGGTCGCCGATGAGTTCACAATCGGCAAGCTACGGATCCAATCAGTGAGCGTCGAGGAAACCTTTGCCGAACTGATGGCGAATGGCGATGAAATCCCGATCGAGAAAATGATCATCGGGATGGACGCCATCAAGAACCGGCGGGTCCTGATCGACGGCCCCGGCGAGCGGATCTATTTCGGCCCGATTGTCGAGACGAAAGAAAAAGAAGTACGGATCAATCGGGCGCAAGCCACGTGGATCCCAGATCCTGAGGATCAGAAGAAAATGATCGCAAGCGTCATCAAGGACGGCGTCGCTTATCAGGCCGGACTACGCGATGGCGACCGCGTCTTGATGGTCAATGGCGGGATCGCCGCCAACGGTTTCAAAGACAAATCTCTCCGCCCTAGCACGGTTTTCAAGGACCCATCCGGCACACGTGTACGCCTGCTCGTTGAGCGCGATGGCGAGCGGTTTGCAATCACCTTTGAACTAGGCCGATCTCCTTATGAACCGGATCCTGAAGCGGATCAATGAAGGTTGGGTCTACGAGCTTGCTCCTGTTCCTGTGGCCGGCGTCTTCTTGAACTTGCCAACGATCGTCTGGATCACGAAGTAGAACACCGGCACAAAGACCACGCCGACCACTGTCGCGACGATCATGCCGTAGAACACTGCCGTGCCCAGCGAGCGTCGGCTCATCGCCCCTGCACCGACGGCGATGACTAAAGGCGCTGTGCCTCCAACGAAAGAGAAGGCAGTCATCAGGATGGGGCGGAACCGCAAGCCCGCCGCCTCGATCGCGGCTTCCTTGGGCAGTTTGCCCTCTTCGCTACGCTGCTTAGCGAACTCGACGATCAGGATCGCGTTCTTCGCGACCAGCGCAATCAGCAGGATAAACCCGACCTGTGTGTAGATGTTGATGTCGTAGCCACGCGTGAAGATGCCGATCAGCGCCCCGAGCACACCCAGTGGGATCGTCAGCAGGATCGCGATCGGCGTGGTCCAACTCTCATACTGTGCGGAAAGGACAAGGAAGACGACCACAATACCCAGCGCAAACGCGATGATCGCGGCGCCGCCCGTCTTCAACTCCTGATAGGTCGCCCCGGTCCAGTCGTAGCCGAATCCTTCGGGGAGGTTTTGATCAGATAAATCGCGCATGGCCTGGATCGCCTCGCCGGTGCTGCGGCCCGCCGTCGGCTGCGCGGTGATCGAAGCGGACGGGTAGAGGTTGTACCGATTGATCGACTGCGGGCCCGACGAATCTTTTACTTCAAGAAACGTACCGACCGGCAGCTTGTCGCCTTGTTTGTTACGCACCTTTAGGTTCACGATATCATCACTCTGGTCGCGGAATTCACTCTCCGCCTGCAGGTAGACGCGGTAGACCCGGTTGAGGTAGTTGAAGTCGTTGACGTAGGACCCGCCGAGGTTGGTCTGCAGCGTGTCGTTGTAGACGCCGGGCAGGACGCCGAGACGCTGGGCCTTGGTCTTGTCGATGTCAACAAACAGCTGAGGCGTCGTCGCCCGGTACCCTGAGAACGGACGCTCCAGGTCCGGGTGCTGGAAGGCGGAGAAAACCATTGCGTCGGCGGCCTCTTGCAGAGCGAGATAGCCCATCGCGTTCTTGTCTTGGAGTTCATACTCCACGCCGCCGGCCTGGCCGATGCCAGTGATAGCGGGCGGGGCGAAGGGGAACACGACCGCCTCCTTGATTCCGGCGAACTGCCCACCGAGGCCACCGATGACCGCACGAAGGTTCTCGGTACGCATCTCCCGCTCATCCCAGTCCTCGAGGATCACGATTACCATCGCGTTATTGGATGCGATCGTGCCGGAGAGCAATGAGTACCCGTTTACACTGAAGACACTACGGACGCCTGGCTGCGCCTCTGCCATCTTCTCAACTTCCTTGAGCACCTCGAGCGTACGCTCGCCTTGTGAGCCGTCGGGTAGCTGGACGTTGACGAAGAAGTAGCCCTGGTCTTCGTTCGGGAGGAAGCCGGTTGGGATGATCTTGAAGCCGAATGCCGCTGCAGCTGTGATGCCGCCAAAGAGCACCACGGTGAGGACGGCCAGGCGGATCCCTTTGTTGACAAACCAGATGTATCCATCGCGGGTTTTATCGAGGGTCGCGTTGAAGAGCTTGAACAGCGGGAAGCGTACCGGTTTGGCGGGCTTTAGGATCAACGCACAGAGCATCGGGCTGAGCGTTAGCGCGTTGATCGTCGAGAAGCAGGTCGCGAAGACAATGGTCAGGGCGAACTGCTGGTAGAGCGTGCCGGTGAGCCCGCCGATCATTGCGGCGGGGATAAAGACGGCCAGCACGACGAGTGTGGTTGCAATCAGCGCGCCGGTGACCTCCTTCATCGTTTCTTTGGCCGCGTCCCGTGGGGCCATCCCCTCGGTAATGCGTCGGGAGGTATCTTCAACCACGACGATCGCATCGTCGACGACGATCCCGATTGCGAGGATCAGGCCAAAGAGCGTGAAAAGGTTGATGCTGAAATCAAATGCGAGCATCACCGCGAAGGTCGCGATCAATGAGACGGGGATCGTCACCGTAGGCACGATGGTTGCTCGCCAATCCTGTAGGAAGATGAAGGTGATGATGACGACCAGCAGCGCCGCGATAAAGAGTGTTGTTACGACCTCACTGATCGAGGAGCGGACGTAGTTGGTGAAATCGAACGTGATGTCGTGGATGACACCCTGCGGGAAGCTTGTGGAGAGTTCATCGAGCCTAGCCTTCACCGCGTCGGCGACCTCGATCGCGTTCGAGCCGGGCATCTGGTAGATACCGATACCCACCCCGGGCTGGCCGTTGAGTCGTGCCTGCCAGTCGTAGGTCTCGGCGCCGAGTTGGACCCGGGCGACGTCCTTTAGGCGGAGCGTCCGTGTAACGGTTCGGCCATTGACCTCCGCATCCGAAGTCTTGAGGATGATGTCTTCAAACTGCTCGGCGGTCTTGAGCCGGCCCTCGGTGTTCACGATGTACTCAAACGCGCCCTCTGAGCTTGCGGGCGGAGCGCCGATACGGCCTGCGGCGACCTGAACGTTCTGCTCCCTTAACGCGTTGAGTACATCGACTGTCGTCAGGTCCCGCGACGCGAGTTTGTCAGGGTCCAGCCAGACCCGCATCGCGTAGTCTTGCCCGCCGAAGATAAAGACCTCGGAGACGCCCTCGATCCGCGCGAGTTCGTCCTTCAGATAAAGCGTCGTGTAGTTGCTCAGCGACAGGAAGTCGAAGCTCTGGTCTGGCGAGTAAAGCGTCGCAACCATCAGCAGGCTGGGGGACCGCTTCTTGACCTGGATCCCGCGTGAGCGCACCTCCTGTGGCAGGCGTGGCTCGGCGGCGGCGACGCGGTTCTGCGTGTACACCACCGCCTGGTCCGCGTCGGTCCCCAACTCAAAAGTCACATTGATCGAGACCCGGCCGGTTTGGTCGGTCGTCGATTTCATGTAGATCATGCCCTCGACGCCGTTGACCTCCTGCTCGATCGGCGCGGTCACGGTATCGACGATGGTCGCCGGGTCCGCACCGGGGTAATTGGCTGTGATCTGGACGTTGGGCGGCGCGATCTCCGGGTACTGCTCGATGGGCAGGATCGGCAGGGCGATCGCGCCAAGCAGCACCATGATCAGCGCGGTCACGGTCGAGAAGACCGGGCGGTCTATGAAGAAGGCTGAAATCACGCGTCTTCTCCATCGGCTTCAGAAGAAGCATCGGCTTCTTCTCCGGGCTGCGCGTCTGGTTTGGAAGGCTGTTCAGCGGGTTTAGATGACGCGGCGTGCTGCGGATTGACCGGCATCCCCGGGCGGACTTTCTGGATCCCTGCGGTGATGTACTGCGCGTCGGGCGAGAGGCCTTCGATCGCACGCATCCCGTTGCCAGCCTGTATCAGCAACTTGATCGGCTGGCGCTTGACGATACTGACACCCTCTTCGTTTTTGACCACGATCAGGACATACTTACCGGCCAGGTCTGTGCCGATTGCGTCCTCCCGGACGAGCACGGCGTCTTTGATTTCTTCAAACGGCACACGAACGCGGACGAACATACCCGGCACGAGTAGCTGTTGTTCATTATCCAACCTGCCACGCACATCGATTGTGCCCGTGCCTGTATCTACTGAGCGGTTCCACCAGTCGACGATGCCGTTGTGGGAGTAGGCCCCATTGGGGTCCGAGGACGTCGCTAACTCCAACGAGGGCGGGTTGTCTGCGACCTGCTGGCCTCGCTCGGCAGCGCGGTTGATGTAGTCCAGCACGATCTTCTCGCTGACGTCGAAGTACACGTAGATCGGCTGCATTTGTGTGACCTGAGTGAGCACTGTTGGCCCGCCACCACCGACGTAGGTCCCGACATCGACAAGGTTGCGCGACACCTCGCCCGCGATCGGCGACTTGACGTAGGTATACGAAAGTTCAAGTTCTGCCTGAGCGAGTTTCGCCTCGCTCGCAAGCCGCTCAGCGGTCCGCTGCTTAAAATCCGCCTCGGCGGTCGTCAGGTCGAGGTCCGACGATGCGCCACGTTCGAATGATTTTTTCTCGCTCTCGTAAACAGACTTCGCCGCTGTCTCAAGCGCCTTGGACCGGCTCACCTCTGCCTCCGCACTGGCAACCGCGATCTCGTACGGCTCGTGCTCAATCTCGAACAGCACCTCGTCCACCTCGACACGCTTGACGCGATTGTCATCGCCGAGCAACTCGTAGTTCTGCTTAACGAGCATGCCCGGCACGCGGGCGACGATGTCGACCTGGTTGATCGCAACGGTATTACCCGTGTATTCGTGGTACCGCGTCACGTTCTGCACCACCGGGTTGTCCACGATGACCGCGGGTGGCGGCGGCGATTCGGCTTGCGGTGTATCACCACAGCCGGGCGAGATCGTCATGACGATAGACAGGATTGCAAGCAGAACCGGCAAGATAGGGGTTTCACGCATCGCCCCATGATAATCAGACACCGGTCCGATGCCCCGGGGTTATGCGAATTCTCGGTTTTTGATCGCATGCCCAAAACGTTCACGTTTAGGCAAGGTGGTTTACAATCTCGTGTCTGATTCGTAGGAATACAAGACCATGACCGACCGCTCACTCAACAAGTACTCTTCCCGCATCACCCAGCCCAAGAGCCAGGGCGCCAGCCAGGCCATGCTGCTGGCGACCGGCCTCATCCCCGAAGACCTCAACAAACCACAGGTCGGCATCGGGGCGTGCTGGTACGCCGGCAACCCATGCAACATGCACCTGGGTGATCTTGCAGTCAAGGTCGAAGAGGGCGTCAAGCAGGCGGATATGGTTGCGATGCGGTTCAATACGATCGGCGTATCAGATGGTATCTCGATGGGAACCGACGGCATGTCGTTCTCCCTGCAGTCTCGCGACCTCATCGCGGACTCGATCGAGACCATCATGGGCGCGCAGTGGTATGACGCGCTCGTCGCATTACCCGGTTGCGATAAGAACATGCCTGGTGTGGTGATCGCGATGGGCCGGCTAAACCGCCCCGCGATCATGGTCTACGGCGGGACGATCAAGCCCGGCTGCACAACGATTAAAGGCAAGGAAGAGAAACTGGACGTGGTCAGCGCGTTTCAGTCTTTCGGTCAATCGATCGCGGGGACGATTACCGAAGACGAGCGTAAGGCCATCGTCGCAAATAGCTGCCCCGGCGCTGGTGCCTGTGGCGGGATGTACACCGCGAACACGATGGCCAGCGCGATCGAGATGCTGGGGCTCTCGCTGCCCTACTCATCCTGTACGCCCGCTGAAGATGGGCTCAAAGCGGACGAGTGCGTCCGTGCGGGCCATCGCATCCTCGGCATGCTTGAAGAGGACCTTAGGCCACGTGACATTGTGACCCGGCAGTCTTTTGAGAACGCGATGGTGTTAATCACCGTGCTGGGTGGTTCTACCAACGCGGTGCTTCACTTGATCGCGATGGCGCATGCGTTTGATATCGAGTTGGGGATCGACGACTTTCTCGCGGTGAGCAACCGCGTCCCGTTGCTGGCTGACCTCAAGCCCTCGGGCAAGTATGTGATGGAAGAACTGCATGAGGTCGGCGGCGTGCCGGGCGTGGTCAAGTACTTATTAGAAGAAGAGTTGATCGATGGCGACCAGATGACGGTCACCGGCAAGACCGTTGCAGAGAACGCGAATCACTACGAACCCCTCAAGCCCGATCAAAACATCGTCCACCCGCTCGAAGCCCCGCTCAAGGCCAAGGGCCACATCTCAATCCTCAAAGGCAATCTCGCCCCAGGCGGTGCGGTCGGCAAGATCACCGGGAAGCAAGGCTTGCGCTTCACAGGCCCCGCGCGCGTCTTCGATTGTGAAGAAGACATGATCCAGGGTTTGGAGGACGGCAAGATCAGCAGCGGCGACGTGATTGTTATCCGTTACGAAGGCCCGACCGGCGGCCCGGGGATGCCCGAGATGCTGACGCCGACCAGTGCGCTGGCCGGTGCTGGGTTCCTTGATGATGTCGCGCTGATCACAGACGGCCGATTCTCCGGCGGCAGCCACGGCTTTATCATCGGCCACGTTGTCCCTGAGGCGCAGGAAGGCGGGCCGATCGCTCTCGTGCAGGACGGCGACGATATTACCATCGATGACGAGACCCACGAGATCAGCGTCGCCGTCAGCGATGACGAGATGGCAAAACGCAAGGCCGATTGGATCCAGCCTGCGTACAAAGCCAACCGTGGCACGCTCTGGAAATACATCAAGGTCGTACAGGACGCCTCGCACGGCTGTGTGACCGACGGGTAATAGGGCAGGGGCTTTATGCGCACCACCATGTTCTTTTGGGTTTTGCTTGTGGCTGTTGCCGTTTGCTGCGGCTGCAGGACGCAGGATGTGTACACGCCGTACTCGCAACGCAGTGTGCTTGACGACGGCACCACGGTGGATTGGCGTCAAGATGTGAACTGGCGACACTCCGAGAACCATCACTGGAGCGTTTCAATCGTTGGCTTTGTCGAGCGCCCCGATGACGGGCGTATCGTCGTCGCCGCCACGCAATATCTTGATGTTTACGAGGTCGAAGCCCTGGTGTGTCAGCCGATCCCATGGAACACACCGGGCGGCAGAGACACCCGCGGCAAATGGTGGCGTGGCAGGGAGGTTGACGAGCCATTTAAGAGCAGGTTCGAGATCAAGCTTGAAGGCATCGAGCAACCTGTGCAAGTGATCGAGCGGATGGTGCTGGGCGGAGAATGGCGTGTCGCAAAGGCCGTCGGTTCGTTTGACATCCCCGTATCAGAGGCCGGCCGCTGGCAGGACGCGGTTACAGGGCTACGCGTGCGTAGTAAGATCCATCGGGACGTGCACGAGATCGAGCAACAAGGCGAAGGCGAGTCCTCTTTCCACGTGACCTACGACGCGTCAATCGACTACGAAGACTCTTATACCGATGCAGGCAGCATGTTCATTACCGCGCACGCCGTCTATGAAGACGGCAGTACTGGCAGCGCATACATGCGTGGCGGTACGCGTTCAGGCGGCACAACAACCGCGGAATACGCCTTCCGTGGCGGCGAAAACGGGCAGCGGCTTGCCGCATTGCGTGTCTTCTATGCCACCGGTTGGGAAAGCCATCCTTTCCAGTTCACTGTTACCGAACTGAGTACGCCATTTGATAGCCCAGCCCGCTAACCGATGCTGTAAAGCGATGCCCGAACCCGACGAACAACCCAGTAAAACCCACCCGATCAAGATAGCGGATACCGATGCGCCGATGCCGCGGCAGTGGCTTAGCGGCTCGCTGAAGTACACCAACTTCATGCCGTTGACCGAGGGTGGCACGGCCGAACTGCAGACGTGCCTGGACAAGAACCTGCACCGCACGGTTGTTTACAAGACGCTGCACAAGCACCTGCAGGACTCAGAGCTCGAAACCGCGCGGTTCCTGCGTGAGGCGCGGGTAACAGCGATGATCCCGCACCCGGGCACGGTGCCGGTGTATGAACTGGGCCGGGATCGATCGGGCGTGCTGTTCTTCACGATGAAAAAGCTGGAGGGCCAAGACCTCCGCTCGATCCTGCTGGCGATCTCTGCGAAGAACCGCGAGACGATGGCGGAGTACCCGCTGGCGACGCTGGTCGATGTTCTCATCCAGGCATGCCAGACGGTCTCTTATGCCCATGCGCAGGGCATTATTCACCGTGACCTCAAGCCAGCCAACATCCTGGTTGGCGCGTTCGGCGAGGTGACGGTCCTCGACTGGGGCCTGGCGAAGGTACGGGGCGAAAAGCCCGACACCGCGGTCAAAGAAGCGATGGACAAGGAAACCACCGGCAAAAAGATGGTCTCCCTCGAATTGACCCAGCCCGGCAAACGCTACGGCACGCCGCTATATATGTCCCCGGAACAGGCCCGGGGTGACGTAGGGCTGGACGAGCGTGCCGACGTCTATAACCTCGGCTCGATCTTGTTTGAAATGCTGACAGACAAGAACCTTGTCTGGGGAAACGATGTTGAGGAGGTGCTAAAGCAAGTTTTGCAACGCCCGACGCCGAAGCCGAGTGAAATTGCGTCTTACAAAACCATCCCCCCTGCTTTAGAGGCGATCTGTCTCAAGGCTCTGGAGAAAGACCCTGATGATCGCTACCCCTCGGTGAACGCGTTGGTGCAGGACCTGTCTGCGTACCGCACAGGTCGGCCCGTCTCGGTGTACCGCGCGAGTGCATTGGTCCGGCTGATGCGTTGGCGGGACCGGCACGCCCTGACGATGGTCGCGGCGCTTAGTTTTTTCGCTGGTTTGGTGCTCTCCTGGACGTTGTTCCGTGCGTTCTAAAAAGTTTTCCCACGAACTTTGATCGTTTGGGTAGACTACGTCCGATAGCTTGTTCAGGAGAGGCTTGACGGGCAAGCCTTCATTCACGAAACAAACCAAGTTCACAGGGAGGTGAACTTCGATGGACGCAGGAAGCACGACCCCATCCGCCCCTCACACCGACCCCGCACGACGCTTAACCCACCCGGGATTCGTCATGCCCGCCGCAATCAACCCCGCAACCGCGGACCATAGCGACGACTCGCCGCAGATCAAGACCCCGACCTGCCTGGACCGCACGCAGATCCTCGATGCCACCGCCCGCGTCCTGCGAGAAAAGGGCTACGACGGCACCACTATCCGCACGATCGCCAAGCAACTCGACTGTGCCGTCGGCTCGATTTACCGCTACTTCAAAGACAAACGGCAGCTTCTCGATGCCGTCTGCCAGCGCCGATTTGATGCTGTCGCAGAGCACGCCGAGCTGCGCTCGCCCATCAGCAAAACCGCGTTGATGTACGCCCGGGTCGCTGCTGAACAGCCCGAGCAGTACCGCCTGATGTTCTGGCTGGCCTCGATCGGCAAGCAGCAGCAGTCTGAAGCCCTCCCCGCCATCGTCCGCCGCATCCTCGCGGGCTGGACCGAGTCGCTTGGCGATCAGGCCGCCGCACGCAAGACATGGGCCGCCCTGCACGGCGCGATCAACCTGGGCCTAGCGCCGGATCAGATCCTGACCCTGCTGGACCTGCCGGCACATGCCAGCGATGTTGAAGCCAGCGAGTCGGCAACGCTCAAACTCGCTGATGTCGATGCGGAAGCTTCTTTCTAATTTCCTGAGCGGGTGAAGATATCCTCCCACGCGAGGCAGGCCAATCAGCCTGCCTCGCTGTCTACTTGTCCGCTACGCTAAGAGGATCATGGCTGCTGGTGCCCCACAAACGATCGTGCTCGATTGCCCGGCTAAGCTCAACCTGACCTTAGCGGTTGGCCCGGCCCGAGACGACGGTATGCACCCGATCGCTAGCATCATGGCACCGCTGGCCTTCTCAGACACGCTAAAGCTGAGTCGCTCAGAAGCTGACAACACATTTCTTCGAGCCTTTGATCCAAACGCGCCGAGAATCCAGCCGATTGATTGGGCGATTGAGCAAGATCTTATCTTCTTGGCGCATGGGCTTATGGAACGCGAGTTTGGCCGACGCCTGCCGGTCCATGCTGAGTTGACCAAGCGGATACCTGCCGGTGCCGGGCTTGGCGGCGGCTCATCCAACGCCGCCGGGATGCTGGTCGGGTTGCTGAAGCTCTTCGGACTCGAGCTTGAAGACAACAGGCTTATCGATCTCGGAGTCCAGCTGGGTGCGGATGTCGCTTTCGCGATCCACGCGGTACTGGGCTGCTCTGCGGCAGTGGTCACCGGCATCGGCGAGTTGATCGAGCCTGCGTCCGAGTTGCCCGCATTCCACTGCGTGCTGGTATTTCCCGATGGCGATTGCCCGACTCGCAAGGTCTATCAATACTTTGATCGACTCGGCAGCACCGAGGCGATCCCTGATGCGCTGCCGGGTGCCTGGTATCAAGCTCGAACGATCCCCGAGCCAATGAATGATCTGACTGACGCCGCGATTCAGGTTTGTCCCGCGATCGAAAATGTATTTGATGCGATCAAGTCTCAACATTTAGAGCCCCGCTTGACTGGCTCGGGCTCTTGCGTGTTTGCGTTCACCGCAAGTCAACACGAAGCGGTTGCGATCGCAGAATCATTCACTCAAATGGGGCTGACAGCGATCCCAACGAGCCGTTTTTTAGGTCAATAATTGAGTTGATGCGATATGATTTATGCTTAATAAGCATAGACTTACTGCGTCAACTAATACACTGGCAAGCCATCCATTCTTTTGATGAGTAACCTGGACATGATGAAGCGAAGGAAACCCGTCCTGCCTGAGTTGCAGCTGCTGGCCGCGCTGTTCGCCATCCTCTTGATGCTGCCCGGTTGTGGCGGTGGCGGTGGTGGTGAGACGAGCGACGACAACGAAGAAGCCGGCACTGATCAAACGCCTGCCGAAGAACCGGTTGGCGAAGAAGATCCTGAAGAGCCCGAAGAAACAGGTGTCCAACTCCTGCCCGAGCCTGAGCGCCCGGATCACCCGCGTACGCCTGAGGGCCTAACGGTAAAGAACGGGTTCCTCGTCGAGAAACTCTTTGATACTGACTTCCCGACGCATGGCTCATGGGTCGCGATTTGCGCGGGTCCCGACAATACCCTCTTTGTATCTTCTCAGTACCGCAAGTACCAGGTCACGGTCGATGGAAAGAAGCAGAATAGAAACCGCCAGACCCTCTTCACGATTAAGCCACCCGCTGTCGACGACCACGAGGACAAGACCGAAGTGATCGCGCACCCGGTTGAACTCAACGGCGCGCAGGGGCTGTGCTACGCGTTTGGCTCGATGTACGTGATGGAGTCGGGCGTTGGCTTTACGCGTCTGATCGACGCTGACGGCGACGGCCTGTACGAAGGTAAAGAGTTGCTACGGGCCATGAAAGGTGGTGGCGAGCACGGCACGCACGCGATCGTCCCGACCGCAGATGGCGAAGGCCTGTACCTCGTTGCCGGCAACATGAGCCCGCTGCCACAGATCGAGTCGAGCCGGCCGGTCAAAGACCTGTGGGATGAGGACCATGTCCTGCCGCAGAACCCTGACGGCCGCGGCCATGCTCGCGGGCTGCTCGCGCCCGGCGGATGGATCCTGCGCACCGACCCCGACGGCAAAGAAATCGAACTCGTCTCCGCGGGCTACCGCAATCAGTATGACATCGGCGTGCACCCGAATGGTGAGGTATTCGCGTACGACGCGGACATGGAGTGGGACCTTGGTCAGCCCTGGTACCGCCCCACCCGGATCAACCATGCTGTCAGCGGATCGGAGTTCGGCTGGCGTAACGGCTCGGGCAAGTGGCCGGCCTACTACGAGGACTCCCTGGGTGCGGTCGTGGACATCGGCCCGGGCTCACCCGTGGGTGTGACCTTCGGCACCGGTGCCGCCTTCCCCACCATGTACCAGGAGGCGATGTACATCCTTGACTGGACCTACGGCACGATCTACGCGGTGCACCTCGAAGCCGATGGTGCGAGCTATACCGGTGAGTTCGAGCCCTTTGTGATGGGCAAGCCTTTGCCGGTAACTGATATCGCTATCGCGGATGATGGACACATGTACTTCACGGCAGGCGGCCGACGAGGCGATTCGGCGCTCTACCGGGTCTCCTACTTCGGCGTTAACGACAAGGCCGTCCCCGAGATCAAGCTGCACAACGAACTTGCTCTGCTGCGTAAAGAAATCGAGGCCCTGCACACCTCCAACGCCCCTGCGGAGAAGATCGATTTCATCTGGCGGAACCTGGGCCATGATGATCGGTACATCCGCTTCGCGGCCCGCGTCGCGTTGGAGCACCAACCCATCGAGCGGTGGCTCGAAAAAGCCAAGGCCGAGCAGGACGCCATGACACGGATTATGGCCGGGCTCGCGCTCGCACGCCACCGCCACGGCAACTCGATGGGTGTGCTCGTTGCCGCCAACCCCGAGACCGAACTCGAGCAGTTGGCATGGACACGCGCCGTCGCGGTCGCGATGTACCGCAAGGCCAACATCGATCCAAAGACCCAGGCCCGGACCTACAGCGATGGCCACCTCGGCATGCGGGACAAGATCCTTGCCAAGCTCGAGGGCTTTGTACCGACCGACAGCCTGCCGCTCAACACCGAGGTTGTCCGTTTGCGTGTCGCGTTGAACGACACGACCGTAATCCAGTTCGCGCTCGACCTGATGAATAACGTGACCACACCGACCCCGCCTTGGCTCGACATTGCTGCTCAGAACGATCGCTACGGCGCGGCCATCCTCAAGATGAAAGAAAACCCTCCGCCATCGGTGCAATTGGGCATTGCTTTCATGCTGCGCAACATGACCGACGGCTGGACCACCGCGTCACGGACGGCGTATTTCTCGTGGCTTAACCGCGCGGCCCAGTCGGGTGGTGGTAATTCGTACGCGAACGCCCTCAAGAAGATCCACGAGCAGGCGCTCGCGACGCTAACCGAACGTGAGAAGCTTGACCTCGGGCCCCTTACCGACCTTGTTACGACTCCCCCGCCATATCCGATTGTTGAACCCAAGGGCCCCGGCCGGAAGTGGACAACCGCTCAAGCGACCAAGCTTGTTGAAGGCAAGTTGGTGGGCCGGGACTTCAAACGTGGCGCGGGGCTTTACCAGTCCGCGTTGTGCTCGCAGTGCCACAAGGTCGATAAACTCGGCGCGGACATCGGCCCGCAACTGACCACGGTGATGAACAAGTTCAGCATCGAGGACCTGATGCGTGCTACGATCGAGCCCAGCCACGAAATCTCCGACCAGTACGCGATGACCGAGATTAAGACTAAGGACGGCAGGACCGTGGTTGGCCGTATGATCGAAAAGAGCGACACCAGCGTCGTCGTGCTGCCAGACCAGCGTCAGCCCGACAACAAGGTCACTGTAGCGGTCGATCAGATCGCTTCAAAGGAAATCTCGTCGGTCTCCACGATGCCTGCAGGACTGATCGATTCAATGAACGCCAATGAGCTGCGGGATCTCACAGCATTCATCATGTCTGGCGGCAACAAGGACCACCCTTTCTTCGAGGAAGAAACGGATGAAGAGGCCATCTCCTCCGCCAAGTAAAACAGTCTGAGCCTCAATGATCTACTCAAACACAGTTCTGCTATCAGACTGTGCTATTCATATGCTTGCCCTAGCGGCGATGCACTAAGGTTAGTGCTCAATGGGGGCTTACGACACAGCAAACTCGATTCAAAAAGACATATGACCCAACAGAGAGATGGTCTATGTGAGGCGGATTTTTTTGTCCATGCCCCATCCATCCCGATAAGTGCGATGCACTAGATCTGTCGCAGGCTTGTGGTCGAATGCCAGGTTAGGGCTGTCCCACTTGAGTTCGCGGTCTTTAAAGCTGCTGGCAACGACGCCGACCAGAACCGCCTCGGTGACACGTGCTGAGTATGAAAACGGCGTGGAAGTCTCACCAATGCCGCGGCAGGCGTCGGTGAACTCGGTGTAGTGGTCGTTGCTGCCTTTCTCCACAACCTCGACTTCGACCTTTTCGCCGTCCTTGTAGAAGTATGGAGCCCCAATGTGTGGCGTGACCATCACCGCCTTCTCGCCGACAAGGAACATCCCCGCACCGGGCAGCGGCGCGCCCTGGGAGCGCGTGGCGTCAGGTCGGCTATTTTGGCGTCCATCGGTCCAACGGAACTTTACTTCTTCTGTCGTGTAGGGCGTCTGACCGAAGGTATAACGCACATCGGTATCAGGCGCGAATGTTTCTGCATAAGTCTGGGGACCCTTTGAAACAACACTGGTCGGCATGCCGAGGTCAAGGCAGGAAAAGACCGGGTCGTAGATATGGCAACCCATGTCGCCTAGTGTTCCCGTGCCGAAATCTCGCCACTTGCGCCAGTTTGCCGGGTGGTAGGCCCCATTAGCATAGGGCCGATGGGGCGCGGCACCTAGCCAGAGGTCCCAGTCCAGATTGGCGGGAACCGCGTCTTCGCGATCTGGTCGGCCTTCTTTGGGGCCGGACCAGGATTTGCTCACCCATAGGTGCGCTTCGCTGACCTTGCCGATTGCGCCGGAACGGACGGTCGCGGCTGCCGTACGGTAGGCCGAGTAGCTGTGAATCTGGGACCCCATCTGCGTGATAAGCTTCGGGTTCTTTTCCGCCATGGTTTGCATGGCACGCAACTCAGCGATGTTGTGGGCCAAAGGCTTCTGCACATGCACATGGATGCCAAGCTCCATCGCAGCAAGCGCGATGGGCCCGTGCATGTGGTCGGGAGTGGACACAAGCAGCGCGTCAATATCCTTGCCCATCTTGTCCAGCATGACGCGGTAGTCTTTAAAGGACTTGGCATCCGTGTAGCGATTCGCCGCGTTACCCAGCGCGTTGCTGTCGACATCGCAGAGCCCCACCACGCGTACGTTTTTACCCGCAGCCGATGCACTGAGATCGGAATCCCCCTTGCCGCCCACGCCGACCGCGGCAAGGTTGAGGGTCTCGTTGGCCCCTTGGCCATGAACAATCGATGGGCCAAGCATCGCGGCACCACCCACTGCAAGGCCGGACTTGACGATTTGACGACGTGTAAATCTCATCGGGGAGCTTCCTTTTTAAAAGCAGAAAATAGCCAGCTCTATGAGCCAGGCATTACCTCGGTCACAACGACTACTGGATCTCCTTGATCCGCATGTTCCTGAAAGCGACCGGGTCGGAATAGCCTGATAGGCCGAAGTGGCCACGCTTGGTGCTGGCCGCAGGGTGATCCGGCGCGATCTCTTTGAGCCTGGTGTCAAGGATGGGGTAGCCATTCAAGACCACCTTGATGTGATCATCCTTGACATATGTCTCTTGATAGTTCCATTGGCCGACCGGCCGGAGGTAGCCGCGTTGTGCAGCGGCGAAGCCATAGGCACTGCCGTGATATTGCGACGGCCCGAGATGCCGGTGCATGATGTGGCTGTCATCGAGGATCTGGATCTCGAGCGTGTCGCGCGTGTGGGTCGGCTCGGTATTGGGGGTCCTGATCAGCAGGCCGTTGTTACTCCCCGGCGGCAGCTTGAACTCCATGCGCACGACGAAGTTGCTGTACTGCTTCTCTGTCTGGATGTTGCCGCCATCCCGCCTCCGGCAGCGAAGTGTGCCATCCACAACCTCGTAGCCCTGCAGCGCACCAGCCCATCCACTCAGATCTTTACCGTTAAAGATCGACTCGAAAGCTTCCTCTTGCCCGGCGATCTCGGTCAGCCTCTCGTTCGATTCTGCATCAGAGAGTTCACGGATAAAGAGGTTACGAAACGAGATCTCGCCAGCAAAGCACTGCAGGTGAATCGGGCCTTTGGGTTCGATCGGCTGATCTCGATCAAAGGGGTTCTCGAAGATGGCTTGATCAATGACCGCCTCACCATTGATCCTGACCGTGACGTGGGGGCCAACAAGGCGCACAAACATGCTGTTCCACTGGCCAGCTTCTTTATCCATCCGTTTCATAGGTGTGCGGTGGTGAATCTGGTTGGACCACAATCCACCAGAACCTTTCGTTGAAAGGCCCTCGGATTCATCATCGTGATCCGAGTCCTGCAACTTGATCTGTGATCCGAAACGAAACCCAAGCCCCGCATCGGTGTTGGACGCGACCTTCCAATCGACCCACATCTCGAAATCGCCGTACGTGTCCCATGAAACCAGATCGGGCCCGTTACCCTTCGCGACCAATTCGCCGTCCTTGACTTTCCAGTGCTTCTGGACACCTTCCGACATCGCGTTGCGGTAGTTGTACCAATCCTGGTAGGACATCTTTGCGAAGTCCTCCGGCGGCTTGACCTCGCCTCCATCCCAACCGTCCAGGTCCCGGCCGGTGAATAAGGGCACAAAACCTTCAGGACGCTGATCTTTGGGGCTATCGGCCGTATCGCCGGAGATGGGGGTTGCCCATCCAGCGATCAAAATCATGATTAGCCAGGCCATTTTCATTTTTAAATCTCTGAGAAGAAGAAGGGCCCATGTCAAAATGGAGCATTTCACCAACTCTCATGCAAGCCGTTGCCCTGACTGGCTCAAACAGCGTAAGGGTTTGCTAGATTTTTCGCAACCTATTTTCGCGAGAATGGATAGCGGGTTGATTTGAATTCAGCGTGATTTGTATGCTTAAAATACAGTTTTAAGCTCAATAACCCATTTATGCTTAAATTTAAAGTATAACTACTTGTGGTTATTTCGAAATTTATATCATAATATTTCGAAATATAACCTTGCATCATAACGCTTTTTTACTAATTTATCGGCATGACCCCTGAAAGCACTAGCCCGCCTGTTAGCCAGAAGATGATCGCGGATCACCTACAGGTCTCGATCGCAACAGTTTCCAAGGCACTTGGCAACAAGTCAGATATCTCCGAGGCGATGCGGCTCAAGGTCGAGAAGGCCGCAAACGAACTAGGCTACTCATACGGCAAGGGCAGCCAGCGACGCCGGGCCGCTCAGACACAAGCGAAAAAAACCAACCAGCTGGTTGGAGTCTTCCTTCGCCGGCCGCTTGAGAACGGAGGCAAGAACGTGCCGACCTACATGGACGGCATGTCCCGCCTCGCATCGCAGCAGGGTATTTCGCTTGTCGTTCAGGAGTGGCGGTACAACGAGGATCCCACCACACTGATCAGCAAGTCGCAGCAGCCCCCCGCCATGCGGCAGGGCATGCTTTCGGCCATCGCCTTGGGGGGGGAATGGCCGGCCAATGTGATCAACACCATCAGCCTGCGTCACCCAGTGGTGCTGTTTCCTCAATCGGTCATTGGATGCAGCGTCGATGTCGTCGGTCTAGACAACGTGTCCACAATGATGCAGATCGTCGAAAAGCTCAAGCGGCTTGGGCACCGGCGGATCGGCTTCCTCGGCCGCTGCGGCAAGATGGCTTGGGCCAGCGAACGCTTCGCCGGTTACGTCAGCGCGATGGACCGGCTCGGCCTGCAGTACAACCAGCGCTGGGCGTTGGATGTCGATGAGAGTCCCATGCTCAACGAAGGGTATGAAGACTACTGGCGTGAGCGGATCGATCGGGTTGAGGCCGCACGCAATGAGGATGGTGTCGAAGCGTGGGTCTGCAGCAGCGACTGGCCGGCCTTCCAACTCTACCGGGGCATGGCGGACCGGGGCTACGACATTCCAAGCGACCTGTCGATCACCGGATTCGACGATACCGAGCCGGTACACCTCGGCTGCCCGCCGGTCACCAGCGTGAAGGTGCCTCGCGAGGTGATCGGTGATGCCGCGCTGCGTCGTCTGATGCAGTTGATCGATAACCCGCGGTCGATGCCGCGTCACTCAAGCTTCGCCTGCAAGATGATGCTCAACGGCACGATCGGCAGGCCCACCCATACCGTGGAAAACAGCGACGATCTTGGAGGCGTCGCGGTGTAACGAACCTGCCCAATGCAACCGCCCGCGTGTATGCGGGCCACTAAAGGAGACAACGGAGCCTATGGACCAGTAACGCATCGCTTTGCTTTAACCCCTTTTTATTTTTATGAACTGTTTTGGATCAAAACGCAATTAGAAACCATCCAAACCCTCCCGCGTGTGGAGAAAAAGATGGTGGAGAAAACACCTCTAACTAAAGGAAAAGAACCATGTCCAGCAAGAATCTTCTTATCGCTTCTCTCGCCAGCACTTCCTTCCTCTTCGCAAGCAGCAGCTACGCCACGACGCTGATCAATATGGATTTCGGTAAGGGTGCCAGCTCTTCTGATGCCGATTTTTCAACAACGAGCCCGACCTTTTCTGGTGCTGCTATCGGTTCGGTTGGATCGGCTGGGGATATCTGGAATGCGATGGACGTCGAGGAAAACGGGCCTGCACTGCCGCTGTTCCCCCTGGTCGATTCTCAAGGCAACGCGACCGGTGCAACTTTTGAGACGGTAGATATCTTCTCTTTTACAACTACAGACACCGATTTTGGCTCACCCTTAAACGATCTGATGCGGGACTACGCGTTTGTTAATCCATTTACACCAAGCAATGCGGTGGGTACAGCGACGATCGCAGGCTTAACCGCTAATCAAGACTACACCTTGTACCTGTACGGGGTGAGTAACGATCCTGGTGGGCAGGACACAGAGTTTACGGTCACGGACGCCGACCAAGGGCCACAGACTGTTGCGTCTAACTCGGATGGGTCGCCGCTAACTCTGGGAGACGACTACGTTGTTTTTACAGGAAATACGGGCGCATCAGGCGTCATCGATCTCACCATGAAGGGGTTTAATCCCGGCGGCGACCCTTGGTTTGCAGCCTGGAACGGCTTCCAACTCGAAGTCGTCCCCGAGCCCTCGTCCCTCGCACTGCTCGGCCTGGGCGGCTTGCTCGTCGCCCGCCGCCGGCGTGGCTGATGGATAATCGATTGATTTTCTTCACAGGTGCCGCATCTGCATCTTGGGTGCGGCACCTTTCAGCGGAACGGATATTCGCCTCCTAGTGTTCAAATACATACCTGCACTCGACAGGACCCCTCCCATGAAACGTTCACAGCCACTCGGTTTTACGCTGATCGAACTGCTCGTTGTCGTCTCGATCATCGCCCTGCTCATCGCGATCCTGCTCCCGGCCTTGTCCAGGGCGCGGATCTCGGCGAGCGAAAGCCTCTGCAAGAGCAACCTGAAACAGATCGTCATCGCGTCGGTCTCCTATGCCACGGAAGACAAGGGACGGTTCCCCAACCGCGGTGCCAACATCAGCAACAACACGGACGTGAACTGGGCAACGACCGCCAACCCGGTGCTTGATACACCGGGCAATGATTCGGATCAGGACGCACGCGACATGCTGCTGGGCTACCTCACCGATTACACGCTAGAGAGCCCTTCGGCGGTGATGTATTGCCCGCTCATGCCGATTGGGACTGGGTTCTCATTTGAAGACTCCTGGCCGAGTTCGAAGAACGTTTACGAGTGGGGCTACGGCTATCTAGGCAACGCGTTCGCCAGCAAAGACGATTGGCGTTGGCAAGGCAGCGAAGACCCGCCGAAGAACTTAGAGGCGCCCAGCGGCCAGTCGCTCTGGACCGACATCACGCGCGGTGTGTTTGGCCAGGGCTGGTACAGCGTGCCACACACGATTTCCGGCCAGGGCTGGGCGGCGGAGACCTATACACCGGCTGGCGAGCCGGAAAACAAGGCAAATACACCCGCTGGGACACATAGCGGCAAGGTCGATGGCTCGGTTGAGTTTGAGCGGTACAAGGCCGGGGCAAACGAGGCCAACCAAGACAATCTCGAGTACAGCGTTAAGCACGGTGGCCAACAAGGTTGGCTCCAGAGCAAGGTCAGGTAAGGCCAAATTGACCGATACCTTCCTTCGCCGCCTGTTTCTCATCGTGAGGACTGGCGGTTTTTAGAGAAAAGACTTTACGTCATCCTGCATTGATATCGGCGATTTGGGTCGACAATAAAACGGGTACGCACGCGATGAACAGCCCCAAGCAACACATGATCAGAAGCGGTTTTACGCTTATCGAACTACTAGTCGTAGTCTCAATCATTGCCCTGCTCATTGCGATCCTGCTGCCGGCTTTGTCGGCGGCGAGGGAGTCTGCCCAGAACACCCAGTGCACGTCGAACATCCGGCAGCTCATGATCGGGGAGACCGCCTATACGGTCGATAACAAGCAGCGGTTCAGCCAGGTTCTCGAGTGGGTGATCCCCACGAACAACGTCGGCGACCCGACCATCGAGACAGAAATCACCGATGGTGTCATCTTCGAGTACATGAACGATGCGGTAGACGCTTATCTTTGCCCGGTAGCGGCCGGCAAATTACCGATCGATACTTCAGTCTATGCAAATGCTAAGATCGTTCGAAGTTACAGCAAAAATATGACCGCACACCGGCAGGACTATGAAACGGGTTCTATCCCGTTTGGCGGTACCGAAACCAGCGACATGCGCCGGACGATTGATCTCGTTCAAAAACCCTCCGATTTCGCTGTGTTTCTCGAAGAAAACACCTTCACCATCCCCGGCTACGGAGGGTCCCCGTTCAATGACGGCCAGTTTTCTGTTGGTAAAGCTGACAACGAGTCGGTTGATTGCATTGGGTCATTTCACTTTGCGGGCTCGGATTTAACGACAGGTTCCTCAAATGCTGCTTTTGCAGATGGGCATGTAGAGTCTGTTGACTATAGAAGCCCTGACCGCGGTCCTGTCGCAGGGTTTGGCAACAACATCAGCAATTCTCAGCGTCTGATTTTTGATGTCATCCCTCGAGGCTAGCACAACCATACGGAAGTTCTTTCGCTTAGAGACGATTTAAATCCCTGCTATTGAATAAAACGATAGGGAGTCTTTGTATGTTTCGATTCTTAAAGGTGCTGCCACTCGCCCTCCTGATCGTTTTTCCGCTTCAAGCCGCGACCATTGGCGACCGCGTATGGATCGACGAGAACCGCAACGGGGTACAGGATCCGGGCGAGAAGCCCAAGGCCGGCATCGGCTTGAAGCTGTATTTCGATAAGAACGGTGACGGCTTCCCGGAGCGGCTGATCGCACGGGCGTCCTCGGATACCGATGGCAAGTATGCCTTCAACGATGTGGGGCCAGGGCTCTATTCGGTGGGGCTCGAGGTCAACAGCCTGCCAGAAGACATCTATGAGACGACCCGTCTGCACGTCGGCGAAAGGAGAGACCGGGATAACGACCTAAACCGTAACACGCTGCGGACCCAGCCCTTCGAGGTGAGGGCGGGCGATCGCCTGCTTACCGATGTTGCGGATATCGGCCTAGTCGTCGGGTCCGCGAAGGTCGAATACAAGGGCAAAGAAAACTACGTCAGCCTGACAGGCCTGCAGGTCGAGTGCGATGTGTATACCTACCAGGGGTTGAAGCTCCGCTTCCCCGTGCACCACGGCCGGCTGAAGCCTGAGGTGATCAAGCAGTGGATGCAGTGGCTCAAGCTGACCGACTCGATCCAGCAGCAGCTGATGGTTCACGAGGCCTTCCTCGATGGCGGGCTCGCCCGTGAGCTAGGGGCCGGCAATATGGACAACACCGTCGGCTACCGCCCGCTTGCCTATGCGGGTGGCACCTATGCCAGCCAACCCCGATCGGAGGGGGATGATGTCGGCAAAGTGCTCTTGGATGATCCTGGTGACTTCCACCGGCACTGGACGCTGATCTACGAGATGGGCCGCGTACACCCCGGCCCCTGGCACTTCCGCGCGACCTGGCCACCGTACACCTTTATGAACGCCCACTTTCAAACGGCCGTAGTTCTTTACGAGCTCGGCGGCGAAGCGGCGATGAAAAAACCCAACCCTTACAACGGGCTGGCCTACGAATCCAACCTGACGGGCCTAGCGTTTTGGGAGAAGGGAGATTTCAAGTACGCGGAGGTCTTCCAGCCCGACTTTAACGACCGCGGTGTCTGGCTTGAACACGATAACGGCGACCGTCACTACTTCTGGGGCGGCACTATCAGTATGATGCTGCTCTTCCACATTTATCAAGAAGAAGGCTTTGAAAAGCTGGTCGAGGTCTATCAGAACATGGCCCGCAAGCCGCGCCTTGTTTCAACTGCCGCTCAGGCCGGCATCGAACTCTCGGAAGCGATCAACGATGCGACGGATGGGAAGTACGCCCGCAAGCTGATCGAAGAGTGGGGCATGCCCGACCCGGGGAAGTATGCCTTTAAGACGATCGGCAAGGATACCGGGCCATTCGTCGATAAGGAAGAGTATCGATGGGACTTCATCCCATTCAACTCGGAGGATGTCGCCGAAGGCTACGCCCCTCTTACCCAGCATTCGATGAAGGGCTATGTCCGTTGGACGGAGGCCCCCGGCTGGGCGACGCGCTCTTGGGACGGCGCACTAGGTCAGTCGTCGGGTCGCGATCAAACGATTGTCGGGATGGGCTACAACTTCCAGGACGTCGGAGGCCCGAATTCCTTTGGCGAATACCTCAGTTTCCTTGAGCGGAAGCCAAAACCGACTGTGAAGGAGGCCCGCAAAATCGGCGGGCTAAGCGCTGAGGAAACCGACAACGCCAAGGACTACTACATCTCCCGCTGGCTTGGCAAGCTCTATGTGCCCAAAACCGCGGAGTATACGTTTAAGCTCGCATCAGACGATTGGTCAAAGCTGGTTATCAACGGCAGTCTCGTCGGATCTAATTACAGCAAGGGTGGCGTATTCACCGTCAGACTGCCGAAAGGCTGGCACGACTTTGAGTTGGGCTTTGGCGAGATTGGTGGGGCCGCCTGGCTCAAGTTTGACTATGACCCGGCCTTAGAGTTTCTAGGTCCTGATTCAAGTGAAGTCAATCGCGATGCTCTACCAATGTACGAGCGGTACGACAATGTGACACTTGAAGGCTGGACACCGATCGAGGAGGATGCTTTTACGCTCCGCCACGAGCTTAGCCCGGGTGTCTGGGACGTGACGGTTGTGTTCTCAAACACCGTCGAGACGCGCGGGGTGTACATCGCGGCCGAGGGCAAGATGGTGAAGTCAGGCATTAACCTGCCAAGGCATCAACCGCATGAAGAGACGTTCCAGGTCAAGGTCCACGACGGGGCGTTGGAACTGTCATTCTGGAACGAATCTAGCGCTTTCAATTCGATCGGATTGTCATCCTTGCGAATCAAGAAAGTTAGAGACTAGCCGCGACAGCTTCAACGGTTGGTTCTTTCGCGCTAGGATCGTCAGTTCCATCGAAGACCTTGTCGTAATCAACACAGCGTCTGACGCACCGAGCCAGCAACAGGTCATTCTGTCACCGCGATTGAAGTGGCAGCGTAATGATGGGCTAATTACCAATGGTGTCTAGGCGGCGCACTGATAATCTTTTATTAAACCATTTGAATTTTGAGTTCGGTCTACTAAGGTAATGGTTCAAGCTGGCGACGTTTGACGTGCCGACTTCCATTTTAAAGATTAAGCCGAGCATCTTGCTCGGTTTTTTCTTTTCTGGAGACCCAACTCGTCTTGGACCGCGTGCTTGGTGGTACGCTTGTGCCGATGACCCTACTGTTCGCCAGCTACAGTACGCTCTCGGCCGAGGGCTACCACCACGTTCGGATCAACCACAACGACATCCTGGCGGAGCCCGGCGGACGACACATCAACGGGATCGAGAACTTCTGGAACCAGGCCAAGCGTCACCTTCGGCG
>JBCCYY010000015.1:0-71327 GCA_039188575.1 Planctomycetota bacterium | reverse complement strand
GATGAAACGGACGATGGGCAGCACGCTGAACGCGACGAGTGAGCGTGGGCTGATGACCGACGCGATGATGAAGGTGCTGGCCTACGCCATCCGGCGTTAGCCGGGGACGCTGCGGTTGGGGATGGTGTCAACAGAGCAACATCGTTTCATTTGAAACTGTTGAATCAAATGAGTTGGATAGATATATAGAAGTCAAATCATACTCAGAGTCATTGAAATTCTACTGGTCAAAAAATGAAGTCGAGCGATCGCGGATTGATGCACACCGATACATTCTTTGTCTAGTAGACCGAACTAAGATTGACAAGTCAGGATATGCTCCTGAGTTTATAGCTGATCCGTATACGAATATCTTTTCCAATCATACTTGGATACGTGAAGCTCAGACCTGGCTATTTGAGGGGCGTTATTGATTGCATAGCTAATTAGACCTCTGGTGTATCAAAGATACGAAATGGCCTAAAAACGTATCAAATCGCTTGCAATGGGTGCAATGGCTGGTAGCATGATGTTGTTGTATTTACAGCACTTACAGCCGCTTCAGCAATTTTCGGTTTCATTCGGGACGTAGAGGCCGCAGGTTCAAATCCTGTCACCCCGATTGAGGCCCACCGGGCCGAGAGCGGAAGCCGTGCGGTGAGCACGGCTTACCCGTCAAGCGGGTCGGGACGGATTCCGCGTCAAGCGAAATCCTGTCACCCCGATTACCTCTCATCTGGTTCAAAACGGTTGGTGGAAAGAGATTTGATTAGCCTGTAGATCAATCTTGAGTATTCCTTGGCACGGGGCGACCATGCCCGATGTGACCAACAAATTCACTTGCTTGCACCACTGCCTTGCCTCTTAGCGTGACAAGGTCCGGTCTGCCGGCGATCTCGAAGCCTTCGAAGCCGTCGTAGTCTGTATTCATCAGGTTGTCTGCCTGCGTGATGGTCCCGCGATAGCTCGGGTCCCAGACGACGATGTCCGCGTCGCTGCCGGGCTCGATCGTGCCTTTTTGGGGGTACATACCGAAGCGTTTGGCGGCGTGGGTGCTCGCGGTTTCAACAAAACGCTGCAGCGAGATCTTGCCGGCCGCTACGCCGTGGGTATAGAGCAGCGTCACCCGGTGCTGCACGGAGGGGATGCCGTTGGGGATGGTGGTGAAGTTGCCGTTCGGCGGCTTGCCCATATCTTTCTGGCCAACGAAATCGAAGGGCGCGTGGTCCGTCGCGACGGTGCTGACCCTGCCGTCTGCGAGCGCCTGCCAGAGGAATTCGCCGTGGTCCGCGGAACGGATCGGCGGGCTCATGACGAACTTCGCGCCCTCGAAGTCGGGCCTTTGGGCGTAGGTATCGTCGAGCGTGAGATAGGGGATGACCGTCTCGAGGTCGACATCGACGCCCCGCTCGATGAAGGGCTGTGCCGCCTCGACCGCGAGCCGGTTGGAGGTATGCACGATGTAGCCCTTCGCGCCGGTCATCTCAAGGAACGTGCAGAAGTGGTGCACGCCCTCGGCTTCAACCTGCGCGGGGCGTGACGGCTCGTGCCACTCGGGGCCGGTCTTGCCTTCGGATATGAGCTGTTGCTGCAGCGACGCGACCAACTCCGCGTTCTCGCAGTGTGCGGTGACGACAACGCCCAGCTCTTTTGCGAGGACGCAGGTGTTGTAGAGCTCCTCATCATCGACACCAAACGCGCCCTTGTACGCAAGAAACACTTTCAACGACGTGATACCGTCGCCAACGACCTTCCGCAGGCCCGCCTCCGCTTCCGCGTCATAACGCGTGGCGCCCATGTGGAAGCTGTAGTCACAGGCGGACAACCCTTCTGCCTTCGACTTCCAGAGCTGGTAAGCCTCCCACGGGTCCTCATCCCGGCTTGGGCAGACCATCTCGATCAGCGTCGTCGTCCCACCGACCAGCGCGGCCGGGCTGGCGGTCTCGTACGAGTCCTTCGCATAAGTGCCCATGAACGGCAGGTAGATGTGCACGTGCGGGTCGATGAACCCCGGGAACACGAGCTTTCCCGTCGCGTCGATCACGTCGGCACCACCAACCGATGCGGGGTCGATCTCTGCCTCCACGCGCGCGACCTTCTCGCCCTCTACGAGCACGTCGGCAATCGCGTCGTGGTCCGCCGTTACCACGCGTCCATTCTTGATCAACATGGCCATGGGCACAGGCTCCTTGCTTGAAACGTTCCGTTCTTACTCGCTGACCAGGTCATCCGACTGCTTCACAAAGTCGTCCGCGTCCCACTTGTCGTCCTTCGTGACGCCAGCGGGCTTTTCGGCCAGGGCCTGCTTCGCAGCCGCCTGCGCGGCGACCGCCGCACGCTTCTTTTCGCGCGACTCGGCCTGCATGCGGACGAGTTCCGCGTGCGTCGTGAAGTAGCCCAACGCGTGGCCCTTGAACTCATCGATCGTCTCGAAGCCATGGCTGTCCATGAATGCGAGCAGCCCTTCGATCATCGGCTTAACCATGCGGTAGCTCATCTTCATGACGCCTGTGCAGACCTGGACCGTGTCCGCGCCGAGCAGGATGAATTGCGCCGCGTCTTCGCCGGTCTCGACGCCGCCCATGCCAGAGATCGTCCGCTTGCCATCGAACTCGCTGTGGATGAGGTCGGCGATCTCTTTCACCATCCGCAGCGCGATCGGCCGTACAGCCACGGACGAGTACCCGCCCGGCGTCGAGTAGCCCTCCACCGTCGGCATCGGCCGCAGCGTTTTGAGGTCGACGCCGATCACCGAGCGGATCGTGTTGATCGCGCTGATGCCGTGACACCCCGCGCGTAGCGCCGCGATGCTCGGGTCTTCGATCCGGCCGACGTTCGGCGTCATCTTCGCCCAGACCGGGGTCTTCGCGGCCTCCATGACCCAGCCGCAGACCTCCTCAAGGATCTCCGGGTTCTCGCCCATCGCCATCCCCATCTTCCGCTCGGGCAGGCCGTGCGGGCAGGAGAAGTTCAGCTCAAGGCCGTCGACCCCCGCGGCCTCGCAGCGCTCGACGATCTCGAACCAAGCGTCCTTGTTGAACTCCTCCATGATCGAAGCGATGAGGATCCCGTCGGGGTGGGTGTCCTTGATCGCCTTGAAGTCATCGAGCCAGTCTTCAAACGGTGTCGTTGCGATCAGCTCGATGTTCTCCCAGCCGAAGACCTCTTTCTTATTTTTGCCGGTGAGCTTGCCGTAGCGCGGCGCGACGTTGATCACCTTGGATGCGTCGAGGCTGACGGTCTTCGCGACCACGCCGCCCCAGCCTTCTTCGAAGGCCTTGTTGATGACCTTGCGGTTCGTGCCGGGCGGCCCCGACCCGATCACGAACGGGTTCTTGAACTTCAGTCCGTCGACAGTTGTTTCTAGGGTTGGCATCTTATGAGTCCTTTTTGGACAGGATGTGCAGGATTGAACAGGTTAAGGCAGATTTAAGTGGGGAGCTTCAGGACTTTGCGTTTGATTTGGAGTCTTGGGTTACCAAAATTTAGAAGTAGGCCAAGAGGCTTTTGTGTCGCGGTGAGGTAGTGGACCAGTTGTACTTCGTGCTGAACGGAAAGTTCTCGGATGGATTTGAGTTCTACGATCACAGTCTCTTCGACAAGCAGGTCAGCAAGGTAGTGACCCACCGGTTGTTCACGAAAGTGGACTGCAATCGGCTGCTGTGCCTCTACCTTCAGCCCCATCTGCTCAATGGCGATCACCATGCACCGCTCATAGACCGACTCCAGGAAACCGGGCCCCATTTCATTGTGGACCTCGTAGGCCGCCTCGATCATTTTGCCTGTCAGATCCTCGTGTTCCATCCAGTCAATCCTGTCCATCCTGTCAAAAATTCAACTCGCAGCCAACGAAAGGCACTCATCCAGCACCGCAACAATAAAGTCTGCATCGTCTTTCGTGATACACATCGGCGGCTTGAGCCGGATCGTGTTGCCGTACAGCCCGCCCTTACCTAATAGCAGGCCCATCAGCTTGGCCTTTTCGATCAAGGCCGCGCATTCTTCTTTCGCGGGTTGTTTGGATTTGCGATCTTTGACGAGTTCGACCCCCAGCATCAGGCCCATGCCACGGACATCACCAATCAATTCGTGCCTGCCCATGAGGTCGGCGAGCCCGTCTTTGAGGTAGGTCCCGACGGCTTTCGCGTTTTCCTGGATGCCTTCTTCATCGATGACTTCCAGGGTCGCCAGCCCTTGCGTGACCGAGATGGGGTTGCCGCCGTAGGTGTTGAAGTGGATACGATTGGCAAGGGTGCTAGAGATATCGTGCGTCGCGGTCATCGCGGCGAGCGGCGCGCCGTTACCGATACCCTTGGCCATCGTGACGATGTCGGGCTTGACCCGCCAGTTCTGGTGCGACCAGTAGTGCTCACCCGTTCGGCCAAAGCCGCCTTGGACTTCGTCCGCGATACAGACGCCGCCATGGTCACGGACGGTCTTGTAGATCAGCTCAAAGAAACCCTCGGGCGGCACCACCGCGCCGCCGACGCCCTGGATCGGCTCGCCGATGAAGCCCGCGATCTCGCCGTGGGTCTGGTACTCGATGACATCCTTAATCTCCTGCGCACACTTGAGCCCGCACGACGGGTAGTCCAGGTCGTAGGGGCAGCGGTAGCAGTAGCCCGCGCGGGTGTGCACGATGCCGTGGTCGGGGTTGGATTTGAATTTCCACGTGCCGTGCGAGGTCAGGCCCATCGTCGTGGCGGTGCCGCCGTGGTAGCCGTTACGCATCGCGATGATCGTGTGGTTGCCGGTGTGCTCTCGCGCGGCGAGGATGGCGAGTTCGTTGGCCTCGCTTCCAGAGTTCGTGAAGTACGTCCGGTCCAGTTGCGTACCATCGGGATTCGTTGGCATCTTGCTCGCGAGCTTCTCCGCGAACCGCCCGATCGTCGGGTGCAGGTAGATCGTCGTGGTGTGCTGGAGTGTCTGGTTCTGTGCCTGGATCTTCTCGATCACCTTCGGGTGGCAGTGCCCGACCGAGACGGTGACAATCCCCGCAAACGCGTCGAGGTACCGCTGGCCCGTCTCGTCCCAGACGTACTGCATCTTGCCCTCGACGACCATGATCGGCTCGGCGTAGTAGGTCAGCAAACCCGGGCTCAGGTACTGATGCCGCAGCGCGATCGTCTGTTCCTTGCTCGGCCCATCGTAGGGCCTGGGCTGGTGGTCAAACTGCGGCAGCGGGATCGTTCTGCTGTCGGTACTCATTTCGCAGCTCCTTCCTGTTGCTTCTCATCGGTGATGTCGACATCGTCCGCCTCGGGGACAATGACAGACGGCCTCTTGGGATCGAGCCCGCGTTCGGTCTTTGTGCCGGGGATCAGGTTGTCGAGGGCTATCCCAAGGATCGCGGCGACAGCCATGCCTGTGTTACCGATCGCGCCGACCAGATCACCCGAGCCGGAGAGTGTCTGGTTGAGGCTGTCCATCGCGGCCTTGCCCCCGTCCGAGCCGAACCACGCTGGTACGCTCAGACCCATGAAGAGTGCGAACCCGCCAATAAACAGGTTGCGGTCGCTGGCCAGGTCGGCCCGCGCGAACTGACGCACACCCACCGCGGCGATCAGGCCGAACATCGCGCAGTAGAGCCCGCCTACGACGGGCGTGGGGATCGCCGCCGCGAGCGCGCCAAACTTGCCGAAGATGCCCAGCAGGATCAGCATTACCGCCCCGAGCAGCACGACATAGCGTGACGCGACGCGGGTCAGCCCGACAAGCCCGATGTTTTCTGAATAGCTCGTCGAACTGAAGCCACCGAACATGCCTGTCAGCGCACAGCCCACGCCCTCGCAGCCGATCCCGCGCGAGATCTCTTTGGGGGTCGGGTCGCCTTCGCCGGCCATCTGCTTGACCGCGTGGTAGTCGCCGAAGCTCTCGATCATCGAGGCGAGGTAGCCCGCGAGCACCGCAACGATAAAGCCGACCTCGAAGAGCGGCATGCCCCAGGGGAAGAACAGATCGCCGACGCGGACCCAGCTCGCCTGATCAAAGGCTGACAGGTTGGGCCTGGCCGCGTGGCCTTCGCCGTACACGCCGAACCCCGCGAGCACCGAACACACCGCCACCGCGCCGAGGATGGCCAGCAGCAACGGGAACATCCGGAACAGCATGCTGTGCCTGGCCAGCACGAACGAAAACACCGTGATCAGGACCAGCGTCAGGATCGCGATCGGCCAATCGCTCGCCGCGACCGGTGCGCCCGCCTGGTAGAGCGCCAGCCCGATGAGCATGATCACAGGCCCGACGACGACAGGCGAAAGGAACTTACGGATCAGCCCCATCAGGCCTGTGAAGCCGATGATCATCTCGAAGACCGCGCCGACGATGACCGCCCCGGCGATGTACTGCATCGGGTGGCCCACCAACGCTTCGTCCGCGTTGACCGTCGCGATGATCGCAAAGAACGCCGCGAGGAACGAGAAGCTGACGCCCTGGATAATCGGCAGCCTGCTGCCAAGCGTGACCTGGATCAGCGTCGCAACACCCGAGCAGAGCATGACACTCGAGATCAGCAGGGCCGTCTGAGTCGTGTCCATCCCCATCGCCGGCCCGAGCAACAGCGGCACCGCGACCGTTGAGCCAAACATCGTCAGCACGTGCTGCAGGCCCAGCACAGCAGCCTTGGGTAGCGGCGGCTTGTCGTCGAGGCCGTAGAGGATGTTGGATGAACTACTGGACATCTTTATTTAGACAGGATGAACAGGATGGACAGGATTTCAATTCATACAAACAGGAAAGAGCGGGATCAATCTTGGCTTGATCCGGTCAATCCCGTTAATCCTGTCAAAAAACTACAACGCGGTGATGGCGTCGTAGGTCTCAGGCCGACGGTCCCGGAAGAACTGCCAGGTGTTACGCACCTCGCGGATGAGGTCGAGGTCCATGTCTGCGATGACGATGTCGTCTTCCGTACGCTTGTCGGACTGCGCGATGAACTGGCCGCGCGGATCGACAAAGTACGACTGGCCGTAGAACTCGCCGGTGCGCCAGGGCTCTTCCCAGCCCGGCCGGTTGATCGCGCCAACGTAGTACTGGTTCGCGACCGCGTGCGCGGGCTGCTCAAGCTTCCAGAGGTACTCGCTTAGGCCCGCGACGGTCGCGCTAGGGTTGAATACGATCTCCGCGCCGTTGAGCCCGAGGCATCGCGCGCCGTCGGGGAAGTGGCGGTCGTAGCAGATGTACACACCGACCTTTCCGAAGCGCGTCTCGAAGACCGGGTAGCCCAGGTTGCCCGGGCGGAAGTAGAACTTCTCCCAGAAGCCGGGGTCGCAATGCGGGATGTGGATCTTGCGGAACTTGCCGAGGTAGGACCCGTCGGCATCGATCACCGCGGCGGTGTTGTAGTACACGCCCGGCAACTCCTCCTCATACATCGGGACAACGAGCACGATCCCGTGCTTCTTCGCCAGCTCCTGCATCAGCTTCACCGTCGGCCCATCGGGCACCGGCTCGGTCAGGTCGTACCACTTCGTGTCCTGCTCGGCACAGAAGTAAGGCCCGTAGAAAAGCTCCTGCAGGCAAATAATCTGGGCGCCTTGATCCGCGGCCTTCGCGATCAGGTCGACGTGCTTGTCAATCATCGCCTGCTTCACCTTCTGGATCGGCGAAGTCACGGGTTCACAGAGCGTGGCTTGGATCAACCCACCGCGGACAATTCGTGTCATAGAAATTACTCGTTTCAATCAGACAGGCCGACCCAACAAGTTAGCATGGTCGATCTTCCAATGCTAGTGTTGGCGTTGCATCATCCATATTTATCACCCCTTGGCCCCTTGCTCAGCGAGCAGACTCATGGAAACACTCAGCCAACCTGTTGAAACTTCCAGCCCACTTGTCCCGAGCCTGATCGGTGGGGCATGGGAGGATCTTTCCGCTTCCGCAGTCACGACCGTGCACAACCCCTCGCTTGGGTCTGCCATCGCCCGGACCCCACTCTGTGGTGTTGAGGCGGCTGATCGCGCGGTCAAGGCGGCCGGGGACGCGCTGGCCGATTGGTCGCAGACGCCGCCCGTGGAACGCGCCCGGGTCATGTTTGCTTATCGTGAGCTGCTCGAAGCGCACCGGAACGAATTGGTCGCCCTGGTGACCCGCGAGCACGGCAAGACCCTCGCCGAGTCCCGCGCCGAAGTGCAGCGGGGCATCGAGATGGTGGAGTTTGCCTGCTCCGTCCCCGCGCTGCTGACCGGCGAGACCTTCCCTCAGATCGCGCGCGAAGTCGACGGCCAGACCGAACGGCACCCCGTCGGTGTTTGCGTCGGGATCACCCCTTACAACTTCCCCAACATGGTCCCGCTCTGGATGTTCCCGATCGCGCTGGCGTGCGGCAACACGTTCGTTCTTAAGCCCAGCGAGAAGGTCCCGCTCTCGGCGGTCAGGCTCGCGGAGCTGTTGGTTGACGCGGGCCTGCCGCCGGGCGTCTTCAACCTGGTCCACGGCGGCAAGGAGATGGTTGACGCGCTGCTCGAACACCCCGGCGTGAACGCGGTCTCTTTTGTTGGATCGACCGCGATCGCGAAGCACGTCTACACCGTGGGCACGAAGTACGGCAAGCGGGTCCAGGCGGCGGGCGGCGCGAAAAACCACCTGATCATCATGCCCGACGCCGAGCTGGACCTGTCAGTTAAAGCGCTCGCGGCGTCGGCGTATGGCTGCGCAGGCCAGCGGTGCATGGCCGGTTCGGTGGCCATCACGGTGGGCTCGGTCGGAGACGAACTGGTTGACCGCCTTGTGGACCACGCGGGCTCGATCGCGACGGTACCGACCGACAACAACCCCGACGCCGCGATGGGCCCGCTGATCTCGGCCGAGCACCGGGATCGGGTTGCCTCGGCATTGGCGACCGCAGATCAGGAAGGCGCGACCCTTGCGCTCGACGGACGCGCTGTCGAGCCGTCCGATGCGTTCCTGCTCGGACCATCGGTGATCGACCGGGTGACCACCGAGATGTCCGCATGGAAAGACGAGATCTTCGGCCCGGTCCTCTCGGTCGTTCGGGCAGACTCGCTGGACGCCGCGCTGGCGATCGGGAAGTCCTGCCCTTACGGCAACGGGGCATCGATCTTCACACGCGACGGCTACGCGGCACGCACCTTCCGGCGTCACTTCAACGCCGGTATGATCGGCATCAACGTCGGTGTACCCGCGCCCATGGCCTGGCTACCCTTCACCGGCTGGAACCAGTCCTTCTTTGGCGACCTGCACATCCAAGGCAACGAGGGCATCCACTTCTACACCCGGCAGAAAACCACGCTGACCCGATGGTTCAGGTCCCCCGAAGACTCGCACCACGACCCGGTGTGGAAGAGCAAGTAAACGGCCCGCTGCCCCAAGAGGGACCCCTCGTCAAAGTCATTGATCATGAGTGTTTCAGAACTCTTTGCAAACGTCGTTAATCTTGAAACGCGATCGGTACAAGCCTCAAGGGTGGCTGTAGCGTCCGGGCGTATCGCTGCGATTGAGCCGACTGACCAGCCGTGTTCGACCTTTCTGCTTCCCGGGTTCGTTGACGCGCACGTTCATATCGAGAGCTCGATGCTGACGCCAGGCCATTTCGCACAGGCCGCGGTTGTCCACGGCACGGTGGCGACGGTGAGCGACCCGCACGAGATCGCAAACGTGCTGGGCGTGCCCGGTGTGCGCTTCATGCTCGACAACGCGAAGGGCATCCCGTTCAAGTTCGCCTTCGGTGCGCCCAGCTGTGTGCCCGCAACGTCGTTTGAAACAGCGGGTGCCGCGCTCAGTATCGAGGCTGTCACCGGGTTGCTGGATGAGCCAGCCATCTACTACCTCAGCGAAGTGATGGACTTCCCGGGTGTCCTCGCGAAGAGCCCAAAGCTGCTCGCGATGATCGCGGCGGCCAAGGAGCGGGGCAAGCCTGTGGACGGGCACGCCCCGGGGCTGCGCAGCGAGCAGGCGCAGCAGTACCGTGATGCCGGCATCACGACGGATCACGAGTGCTTCACGCTGGAAGAGGCGGAGGACAAGCTGAAAGCCGGGATGCTGATCCAGATCCGGGAGGGTTCGGCGGCCAAGAACTTCGAAGCGCTCTGGCCCTTGATCGACCGCTACCCCGGCCGGGTCATGCTCTGCTCGGATGACAAGCACCCCGATGAACTCGTGCATGGCCACATCGATGCGCTGGTCCGCAGGGCGGTTGCGAAAGGGTGTGACCTGTACAACGCCCTCACCGCGGCGTGCCAGGTCCCTGTGCAGCATTACGGCTTGCCCGTGGGCCAGCTGAACGTCGGTGACCCCGCCGATTTCATCGAAGTCGATTCGCTCACCGAGTTCCGCGTCCTGCGCACCGTGATCGATGGCGATGTTGTAGCGGAGCTGAGGCGGTCGCACATCCAGGTCAAGCCGGCCAATCCTGTGAACTTTTTTGAGTGTGCCCATCAATCTCCGCAGGCGTTTGCGGTGCCGGACCGGCCCGGCGCCAAGCTGCGTGTGATCGGCGCGATCGACGGGCAGTTGATCACCAACGAGCTGGTGCTGCAGCCCACCCGGTCCAATGGCTTGGCGGTGGCGGACCCTTCACGCGATGTGCTGAAGCTCGTCGCGGTGAACCGATACGACGCCAACGCCAAGCCTGCCGTTGCGTTTGTGCAGGGCTTCGGGTTGCAGCGCGGCGCGATCGCCGGCTCGGTCGGGCATGATTCGCACAATATCCTGGCGGTCGGCACCAACGACCGGGACCTCGCCGACGCGGTCAACGCGGTGGTCGATCAGCGCGGCGGGCTGGCCGTCGCCGTCGATGGCACGGTCAAGACGCTCGCCCTCGAAGTCGGCGGCTTGATGTCGACCCGCCCTTGCAATGAGGTCGCGAAGGACTACGAGGCGTTGTGCGGGATGACCAACGAACTAGGCACGACACTGGCCTCGGCCTTCATGACACTCAGCTTCATGGGCCTGCTCGTTATCCCGCAGCTCAAGCTCAGCGATCAAGGCCTCTTTGATTTCAATCGCTTCGGTTTTGTCGACCTGTGGGCCTGACTCAGCTGCCCCGGTAGGTGCTGTAACCGAAAGGCGAGATCAGCAGCGGGACGTGGTAGTGCTGGCTGCTGTCGGTCAGGCTGAACTCGACCGTGACTGCGGGGTAGAACGTCTCGCGCCCGGTTGACTCGAAATAGGCCCGCGTTTCGAAGTGCAGGCGGTACGTGCCTGGACGGATTCCACCCGCGTCGGCAGACAAAAGGTCCCCGACCCTGCCGTCATCGTTGGTGACACCGGCCGCGAGCTGCTTGGCCTGACCATCCTCGATGAACTCTAGCCTGACGGCTAGGCCCTTCGCCGGTTGGCCTAGCGCGGTATCCAGAGCATGTGTGGTGATCGGGGACATGGCATGATTCGACCACAAAAGACTGCCTTTGGCAACGTATCAACGCGTCAAGCACGTTTGTCTTGGCCATCCAACAACTTCTCGATCCGGAGGTGTGTGATCTTGCGCTGCTGCTCGGCGGCGATGTGCAGCTCTTTTTCAGGCGGGTTGTTCAGCCGTTCGTCCAGGCTGGCTAGCATCTGGTCTGCGGAGACGCCTGTCGCGCACAGGATGAAGATGTAGCCGAAGGCCTGCTCGTACCGGGTATTGCCCTGTGCCAAGGCCTCGATCGTGCCCGAGTCGGCACCCTCCACGCCAGACTGCTCGCCCGCGGACCAGCGTTTGTTGCCCGCGAACTTCATCCGCAGCGAGTCCAGATCGCCGAGCTTGGGGTGCGCGGCGAAGGCCTCGAGCCAGCCCTCTCTATCGAGCCCATCGAAGCACCGGTCGGCCGACTGGTGCAGTTGTTCAATGGAACCAAATGGCCGACCCTGCAACACCAATCGGGCCCATGACGACGAGCCGCAGCAGCCGAGAAGCGCTTCGTACGCCTCGTCATCAGCCGAACTGTTGAGGTCTTCGAGCAGCATTAGTTCCCTTCCGAGGCGGTATGCCGCGTGATGATCCGGCCAACTGTTTTACCCGTGCACTGGCCCGCGTCGAAGACCTTCTGGCCGCGGACCCAGACCGCCGAGGTCTGCCCCGTGAGTTCAATGCCGGCATACGGCGTGATCTTATGGCGCTGATGCAGGCGGGGCGGGTCGACTTGCCACGAGCGATCGGGGTCGAATGCGATGAACGTCGCAGGCATCCCCGCCGCGATACCGACGGGTAGGCCAAAGCGCTTGGCTGACGCATGCGACCACCACTCCACAAGGTTGGGCAGGGTGTGCCCGCGCTGCTTCGCGAGTGTCCAGGTGATCGCGGGCCCCAACTCGAGCGAGGCGATCCCGCCCCAGGCCTTAAAGAAGTCGCCCGCTTCCAGCGACTTCATCCCGGGCGGGCATGGCGAGTGGTCCGACGCAACGAAATCGAGCGTGCCGTCGGCGAGCGCCTGCCAGAGCGCTTCGCGGTGCTCGGGTTCGCGGATAGGCGGGGCACACTTGAACGCCGTGCCGCCTTCGGGGACATCGTCTGCGCAGAACATGAGGTAGTGCGGGCACGTCTCGGCGGTGATGGGCAGACCGGCTCGCTTGGCCAAGCGGATGAGGTCGGCGGTGCCTGCATCCGCGACGTGGACGACATGGAGCGGGCAGCCGGTCTCTTCAACAAGCTGGATCAACTCTTTGACCGCGGCCTGTTCGAACCGGCCGGGCCTTGACGCAAGCCAGTTCCGATGATCGCGCGGGTTGTGGTCCGGGGTTGAAATGCTTGCAGGGCCGTCCGTTCGTTCGGCATGCGTCAGCAGCGGCGGCGGGTTGGCTTGCTTGCCCAGCCACGCCATCGCTTCGCGGAGGGTTGTGTGATCGGTCGCGGGGAACGCATCCAGCCCGGAATCGCATAGGAAGCACTTAACGCCCCACACCCCCGCCCCGATAAGCTCGGGCAAAGTGCTGGCACCCCCGGCAACGAGCCCGCCATACAGGCCCACATCGACCGCCAATTGTTCGCTTGCAGCATCACACTTCTGATCGAAAGCATGCCGTGAAGTCGTCACCGGCAGTGAGTTCAAGGGCATGTCCAGGAGGGTCGTGATCCCGCCTGCCAAAGCGGCCATGGTGCCCGAGTAGAAGCCTTCCCAAGGCTCACCGGGCCGGGGGTCGTTGAGATGCACATGGGCATCAATGAAGCCGGGCAGGAGCGCGGTATCCCCAAGATCGATCAGCGGGCAGGAAGCCCATTCGGGCGGCGTTTGCTCGGCTTCTTCCTGGACGCGTTGGATCAGACCTCCGCGGACAAAGACCGTGCCGTGGATCGTTTCGCCTTCGGCGGTTACCAGCGCTCGGCTTCTAACAGCAAAGCCTTCAAGTTGATCACGCGCGGAATCCATCGTGGTATCGTAGAAAGACCCTGCAGGTTGTAAAGGAGTATGTTATGACTCGATTGATCCATCAGAGCTACGGCAAGCACAACGTCTGCGTCAGCAAGATCAAGCGCGACCCCGCGAACCCGGACCGCCACACGTTTGTTGAAGCCAATGCCTGCGTGGAACTGGAGGGCGCGTTTGACTCGGCCTACACCGAGGCGGACAACCGCTCGATCATCGCTACCGATTCGGTTCGTAACACAGTCTATGCGATCGCTAAGGATGACCCGTGGCAGACGATCGAGGGCTTTGGCCTCGCGCTGGGTCGCCATTTTGTGAAGCAGTACGACCATGTAGACCAGGCCACCATTTCCCTGCGCGAGCACCTCTGGCACAGGCTCAATGATCACGACCACGCCTTCACCGGCAGCGATACCGAAACGCCCACAGCGACGATCGTCGTTGAGCGCAGCGGAGCGATCTCTGTCACGTCTGGCATCGATGACTTGATGCTGGCGAAGACGACTCAGTCCGGCTTTTCTGACTTTGTCCAAGACGAGTATCGCACGCTGCCGGATACGGACGACCGGATCCTGGCGACGGTGCTCAAGGCCGAGTGGGCTTACGGCGATGGTGGGGTGGAGGCAAGCGCGTTCGCCGAGCACCGTGCCTCGATCCGCGCCGCCTTGCTCGCGACGTTTACCGACCATTACAGCGTTTCGGTGCAGCAGACCCTGTACCTGATGGGGGCCGCCGCGTTGGAGGGCTGTTCCGCGGTTGATCAGATCACGCTGACGATGCCGAACAAGCACCACATCAAGTTCAACCTTGAGCCTTTGGGTCGGACCAACGAGAACGAGATCTTCGTGGTGACCGACAAGCCCTCGGGGTATATCCACGCGACAGTCGGGCGTTGAGCCTGTCGTTTTTAGACAGAGCCGAGTTTAAGAAGATTTGGTTTTTGACAGGATTAACATGTTTCAATCCAATGTATTGGTTCCCATCCTGTCAATCCTGTCAAAAAACAACTAGATTGTTTTTGCAAGTTGTTTTACGTAGACAGCGATGCGAACGTGCGTGCGAGCGTGGCGACGCCTGCCTCGATGTGCCCCGGCTCGGCGTACTCGTCGGGCCGGTGCGACACGCCGCCGCGGCAGGGGATGAACAGCATCGCGGTGGGGAACCGTGTCGCCATGAACAGGCTGTCGTGGTAGGCCCGGCTGATCATGGGCTTAAAAGAGTACCCGCCAGTTTCCGCGGCCCGCGACAGGGCTTCAACCAGCCTGGGCTCGCATTGCGCGGGTGGGTCGCTGTTGAGGACGTGATGCGACAGCTCGACGCCGCGCTCTCTCGCAATGGACCGGGCCGAGGCCAAGATCGTCTGTAGCACCGCGTCCCGGTTTGCCCCGTCGATATCGCGTAGGTCCAGCGAGAAATCGACACGTGATGGGATGGAGTTGACCGCCCCGGGGTGGATGGCCAGCGTCCCCACGGTCGCCACGATGTCGGGGCTGCCACTCTGGATCGCGGCTTTCTCGATCGCCGACACCATGAGCGCGGCGGCATTCAGCGCGTCCTTCCGGTCCGGCATCAGCACGCCGCCCGCGTGCCCGCCCTCGCCCGTCACGGTGAAGTTGATCGTGGCGGGCGCTGCGATCGCGGTCACCGGCGCGAGGTCGATCTGCTCCTGTTCGAGGCGTGGCCCCTGCTCGATGTGGAGCTCGATAAACGCCGAGTACGCCGTGTCTGGAAGACGGACGGTTTCGAGAGACCCAGCAAAGCCGGCATCTTGGCGGATCGAATCAAATCCCGCGCCGGTCTCATCTTTTAGCTCTGCGAGTTGGCCCGGCGAGATCTGACCACACATCGCCCTTGAGCCCGAGCACCCCAGACCAAACCGTGTAGGTTCTTCCGAGGTAAACAGGATCACATCGATAGGGCAAGATAGGCTGTGGCCGGCGCGTTGCATGGCGCGGACCGCTTCGAGGCCGCCGAGCACCCCGACCGTGCCGTCGTACATCCCGGCGTGCGGGATCGCGTCGATGTGTGAACCCGTCCCGATGGCCGGCGCGTCCGGATCGCAGCCTGTCGGGCACCAGCGCGCGTACGTGTTGCCGATTGGATCGATGCGGACCGAAAGACCCGCCTGCTCGAACAACCCCGTCAGCCACGCCCTTGCCCGCAGGTCCACCTCGCTGAAGACCACACGCGTCACCGCCGGCACCGGCTCGGGGCACGAACTAAACGCGGCGAGCTCGTGCAGCTCGTCCATCAAACGTTCTGTGTCTACGGTTAGATCGTTCATCAACGTCCGGGCTGCCTGTGGTTACGTCGTAGGGCGGTTCACGTTCTTGCTGTACAGATAGGTCGCGGGCTGTTTGCCCAGGCAGCCGAACCACTGTGGGCAGAACGCGCCCATCCAGATCACATCGCCTCCGGTCACCGGCTGCCAGTGCTCATCGGCCCCCGACCCAAGCCGATAAACACCACCGCCCTCGATCATCAGCAGCCCGTGCTCGTTGACGTGCGATTCCACCAGCGGGAGCGATGCGCCAGGATCAAACGTGAAGCGGTTGACCTCGAGATCAAACGCGTTGTCCTCCGGTAGCAGCTTGGCCAAACGCATGGCCGGGTCGTCCATGAACGGCTTGGCCTCCGCATCACGCTCGTGCGAGAGAAACATCGCCGGCGTATCCGTGCCGGGCAACGGCTGATAAACCTGTTCATGCACCCAGGCCCGCGCTTCACCAATACCCGAAATGACAGCCTCTGAGCCGGGGGGCATCCAGGCATAACCGCCCGTCTCGATCACCGCGCCGCCCACCTGGATCTTGCCTTGAAGACAGTAGACAAAACGCTCGTGAGATTTGGGGGCAGTTGCCGAGACAGACCCCGGTGTTAGGAAGGCGAGGTACTGTGTGAAGCCGGCGGAGCCGATCGCCGGCGAGATGAGGACGGCCCCCATCGTCTCCTGCCAGCCGACCAATGCCGCGACCACGTGCGAGTCGGGCCCGATCACCGCGTAGTTGCGGGAGACGACTGTCCGGGTTTGCCCGTTCTGCATGCCCGCCATCATACCGCTGCCTCTGACGAGAGGTTCACGATGTACTGCGCGAGCACATGGACCGCTCGGCCGACATCCTCTGCATGCACGGTCTCTTCGGGGTGGTGGCTGATGCCGCCCGGGTGGCGTACGAAGAGCATCGCGGTCCGCGCCAGCCTTGACATCACCACCGCGTCATGCCCCGCGCCGCTTGGCAGGGCGTAAGGCTTCATACCCGCCTGCTCAACCGCCTTGTTCAACGCAGCAGAAAGACCGGGGTCGGTCTGCATCGCCGGCTGATCCTGTGCGCCGCGGCGTCTAAGCTTGACGCCCTCGTCCGCTGCGATCCGCTCCGCCATGTCGAGCAGCGCGGCCACCGCATTCTCGCGGATGCGGTCATCGCTGTGCCGGATATCGAGGGACTGCTCGACCACGCCCGGCACGACGTTGCGGACGTTTGGCTCCGCCCTGATGTAGCCGACGGTTGCCCTAAGACCATCGATCGAACGTGCGTAGTCCGCCGCCGCGACAACCATCTTCGATGCCGCCAAGAGCGCATCACGGCGGTGCTCCATCGGCACGGTACCCGCGTGGTCCGCGTGGCCGGTATACCGCAGCATCAACCGGCTCTGGCCCTGGACCCCCGTCACGACGCCGACCGGCAGGCTCAGCGAGTCAAGCACAGGCCCCTGCTCAAGGTGGACCTCGGTATACCCCAGCACCCGATCGGGTCGGTAGGCATCGTCTTTGATCTGTTTGGGTTTCAGCCCGTACTGCTCGATGACATGGCCAAGCGACTGGCCCGACGCATCACAACGACCGAGCCAAGCGAAGTCAAAACAGCCCGCGACGGCCGCGCTGCCGATGTAAGGAACGCCAAAGCGGACACCCTCTTCTTCACTGAAACCGATGAGGTCGATGTGGAACGGCAGCGGTGTTTCAGCAATCGCTTCGATCGCTTGCAGACCGATCATAACGCCGAGGACACCGTCGTACCGACCGGCGTTGGGGACGGTGTCGAGGTGCGATCCGATCAACAGTGTTTTGGTTGATTCGGCTGGCGCAGATGCTTGCCGACGGGCGATGAGGTTGCCCGCGTTATCGACCCGCACCGTGAGGTTCGCGGCCTCCATCCACCGCCGTAGTTCGGCGTGGAGCTTGACCGTGGCGTCGCTGAGAAAAAGACGCGTGATCGAGCCCGGCGTGTCGGTGAAGCCCGAGATGCGATCACACCGCTCCAAGACGGACCTGGCCGAGGAATCAGTATCGTGTTGTTGCCACAAGAAAGGCTTGCGGTCGGGGCTGAGATCGAAGTGACGATGCCGCATAGTTAGGGGGTAACTTTTCTCACAGGCCTTGCATCCAGCGTGTTCAGGCCGATACGATACATAGCATAACTTGGCTGGAGGAGCCTGCCTCCGTCACGTTCATCTTTGTCTTTTGACATGACCAAGCCAACCCTTTGTTTCGTCCTCAACGGCCGACCGATCGAGCTGACCGGCAGGGATGCGCTGCTTCCACTCACCGTCCTGCTGCGTGAGCGCCTGGGGCTGACCGGCACCAAGGTCGTCTGCGCGGAGGGCGACTGCGGCGCCTGCACCGTTCTCTTGGGTCGCCCGCAGTCCAAAGCCGGCGGCGGGGCCGGGCTCGACTACCGACCCATCGATGCGTGCATCTATTTCGCGTTCCAGTGCCACGGCGCGCACGTGGTCACCGTCGAAGGCCTGGAGGCGCAGCAGCAGGGCGAGAGCAAAGCGCTCACCGTGATCCAGCAGGCGCTCGTGGCCGGGCACGGGTCGCAGTGCGGTTTCTGTACGCCCGGGATCGTGATGGCGCTGCACGGCGAGGTCGAGCGTGACACGGTTGAACGCCCGCTTGAAGAAGAGAACGTGCGCTGTGCGCTGTCGGGTAATCTCTGCCGATGCACGGGTTATCAGCAAATCATGGATGCGTGCTCGGCAGTGCCCCATGAATCGATCAAGCGACTGTCCGAAGTCTACGACGAGCAGGTCATCCTCCGCCTCCTCGATCAGGCAAGCCACACTGCCAGCCTGACGATCGCGGTGCCGCACACCGAGCAAACACTGCACGATGCCCCGTCGCAGAACGGCGTGCTGCCGCACTGGGCGGAGGACCATGCCCTGCCAACCCGCGACGTGTGCCTGCACGTCCCGCAAACGGTCGATGAGGCCTTAGCGATCCGTGAGCAGCACCCGGGGTGTCTTATAATCGCCGGCGCGACGGATGTCGGGGTCTGGCACAACCACGGGACGCCCTGGCCGGATCATGTGATGTCTCTCAGTTCGGTGCAAGCCATCGCGGAGTGCGTGGAAGGCGACGACGGCCTGAGCTTCGGCGCGAGCGCGACGTGGGACCGGGTCATCCGGTGTATTCAAGATCACTACCCCGCCTTTGTCGACATCCTCGAGCGGTTTGGCTCGCCACAGATCCGCGAAGCGGGGACGATCGGCGGGAACATCGCCAACGGCTCGCCTATCGCGGACAGCCTGCCGTTCCTGTTCGTGGTTGACGCGATGATCGAAGCAGGCTCGCACCAGCGTGGCAGACGACAGATCCCGATCACCGCGTTCTTTACGGGCTATAAGCAGAACGTGCTTGAGCCGGATGAACTGCTGCTTTCGATCAAGCTGCCTGTGCCCGCGCAAGACGAACGGCTGTTCCTTGAGAAAGTTTCAAAACGTAGGGATATGGACATCTCGACCTTCACAGCTGGTATCAACCTGAAGCTCTCTGATGATCTCTTCACGATCGAAGACGCCGCTGTTGCGTTTGGCGGCGTCGGCCCGGTGGTTCAGCGGCTCTCCGAGGTGGAGGCGGCGCTGGTTGGCAAGCCGATGACCGAGGCGACTTTCTTCGATGCAGGGCGGATCGCCCGCGAAGCGATCAGCCCAATCACGGATGTACGGGGCCACGCGGATTTCAGACGCCAGCTTGCCGAGAACATCTTGATCAAGGCGTACCACAGCTTTGCAACGCCCGAGGTGGTGTCATGACAAGTCCGCGGACAGGCGCTGCGATCCCACACGAATCTGCCTTGGGGCACGTGACCGGCACCGCCGACTACATCGAAGACCTGCCGCGCATGGCGGACGAGTTGATCGTTGGTTTCGTGGGTGCGCCATTCACGTCCGGCACGCTCACACGGATCGACATTAAAGCCGCGCGTAAAACACCAGGCGTTGTCGCGGTGCTCACCTCCTCGGACCTGCCTGAGTCGGGTGTCCGCACCTTTGGGCCGATTTTTCACGATGAGCCATTCCTCATCGACACCGACGTCGAGTACCTTGGTCAACCCGTTGTAGTGATCGCTGCGGAGAACGAAGACGCGTTGAGGCTCGCGCAGTCGCTTGTCGTGATCGACGGTGAGCCGAAAGAACCGGTCCTTGAGATCGACCACGCGATCGAGCGCGGGCAGTACCTCGGCCCGACCCGCCAGATCGCCCGCGGCGATGTGGAGCAGGCCCTGCGTGATGCCCCGCACCAACTCCAAGGCACGTTCTACTGCAACGGGCAGGAGCAGTTCTACCTCGAATCGCAGGCCACGCGGGCGATCCCCGAGGCGGGCGGCTTGATCCGCGTGATCTCCTCCACGCAGAACCCGACCGAGTCCCAGTCGGTCGTCGCCGAGGTGCTCGGCCTGCCGCTGCACCAGGTGGTCTGCGAGTGCCCGCGGATGGGCGGGGGGTTTGGCGGCAAGGAGACGCAGGGCGCGATCCCCGCGGCGATGGCGGCGTGGGTCGCGCAACGCACCGGCCGATCAGCCCGCATCGTTTATGACAAAACGACCGACATGTGTGTCACCGGCAAACGCCACGCGACCAAGGCCTGGTACCGCGCGGGCTACAACGACCAGGGCGACTTGCTTGCGCTGGATATCACGTTCGCCTCCAACGGCGGGGCGTACGCGGACCTATCCACCTCCGTCATGGAGCGCACCATGCTCCACGCCGACAACGCCTACTACATCCCCGACGTGCGCATCATCGGCAAGATCGCTAAGACCAACCTCCCGCCCAACACGGCGTTCCGCGGGTTTGGTGGGCCGCAGGGCGTCGTCGCGATCGAGACGATCCTGCAGGATATCGCTCAGAAACTGGATCAAGACGCCTTCGAAATCCGCCGCAGAAACGTCTACGGCCATGAGACCCGCAACGTCACCCCATACGGGCAGATCGTCTGCAACCATGTCCTCCCCGAGCTCTTTGACGATCTGGCGCAACGCTGTGACTACCGCCAACGCATGGATCAGGTCGAGCAGTTCAACGCGCAGAGCAAGACGCATCTCAAAGGCCTGGCGATGACGGCGATCAAGTTTGGCATCAGCTTCACCACGCGCTTCCTGAACCAGGGCAACGCGCTCGTCAACGTCTACACCGACGGAACGGTGCAGGTCTCAACGGGCGGCACGGAGATGGGCCAGGGCCTGAACACCAAGATCAAGCAGCTTGTCGCAGAGGCGTTCGCAATCGGACCCGACGCCGTCCGGCTGATGACGACCTCGACCGAGAAGAACCACAACACCTCGCCCACCGCGGCGAGCGCCGGGACCGACCTGAACGGCGGTGCTGCGGTCAATGCCTGCGAGCAGATCAAACAGCGGATGACGGGCTATGCCGCCGAGCTGCTCGCGGATCAGGAGAAAGGCCACCCGGCGAGTGCCGATGCGATCCGGTTTGAAAACGGAGAACTCTACGACGCACGCGACCCCGAGAAGCGCATCGCGTTCGGTGCGTTTTGTGACCTGGCACGCCGAGCGCGGGTCGACCTTGGCGCGAGGGGTTTTTACGCAACGCCTGGCGTTGATTTTAACCGCGAGACCGGCAAGGGCAGCCCGTTCTTCTATTACACCACCGGCGTCGCGGCCGCAGGGGTCACCATCGACCGCTTCACCGGCGATCTTGTCGTGGACCGCTGCGATGTACTCATGGACATCGGGCGGATGATCAACCCAGGCATCGACCTTGGCCAGCTCTACGGCGGGTTCATCCAGGGCATGGGCTGGTGCACGACCGAGGAGCTTGTCTACGGCCCGTCGGGCGAACTGCTTTCCAAGTCGCCCACGACGTACAAGGTGCCTAACGCCACGGATACCCCCGCGGTGTTTAACGTCGACACCTACGACAACCCGAAGCACACCTTGAACGTGCGGATGAGTAAGGCGGTGGGGGAACCGCCGCTGATGCTGGGGATCGCCCCGTTCCTCGCATGCCGGCACGCGCTGTCGTTCATTGACCGCGCGACGCTGCCGCCCCTGAACCTGCCCGCGACGAATGAGGCCCTGCTGATGTCGATCACCAAGCTGACTGGCCAGCAGCAGGCTCAAGCCACCAGCCCGGTATCCTGACCACCATGCCCGATACGGATCACAACACGCGCTTTGCGGAGTTGAAGGGTTTGGGCGAGCCCTTTGTCGCGGTGACGCTGGTCGATGCGCACGGGTCGACGCCGTCGGATGCGGGCAGCAAGATGATCGTCCGAGCCGGCGGGCATGACCACGGCACCGTCGGTGGCGGGAAGGTTGAAGCGAAAGCCATCGAGCTCGCGACCAGCATGCTCGCGTCCGGTGACCCGACGCGGTTTGTCGATTGGTCGCTCAAGACCGATGTCGGGATGACCTGTGGCGGACGGGTCAAGCTCTTCTTCGAGCGGGTGGACGACTCGGCCTGGCGCGTGGTCGTTTTCGGTGCGGGTCATGTCACCCAGGCGCTCGCGAACCTCCTGGTTGAACTGCCCTGCCGACTGACCTGTATCGATCCGCGTCCCGACTGGCTGGGCAAGCTGCCGGCTGGTGTTGAGACGATCCAGACCAACGACCCGCCTGCCGAAGTTGCGGGGCTGACCGATGACAGCTATGTCCTGTGCATGACCCGTGGCCACAGCGCCGATCGTCCCGTGCTGGAGCAGGTCTTCAGGCTCGGCCGACGCTTCCCTTACCTCGGTGTGATCGGGAGTGATGCGAAAGCGGCCACGCTCCGACGCGAACTGATCGAGGATGGTGTCGAGGAACAGCAGATCGATTTCCGCTGCCCGGTCGGGATGCCGATCGGTTCCAACCACCCAGCCGAGATCGCCGTGAGCATCACCGCAGAGCTGCTGCAGGTCCGTGACCAGGCTGCCTGCCTAGCTGAGGACGCTGTCGATTGACTGGAGGATGTAGTCGACGTTTGCTTCGTGAGCGCCATCACCCATAAGCCCGATCCGCCAGCACTTGCCGGCGAACGCGCCGAGCCCACCGCCAACTTCGAGTTCGAACTCGTCCAGCAACCTCTTACGGAGTACGCCTTCGGGGCCCGCTGACTCTGGGAGCTCAACGCAGTTTAGCATCGGCAGCACGTGGTTTTCGTCGGTGACATACGTGAAGCCGCGCTCGAGCAACCCCGCCTTCAGCTTCTCATGCACCGCTTGGTGGCGGGCGAAACGGGCTTCGAGGCCCTCGTCAAGAACACGGCGCAGCGACTCGTGCAGCGCATAGTTCATATTGACCGGGGCCGTGTGGTGGTAGGCGCGGTCGCCGTCCCAGTAATTGCCGACTAGGGAAAGGTCGAGGTACCACGAATGGCACTTGGTCTTACGCGCATGGACCTTCTCCATCGCGCGCTCGCTGATCGTGACCGGCGACAGGCCGGGCGGGCAGCTCAGGCACTTCTGCGTGCCGGTATACGCCGCATCGATCCCCCATTGATCGATCTCGATCGGGAGCCCAGAGAACGAGGTCACGCAGTCCATCACCAGCAGCCCGCCGTTCTCGTGGACCACCTCTGCCAAGCCTTCAAAAGGCTGATGCGCTCCGGTGGACGTCTCGGCATGCACGAGCGCGACCAGCGCGGGCTTGAGGGCCTTGACTTGTTCGATGACATGATCGATCTCGAAGACCTGGCCCCAATCCTTCTCCATCCTGCGCACTACCCCGCCGGCACGCTCGGCCTTGTCCGACAGGCGGCCGCCGAACACGCCGTTGACGCCGATCAGGCAGACATCGCCGTCCTCGACCAGGTTGTCCATCAGCATCTCCGCGCCCGCAGAACCCGTCCCGGAACAGGCCAGGGTCATCGGGTTCCCGGTCCGGAAGACCTGCTGAAGCATCGTTCGGACCTCGTCCATGATGCCGATGAAGGCGGGGTCCATGTGCCCGATACAGTCCTTGCCCAGCGCGGTGAGCACATCTTGGTGGACAGGCGATGGGCCGGGCCCATGCAGACGACGGCGGGGTATGTTGAGCATGTTTGTCCTTCTATCTGGTAAACCGATACAGCATATCTGCACCTTGAACAGATTGACAACCGCTGGGGCGTTATCCATCACAGGCAAGCCCACCCAAACCGATCGGGTGATAGACCGCGGCGAGATCGTCTGAATTGATCGACTCAATCATGGTTTGGGGGGGATACGGTAGACTGTGTGCGATGGAGAGTGCGATCCCGTTACCTGCACTTCATCGTGCCCGCGGAGAGCTGGATACGACTAGCGATCAGATGTTCGCCGACGCGTTTGGCCGTGCGGCTGGCTACCTCCGCCTGCCTTTGTCCGCCGCCTGCTTGATGCGGTCCACGTATTGCCTACCTCGTGTTCACCGCAACCCATCTCTCGCACAGCAAGGGCGGCGGGTTACATCGAAATCCCTCCAGACCGGGAAGGCGCTGGGCCCGGAGTGTTTTATGATGCTGCGGTATGAGTAGTGACCTCTCTCATCTCGACGGTGCGGGCGACCCGCGGATGGTCGACGTCGGTGGGAAACCGCTGACCCGCCGTGTCGCGACAGCCACCGGGCTGGTGCGTGCTTCATCGGCGTTGATTGATGCGATCAGGGAGGACCGCGTCGCGAAGGGGTCGGTGTTGCAGGTCGCTCGGCTCGCCGGGATCCAGGCCGCGAAGCGAACCGATTCGCTAATCCCGCTGTGCCACTCGCTGCCGATCGATGCCGTATACGTCGAGCTTGACCTAAAAGAGGATGGCATCGCGATCCGATCCGAGGTGAGCACGACCTGGAAGACGGGTGTAGAGATGGAGGCGTTGACCGCCGCCAGCGTCGCCGCGTTGACCGTGATCGATATGGGTAAGGCGATCGACCCCGCGATGACCATCGAACGGATCCAACTCGACACGAAGACCGGGGGGAAGCGTGGGGACTGGACACGTGACGAGCATCGATCGGGTAAGCCGAAATGAAACCACCGATCCGATTCAGTGTGCTGACCGTGAGCGACCGGTGCGCCTCGGGCGAACGGGAAGACCTTGGCGGGCCCGCCGTGATCCGCGAGATGAGCGAACGCTTCAACGCAATCTGTGTGTTCACAATGATTGTTCCGGACGAACCGCCTCGGATTACTGGGACCCTCCGGTCATGGCTGGACGATCCCGAACCGCAGGACCTGATTTGGACGACAGGCGGGACAGGCCTTGCGCCACGCGATGTAACCCCGGAGGCGACAGCACCTGTCATCGAACGACGACACGATGCACTGCTCGAACTAGCTCGCCGGCGGTGCTACGACATCACGCCTATGACCTACCTCTCTCGCGGCATCTCGGGCAGCACGGGCCAGACCCTTATTATCAACCTGCCCGGGTCCCCCCGCGCGGTCGTTGAGATGATCGATGCTGTGGCGGATGTCCTCCCGCACGCGATCGAAACGATCCGTGGAGACGTGGTCGATAACCACCCAAACCGACCCCGAGCGGTGGACGATACCAAAGATGACACGCCAAGCCGATGAGCAACCCGCAGACAAACCAGCGCTGCGATTTAACCTGCGTGAACTCGTGGGTTCGTTTGGCGACCTGGGTACGTTTCTGCCCCTCTGTGTAGCGCTAGCGGTCACGACGGAGCTCAACTTCGCCGCGATGTTGATCGCCGCGGGGCTGATGAACATCGCCACGGGGCTGCTCTTCCGCCTGCCCGTGCCCGTACAGCCCATGAAAGCGATCGCCGCGGTCGCGATCGCCGAGGGGCTCAGCGGCGGCGACGTTGTCGCGGCGGGCTGGGGCATGGGTGCTGCGCTCATGCTCGTATCGATCACAGGCCTGATCCCGTTGCTGGACCGGCTGATCCCGACACCCATCGTGCGTGCGATCCAACTCGGCATCGGCCTGAAACTGCTTCTCCATGCGCTCGAGCACCTGCCTGTCCTTCCAACTGTCGGGGCAAACAGCGTCCTCGTTGCGCTCCTAGCCGGGGCTATCATTCTTATGGGGACATGGCGGAACTGGCCCATCGTGCTGCCGCTTTTCTTGGCCGGGTTTGTCATCATCTTTTTCGAAACACCCTCGGTGTATCAGGCGATCACGGTCAACCCGCCTCAGCTCAACTGGATCGTACCAACCGCATCCGAATGGAAACAAGGACTGGTCCAGGGCGCTTTGCCACAACTCCCGCTCACGCTCTTGAATTCCGTTATCGCCGTCTGCGCGTTGTCCGGCGACTACTTCCCCAAGCACCGCATCGAGCCAAAGCGCATGGCCTCAAGCGTCGCGATGATGAATCTGCTGTGCGTGGGCTGGTCCGGCCTGCCCATGTGCCATGGAGCGGGCGGCCTTGCCGCCCAGTACCGGGCCGGCGCACGAACCGGCGGCAGCGTGATCATGCTCGGCGGCATCAAAGTCGTTTTGGGGATTGCCTTCGGCGTCTCACTGCTACCCCTGCTTCAAAACTACCCGATGGCTATCCTCGCGCCACTCATCGGCTTTGCCGGCGTCTCGCTGGCCTACAACGGATGCCTGGTGAAAAAACGTCAGGACTGGTTCGTCATCCTTCCTACTGCGATCGTCATCGTCGCGACGCAGACACTCTACGGCTTCTTGGTAGGCGTCTTGATCACGGCTGGTTTACTGGCCGTACCCGCGAAGCGACAGACCGATTAGTGGTTTGATGCCAAACTATAGAAGTATTGGCCTGGTCTTACGCCCCTCGATCACTGTCGCTCATACCCGTGGCTTCCTCGGGGGTCCGCGATTTGGCTATCGTCTTTTAGACCCAACCGAAGAGCCGCAGCTGCGCTACACCCGCTACGACAACCGCATCGAAAAACTCTATAACGCCGACAACGACCCGAACGAGTGGAACAACCTTGCGAGCGATCCGAAGCGCGCCGCTGTTACTGCTGAACTCTAAACAAATACTCCAGAAACCTTCGCAGACCCGGAACCACACTTCCCTGAACTATACTTAATCACCGAGGGCGAGACCTTCCCCTACGATCTTAAGAAGAAGTGAAATCGTTTGTAACTTCCAATAGACCTACGTCATCGCTATAGACCCCAAGCCCGACATGCTTATGCCCAATCGATACTCCCAGCCGAAACGCCTCGCCGTCGTCTTGCGTCTGCTCTATTGGCTGCCCCTTCTTTTTGCGCCGCTGACCGCTTGGGCCAAGCCGAACATCATCGTCATCATCACCGATGACCAGGGCTTCGGCGACTTCGGGGTCATGGGCAACACCGTCCTCGATACGCCGCACCTCGATGCATTCGCCAAGCAGAGCACGACATTCGATCGATTTTATGTCAGCCCGGTCTGTACGCCGACCCGGGCGAGCCTGATGACCGGGCGGTACCACCAGCGGACCGGGGCGGTGGATACGTGGAAGGGCCGATCGATTATGCGTGCTGAAGAGGTCACGCTCGCCGAGGCGTTAAAAGGCGCAGGCTACGCAACGGGAATCTTCGGCAAGTGGCACCTGGGCGACAGCTACCCGTTCCGCGCGATGGACCAAGGCTTTGAGTATTCGATCGTACACAAGGGCGGCGGGCTGGGCCAGCCTTCTGAGCCGATCGAGAACAACCGCCGATACACCGACCCGATCCTTTTCCGCGATGGCAAGAAGGTGCAGACTAAGGGCTACTGCACGGATGTTTATTTCGACGAGGCGATTGATTACATCGAAAAGCAGTCGCAGACGGGCAGGCCGTTCTTTGCGTACATCGCGACGAATGCGCCGCATGGGCCTTTCCACGATGTGCCCGAAGACCTGTACGAGAAATACAAGGCGAAAGACCTCTCGCCGATCTTGTTGGGTAACGAAAAGACGGCGGACACGGTGGCGCGTGTGTTCGCGATGGTCGAGAATATCGATCAGAACGTCGGCAGGCTGATGGCGGCGCTCAAGCGGCTTGAGCAGGATAACGAAACGCTTGTGCTGTTCATGCTCGACAACGGGCCGAACACGATGCGATACGTCGGCGAGATGCGGGGTATGAAGACGAATGTATACGAAGGCGGGGTTCGCTCGCCTTTGTTTGTACGTTGGCCGGGGCGGTTTGAGGCGGGGCATGTCGTCAAGCAGACCGCCGCCCACATCGATCTGATGCCGACGCTGTTGGAAGCCGCTGGGGTTGAGTTGCCCAGGGGTGTCGCGATTGACGGGCGGAGCTTGTTGCCGTTGATCGAGGGCAAGCCCGGCGTCGACTGGCCAGAACGTTCGATTGTGATGCAAGCGCACCGCGGGACGAGCGGGGAGAAGTTCCATCACTGCATGCTGATCCGCGGGAAGTGGAAACTGGTTCGGCCATCGGGCTTCCAGAACCAGACACTGGATGGTGAGGTGCCGTTTGAGTTATACGACATCCACTCGGACCCGCGTGAGCAGAACAATCTCGCCAGCGAGAAGCCCGATGTGCTAGCAGACCTGAAGCAGGCTTACCTTCAGTGGCACGAGGATGTCGTGCCCGATGATCACATCCCGGTGCGAATCATCGTCGGCACCGAGCACGAGCCGACAAGCGTACTGACCCGCCAGGACTGGTTCCCGACCACCGGTGGCGGCTGGGGGCAGAACGGCGAGTGGATGCTTCACAGCGAGCGGGCCTACCGAGGCGGCGCGACGCTGCTGCTCCGCAAACCAGTGACCGAGGACCTGCCCGTGCGGTTGATCGTGGGCGACCAGGTATTAACGGGCGTCTTTAAAGAGGGGACGGCACGTTTGATCATTGCCGACGTTCCGTTCCCCGAGGGAGATTTTGAGATGACCGCCACAATCGGCGAAGGCGACAAGGCCTTCGGCCCGTGGCAAATAGAGTTGACGACCGAATGAAATTTGCTTCTTGAGTACTTTTGCTGCTTTCGATGATGGTTGTTAAGGCTGCCCATACATACAAACCCAATATCATCGTCTTCTTCACCAACGACCAGGGTTACGGCGACGTCGGTTACAACGGCTCAAAGATCAAGAAAACCAACATCGAAGCCCTCGTCGCCGACGATATGAAGTTCACCGGCTTCTACGTCGAAGGACCGCGTCGTCGATGGAAAGCACATCCAGCCGTATCTCAAGTCAGAGCAAATCGACAAGCCGACCCGCGACGTCTTCATGGTGCCTGATGGCTTCACCACCCGGGTTGGGCGGTACGAGTCGCACCTTAAACCCATAGCTATAAGGGCCAGGGCGATACCAACCTGTTCGTCACAGAGCGGGGTTAGGGGGCTGGTGATCACAAGATGCCAAAGACAAACGCCGCAACCACATCCAAGAAGGCACCTGAAACATCTACCTCAATGACTTGATAAGCGAGTAACTGGCCAAGCTATGGTTTCGTAGGGCGGGTCCGTCCGTCTTTCTGGATCTTTTTCAGCAGTTGTTGCAAAGCCTTGACTTTGTCAGGGTGTTTGTCGGCGAGGTTGTTGCGCTGCCCGATGTCATCATTGAGGTTGTAGAGTTCGACCGGCAGGCCGTGGTCGTGGGTGTAGCCCTTGGTTGCCTCGAAGGCTGCATCTCTGTTTTGTTTGTTTGTCCGATATCCCGACGGCGCATTGATCAGCAGCCAGTCGCCATCACGCATGGCGTACAGGCCAGGCCAGGTGTTGTGCACGTGGCTGGTACGGGCGCTGTCGGTTTCGCCCTTGAGATAGGGCATCAAGTCGAGCGAGTCGGCCGCGGCTTCCTCCGGTAAGTCATAGCCAAGCATCGTGGCGAAAGTCGCGAACAGGTCGATCTGTGAGATCAGCCCGTCTTTGACCGAGCCTGCTCTTGTCACCCCAGGCCAGCGGATAATGAATGGCACGCGGTGCCCACCCTCATAGATATGCCGCTTCAGCCCACGCAGTGGGTACGAAGACCAGTGACCGAACCTCTTGTCACGAGCATACGCGTAGTGCTCCGGCCCATTGTCGGCCGTGAATATCACGATTGTGTTGTTCGTCATCCCCGCTTTGTCGAGGGCGTCGAGGATCCGGCCGGCGATATGGTCGGTCTCGTAGACGAAGTCGCCGTAGGGACCGGCCTGGCTCTTCCCATCGAACTCGTCGTTGGGGATGATCGGCGCGTGCGGTGAGGGGTAGGCGAAGAAAAGGAAGAACGGGTTTTTGTTGTCTTTGTGTGATTCAACGTACTTCACCGCACGGTCACCGAGGGTTGGCAGCACTTCGTAAGGGTTCCAACCCGTCACCATCGGTCCGCCTCGGCATTCCCAGTTGCCTTCTTTGATCTTCGGCCACGTCTTCTCGTCCTTCATGGTGTCCGGGACCTGAAGCATTTGATTGTCTTCGATCCACGCATAGGGCGGGAAGTTGATGACCGTGTCGCCGAAGTAGTGGTCGAACCCGTGCGCGAGCGGGCCGTCGGGGATGCGCTTTGTCCAGTCGAAGTCGTCCGGGCCGAAGCCTTGCTTTCGAGTGGACTTATTGGCTTTTCCCTGATCGGTCTTGATCGCGTTCCAGTCCCAGCCCAGGTGCCACTTGCCGATGCAAGCGGTGTGGTAGCCATTCTCCTGCAACATCTCGGGCATGGTGAGCTGCTCGTCTCTGAACACCGACTTACCGAACGAGTTCACGATCCCATGGAAGTCACGCCAGTGGTGGCGGCCGGTGAGCAGCGCGTATCGGCTAGGCGTGCAGATGCCCGACGACGAGTGGCCGTCTAGGAACATCGCGCCGTCCGCTGCGAGCTTATCGATGTTCGGTGTCGGGATTTTCGAGTCGGGGTTGTAGCAGGTCGGGTCGCCCAGCCCCATATCATCCGCATAGAGGATGATGATGTTTGGAAAAGGTGCGGATGCGTCATCGCTAGCAGCAATCGATGTATGCGGCACGATCCCCAAAAGGCATATAAAAAGCATACTAAAAGGCCGCGTTAAATTCCGATCAAAATTGGCCATCGGTTCAGTCCTCAGATGTCGTTGTACTCAAAATTTCAGTAAAAACGTGGCGTATCATAGTTCATATGCCGGATATGCATTTCGAATGAACTAGATCTTAATCCAGTATGAACAAGTTCAACTGGAGTTTTGTGACCCCGATTACGCTTTATTTACTCCTTCTTCCCCAATCGCGATCGCTGGACCCTACGACAGTTCATTCGGGGTACGACCTATCTTAATGCGGTAAGCCATGAAGTCTGGTTTGAATCGAATGGCTGGTTCCCGGGGTTGATTTTTTCGTCTCATCTCGCGAAGAATGTCGAAATACGCTGTCAGTTCAGGCTTGCATTTAATACCGGACAGGCCTGAATCAGTCAGTATTTTCAACCAGCACTCGGATCTGGTCCATCCCGGTCAGCCGCATCTTGATCTTCAAAGTCTTCAGGTCTTCGCTGAAGCGGATGATGTCGTAGTTGGGGTGCCCGGGCGGGTCTGAAGCGCCGCGCAGGCTGCCGTCGGTGGGGTACCGCATCGAAGCGAGCCCGACTATTCCGTCGGTTTTCGATTGGAGGTCGAAGCTCTGAACGATCCCGATGATCCGGCCACTGAACTCGATCTCAAACTCACGTTCAACGACGCCTTGATTCTCGCCGGGAGGGATCTCAAAGTGGATCAGGAATGAGTTTAGTTCCGTTCCTTCGGCGATCACGTAATCCTCGCTGGGGTCTACTTGAAGACCCAGCCGGTCGACAATAACACGATTTGCTTTATTCGAATTCAGGTGCAGCGCTTCTTCCAGCACGACCGCTCGTCGTTCTGGAATCAGAAGCGGGTCTGCACTGATCATTTCTCCGAACGCCAGAGAAGCGTGTGGTTCCGGCATGTAGCGGATTGAGCCGCTTAGTCGCGGTCGATAGATGACGTCATCCCAGCTGCGTGTGTATCGTTCGGCCTGATGGCGGTCGATCGGCTCGACCGACTGTGGCAGCGCCTCATCCGGGGCGAGCATGCCTCCTACACCTTTGTGGATCAGAATGCTCTGTGAATCAACTAGACCTTGATCGTTTTCAGGAGTGGCTTGTTTTGCCTCGATCAACCCATCAAGCACAGCGACCTCGCCGTAGCCTGCCTCGTTCAGAGCAACAATAAACTCGGTGCCATGATCGATAAAGTCCGTCTGTGCCGTCGAGACCGTAAAGCCTTTGCCCTTAGGCGGCACGAAGGCGTAGATGCGCCCGTGTTGCATCCCAATACGTTCCGGGCTGAGCAGTTCGTATAGGCCAGGCCCCTGAAGGATCACGCTCACGCCAGTGGCGTAATCGAGTTGCATCGCATGGCTTGCAGGCAGGTCAATCCGATGTCCTTGCGTTAACTCGGTCCCCATCAAAACCGCTTGCTGTGAAGCGTCCGCCACAGCCCCAAACCGATTGCGGACGATAGCGACAGGGATCGGATCAATTGGTGCCTGCGGGGTCTCGGCTTCTGCCGTGGCTGGATCCCGTTGTTCTGTGATTGCTGGGCCCGGATGTTGCGACGGGCCGCCGGTAAACCAAGCCGCGTAGGTGAGCGCGGCGACACACACCATCGCGGCTGCCGCAACACCCCAGGTGGCTCTTTGACGCATGAGCGATTTGAGAAAGAACTGACCCGCCGAACGGATGTCTTGCCAGGTGACCGGCTCGCTTTCGTTGATCGAACCGGACACTTCCGGGTGGGGCTGCAGTTCAGTTTCCGCCTTAGACTCCATCTCAATAAACGCATCAAGCGTCTCTGAGAAGGCGAGTTGCGTGGCATACTGCTGCCCGGCGATCCAGCCCGGCAGGTCGGCCAAGCAGCCTTCGAGCATGACCAGGTGCCAGTAGTGCTCTCTCGCCTGTGGCGATTGACGCAGGACGTCGTTGAGCCGATCCAACTCGGCCTCGGAGAGCCGGTCGTCGAACAGCCGTTCGACGAGGCCTTCGTATTCTTGCGGTTCGATGGGCATTCAGCGGGCCTCCCCCAACCGAAGCCTTTTACTGACACATTGCTTCAAGAGCGCACGCGCCTTGGATAGGCTCACGTAAACAGTGGCAGGCGAAAGACCTAGGTCCTCAGCGATCCGGCTTGGTTTTTGTCCTTCGTTATAGCGCAGCTTGATGACGCGCTTCGCCGCAGGGGCTAACGCATCGACACAATGGTGCAGCGCCTTGATGTAGTCGTCGCTGTAGGCCTGGTCGGGCGCGGCCTCTGCGAGGAGTTCGATGACGTCTTGGCCCAGCGGGACAATCCGCCGGTTCGAGCGCCGTTTGACCTGATCCATAATTGTGAAGCGCGAGATCGTGAATACCCAGGATAGAAACTTGGTGCCCAACTCGAAGTTGTCCGCCTTGTCCATCACCACGAGGTAGACCTCGTGGAGGATGTCGTCCGTGTCGTCCCGATTCGGCAGCACCGAAAGGATGAACCCGCGGATGGCGGAGACGTTCGTGACAAAGAGCTTCTGGACTTCGCGTTGTTGAGGGGACATTGTCAAAATAAACGTTCAAATGATTGTTTTGGACTTTAATAAGGCAAAATTTATTGATATGACACACACAACATCCCTAAACAATAGATAAACAACGGCTTTTCTTAGCAATTTTCACCTGATTTTCGCGGCAAATAGAAAATTTAAATTGGATGCCTAAGTTTTGGGTCCTACTATCTATAGGTTAGGTAGAAGATTCATATTTTCGTTTCCCATCTGTTTTGCTGTTCCAAATCCTTTCAACTAGAGACTTTTAGGAGGTTTCGACATGCTGACGTGTTCTCGGCCCACTGCCGCTGGGCTATTTACGATTGGTACACTTGCCCTTGGCTCTGCAATGCATGCAGGCGCTGCGACTTTTATTGCCGGGGCTGACCCCACGACTACATTCGCAAATTTATTGCTGGACGACGTGACACCCAACAGTGGGCAGGATACAGCCACTGGAACCATTTTTGGCCCACAACGGGATCTCGATTTCACCACTGGCCTCGGGCCTCAGACGATTTCAATTACAGGGATTGGCTTCAACCCGCGTGGAGGCACGGCAACGACGGAAGAAACCGTTACGGTCACAGTCACCTATATGGGTGCGGACGCCACTTTCAACACGGCCGATGACTTGCTGATCGGTACCGAAACAGCAACCCTGCAGTATCTTGGTTCGGTCGATCAATACACCGCGGTTTTTGATAACCCGATCGTAGGCGATTTCGATGGCGTAGAGGACCGTTTCAGATTTCTGATCCAGTCCACCGGCAATCTGCGGTTTAAGCAGTGGAATGTCGCCCAAGCCCCATCCGGCGAGTTTGGTCTGAAACTGAGCGTCGGCGGCACGGTCGTCCCCGAGCCCTCATCGCTTGCACTCCTCGGCCTTGGTGCCGTGGCCATGTTGCGTCGGCGGCGCAGTTAAACCTATTTGATGCGGAGAGCATCGAACAGTTTGCTTGAAGCTCGCAGATGGGTCGCGAGAGCTGCCCCTCTGCTTTGTAGGAACCCAGGTGGGCTCGGACCAAATGGCCCGAGCCTCTCGCCCGTTTCACACGGTCAAGGCAGCCCCTCTCCATGTTTCACCGCAGGCGCGTTTGTATGAATCTTCGAGTGATGTTGATGCTGGCGGCGATGGTGGGTGCGGCCCTCCTGAGCCCGACAGTACGGGCGCAGGGCCGGCCGAATATTCTTGTGATTATCTCCGACGACGCGGGCTACGCCGATTTCGGATTCCAGGGCAGCAAGAAGATCCCCACGCCGAACTTTGACAGACTCGCTGCGCGTGGCGTCGCGTTCAAGAGCGCTTACGCCGGCTCGGTCTGTAGCCCTTCCCGCGCGATGCTCGTCACCGGCATGTACACCGCCCGTATCGGCTACTCCAACAACATCAGCAGCAATGGTATGGTCACCAAGCCGATTACCGATGTCCCTACGCCCCAGGGCCTGCCTAATCAAACCGTCACGATCTGGGAACGCATGCAGTCTGTGGGCTACAGCACGGCCTGTATCGGCAAGTGGCACCTCGGCGCCCACCCCGACGGTATCCGCAGCGGTAAGCCTGTGCCCGGAAACGTCCCGCAGAACCAGGGTGTCGAGCACTTCCACGGCATCATCGCAGGTGCGCGCACCTTCTGGGTCGGTGAGGCCCGGGGCAGCCAGGCGCTACGCTTGATCAATTCCAATGGCAATGGCAAGGTCGATCAAGACAAGATCGTCGAAGCCGATCACGCCGGGCAGTACATCACCGACACCTTCGGCGACATGACCGTCGACTATATCCGCAAGCACGCGAACGCCGACAAACCTTTCTTCCTCTATAGCTCGTTCACTGCGCCGCACAACCCGATGCACGCGACCAAGGAGGACATTACCGCGATCGCGAAGCTCGGGCACGGCTTTAAGAAGAACCGCGAGATCCAGGCTGCGATGCAACTCGCGCTGGACCGCAACATCGGCAAGATTCTCGCCACGCTGGATGACCCGGACAACAATGACGATTCCGCCGACTCGATCCGGGACAGCACGCTGATCATCTTCGTCAATGACAACGGCGGGGACAGCCACGACTCGAACCCCAACTACTCAAGCAACTACCCCCTGCGTCATGGCAAGGGTTCGCAGTGGGAGGGCGGCATCCGTGTGCCGATGATTCTGGCCGGCGCGGGGCTGGACGTCTCGTTCCAAGATGATGATGTCGATTTTTTCGGCCACCCCGTGCATGTGATCGACATCGTGCCGACGGTATTCGCCGCTGCGGGTGGGGCGTTCACGAAAGACGATGTCATCGATGGCGTGGACCTCCTGCCGTTCCTAAATGACTCGGGGAAGGGCGCACCACATGAGACGTTGTTCCTACGCCGCTATTCGGGTGGTCAACACGCGGTCAGGCAGGGTGACTACAAGCTGATCTACCGGCCGACGGACGGCTACCTGCTCTTTGATGTCGCCAACGATCCGGGCGAGAAGGCCAACCTCGCCAGGGATAAGCCCGAGCTGGTCGAGCAGATGAAGCGCGTCATGACCGACTACGACGTACTTATGGACAAACCACGCTGTGACAACATGGCATTGAGTGTTAACCCGTTCTATGACTTCCGTTTCCGGGAGGGCTTGGATAAGTCGGCCCGCTGGTCGGAGGAGAACATCTGGATCGATTCGGACAAGCCCGTGCAGGGCACGCTGACGCCGTACGACTCCAGCCCGAACACGATGCTCGTCTTCCGTAACCGGGATAACGGCGATTACGAATCAATCAATGACTTGCGTCGGGTCGGTGGGCAGCCATTCATCGCGAACCGTATCGCTCTGATCGCTCGAGAGACGGAGTTGAAAGGTAAGGGGACCGCAACGGTTGCGGGTCAGCCCGTAGTGCTGTGCAAAGACCTCAAGGGCCGGGCCCCCAAGCTCGCGCTGCACTGCACGAAGCCCGATGCGCAGACGTACACCTTCGACATCCGCCTCGACCTGCACCTCTACGACAACCTTCAGATTATTGGCAATGGCAACCAGAATTTTGTCGTTAGCGGTGACCTGATTGAGGTCCGCGAAGGCCTGTCCCTAACCAAGACCGGCACCAGCACGCTGACGATCAAGGGCAAGAACGGCCTGACCGGCGCGATGAACATCAAGGAAGGCAAAGTCATCGCGGACAACGGCGAGCCGCTCGGAAAGACCGAGATCAGCCTCGGCCCGGAAGGCATGCTGCACGCCCAGGGCCCCATCAAGTTCGATAAAGACAGCCAGCTGTCGATCACGCTCAACCCAGGCATGCGTAACGCGCCCTATGTCGTGGTGAATGGCGGCGCATGGCTTGCTGGCACGCTACACATCGATACGACGGAGATCACCCCGGAAATCGGTCAGCGGTTCGTGCTTCTGCAGGCCGAGCGTATCGAGCAGGATTTCGACGCGGTCTCCGGTATCCGAATTGATGAGAATTATGAGTTCACCGTCGTCCGGACCGACACCCATCTCGCGTTGATCGTTGGGCTTGCCCCGGACCACGAACTCCCTATCCATCCTGCCGCAAGCCGTTAAGTCTTGTTGCGTCCTTTTGCAAGGAACATCCTATGAAACGTCAACACGCATTCACCCTCATCGAACTACTGGTCGTCATCTCGATCATCGCGCTGCTGATCGCGATCCTGCTGCCCGCACTCAGTTCGGCCCGGCAGGGCGCTCGAGCCATGCAGTCCAACACGCAGATCCGCGGGATCCAACAGGCCATGTTTATCTACGCCCAGTCGAACAAGACTTGGTACCCCGGCATGGACAGGTTTGATGACAACGCGGCTGAGTCGCTCACCGATGCCAGCCAGATCAGTGGCTACAACGCCAACGATACGACAGCTGGAAATCAGGCCGGCGGAGATGTGGCTGCTCGCTACGTGATTTGCGTCCGCGACGACCTCTTCACGCCGGATTACCTGATCAGCCCGCTCGAAGTCAATGCCAACATCGAGCCATGGGAAGACGGCGTGACCTACAACACGGTCTCGTTTATCAGTTCCTACGCATTGCCACGGATTCGGTCGAATACCAACATGGCTTTCGGTCGGGCCAAGGAGTGGTCTGACAACGCAAACGCGTCTGCGATTGTTGTGAGTGATCGCCTGTTCCGAAATACCGGTGCCGCGGTTACAACTTCATCCCCAGACGCCACGACGCACTACAGCCTGCAGTCCACCAGGAATCCGGGGCGATGGACCGGCGGCATCTCGTTTAACGACAACCACGTCGAGACAGTACAAGATTCCGCGCTCGATAAAAACCTGAATTATGCGGGGTACAAGACCAACACCGCCGACAACATGTTCAATGCCGCAAAACCTTCGGGGCAGACACTTCCGGGTTCTGTCAGACCCAACGAGTTCAACGCGCAGCAGGTTATTCGCAAGCATGACACAGCGTTGCTGGCAAACGAATAATCATTGACCACCCTGTCAGTGGTCAACCAGCAGCTGATGGATCGCGTCCATCACGTCCACGCTTGGCTCGAGTCTTGTGCGGTACATCCGCTTTGCCAGCCTGCGTGCCATCTCCGTCATCTCGGGATAAGGCTGGTCGGTAATATCGATCAGGCCGATCTGATAATTTTCATTGGGTCGTCCGACCGTGGAATGGTCGGAATACGCGAACCAGTGCACGCCGACGATGTTGGGGTCGAGCAGGCCAGCCATGCTGTAGGCGCCGAAGCTGCGTGCACGCTGGGCCTGCCCGTGGACAGGGGACAGCGACATGCCGACGACGCCACGATCCAGTGTACCGAAGTGGTACTCGGTGATCATGACCGGCAGGTCTGCATCCTTGGGCAGTTGGGCCGTACCCGCGAGCGGCGCATAGTGGTTGACGCTGAAGACATCGACATGCTTCGCGATTTGCTCCGCGACGATCGGCGGGCAGGTGTGTACGCGTGAGCCGAGGTACAAATGGTTGGGCAGGTGCTTGCTGATTGCGTCTTTGCAGATGCTGTAGTAGCGGTCCGCGACCAGGGCAAACAACTCGGTCCGATCGCGCTTCCACGACTCGCCTTTCCCTGACTTGAGTGCTTTCCAGCCCGTCGCCTCGGTGTTCCACGCTTCGTTGAGCGTGCGGATCGATCGGTACTTAGCCCGAAGATGATCCACGAACGCTTGATACGCGGGCTGCCTTGGCCCACGGTCGATGACACGCTCGGGGTAGTTGTTGTGCCAGACGATCTCGTTGTCGATGAACACGCCGATCATCCAAGGGTCGTTCTTGCGCTTCTTGGCGAGCTTAGTAGCGGCATCGTTAACACGTTGTTCGAAGCCCTCTTCAAACGGATCTGCCGTGTTATCCAGCGCGGTCTGGCCCGGCCAGATGTGCAGGATCTCGGTGAAGGGTGTGCGCTGATCGTCCATCAACGCTGTGTCCGACCAAGCGCCCAATGTATTGAAGCCCCACGCGCGAAGCCGGCGGTGCGTGATGTCATCGGCCTTTTCTCGCCAGCCTTCGCCGTACTTCCGCATTGTGTTCAGCCGGAGGAAGTCTACAGCCCGGCCCCATTCCCCGTAGGGCTTGTAAGCCACGATTCCAGCCTTGTGTTCTTCGGAACCTGGCTCGGGCAGGTAGGCGAACAGCTTGCGACGCTCCGGCGACAGCGGGGCGATCGTACGGTTGCCGACCGTACACACCCCCTGCGACCAGAAGAGCCGGCCCGATGGGTCGATCAACCACCATCGTCCATCAAGCTTTTTCGTATGGAAAAATCCGGTTGCTTCAAGCTGCGGTCCGTTGGTAAAGCCGCCGTATCGATTGAACTTGTCCGGTCGGGATATTTCCTGAAGCTTGCGTACCTCTGCCGCTTTGTCTTGATGAAGGTCCTCAATCGAGTCGACCTTGCCCGGCCAGGTGAAAGGAATAGCCTGTCCAAACCGATCGATGTGCGGCAGAGCTAGCAGTTGCCTATTAGCTTGCTTGCCATACGGCCAGGCAAGGTGTGCTGAGATCGATTCAAGGCGGAACTCTGGATTACTGGAGCGGATGATCAGCCGGCAACTCCGCACGTCGGTAGGGTTGAACGGCTTCCAGTGCGACCGCCAGCCGTTACCCTTCGCGGAGGCGGGCTCGAAGGCATCCGGGCTGTCGTCCTGCTCCCAACGACGGGGGAAAGCGATCGTAAGCGTCCCGGTTTCCCCTGGCTTGAGGTAGACATGGCTGCGCGCGCTGTTGGCCCAGTCCACCGCACCCGGGTTGTTCAGCCGTCCATCCACCCAGACGGTGCCCGTTCCGGCGTTGCGCAGACGCAATTGAAAGAGGCTGTGCGTGGACAGGTCCCAGCGCTCATCCGATGGATGCAGAACGATCGTGGCCCCCCCGCTGAGTCTACCGCTTATCGACCAGTCATTCCCAGCCGACTGATTTAGCGTTAAACCTTTTGGCGCCTGCTTGATTTGAACAGGCAGTCCTCTGCTTGGCTCGAAAAGATCTTCCCGTGTCGTTGAGGACGTGTCATCCCCCACATTTCGCTCAGTATAAGTTTGACTAAACGAGGAAAGCCCGATCGTAATCGTAAGGAAGAAGATGATGAAGAAAGGATATTGATGCATCGTACTCTCTTTGGAATCAGCGTAGTGATGTGCCCAAAACCTATAGCAGATACAAGCAAAAGCTTAGTCATGAATCAGCATTGTCATAGGTTGAAGATGCGCGAAGAATGGTTTCTTTCTACTGTAGTTTTCAGGTTTCCATTACAGTTGAGATTGAATTTATCGTGATTGATCGAGTCGAACAGCTCGATCAAAATCGATCATTCAGCCGGCTCGTCACGGTCATACCCGTACAGCGGCAGCAGGCGGTAGTAGACCTCGAGGCTGAGGATCGCGAGGGTTGTGGTCGTAAGCCGGCCGCCGCGCTTGGCGAAGTTGGCGTCCAGGTTCGGGTCCCAGCTGCCGGCTTGCTCGCCCGCGCTGACCTGTGAGCCGATGTAGGCCTGCTTCATGTTCTCGTTCCACTCTTGCCAGATCGGTCCCTGGTGCTGGTACAGCGCGAGCGTGCCGTAGTATTCGTAGTAGAACCGGCGCTTGCCGGGCTTGAGCATGTTGGCCTGCATGTACCGGGCCGACTCGATCATGCGCGGCTGGTCCGGCGGCTCAAGGTCGAGTTGCCTTAGGAACATACCGGTCGGCGTCATCGCCGGGCCGCCACCCGATGGGCCGGTGTAGCCATAGCGCCCGCCGTGCTTGCCGAACGCGACGGCATCGAGGAAACCACGTGCTTTTTCGAACGCCTCTTCGGGCACCTCGATCCCCGCCATGCTCGCCGAGTGCAGCGCCATCAGTTGCCAGCTTGTGACGGACAGGTCACCCGTCTGGCCGGGGTTGTAGCGCCAACCGCCGGCGTGGTGCTGCGCGTTGATGATGAACCGGATCGCCAGCGTCGCTGCCTCCCTGATCGCGGGGTCTTCGGTCAGCGCGTAGGCCTCGCACAACGCGATCGACGCGATGCCGTGGCAGTACATCGCGTGGCCTGACTTGGCCCCACGGAGATCGCCGTCCTCTTTCTGCTGCACGATTAACCAGTTCAGCGCTTTCGTGACGGCCTCGGTGTGCTCCGGGTGCTTGCCGGTATCGCCAAACTGGCCGTGCTTGATGCCCCAGCCGTAGTAGCACAAGAGGGCGAGCCCAGCCCCGGCGGTGTTGTAGTCCTTGCTGCTGCCATGCTTGGCCATGTCCCAGTGACCATCTGGTTCCTGGTGCTTGGTCAGCCAGTCGAGCCCCATCGCGATCGCGCGCTCGGTGCCCTCGGACCCGCCGAGTTCTTCGATCACTTCGAGGCTTGGCTTGCCGGTCTGTTTCCGGATCAGCTTGGTGAGCGCTTCGGGGTCCAGTTCGTGGTCCGGCGTCTCAAGCTTAGGCCCTTTGGTCAACGCATCCAGCGGATCAAGCCCGGGCAGGTTCGCGGACAGGCCGGCCTGCGCATCCTGACCGATGAGGTCGGGAAGTGCCTGGTTGGATTCAAAGCCCGCCGATGGGTTGACGGTCTGCCCGCCTGTGTCGGTCGTCTTGGCGGCCTGAGCGCTGCGATCGACCGACTCGGCATCAGACCGCACATCGATGCTCGGCGATTCGATTGTCTCCAACTCAAGCTGAGCCGTCTGCACCTTCTGCAATGACTGTGGGTCGACCTCGAAGTTATCTTCTGTCAGGTCTACTGGCGGGGTATCGACTTCTGCCTTCACCTCCAGCTGCGGTACTTCCAAGCCAGGCAACAGCGTTGGCGTCAGCTCCGCCGCCGCGGGCAGCGCTTGATCCTGCAACGGCAGGGGCTCGAACGTGTTGGACTCACTGGCGGCGGACGGGGTTGGTTCGCTGATCAACGATTCCGGCGCAGACTGCCGTACGATCGCCAGCGGGTCGACGGCGACATCGGTTGCTTCGAACTGCACTTCACGAAACTCGGTGACCGCTTTGGACACGGTCATCCGTGTCGTCTCCGCGACCTGGGCCAGCTCCTGCTCCGACTCCATCGCGAGCTCTTCCTGCGCGAGCGCATCGATCGACAGCGCGACCTCGGGCGACTGCGGCTCGCCGCCGACGTCGAGTTGCTGCGAGATCAGCCACGACATCATCAGGAACAGCACGAGCAGGTGGATCATGACCGACCCGGCTAGGCACTTGTGGTAAAGGCTGGTGATGTCCCGCCATTTTTCGAGCAGGTAGATCATGCCGATGAGCGCCGCGATCGCGAGCAGCACCCACCACATGATCCCGCTGAGTAGTGTCTTAAAGGCTTCCCAACGAGACAAGTCGAAGTAGCCGATCACCTCACGCGTCGTGGATTGGAACAAGCCGAAGGCTCGCTCTTCACCCGATTCGGCTTGCCCACCAGCCATGTTGGCGTCGGTGCTGAACACAAGATCGAACCCGTCCATCCGGGCCGCGGGGTCGGCCACGTTGCCCTCGTCGATGTACAGATCGATGGCCTGTGGTGCGGCGACCTCGCCATCGACTACGCGCGAGAGGAAGAGCCGTAGCCCTTGCGTGCTGCCGCGGTCCGAAGCGATGAAGACATACCCGCCGCGCTCACTGATATTTGCCTCAAGGTCATCGCCGGGCGAGTTCAGCGGGTTGAATGGGTTTGCTTCTGCAAAGAGCGCGGGCTCTACTTGATCGGGCTGTGGCTCCTGCCGCTTGGCGAAATAGATGTCCTGCTGACCGCCTTGTCGGTCCGAGTGGAAGAACAGCCCGCTGCCATCGGCCGTAGGGGCCGGTCCTATCTCGTTTGCAGGTGAGTTGATCGCCTTGCCCAATGGTTGGATGTTGGACCAGCCGTTGTCGGTCCGCTTGGCGACGTACAGGTCATCGCCCCCTTGTCCGGCGGGCCGGTCGGAGCTAAAGAACAGCTGTTGGCCGTCGGCAGAGAATGCCGCGCTGTGTTCGTTGTGCGGTGTGTTGATTTGTGAAAGCGCTTCGGGCCGGCTCCACGTCCTACCATCCCATTTCGAGAGGTACAGGTCGGTATGCGGCTGCCTGTCGTCTTCGTAAGTGCAGTGGTGCGAAAGCACCATCGCTGTACCATCGGGTGAGAAAGTTGCCTGGACCCTGCCTTGACCGAGTCGGTCAAAGCCCGGGATCTCGGGCGCGTCGGGGTCACCTTTATTGAATGTACTCGGTTTGGGATCGTCCCATAGAACAAAGCGATGGCGGTCTTCATCGATCTCGACTCGCAGGCCCTCTTCATCGGTGAAGTAGGACCACGTGTCGCTCCGCAAGTTGTTGTACAGCAGCAGCCCACAGCCGACCGTGACCGCCAGCGCCAAGACGGGCACGATCCACCTCGTCCATGATCGCCGGAGCAAGCTCTGTCGCGTGGGCTCGAAGGCCCGCGGCTGTTCCGGAGGCTGTTCGGTCGTGGGTTTATCCATGAGCCGGCTCCGGGAGGAGTATGGGTTTTCGGATCGCGAATCGCAGGCTGATGACGAGGACCAGAATCGCCGCGAGCATCGTCAGGATCAGCCCGATGTTGTCGCGGAACCAGGCCGCATCGGGCGCCTTCGAGCGGTCGTATTTCCGGACAACGCGTTTGCTCATCGCGCTGCTGAGCGCGATATCGTCTGCTTGGCCTGAGGAGTTAAACAGCAGGTTGAACCCGGCCATGCGTACGGCTGGTGCGGTTTCGTCTAGATCTGTATTGATCTCGGGGCCAAGGTTCATCGGCTCGCCGGGGACCAGATACGCATTGCCGTCGTCCGCAACCTTGCGAGCAAAACGTGCTCGGTACAGGTCGCTGCCGCCCATACCGCCGTTGCGGTCCGATGCAAAGTAGAGAAAGTCACCATGGTCCGTTACGGCCGGGCCCGTGTCCTGCCCCGCAGAGCTGACCCCGGGCAAGTGCGCGGCGTGCCGGTATAGCGGCGTCTCGGGGATCTGATGGATCGGGATCAGCCGGCTCGCCATTTCGTGCGACAGGTCCGGGTCAGGCTCGTAGCCCAGCCCGTATAGCGGCGTGTAGCGGTAGTGCGCCTGCAACGACAACGCGGCCAGCGCGGTCGACACGATCGTCCCCATCCGGTTCCCATGTGGGCCTGTGGCGATCCACGCGCCATCGCCGCGCTGCGCCGCGACCAGCTTGTCACGCATGGCCGTGAGCCAGTTGCGCCACACCGGCCCCTGGTGCTGGTAGGACGCGAGCGTGCCGTAGTAGGCGTAGTACAAGTCGGCGGAGTTGAACCCTTTCTTTTCGATGATCTCGGACGCCTCGCGAGAGAGCAGACTGTTGGCGGACTGGCCGAGCAGCTGGTTGCAGAAGAACCCCACCGCGTTCATCGCGGGCGAGCTGCCGTTGTTGCCCGCAGGCCCGGTGTAGCCGAACGCGCCGCCGTGCTCGCCGCTGCTGACAAGCCTGAGAAAGCGGCGTGCCCTATCCATCGTGCTGTCTTCGACCCGCAGGCCCGACATGTCCGCGCTGGCCAGGGCCATGATGACCCAGCCGGTCACCGACAGGTCGCCGGCCTGCCCGGGCTGATAACGCCAGCCGCCCGCTTCGTGCTGCGCTGCCTCGATGAAGTCGACCGCCGACTGCGCGCGTGGCTTAAGTAGCGGGTCCTTCGTGATGCCATACGCCTCGATGACCGCGAGCGCCGCGATCGCGTGCGAGTACATGTCGCCTTTCGGGTTTTTGCCGCGGAGGTCGCCTGTGGCCTTGTCCTGCTGTTCGACGAGCCAGTCGATGCCCTTGCGGACAACGTCCTGGTACTCGGAAGGCTTGTCGTGGGCATAGCCCCTGCCGTAGTAGGCGAGCAGCGCGAACCCGGTCGCCCCCATGTCGTGCTTGCCGTCGCCGCCGTCTTCACTGAGATCCCACCGCCCATCCTCGGACTGCTTATTCTTGAGGTAGGCCAGCGCCTTATCGACTGCCCGTTCGGTTTCGTTGGTCCCGCCGAGCTTCTGCATCACCGCTTCGTCGGCGAGCGCGCCCTCGCGAAGCGAATACAGCATGCTGAGCTGACGCTCGACCGCGAGTTCGTACGGCGGGTTGTGTGCTGCGAGGTCCGCCGCGTACAAGTCGTAGTCCGTCTTCAGTGTTTCGATTATCTCGGCATCGAACGCGCTGGGATCTCCCTCCAAACGCTGTCTCGGGCGGTTCGAGGCGAAGTACAGCGTCGAATGGTCCGGCGAAGGCCCCGGGTCGACCTCATCAAACGGCGAGTTCACACGGCTCGTCAGCGGCAGCGGCCAGGCGTACTCAACCCCATCCCAGCGTGCGACCCAGATGTCCATCCCGCCCCGGCCGCCCGGCCGATCGCTGGCGAAGAATAGGAACCGCCCGTCCCCGCTCAGGCTCGGCGAGGTCTCTTCGAAGTTGCTGCAAAGCGCCCTCATCGGCACGGGCTTGGACCAGGCCTGCCCGTCCCACCGCCGAATGAAGAGGTCCATCGTGCCCTCCTTGCCCGGCGATGCGTGGACCATCCGTGCGCCATCCGAAGACAGCCCCGGGTGGTAGATCGCCTTGTCTCCCACTAGTTCGTCATCGAGAGGTGCTGCCGGCTCCCAGAGCACATACCCGACCTCGGTATCGTGCGCGACCTGCTCAAACGACACGACGTCTGTGTAGGTGTACCACCGGTGCGGCTGGAGGTAGACGAGCGCCCAGGTCACTGCCGCGATTACGGCAAGTACCGCCGACCACCGGTACAGCCGGAAACGCCGCGCACGGGTCAGGCCGAGCGGAGCGTTCGGCCGCTGGTCCGTTTGGGTTTGTGGGTTGTCGTTGCGTTGGCTCATCCCGTCATTCCAGGGTCTTGACGATGATGTGCGATTCCTTCACGCCCACGTACTTGCAGATCGACAGCACGTTGGCGACGTAGAGGTGCTTGGTCTCCTTGTCCGCCCGGATCAGGACCTTCACCTCTGGCCGGTCGTCCACCGCCTTCTGCATCGTCGACTCGAGCTGCTCTTCTGAGACCGGGCTGTCCATCACGACATACGCGCCGGATTTCCGGATGTTGATCTTGACGACATCTCCCGCTTTATTGGTCAGTGCTTGATTGCGCTGGTCTACCGGCAGGTCGACACGGTGGTCATCTTCGAGTTGCTTGAAGGTCGTCGTGACCAGGAAGAAGATGATGAGGATGAACAGCACGTCCAGCAGGCTGGACATATTGATCACGTCGCTGGTGTCGGAGTCACTGGATCGGATACGCATGCTTATGCTCCCGCTGGGATCGCGCCGCCGAAGCCGAGATTGTCGTCTTTGCCCGATTCCGTCGGAGCCTCCGCAGTCGGCGTTGCGGGTGGTGTGTCGGGCGTGTTGGGTGGGCTCGGTGTCGGGCCGTTGGTGTGGCTCTCGATGTAGCTGTAGATGAACTCGGTGCCCGCTTCGTCGATCTCGTCGATCAGCTTGTCGACCCGCCCCAGCAGGAACTGGTAAAGCAGCAGGGCGGGGATCGCGATCGTCAGCCCCGCCGCGGTGGTAACGAGCGCCTCGTAGATGCCCGATGCGAGCATCGCGGTTTTCGCGGTCCCGCCGCTGGACGCGGTCTTCTGAAACGCGTCGATCATGCCGTAAACCGTGCCCAGTAGCCCGAGCAGGGGCGAAACCGCGGCGATGACCGACAATGGCCGCAGGCTCCGCTTCATCTTGTCCGCCTCCTTCGAGCCCGCGTCTTCGATCGCTTTCTCCACGGCCTCTGGCCCGTGCGAAGCACGACGGATACCGGCCTTGAAGATATGCCCGACCGCGCCGCCAGACTCATCACAGTATGCGATCGCCTGCTTGCCTGTGCGGTCACCATCCCACGCGCTGATCAGCCCGTTGAGGAAACTGCTCGGCAGCACACGGTTCTTACTCAGAGAGATAAACCGCTCCAGCCCAAGCGTGAGCGCGAGGATCGACGCGATCCCCAGCGGGATCATCAGATATCCGCCCTTGGCGATCAGGGTAAACATCGTCTCTTTCTCGACACCCGCCTCCCTGCCAGCTTCTTCCGCGATCGCTTCGCCGCTGAGGACCACCAGCACCACCGCGAGCATCAGCCAGACCGTCCACACCGCCCATCGTCTTGTTTGCATCATCGTTTCCTCTGTGTTCTATCCCAACACTTGCGATCCCTAGCCACCGGACCGCAGATCATCCAGGTACTTCTGCGCGACCCGCGCTGCGGTCGTCTCCGGGAACCGTGTGATCACTTCCTTCAGCCGTTCCATCGCATCGTCCCGCTTGCCCTGTGCCAAGTGGACCCGGCCGATCTCCAACACCGCCTTGGCGCGCCAGGTGTCATACCCCCGCGCGTTCGCATCGATACTCACGAACTCTGCGATCGCCTTGTCGTACTGCTGCTCGTTGAAGTAGCACTCACCGATCTGATACCGGGCCTGGACCATCCACTTGTCGAGCTTCTGGTTCTTGTTGCCGTCCGGAAGGAGCCTGCGATATTCCTGGATCGCCTTGCTGTACTGCTTCTGCTTCTCAAGGGCGAACGCATAGCCGTACCGTGCGTTGCGCTGCCACTGGCTATCGGGATAAGACTGCAGGAAGCCTTGGTAGGTCGCTGCGGCCTCCTTATGCTCGCCGGTCATATTCTGCGTCTCACCCAGGCGTATCCGGATCGACTCGGTGAGCTCGGGCGGGGTTTTCTTGACCTTGGATGCCGCGAGGAAGTGCTCCCGCGCGGGGATGGTCTCGGTGAGTGCGAGCCGTGACTCACCTGCTTGGAACAGGATCGAAGGCAGCAGGGGGGACTTTCCCGCGTCACGGATCAACGACTCGAAGATCGGTGCTGCCTGCTCGTGGTCCTGCTTCTTGAAGTGCGCGTTGGCCAACTGATACCGCAGCTCGAATTTGAGCGCATCGTCTTGCGCATCGTCTTGCGCATCTTTTATCGCTTCGGTGAGCCTGGCGATGACTTTGTCCTGCGCCCCTGCGTCGAGGTTCAGCTCCGCAAGCTCCGACTGCACCTTGATGACCAGCGGGCTGTCCTTGTACTTCGACAGCAGGTGCTCGTACCGCTGGACCGCCTGGTCCTTACGCTTCTGCTTCCGCTCACACCAAGCCCACTCGTAGACGGCCTTGTCCGCGAACACGGCGTCGGGATAGCGCTCCGCGACCTGTTTGAAGTAGTTCCCGGCCTGCCGGTAATCCTCGGCCCGTGCGTAGGCCAGCCCGGTGTAGTACGTCACGAGATCGAGATGCGGATGGTCTTTGTACCGGCCCGCGACGTTGCGCAGGTGATTCGCCGCGTCGCTGTACTGCTTGTTGTTGACCAGCGCGATGCCTTGCTGCAGCGCCGCGTCCGCCTCGAGCGGCACACCCTGGATGCCCTTCCGCCCGGCAGCATTTTTTGCTGCTTCGCCAAAATGTCTGGCCGCGTCGGCATAACGCTTCTGTGCCGAGTCCACCCAGCCCAGGTAGTAATAGACCCGCCCGGCTTCACCCTGTGCCGAATGGTCCCGGAAGACCTTATTACTTCGATCCTTTCGGTTGTTGACGAAAGTGGTCAGCGTGCCGCGGGCTCGGTCGTACTCCTCAATCTCGTAGAGCAGTTTGCCGAGCTCCGCCAAGGCAAGCGGGTAGTGCGGCGAGGCGCTGCCGTACCCGCGTACGAGCAAGTCGAAACAGTCGATCGCTTGCCGCTGGTTCTGTGTGTTGGAATACGCGACGCCGAGCTTGATGAGCGCATCATCGACATGGGTCGCCCGGCTGACCTTCCCGCCTTTTTGCAGGCCGGTCGGCTTCTGCACAAAGTCTTTGACGAACGCTTCCAGGGGCTCAACCGCCTCCTGCCACTTTGCCTGGCGGAAGTAGTTGTCGCCAACGAGGAACGCCAGCCGGGCGAAAAGATCGCCCTTAGGTGCCTTCTCAAGCAGCGGGACGGCGAGCGTGTTCGATTCTTCGGAACGCCCGTCGTGGTGGTGGATCTGCGCGATGCGGAACTCGGCGGCGAGCCGGTCCCGGTGCTGCCTGTCCGAATCGAGGAAGTCACGATAGGCCTGTATTGCCTCGTCGTTCTTCCGCAGCATGTAGAGGTTTTCCGCCCGGTGGAAGCGCACATCCGAGGCGAGTTCCGAGTCGGCAAACTGCTTGAGGAACGTGTCGTTGGTCCGCAGGCTGTCGCTGAATTTTTCGAGCTTGTGCTCGCAGACCGCGCGTTGGCTGAGTACCTGTGGTAGATGCCGGTAGTTTGGTCGGCGTTGTTCAACCCGACGCAGCAGCTGCGCCGCTTCGTCCCACTTCGGCTGCGACTGCAGCATCAACGCGTTAGCCAGCTCGTAGTCAATGTCCGCGACGATCGTGTTTGCGAGCTGGCCTGGCTGGGTTTTGAAGCCGTTCCGGTACCACGACCGTTGCTTAGCCCACTCCAGGATACCGACCGACTCGGCGTAGCGGTTCTTGCGTCCGGTGTCACGTATCACGATACGGCTACGCCAGAGTACGGAACGAGCCGCGACCTCGTCATCCTCGTTCTGTAGCTGCCGAAACGATTGGTCCGCCTGCTTAATCTGACCGGCCTCTATCTGGCACCGCGCTACGCGGAACCGCGCTTCGCGCAAACGTAGATCGTCTTGTTTCGCGGCCTTCTTCGCCTGTATAAACGCTTCGTAGTCCTGCCGGGCTTCGGGGTAGCGCCCGCGTTGGAACTTGATCGCAGCCAGCTGATACCGTGCGTCATCCGCCTGGTCACCCGCCAGTCCTGGCAGCGCCGATTGCAAAGAAGCCTCGGCCTGCTCCAGATCGTCCGCTGCGATGTAGCAGCTGCTGAGCAGTTGATCCAGCCGAGTAAGCCAGTCTTGGGACTTCGCCTTGCCGGCCATGTCTCGCACCGGCTTGAGCACCTTGATTGCTTGTTCGGGCTGCTTGAGCTGGAACAGCGCCATACCGTGCTGATAGCCTGCACGGATGGCCTGCCCGGCAGAGGGGCTGAGCTTGTTCAGTTCGCCCGACCACTTGATCGTCTCTTCCCATTGCGATTTGGCGTAGCAGAGGTCGATCACTGCGGCGGCGGCACCGGCGCGTTGTGCCTTCTCAGGAAGATTCTTCACCGCATCACTGAGTCGCTTGATTGCCTCTTCGTCTTTGCCGGTGTTGATCAGGCACTGCGCGTGCATGAGCACCACCCGTCCGCGATCGATTGACTTGTCTAGCTGCTTCGCATCAACCAGGCGCTGCAGTTCGGGCAGGGCCTTGTCGGACTGTTTGAGCGCGAAATAGCTCAACGCCAGCCCATAGCGTGCTTGCGAGGCCTTCTCGTGGTTGCCGTGCTGTTTGAGGAAGTCCTGGTACTGACCAACCGCGATGGGGTACAGCTTGCGGTTGTAGCTCGCATTCGCGGCGTAGTACAGGTCCATCGCCGGATCCGCCGCCGGCTCATCCCCGTAGGCAGCAGGGCAGGCAAGGCAGATGAGGATCAGTGTCAGCAGCAGGTGCCTGCCGCCAGGGCGGATTCGTGGGGACGATGGGGCGTCCATCAATCGAGTTTCAAGGCAAGAGATGCCCATAGTCAATCCGTGACTGGAGATGAGCGATGAGTGGCCTACTCATGCTGATGCCCCTGCATTCTAATCATTACTAGCCGAAGGAAAAGTATGACGAATGAACTATGCGAAGCGTAAGTTTGTACCGACCTCGAACGGGACGGCTAGGTTAAAACGCTAGAGAATCGGGGCGAGCATGAACTCTGGCAGCTGTATTGCTGTCTTGAGCTTCACAGCGACTGGCTATGGACCGCAATCCAAACCGCATCAACACTAACTCGCTCAACCCGGTGCCTGGCATGCGACGGGATCAGAACCGCGTCACCGGCTTCTAGCTCAAGTACACCGTCTTCAAAGACCAGTGTCGCTGTACCCAGAATCAGGGCGACCCATTCCCGCGCATCCTGGTCATGCCAGAACCCCTCGGGACTGGGCTGCCCATACGAAACGATGTGTTCCAACGTGAACTGCTGACCCGACCAAAGCGGCGTGATGGTTTCGCTGGCTGGCTGGGGGTCGTTTGGGAAGAGCTTGGTAATGGCTGGAGGCATGTTTGTTACCGCAAGGAGTGCACAGTGTGCGGAGCAAAGCGTGTCTAGCCACCGAATCACACCGAGCATAGGGATTTAGTCAATAGCCTCAAGGAGACTCATCGTTTTGCTTATCCCAATATATTCGCCACCATTGTGCTGCCCGTTCCTTGCACTGCTTGCCCGCACCGCTTCGGATGGGATAACCCCCACCCTCATAGATTTCATGTCCTGTGATGCTCTCGAAGATTTGCTGACAACAATCCCCATAGCGAAGCAGGTAATGCCCCTCGGGCCAGTAGCTGCGCCAATGCCCTTTGCAGCGTGTCGGCCGGGCGTCATCCATGTGCGCAATGAGTTGCGGGATCGCGGCCACCCCAAGCTTCTTTAACTCAACAGCCGGGTTGGGTTTTTTTGCCGCTTCATCAAACCCCCATCCCTGATCAGAAAAGACGTTGCAGCGGCCGGGGTCCATCCATTGACCCGCATCATGATCGCGCAGGTGGTACATCCAGTAGGCAACCTGCTCCTCTTGTGTCATCTGCTCAACCGCTTCCGCATCCGGTTCGACCCATTGGGCATCCTCTTCAAGCAGGTGCTGATAGTGCTTGACCATTGCCTTAGCCTCATCTGTGTGCTTGTGATCAGGCAGGGACGTGATGCGCCTCCATCGGGAGAGCAGGTCTTTTCGTGGCGCTTTACCATGGGCCAGGAAGATCCCCCCATTGCTTAGGCCAGATGCAATCCGATCAACAACAAACGTATGAAGCGGTACCGGGTTCTTAGCACCCGTGGCGTATCGCCCCGAATACTTCCCCTGCGCTTCGAGCGCATGCTTGTACAAAGCCTCTGCGTGATCGATGCCGCCTAATTGATAGGTAAAGTGGGCATGACGGGCGGCTTCAACCACATGGTCTGCCAATGTAAAGCGCTGATTTACATCGCTGAAGATTCCATCATCGCCTTCCTCTTGCGGCATTCCTTTTTCAAGGAAGGTTTCGTTTTCTGACTCGTAGCTGGCCACATGGACCCGCCATGCTGTAGCGTAATCAGCGTTCTGTAAGTCAGCCCATAAGAACTTGCCTTCCGGGTCTTCATTGATACGCGGGCGTTGTTCATCTTCACCAGGCCTGCGGAACCGGTGTAGCTCACCCTGCAGATCGACAAGCTCAATCCTTTTATCTCCATCATTGATCAGCCAGCCACGCCGATCGAATGAAAAATCCGCTGGACCGACATCCACAATGACCCAGGGCTTTCCCTTGATGAGTGCCACATCCGGTTGGGTGAAGACCTCGGACAGTCGTTCGAAGTCGTTTTCTCCAATCGGCTTCTCACCTTCCCCCTCAGCATAGATGCTCGATGAAAACAGACAAACCAAAAATAGAATACAACAGGTTGCAGCAACTGCTCGCGTAGACGTCATCAGCATCCTTTCTTCTGATTTCAAATCGATCGCGACGTGATTTACCCCAAAAGTCCTGCGGCTGCAGGCCTAATTTATATGCTAGCCCCGATGCTGGCCTTAGCCAAGGCATTTGCTGCTTAAACAGGATGTGATGTGGGGATTTATCGCCCGTCGCCGGTGTAGATGATCTTGCCGTCCTTTGGGGCCTGTGGCCAAGGGGTCTTGCCCTCTGCCCACTCCGGTGGCTGAGTCTTGCGCACCTCCATCACCGCGCGCTTGACCCAGCCGGGCACGTTGGCGTTGGACTTCTCGCCGTAGACCCACGGCTGGGCCGGCGACATGAGCAGGTCCATCCGTGGCAGCGGCGGGCGCTCGGCGGCGGCTTCTTTGAGACGCTTCTTCAGAGCCGCGACGATCTCGGGATTCTGCTTGGCGATATCGTTCTTTTCGTACGGGTCGAGCTTGATGTTGTAGAGCTCGTCGTTCATCAGCTTATAGTCGCCCTTGCGGATCGTGGGCAGCCGTACGCAGCCCGCGACATCGAAAATAATCTCGTCGCGCGGGCTGGGCTTACCGGCGAAGATCGTGTCGGTCATGTCGATGCCATCGACGGGTCGCTCCTGCTCGGGGGCTGCCCCGCCTAGGGCGATAAATGTGCTATAGAAGTCGGCGATGAAGATCATTCCGTCGTTCACCGTCTTAGGATCGACCGTGCCGGTCCATCGCAGGACGCACGGCACGCGCACGCCACCCTCGTAGGTCGTGTTCTTCGTCCCACGATAGGGCGCGCTTTGCTCTGGGCGTAGGCCACCGTTGTCGTTGGTAAAGACGATGAGCGTGTCCTCGCCGTAGCCGTATTGATCGACCGCAGCGACGATCCGGCCGACAGCGTCATCCAAGCACTTCAGCGCGGCCATGCGCTTGTCCAGCGTATCTGTATAGCGTGGAATGGACTCGAGCGGCCCATGGATCGCGTTGAACGGTACGTAATAAAAGAAGGGCTGTCTTTCGCCGGTGGCTTCTTCCATCTCTTTGTGCGCGGAGATATGCCGTACGACCTCATTGGCGATCAGGTCGGTCGCGTAGCCTTGCTCGTGCAATGGCTCCTGGTCGCGGTGCCAGTCGTAGACGGCGAAAGTAGCCGGTGCGTTGTGCGGGATCGTAAAGTTGGTGTAGTCGATCCCCCAGCCGTAGTGACCGTACTGGTGTTCGAAGCCCTGGCCCATCGGCAGGTGCTCGTCCAGCCATTCGCCCAGGTGCCACTTGCCCATCAACGCGGTGGTATAGCCCGCGTCGTGCAGCGCCTCGGCGAGGGTCCGCTCGCCGGTATCCATGCCGACAATCCGGCGCGTCTTCTCGCCCTCGGCATTGGTTGCCAGTTCCATGCCGAGCTTCGCGAGGTAGGTCGGCTTGCCATAGTCCTCGCTGCGCCAGTCGGTCCAGGTCCGGAACGAGTATCGCCCGGTCAGGAACGCCGAGCGCGTTGGGGCGCAGACCGCGTGCGTATAGAACTGTGTGAGCTTGAGCCCTTCGTCGGCAAGTTGGCCGAGGTTGGGCGTGACTCCCGCCGGGCCACCGTTGAAGACCGGTTCGTTCCAGCCAACATCATCGGAGAGGATGAAGATGATGTTGGGTCGGGGGGCGTCTGTGTTGTAGTTGGCCGAAGAAGCGCAGGCCAGTTGCAGACCGCATAGCAAAGCCAACGCGAGCATTCCGAATCGATTAGACATCGCAGATCTCCACGGCTTGTTTGAGTTCTTCAAAAGGGTTTTCCGCCGGGATCCACTCGTGCCCGACGTAGCCTTCGTAGCCGATGTCGACGAAGGCCTGCATCACCGCGCGGTAGTTGATTTCCTGGTCTGGACCGATCGGCCCGCGTCCGGGGTTCCCAGCGATCTGCACGTGGCCGATGATGTCCTTGTTTTCGTGGATGCGCCGGACGAGGTCGCCATCCATGATCTGCACGTGGTAGACGTCGAAGAGCAGCCGTAGGCCGGGCGAGTCCACCTCGCGGACGATCTTGGCGCAGTAATCGACGTGGTCGCCCTGATAGCCGGGGTGGCCCCGCATTTCTTTGGGGTCGCGGGAGTTCAGCGGCTCAAGCACCATGGAGACGCCTAAGTCCGCCGCGTAGGGGGCGGCTTTCTTGTAGCCCGCGATACAGTTCGCCATGCCCTGCTCTGCGGTGACCTTGCCGCCCTTAGTGTGATTGGAGGTATCGGCCATGCCGGTGAAGGTCATGACGTTGGGGAAGCCGGCATCCGCGCTGGCCTTGATCCGCTCCTTAAGGATCGCGATATTCTCCTCGTGGAAGCCCAGGTTGTTCATCCCCTTCGTGAAGCCATGCCCCGGTGTCGCGGCGCAGACAAGCCCGCGGTCTTTGAGCAGGTGCCACTGGTCTGGCTTGACCAGTTCAACACCGGGCATGCCGAGCTTCTCGGTATTGTCCAGCAGCTCCTCAAGCGTCCAAGGCTTGGGCCCGGCCTTGCCGGTGAAGCACCAGTTCGCGGGGACCTGTTTGACCCGGCCGTGTTGGACCCCACCACTGCTGCTCCGCGTGGTTTGGCAACCGCTGATCATCGGCAGGGCCGCGGCCGCAGCGCCCACTACACCCGCCTGCAAGACACCACGCCGGGTAAGCCCGCCGCTCGATTGGTCTGTCGCTTTCGCTTGATTCATCGCGGGTCCCTTTTGTGAGTTGGCATTATGAGCCCGGTGTCACCGTTGCTTTGAATTCCTCAATGGCCTGCTTCATCGACTTCGCGACCTCGGGGTGGTCGTCGATGGTGTTGTTGGCTTCTTTCTGGTCGTCCTTCAGATTATAGAGCTCGATGCCGTCCCCCTTGATGATCATCTTCCAGTTGCCGCGCCGCATCGCGGTGCCGAGCTTAGGCTCGTAGCCGAAGAACACGTCCCGGTCGGGGAAGTCGGCCTGCTCGACCACGTACGACATGAAGCTCGTACCATCCAGGTTGCCCGGGTTGGATTGGCTGATGCCCGCGATTTCTGTGAACGTCGGGAACAGGTCAAAGCCGAGGATGAGTTCGTCGGAGACCTGCCCTGGCTTGATCGCGCCAGGCCACCAGGCGATCGCAGGCACGCGGTGCCCGCCCTCGTATTGACTGAACTTCCCGCCGCGCCAGTGGTGGTACTCCTTCGGGCTCATACCCACTGCGCCGTTATCGGAGAAGAAGAAAACAAATGTGTTCTCAGCGATGCCTTGCTCTTTCAACGTGTCAAGGATCTGGCCTACGCCTTTGTCCAACTCTTCGAGCATCACCTTGTACTTCGAGCGGTTGATGTCGTTGACCGCGTTCTTCGGGTGGTTCGGGTCGCGGTTCTGCGGGGTGTCGGCCGGGGTCTGGTAAGGGTTGTGCACCGCGGCGTGCGAGACATACAAGAAGAAGGGATCTTCCTTATTCCGCTTGATGAAGTCGACGCTCAGGTCGGTGAGCACGTGCGTGGTGTAGCCCGCGATGCCTTCCGCTTTTTCGAGCCCGTTGCGCCAGCTGCCGTAACGGTGGAAGTCGGTCCCGCCGGTGAGGAACCCGATGAACTCATCGAAGCCGTGATGGATGGGGTTGTATTTATCCTGGTAGCCGCAGTGCCACTTGCCGAAGAGTGCGGTGGCGTAGCCGTTGTCCTTGAACACGCGCGGGATCGTCGGGACCGAGGGCAGGATCCCGCTGTCCGGCTCGCGGTTGCCGACGATGACATCGACGATCCCCAGCCGCTGCTGGTACCGCCCGGTCAAGAACGCGACCCGCGTCGGACTGCAGACGGAAGAGTTCGTGTGGAAGTCGTTAAAGCGGACGCCTTCTTTGGCCATCTGCTCAAGGCGTGGCGTCTCAATCCAGCCGTCGTACATCGCCATGTCACGCAAGCCAAGGTCGTCGGCGAGGATGACCACGATGTTCGGCGGGCGATCATCAGCGGCCCACACCGGTGGGGCCAGCACACAGCAAATAGCTAGTAGCCATGCAAACCCAAATCGCATCAAGGGCACCCTTCTAAACAGACATCACCTTGGACTTCTGACCCACAGGATGGGCCCGTTTGCTAAGCGTCGCGATGAGAACGCCCAGCACGTACATCAGGCCCGACATAAGTCTAACTGTATTGCCGCTTGACATGTACTAGAGTGCTGTGCATGTATTAATTGACCTAGCTTTCCAGACTTTAAGCAAAGCGTGCGGCGACTGTCGCGTGTCATCAATTGAATCCTATATTGCGCACAATGAGATCGATTTGAATGGGAATTGCACTAGGCTCTGGTGATCGAATCTGGGAGTTCTTCCCAAACCCGGTTGCCAATCGGAGAGCAGCATGTCCCAACCGTATCAGCGCGTTCCTCAAAGCTACTGGCGACCCTCGTTAACAGGGCCTATCACCCCGGGACACCTACAAGTACACCGGCGGTGTCCCGAAGGTCGATGCATATTTGAAAACGGGTGCTGGCAAGTAAGACGCATCCTAGATGCGCATTGCATCTTTCCTGGCCTTGGTGGCACAGGCATCTTGCCTGCGAATGACAGGCTGCAAGCCTGTCCCACGCAAGGCCGCTTTCCATCCCAATGCCGTGAGTGCCAACTTCAAGAACGCCAACGAAAGTGTGGCACACTTGCACGCGTGCGCATAAAAACGTGTTTGTGCGCACCAGACCAGTTATTCAAGGCTTTTGCCATCCATTTGTGTTATCAAAAGACCCCCCAAAGACCGCCAACGAGGCGGGCGAGGACAGCATCAGAATTGAGTGGGATAGATCAACGTTCTGGTGCACTCCGGCCCGATTCAATCGTCTCATCCAGTAGGGCTTTGAGCTCGGCCACGATCTCCGGGTGCTTGCTGTAGAGGTTGGTTGTCTCGCCTGGATCGTCCTTCATGTTGTAGAGCTGGCCCGGGGCATCAGGGTCGTTATCAGGCAGGATGTAGGGCTTCATGCCCCAACTGCCCTCGCGGTTGTAGTTGTTCCCGCCCGAGCCCTTGTGGTCCATGTATTTCCAGTCCCCCACACGGATCGAGAGTTCCTGCTCCCAGTGCGTCTGCTGCAGAAGGAACGGCCGGACCCATTCCTCGCCGTGGGTGCCCAGCAGCACGGGGAGCATGTCGAACGAGTCTTCGGCCGCATCGTTGGGCAGTTCCTTGCCAACGATCGCGGCGCAAGTTGCGAACAGGTCTGTCAATGACAGCGGCTGATCGCTCACGCTGCCTGGTTTGACCTTGGCCGGCCACCGCACGATGAAGGGCGTGCGGTGGCCGCCCTCCCAGCCATCACGCTTCACGCCACGCCAGGGACGAGCGCCGTCGTGTTCATGGTCCCTCCGCATATGGATGACCGTCGGCACCTCTGGCCCGTTGTCTGAGCAGAACACCACCATCGTGTTGTCCGCGATGCCCAGCGTCTCCAGCTCATTCATCATCTCACCGACGACCCAGTCCATCATGAAGATGAAGTCGCCGTGCGGACCGGCGCTGGTCTTGCCACGGAACTGCTTCGCGGGGATCGAGGGCAGGTGCACCGCCTGCATCGAGTGCAGGATGAAAAACGGTTTGTCCGGCGTCTTCACGACGTGGTTTCGCATGAATTCAATGGCCTTTTCCATGAACACCAGGTCCACCTCGGAGGCGTCGAAGTTCGGCGCTGCGATCCCCCGGCGGAAGTCGCCCGTGTACGGGTTCTTCGGATACTTGTCCTTGTCGATCAGCTCGGTCGGCGGGACGGGTATGCGGTCGTTCTCGATGTAGGCGTATAGCCAATCAGTGGTCGGGCAGCTCGCTGTGCCATAGAACGCGTCGAAGCCGTGGTCGATAGGCCCGCCCGTAATCGGCCGGCTGTAGTCGATGCGTTTAACGTTATCGAGCCCGCCCTTGTTGATCGGCTCGCCCTCGCTGTCGTACGCCGTGAGCCCGATGTGCCACTTGCCAAACTTCCCGGTCGCGTAGCCCGCCTCCTTGAGCATCTCTGGCAGTGTGTACCTTTCGTCCTCGATCAGGCAGGGCCCGCCTACCCCGGTAAACACCGGCGACTTGCCTATCCGGAAGCACATCGCCCCGGTCATCACCGAGAACCGCGTCGGCGTGCATACCGTCGCCGGGCTGTGCGTATCGGTAAACATCATTCCACGCTCGGCAAGCTTGTCGATGTGCGGCGTGGGGATCTCAGAGTCAGGGTTATAAATACCGATGTCGCCGTAGCCGAGGTCGTCGGTCAGGATGATCAGGATGTTGGGGTGCTCGGCGCGGATGGGCAGCGCAACGAATAGCAACAACACCAACAAACACAGGGCACCGGTTGGGCGGATCATCATCAAGCTCCACATAGAAGGATCAAGGCAAACAGCCGCAACATACTACGGACAGCCGGAGATGACGACGTCTCTGGACCCGTTTGCGTGACATGACGGCCAATCTGCGCCGATCGTTAGCACAACAAACCCGGTCAGCTCCGTTCGTTGCGGTACTGGCTCGGGGGCACGCCCTCGGCCCGCAGGAAAGCGCGGTACACGGTATTCATGCTTGTGAAGAGATCATCTCACTTTGTGAGAAGCTCTGGTTCTACTACTGCGATTACGAGCGTGACATATAGGGCAGGATCGCGATCCTTAAAGACTACATCGCAGACTTACGACTGAACCTAACCAAGCATAATCGAACACGTCAGTCCCGAACGATCGTCTCGTCCAGCGACAAGATCGTGTTGCCGATCATCATCCAAGAAGCCAACTCAACGGCGTCATAGTCTACAGGCAGTGGCAATTCGCCTTGTTGGAGCAGCGCGTTCGCGTCGTCCGGCGATTCAGCAAAACGCTTACGGTAATACTGGAGTGCTTCCTTGATCACCTCGATCGCCTCCGCGTTTGGCGTCTCCCCTGTGCAGCGGCGGACGATCAATACGATGCGTTGGTCATCGTCATCCACCTCCGCAATTGCACGCTGCGCGAGCGCCCTTGCCGCTTCGAGGAACTGCTCGTCGTTCCACAGCACCAGGGCCTGCAGCGGCGTGTTCGTGACGCCGCGATCGACGGTACATGATTCGCGGTTCGGCGCGCCGAAGGTCTGCATCTGTGGCGGGGGGCTTTTCCGCTTGATGAACGTATAGATGCTGCGGCGGTAGAGCTTGTCGCCCTCGTCGCGCTTGAAGACATTGGTGTTGGAGCGTGGCCCCATCGAGACCTCACGCCAGAGCCCCCCGGGCTGGTAGGGCTTAACGCTTGGCCCGCCGATGGTATCGTTGAGCAGGCCCGATGCGGCGAGCGCGTGATCACGGATGAACTCGCCGGGCAAACGCTTGCGGGGGAAGTAGCTCAGCAGCCGGTTGCCCGCATCGACCTCGGCGGCGTCCAGGTTGCGGGTCGCTTGTTGCCGGTATGTCGAACTCATGACGATCTGTTTGAGCAGCGCTTTCTGGTCCCAGCCCGACTCGATTAATGTGATACCGAGGTAGTCGAGTAATTCGGGGTGGCTGGGCCATTCTGCCTGGCTGCCAAAGTCTTCGACGGTCGCAACGATGCCTGTGCCGAAGACCATCTGCCAAAGCCGGTTAACGTGCACGCGCGCGGTCAGAGGGTGGTCCGGGTGGACAAGCCATTTGGCAAAGCCCAGCCGGTTGTTCGGCACCCCCTCCGGAAGCGGCAGGCCGATGAAGCTCGGCAACTCCAGCTCGGCGGGTCGGTCCTTCATCGGCTTGTCGTAGGCCCCCCGGCTGAGTACATACATCGGCTTGGGCTCGGGTAGCTCTTTCATTACTGTGATCGGTGCGCCCTGCGCCTTGATCTTGTTCAGCGTCTGCTCGGCCATTTCGACCGCCTTGCTCAACTCCGCGTACTTCGGCGAGCGGTTCTGCCCCCACTGCGTGATCAGTGCCTCCGAGCCATGCGTCGTTCGGCGAGCGGGCTCGATCAGCCCGAGTGGTGCAAGCCGGATGTCTGCTTTCTTGTCTGCCGTGCCGTGACCCGGGAAGACACCCAGTACGGTTGGGTCTGCGGACGCGAAGCCAAGCCTGACCCGTCCAAGCGTTTGACGACGGCCCGCGCGGTGTTCGATCAACACCTCGATCTCGCTGCCACCCTCGAACCCGAAAGGCTCGTCCGCCACGAGCAACAGCGTCCGCGGGTTTTTATCCTCTTTGCCGCCCGTGCTCCAGCCGGGCGAGCCGGGCTTGAGCAGGTTCATCGGCCCGAGTTCTTGCTTGTTCTTGTCTTGGTTCGACTGCGTTGCCCACGCGGTCTTCAGCCTGACCTGCTGTTTCTGGGAATGGCCTTTGAGCGATGCCACGCTGATCTTGATGTGCGTTGGCTGGGCATTGCCGGCATCCCCACGCCCAATACGGTTTCCATTCCACGGATCGGTCAGCGCATCAAGCTTGATCAGCCGGAGGTCGGTCGCGTGGGTCCGAAAGGTTAGCGTCAGGTTTTCCTGTGGCGGGCTGTCGCGATTGCTCAGCAGCACCGAGCCGTCGGGTTTGAATTCGAGCGTGCCGCTTTTCTGAGTGGTCTTCGCATCGATCAGTTCCGCCGCCTTCCACTTCACTGCGTGCTCATCACGAAGTGCTTGCTCCCAAGCCCTCTGTTGTGCTTCAAGTTCGGGCGTGGCGTTCTGTCTTGCCTGCTTGGCTTGCTTAAGCTTGGCTTCTGCTTGCGTAAGCGCTAGTCTTAGCTCCGGCGTGTACCACGTGACCCGGTCCCCGTACGCGATGGCCCGTTCGGGTTTGTTGGTCCAGATGCCGCGTTCGTTGATCGAGTGGAAGTACTTGAACAGGTTGAAGTAGTCTTGCTGCGTAGTCGGGTCGTACTTGTGGTCGTGGCACATCGCACAGTTGTAGGTTTGGGCCATGAACACGGTCGCGATCGTCTCGATCCGGTCGGCGACCGCGGTCACGCGAAACTCCTCGTTGATCGAACCACCCTCGTGGTTCATCATGTGCATCCGGCAGAAGGCGGTCGCGACAAGCTGCTCATCCGTCGGGTTAGGCAGCATGTCGCCTGCCAACTGCTCGATAAGGAACTGGTCAAAAGGCTTATTCTTATTGAATGCATTAATGATGTAGTCGCGGTACGGCCAGGAGCTGCGGGAGTGATCCAGCTGGTACCCGATGGTATCCGCGTAGCGCGACGCATCGAGCCAGATCAGAGCCATGCGTTCGCCGAAATGTGGTGAACCGAGCAGACGGTCGACCAGCTTCTCGTAGGCATCCGCCGACGTGTCCGCGAGAAACGCATCGATCTCATCGGGTGTCGGTGGCAGGCCCGTCAGGTCCAGCGATACGCGCCGGATTAATGTGGGTTTATCCGCCTGCTCGGAAGGCGACAGATTCGCCCGCTCCAGCCGCGCGGCGATGAAGCGGTCGATGTTGTTCATCACCCACGCCTCGTTCGCGTCGTTGACCTCTGGAAGTACGGGCTTGGTCGGCGTCTGGTACGCCCAGTGGCCTTCATACTGCGCGCCCTCGTCGATCCACCGCCTGAGCAGCGTGACCTCGTCATCCGTGACACTGATCTTCGCCGAAGGCGGGGGCATCACGAGGTTGGGCTTGGTGTGCGTGATGCGGGTGATGATGGAGGAGGCGTTGCTGTCGCCGGGCACGATCGGCGTGTCGCCGCTGGGCGCGGGCTTGGTTGCTTCTTCGAAGAGGTCTAGCCTGAACCCGCCGGAGTCGACGGCGACCGCGGCGTCCGGGCCGTGGCAGGCGAAGCACTTGTCAGAGAGGATCGGCCGGATGTCGCGGTTAAACGAGATCTCCCAATCGACGCCCGCTTGCTCTGCAACCTTCTGTAGCGAAGCGGCCGGCCCCGTGCTGCGTTCTTGTTCGGCAGCCGGGATCCACGAGGCAGCGGACAGGATCGCCGCCACTAACAGGCAGGCGCCTAACAACCGGGTTCGGACAGCCATTTGCAACGTGAAAAATCCTTCAAATCGAATCGGATGGGCAGGACTCAAATAGAGAGCATCTCAAAGGCTGCAAATTACGTCCTTTCGATCCATAGGCTCGGTCTCCAGTTTTTCATGTTCGTATCCTACCCCGATCATCTCGGGCTCCCAGCGAGGGCTGGTTTTTGATGCATCAGGCCGGTTTTTACGTGCGGGCCTGATAAAACCCTTGATTCAGAGCCGGGGCTCGGTTTATGCTGAGGGCCACTTCATGTGGGTTTCGTCTGCCTGGCGGGCGTCGGCCTAGTCTCTGCCGCAGCTTTCGCGGCAAGTCTCACTTCTTTGGATCAACGTAGCAGGGGTTTCCCGATGGTTTCTCGACCAGGCTCATGCCGAATCAACCTGGACTATCTGCTGGACCGTGAGGACCGCGTTACGAAGGTCTGCCCGCACTGGGCGGTGTTTGCACGCCAGCGCATGGCCGTGCGGCTGGATGAAGAGATGGTGCTTGGTCGAAGCCTCTGGGACTTTATACAGGGTGGTGCAACGCAGCGGCTCTACGACACGCTCATCTACCACGCCAGGCGCACCGGGCGCAAGCTGACCTTCAACTACCGCGGCGACAGCCCTAGCGCGATCCGCTATATGCGCATGACGCTCCTGCCTGGCTTTGGCGGCATCGTCCGCTTCCGCAGCGAGCTCTTGCACGAGCAGCCGCGTCAGCGGTCGGTCTACTTCACGCACGCCTGCTACCCCCGTCGGCCAGAGCTGCTTCAGTGCTGTCTGTGCCATCGGCTTGAATACAACGGCCGGTGGTACACGCTCGATGAGTTAATCCGCCAGACCGGTGCGATCGATGAACTAATGCCCACGGAGGTCGGTGACACGGTTTGTGAGGGCTGCATTACCCGGATCGAGATCACAACGGGGGTGCGATTGTGAAATTGTTAGCTTCGAGCGAACCTCGGCTGTTATAACACGTCTTAGTCTTTTCAGCAGTGTCTAGTCACAGGCTCGCTTAGAAAATTCCGGAGTTCGAAATGAATCTTTTTTTTAAAGCTATCGCCCTTATCTTTATCATTTTTATGAGTGAGGGTCACCCTGCTTCCTTAAAGGCGGAAGAGGCTCAGCCACAGCGACGTGACATCGAAGTCATGTGTGATGCGCCGACGCCCAACTTCGCGATCAAAATCAAGTCGGTATGGCTAGTCGGTGAAGAATTGTGGGTTGTCTCACAGATCCGTGAACGTGGTAAACCAGACAGGCGCAGGATACAGGGCGAGGATGTATCCAAATGGATCAAAGATGTGGCTACGATCACGGGACATCTTGACAAGCGGGCTAAGTTTTTCATTATCGGTAAAACATGGGATGGGTGGAAAGGTACCGGCAGCACCTTTATTACAAACCAACTGAAGCTGCTTGATCAGATGGGTGAAGATAGAGTCGAGATCGACGAGGTTCTCTTTGGTGACGACCCCCGTGAGCAGCCTGCACCCGAAGGCATGCAGAAGATCAAGGTTCGATGTACCGCGCCGCAGATGAGCTATAGCGTCCACATCGCTCGCGTCTGGCTGGTTGGCGAGGAGGTCTGGGTTTTAGTCGAATATGGCTCGGGCAAACCAGGTGAACCTCATGGCAAATACCCCATCAAAGACTCGGTCCTCATCCCCGAGCAGAAAGGCAAAAAGGTTCGCTGTTTTGTCAGTGGTTTGGTCATGCCTGATTGGGAGGGACCAGAGTACACCAAGGTTGCGGGCGGCGATGCGCTGCGTTTTCAGATGGAGCAGGACGGAATCAAGATCGACAAGGTCTTATACACACGTGAGCTCCCGGAAGAGGAAAAGTAGGTGCTGTGGCTAGTGCAAAAATAGCCTCAGCCCCGACAATGCCATCACCATACCGTGCTCGTTGGCGGCGTCGGTGACGAGGTCGTCGCGGGCCGAGCCCCCGGCGTGGACGACGTACTTCACGCCGCTGCGGGCAGCGCGGTCGAGGTTGTCGCGGAACGGGATGAACGCGTCGGAAGAGAGTGCGAGTTGGCCGTTGCCGAAGGTCGCGCACCAGTCGTTGGCTTCATCGGGAGTGATCGGCTCGGGTTTGCTTTCCAGCAGCGCATGAAGCCCACCGAGTTCAACCTCATCCAATTCGTGATAACGCACGAACTGGTCGACCGCGTTGACCTTGTCCGGCCGCTTGACGCCTTCCTTGAACAGCGCGATCAGTGCGATCGACTTGGGGTGCTGTTTGAGCATGAACCGGTCGGCCTTGTCGCACGCCAGGCGGGTGCAGGCGATCCGCGACTGCTGCCCGGCCCCGACGCCGATGGCCTGGCCGTCCATTGCCACAGCGATCGAGTTGGACTGCGTGTGCTTGAGCGTGGCCGTCGCGACGAGCAGCGATTGCACCGCGTCTTTGGGCAGGTCCTTGTTGTCGGTCACGACGTTTTGCAGCAGCGATACATCGATCACCATGCCGTTATAGGTCTGTTCCAGCGTGAGGCCAAAACACGTCCGCGATTCGACACTCCCGGGGGCGGGGGCGTAGCCCGGGTCGATCTGCAGCATGACGTACTTACCACCCTTTTTTGCGGCGAGGATCGCCTTCGCATCGACGTCGTAGCCAGGGGCGATGATGCCGTCAGACACTTCAGGCTTGATCAGCGCGGCGAGCGAGGCGTCAACGGTTTCGCTGACCGCGATGAAGTCACCAAAGGAGGCGCCGCGGTCGGACGACCTGGCCTTCGCGTAGGCGGCTGCGATCGGTGAGTAGCCGTGTTGGTTTGGGCTTGGGTAGAAATTCGCTGCGCAAAAAGAGTCGCTGAGCCCGCCTGCGACCGCTGCGCCTGCGGGCGAGACATGCTTGAATGAAGCGGCCGAAGGCTGGCCGGTCGCGATTTTGAGGTCGCGGACCAGTTCCCATCCGCGCAAGCCGTCGAGCGCGTTGATGAAGGACGGGTTGCCGTTGACGACAGCAAGCGGGCAGTCGCCGGGGCCGTCGAAGAGGATTCGTGCGTCGGGCTGGTTGGGGTTGCAGCCGTACTTGAGGGGCAGTTCGGTAGGCATGCGCGGCATCGTAGCAAGCGGTCTGCCGCTTAGCTGTCGAGGCCGGCATAGATCGCGTCGGGGTATTTCGCCTTGAACGCCTCCATCGAGCCGATCCCTTCTGGGAGGATGGCTTCATCCGTGAGCAGGACTGGGATCGCGTCCCTGATCGGGTAACGCAGGCCGGCCCCCTCGGGCAGTTCTGCGACCAGGACATCACCGTCTAGTCGCACTTGGCTGCGCGTCACCGGGCAGCGCATGAGCGCGAGGGCCTGTTCTGAGATGATCTGTGTGGGCTTCTCTGCCATCGCCGTATCCTATCCGCGAGCAAGGCGTCTATCATGACGGGACTTCACACAAGGAAACCAACGATGCCGAAATGGATGACAACCGTGGGACTGGGCTGCGTGATCGCGATGCTGGCGGTGGGGATCGGCCTTCAGTCGGGCGTGGCGGACGGCGATGCCGCGAAAGATGATGACGCCGAGCGCGAGGTCGATCTCGAGGTCATCGCCGACCCCTCGCACGAGAAGATGAACCTCACCGCTCCGGATGAGTTCAAGGCGCTCTTCAAGACGACCAAGGGGGAGTTCACCGTCAAGGTCACCCGTGAATGGGCGCCCAACGGCGCCGACCGGTTCTACAGCCTAGTCAAGAACGGCTACTACGATGGCACGCGCTTCTTCCGAGCGGTCGATGACTTCGTCATCCAGTGGGGGATCCACGGCGACCCGAAAGTCAACACCCCCTGGTACGACCCTCAAAACGACGAGGCTGTCAACATTAAAGACGACAAGCGTAAGAAGTCCAACGCGGTCGGGACGATCACGTTCGCCAACGCCGGGCCAAACACGCGATCGACCCAGCTCTTCATCAACCTCAGCGACAACGATTTTCTCGATAACGAGGCCCGTGTCGGCTCGATCTTTGCACCCTTTGGCGAGATCGACGCAGCGGGCATGAAGGTCGTGAACAAGCTCTACACCGGCTACGGCGAGCCACCACGCCAACTCCAGGGCCTGCTCGCCGAGCGCGGCAACGCGATCCTCGATGAGTACTTCCCTAAGCTCGACGCGATCAAGTCCGCGACGATCGTAGAGGACAATAAGGAAGAAGATCAAGCGGAATGACGCTAGGATATGCAGCTCAATTGAAAGCCCACGCCGTTACGGCGTGGGCTTCTTTATCGCCTCAACCAGCAAACGAAAGGACACCCATGACAACCGCCACCATCTACACCGACAAGGGCGAGATCAAGCTCGAGCTCTTCGTTGACGACTGCCCCGAGACGACCGGCAACTTCATCAAGCTCGCAAAAGACGGCTTCTACGACGGGCTGACTTTCCACCGCGTGATCCCCGACTTTATGATCCAGGGCGGCTGCCCGGAAGGCACCGGCACCGGCGGGCCCGGCTACAAGTTCGATGACGAGAAGAGCGCCTTGGCCAAGAAGCACCAGGTCGGCTCGTTGTCCATGGCCAACGCCGGCCCGAACACCAACGGCAGCCAATTCTTCATCACCCACATCGCGACCGACTGGCTCAATGGCAAGCACGGCGTCTTCGGCCAGGTCCTTGAGGGTCAGGATATCGTCGACACCATCGAAGGCGGCGACACGATGAACCAGGTCGTGATCGCCGAAGACTAAATCCGCCGAAACGCTTGACAGCAACCGGCCGCGATTTATGGTGAGGCTCGTTGGCTTTTGCCGGTCGAGCCTTTTTCAATGGAGTCCTGGATGACACCGCTGCGTCTGATCCGCCGAGTCCAAGCGCCGCTGATCTGCCTCGCGATCGCCTGCCTGGTCTCGGCGGGCTGCACGGTCCAGCAAGAGACGGTCCAACTCGGCAAACCCGCCCGGGCGTACCAGGCGGACGACGGCTCGATCCTGTTCGGCTACTACATCGAGCCCAAGCTGCAGGTCACCCTCGACCCAGTGCCCCCGCCGGAATATGTCGGTTGGCACTGGCTGATTATCGAACCCGATACCTCAAAGCTGATGCTGCAGCCGGTTAGCCCGGAGGCGGCTGGTGAGCGCGGGCGGGTGATTGCTGTGGTGTACGACGGCGGGCGTGAGAACGCGAGGCTGGTGCCCCCGCTGCTTGAGCCGGGGCTGCGGGTGGATACGCCGCCGAGGATCGGCGATGGCGGGCTAACCGAACTGCGTTTCATCTGGGACGACTACCTCGGCGGGGCCCGGCTGGTGGATCGAGAGTATTCATCCCTGCCGTTGGTCCGCGTCTCACCCGACTCGGCGACGATCACAACGCGGGGGTACGACCGCGAGGCCTGGCTGAATATCCTGAAGGTCGCGGCGGTGGCGGGGGCGGTCACAGGGCTGATCCTGCTGGGCGGTTCGACCAGTATCAGCATCAATTGATCCGTTTGATCCATTGGGCTACACTATGCGGCTCGCCCCGGCGAACGTCGCCCCGGCACCTGTCCCCCGTCACGGCCTCTGCTGAGCACCAGCATGCCCCCCGGAGACCCAAAACATGGTCCGTATCCGTCTGAAGCGCTTTGGTCGCACTCACTCGCCCGCCTATCGCCTGTGCGCGATGGACGCCCGCTCGCCCCGCGATGGCAAGCCGATCGAAGAGCTGGGCTACTACCACCCCTGCAACAAGGATGAGAGCAAGCAGGTCAGCCTGAACGCCGAGCGCATCCAGTACTGGCTGGGTGTGGGTGCCCAGCCCAGCGAGACCGCTGCCGCCCTGATCAAGAAGGCCGGCATCGAGAAGACGAGCAATTAAGACCCAACCCAACCGAGCCCACCCAAGCCCCGCGCAGCAGCGGGGTTTTTTGTGCCTGCGCTTGCATCCGCGAGCGTGATTTCGTATATTTCAGTAATGACAGAAATAAAAAGCAATTCAGTTGTCATCACCGGCGGGACCGGGTTCCTGGGCCAGGCCCTGGCTCAGCGGCTCGAAGCGATGGGCGTCGAGGTCTGGGTCGTTTCCCGCCACGAGCCTCGGGGCGAGTGCTTCGGCCGATGGTCCGGGTGGGATGGCCGAAGTATCGGGCCCTGGGCAGAGCGGCTCGAGGGCGCGGCCGCGGTGGTCAACTTGGCCGGGCGGACCGTGGACTGCAAGAAGACCCCGGACCACTGCGACGAGATCCTGCGGTCGAGGGTCGATAGCGTCCACGCGGTGGGCGAGGCGGTCCGGCGTTGCGACAGAGCGCCGGCGGCCTGGGTCCAGATGGCGACGGCACACATCTACGGCGACCCCCCGGATGCGGTCTGCGATGAATCCGCCGCGACCGGCTACGGCCTGGCACCCCTCGTTGGCGAGCGGTGGGAGTCGGCACACGAACAAGCCTGCCCGCCATCCGTCCGCTCGGTCGTACTCCGCACAAGCTTCGTGCTGGGCAACAGCGGCGGGGCGTTCCCCGTCCTCAAACGACTGGTCCGCTTTGGACTTGGCGGCAAAATCGCTAGCGGCAAACGATGGATCAGCTGGCTGCACGTCGACGACATGGTCGCGATCCTGCTCCAGGCGATCCAGGACGAGACCATGCGCGGCGTCTACAACGCGACCGCGCCCCAAGCGGCGACCAACCAGCAGTTCATGCGGGCCCTACGCAAGGCTATGCGGATGCCGATCGGCCTGCCCGCGGCCGGATGGATGGTCCGGCTCGGCGCGGCGACGGTGATGAACACCGACCCCGAACTGGTGCTCTACGGCCGAAGCGTGGTGCCCAAACGCCTGCTCAAGGAGGGCTACCGGTTCCAGCACGGCGAACTCGATGGCGCACTACGTGACCTGGTTGCGGCGTAGCGGGTGGCGCGATGCGCCCCTTTGAAACGATCTGAAAGACTCCGCACGGGACGCTTCGCGTCACCCGCTACGCGGTGTTATAAACACGTCCATGCGACTCGACTTCGTGACCCTGTTCCCCGAGATGTTCGACTCCGTGTTGGGTTCGAGCATCTTGAAGCGTGCGGCTGAAGCGGTTTTGAATCCTGCTGACCCTGCGGATATTCGAGAAGCAGTCGTTTCGTACCACCTGCACAACCCGCGGGACTTTGCGGATAACAAGCACAACAAGGTCGACGATACGCCCTACGGCGGCGGGGCGGGGATGGTCATGCAGTGCCAGCCGATCTACGACTGCGTGCTAGCCGCGGAGAGAGAGCAGCCCACGGTGTCAGCGACGCGGGTTGTGATGACGCCAACAGGCATACCGTTGAATCAGAAGCTGGTTGAAGAACTGGCGAGCAAGCCGAGACTGCTGATCCTGTGCGGGCACTACGAGGGGTTTGATCAGCGTGTGCTGGATGAGCTTGAGCCGATAGAAGTCAGCCTGGGCGACTACGTGCTGACCGGCGGCGAGCTGCCCGCGATGGTGTTAGCCGATGCGGTCGTTCGGTTGATCCCCGGAGTGATCGGCAAAGAGGGATCGCATGTCAACGACAGCTTCTCGCCGGGGACGGAGCGGCTGCTCGATCACCCGCACTACACCCGTCCAGCGGAGTGGCGTGGCCGCGCGGTGCCCGAGGTGCTGCAGTCGGGTAACCATAAAAAGATCGAGGCCTGGCGGCGCGAGCAGTCGACTGAACTGACGCGCGCGGGGCGTCCCGACTTGTTAGCCGCGACGCTACGCGTCGCTGGGCCTGCGTCGCGTAGCGACGCGGCTGTTTCAACCATCGTGATCCGCGACGCGATACCCGATGACTACGACGCGGTCGACGCTCTGCTGCGAGCCGCCTTCGAGACCGACGCCGAAGCCAAGCTGGTGAGACACCTGCGCGAGCAGGGCGACGCCCCGATCGAACTCGTGGCCGAGGCCGCTTCAGCAGCCGGGCGTGACCAAGTGATCGGCCACATCCTGTTCAGCCCGATCTCGATCGAAGGCGGTGACGGCCGGCTGCGTGCACTGGGGCTGGCCCCGCTCGCGGTCGATCCCGCCTGGCCGGGCCGTGGCGTGGGTAGCGCACTGGTCCGGCAGGGCGTTCGGGCGTGCGAGCAAGCCCGCGCAGGGGCCGTTTTTGTGCTCGGCGAGCCGGGTTACTACGGCCCGCAGGGCTTCGAAACCGCCTCCAAGCAGGGCTTCATCAACACCTTCGGCGTGGACGAGGCGTTCATGGTCAGGCTGCTCAAGCCGCTGACCAGCCCCCCCGGCCTGGTCCGATACGCCCCGGCGTTTAAGCAATTGTGACCCGCCTTAGCGCCCGCCCGCAAGGGCAGGGTGTTCGATGCTTTAGCCCACATCTCCCGCCCTTGCGGGCGGGCGCTAAACTTTCCCCTCGACAGCCCCGGTTGACTTGGGTACACTATTTGGCTCGCCCAAGACCGGGCGTGGCCGAAAAACCACACAGAAACCCCGCTCACCCGAGGCAACCGCCATGAGCCAGGACATCATCGCCGGCGTTCAGCAGAGCCAACTCAAGACCGACCTGCCCGAGATCACCATCGGTGCCAACGTGGACGTCCATGTCCGCATCATCGAGGGCGCCAAGGAGCGCATCCAGGTGTTCTCCGGCGTCGTGATCAAGATGCAGAACGGCGGCCTGGACCAGACCATGACCGTCCGCCGGATCGTCGCCAACGAAGGCGTCGAGCGGACCTTCCCGCTGCATAGCCCACGGATCGCGAAGATCGAGGTGACCCGCCGCGGCGACGCCCGCCGGGCCAAGCTGTACTACCTGCGCGACCGCGTCGGGAAGAGCCGACGCCTGCGTGACCAGCGTCGTGGTCTGGATGCACTGGCCAAGCGTGAGAACACTCGTCAGGAATCCAAGAAACAGGCCGAGGCCTCGGCTCCCGCTGAAGCCGAGTAAAGACCGGCGGAACCGCCATTGTCGCAAGACACGGCTTGCACATACGAACCATCAAGCCCCGCCATGAGCGGGGTTTTTTAATCGCAGCAACTCGATCAAGCCACGTGTAGCGGGAGACGCGAAGCGTCCCGTGCAAACCCCTGAAAACATACGACCGAGCATCAACTGATATAAACAGAGTCATCATGACCAAGCAAAACCAGGACGCCACCGAAGAACAGCCCCCGCCGCCCGAAGCGACCGAGTCCGGGCGGAAGAAGCTGCTCGCCGACCGCCGCCGCAAGCTCGACCGCCTGCGCGATGAGTTCGGGCTCGACCCCTACGGCCAGCGGATCGATGGCCTGATCAGCCTCGCCGAGGCGCGAGCGGCGTATGACGAGCCGGCGGATGAGGCACACCGCAGCGCAGATGCCGCCGTTCGCGAAGCGAAGAAGGCGGGCACACCCGAGGATCAATGGCCGACTGTGCCCGACGACCGCGCGGTTGTGTCGGTCGCGGGGCGGGTGATGCAGCACCGCGTCATGGGCAACCTGATCTTCATGTCGCTGCGGGACGACACGGCCGACCTGCAGGTCGCGATCAGCAAGAAGGCCGTCGGCCAGCCCGCGTTCGGCATCGCCAAGGCGGCGGACCTGTCCGACATCGTCGCCGTCCGCGGCGCACTCGGCAAAACAAACACCGGCGAACTCACCGTCTGGGCCGCCCCCCACGCCGACGCTGAGCAAAGCGAAGCGTCGGGTATCGACCCTTTAGCAAGCGGCTTCTGCTTCCAGACCAAGTCCCTCGCGCTCCCGCCCGGCAAGCACCACGGCCTCACCGACCCCGAGACCCGCTACCGCAAGCGCTACGTCGACCTGCACACCAACCCGCAGGTC
>JBCCYY010000014.1:0-73860 GCA_039188575.1 Planctomycetota bacterium | reverse complement strand
AGCCGTTGAGTCCCGATCGCCGGCGTGCTACCGGCGGAGAACCGGAGCAACGATGCCGCAAGACCTTAACCCGATCGAGACAAGCCCCGCCGGCGTTGATCAGCCGACGCCTAACACCCCGCCCCGCAAGCGGAAGAAGGGCGAGGGCCGCGGCCTGCAGAAGTTTGAGCTCAAGCTCACCTCTATGATCGATGTGGTCTTCCTGCTGCTGATCTTCTTTGTCGTGACCGCGAGCTTCCAGGTCGAAGAGGCGTCGCTGCAGGCGAGGCTCCCCGGCAACTCGACCACTGAACACAAGCACCTGCCCCCGCCGACGCCCGTGCTGGTCGACCTGCGGTCGTCCGACGACGGGGTGACCTACAGCCTGCGGGTCAACGGCGTCGCGCTAGACGGCGCGTCGGAGCTGTCAGACTACATGACCAGCCGTGTGCAGGCCGGGCAGATGGCCAGCGATGATTTAGTGAAGATCCAGCCGCAGGGTGTGGTGCGTTGGCAGCACGTCCTGAATGTGTACAACGCGTGTGTGAACGCAAAACTGGAACAGGTCACGTTTGCGCAGTGACCGACCGCGGATGTGCAAACGCGTCCGCGCTAAGATATTTGGGGACGATCAGTACCTTTAGTGACAGGAAACGGGATGCGAAATCGACAAAGACTTATTGCTCGCCTGCCGCTCATCTCGACCGCCGCCGCCGCCGTGCTGGGCAGCGCGATGCCCGCCGCCGCCCAGATCGAGGCGCTGCGTAACGGCGACGACCAGTACATCCAGGGCCTGCGCGAGCAGGGCATGTCCGACCTGCTGCTGCGTTTCAGCGAGGTTGACCCGCCCGAGGACCCGATCGCCCGGCTTGCGCTGGACGTCTCGCTCAAGGAGTTCATCGCCAGCGACCTGCTCGCCCGCGCGACTCAGGCCAGCCAGACACAGGATTTTGCGCAGGCCAACCAGCTGTTCCTCGAGAGCCGGGAGACGTTTGAAGGGCTGCTCGCAGCGCAACGCCAGTTGATCGCGGACAACCAAGACGACGAGCGGCTCCCGATCTGGCAGACCGACTTCGCAGAGATGCTGATCGACCGGTACCTGCCGCGTTACTTCCAGAACGTGCAGTGGCACTACGAGTTTGGTCATGCCAGCGCCGAGCAGAAACAGGCGTTTGAAGACGCGATGGTCGAGGCGCTGCAGGTCACGATGGAAGCGTCCAACCGCTTGTCTGTCCTCCCCAACCGTAGGGGCAACGAGGAGGGCCTGACATCGAAGCTTGAAGAGATGCAGATCCTGTACAAGCTAGAGGACTACACCTCGATCAACAACCCATACTGGCTGGCTCATGCGGCGCACGGTGTATCGCTGCTTCCCGATGATCACGCCTATTTCGCTGCCGGCGACCGGGTCCGTGGCCAGCTGCCTACCGCGAAGCAGGAGAAGTCGCGCCTGCGCAACCGTGTGGTTGACGAGTGCAGCGCTGCCTTGGCCCAGGACGAGCGCACCATGCTGACCGCCAAGCTGCTCAGCGGCAAGACGCTGGTCCGCTCGGATGACATTGACGACATCGACGACGGCGTCGAGATCTACCTCGAGCCCGTTATCGCCGAGAGCCCAGGCACGCACCACGGCTACCTCGCGACACTAGGCAAGGCCTTTGGCCGGTACAACGGCGGCGAGCAGGACATCGCCGAGACGATCCTCAACGGCATGGGTAACCACCAGTACGTGCAGGCCGACGCAACCGTCGTATCACGCCTGCTCGCGGCGGACATGCTCTTCCGCATCCTGATGATCGAGGCGGAAGACAACTCGGCCAAGGTCGCAGAGGCCTACGAAAAGGCCTACATCCCGCTGATCGACAACGACGACGACCCACGGTTCAAGCAGGTGCTCTTCACCCGCTGGGCGGACGAGGTCGGCGATGACCAAGACCCTGCGGCGCTGCCCGCGACGGTGCGGATGGGCATCGGTGAGCAGCTCACCAGCCAAGGCGGCGGCCAGGCGCAGATGGCGGTTCAGGCGGCGATGCAAGCGCCTCCTGCGATCCCCGCCGAGGCGGAACGGTGGCGTGCACAGATCGCCCAGCAGCTAGCTGATGCGGAGGAGATCCTAGACCGCGCGGTGGTGTTCAACACGACGCTGACCGGCGACGAGATAGAGGCCGGCCCGGTTCTCGCGCGGGGCCTCTTTAACCTGGGCACGAACCAGTACTGGCTCGCCGAGCTGGCGAAGATGCAGAAGGAAGACCGCAATATCGGTTGGCAGCCTTATTTCGAGGTTTGTAAGACCTGGCTCAGCGTAGCGGTGCGGGTGCCGGAGGCGGACAAGGCCGAGGAGGCGATCACCTTCACGATCGGGTTGCTGCTGCCGATGGACCTCGCGCTCAACAAAGACAGCATCCGCGAGCCCGAGGTCCGAGCGGTGTACAAGGAGGCGTTCGAGCTCATCAACGAGCGTTGGCCGCAGGCCGAGGCGGCTCATAACAACCGGCTCTACGCGGGCTTCCACCTCTTTGAAAAGAACGGCGGGCTGGAAGAGGCCGCAGAGGTCTACGGCGCGCTCCCCAGCACGCACCGCGACTACTTCCAGGCCAAGCGGCAGATGGTCTACGCGCTTCACCGCAACTACCGCAGCCAATCCGATCGGCTGCGCCTGATGAAGGCGACCCAGCCGCTGAACACGCCGCCCGATGGCCTGAACGCGCAGCAGATCGAGGAGTACAACAAGAAGAAAGAGCTCTGGCAGCAGCAGCACGACGCGATTTCCGAAGACATCACACGGAAACGTGACCTGATTATCGAGGAAGCCGAGCTGGTGATGATCGACGCGGAGGACGTCGCGGAGAACGCGCGTGAAACAACGCTTCGTTTTGCGGCGGTGACGGCCCGGGGTGCGTGCCGCGTCGTCCTCGCGGGGATGGAGGCCGATCAGGGCAATACCGATAAGGCGATGGATTCGCTCAAGGGCTTCGAGACGCAGTACAGCCCGGCCGGCCCGTACAAGGACCTCGCCGCGCTGCAGCCCAAACCCGACGGCGCGGTCGCGACCCTCAACGGCCTGGTCCAGTCCGCGCAGGAGCAGCGCATCCTTACGCTGCTCGACGCCAAGCGCACCAACGAGATGACCAAGCAGGCCGAGGTCATGATGAAGCAGTCTCCCGACGTGGCAGCGGCGGTGGTCAACGGCGTGCTCCAGCGCATCCGCGCGGAGATCGACCGGGAGAAGCGTGCGATCGAGGCGGCGGCGTTCAACGTCCAGCGCGAGACCGCGAAGGAGAATATCCGCTTCTTCGCGAATGCGGCGGTGGACCTTGGCGTCCTGCTCGAGCAGTGGGCCAAGAGCCAAGGCTTCGACGAGAAGAAGATGACGGCGTACCAGATGCCGCTGGCCGAGTCGCTGATGCTCGCGGGCCGGGGCAAGGACGCGATCGACATCATGGAGCCGATCCTCGAGCTTTACCCCAACAACTTCAACGTCCTGATCCGTACCGGCCGGGCCCACCTCGCGGTCTACCAGCAGAACAAGCAGGCGTCGCACTACGAGTCGGCGATGAGCAGCTTCTCAAAAGTCGTGCAGTACTACAACCAACGCAACGAGAAGCCCGCGCCGTTTTGGGAGGCCTGGCTCGCGATCTTCGAGCTGATGGACACCGCTGGCGGCGACCCCGCGGCGTCGATCCCCAAGCGGGCACGCATGCTGTACGGCGTTGATGAAAACCTCGGTGGCGGCTCCTTCAAGGAAGCCTTCGAAGTCATCATCCAGCGCAACGGCGGCGTCGAACGACTCCAGCCTCAGCCCGGCGTGAATCCCGACCAGCCCGCAGAAGACGAGGCCGCTTCGCTCTACGAACAACTTGTGCCCTGGCCTGAAACGTTTGCATCCCTCTGAGTGTCGCGCATATACAATGAGTTGTACTGACTTTTTGTAGGAGCCCAGACACCATGGCTATCGAGCAACGCAAGATCCCCGGCACCGACCTGTCCGTCTCCCTGCTGGGCTTTGGCAATTTCACATTCGGCGTGAACTGGTGGATCGACATCAGCGATGAGGACGCGATCGCGATCCAGAACCAGGCCTACGACCACGGGGTCACCTTCTTCGATACCGCCCCTGCCTACGGCAACTGGCGGGCCGAAAAGCTGCTCAAGGACACCATCGCCTACGCCGGCCGGGGCAACGTCACCGTCTCGACCAAGTTCGGCTACGACCTCGTTTCCGACCCGGGCGAAGAGGGTAGCCACCGCGAGCGCAAGCAGGACTTCTCGCCTAACGCGATCATCGCCGAGTGCGAGAAGTCACTAGTTCATATGGGAATCGACTGTATCGACCTGTACCAAGCCCACAATATCCGCCACCACCACTACAACGACGAGGTGCTCGGCGCGATGGATACGCTCAAGAGCCAGGGGAAGATCAAGGAGTGGGGCATCGCGCTGGGGCCGGCGATCGGCTGGCGCGAAGAGGGGCACGATGGGCTCTTGAAGTACGGCGCGGCGACGGCCCAGACCGTCTTCAACATGTACGAGCAGGAGCTCGGCCGAGAGCTCTGCGAGATCTGTAGCCATACCGGCAAGGGCGGGGTGATCGCTCGGGTGCCGACCAACTCGGGCATCCTGGACGACGAGTTCAAGACGCCGGACCACGTCTTCCCCGAGCGCGACCACCGCAAGTTCCGCGACCGCAACTGGCTGATCTACGGCATCCAGAAGAACGACATGGTCCGCCCGCTGGCGCACGATCTCGGGCTGAACCTCCGGCAGTTCGCGATGCGTTGGCTGGCCAGCCAGCCGGGCTTTGTGAGTGTCGAGCCGAACATCCTGAGCATAGATGACGTGAAGGACTACGCGGTCGGGTGCGATGGCACGCCCCTGCCCGATGACGTGCTCAAGCAGATCAGCGCGTGGTACGAAGACGATTTCGGGATGGGTGATCCTGCCCACCCGTGCGATCACATGTCGACCTTCGCCGAGGGCGGCAAGATCCGCAGCGAGTACGTCGCCCCGGCGCTCGACGCAGTGGGCTGAGTCATTTCGGTCTAGCTGGCGACGCACAGCATCCCGTACCGAGCGGTCTCAATGCTTCGCAAGGGACCCTGCGCGTCGCCCGCTACACCGTTCTTACATCCCATCTAAAATCCCTGCATGACGGAACAGGCAGCAGCGCCAAAACAACAGGTGCCGATCCCTACGCTGACCGACTCGGTCGTTGTGCGCTGGCTGATCGGGCTCTGCTTCGTCCTCTACGGGCTCAACCTGATCTTCACGGTGCAGGTCACCAGCGCGAGCGGAAGCAAGGCGATCGGCCTGCTCAGCTACTACGGCAACTTCAACGTCCCGCAGGGCATCAACGGCTACGAGCTCTGGCGGCTGTTCACCTACCAGTTCCTGCACGGCAACCTGCTGCACCTGGGCATGAATATGATGGCGCTGTACGTCTTCGGCCCGCTGATCGAGAAGTGGTGGGGGCCTAGGCGCTTCCTCGCGTTCTACCTGCTCTGCGGCGCGTGCGGGGCCTGGCTGATGGCGCTCTTCGCGTTCAACCCCGCGATCATCAACGGGCAGAACGCCTGGCTCGTCGGGGCGTCCGGGTCGATCTTCGGCGTGCTCGTCGCCTCGGCGATGCTGTACCCCAAGGACGAGGTCAAGCTGGTCCTCCCGCCGATGTGGGTGACCGTCCGCAACCTGGCGGTCATCTTTATCTTGCTGTCGATCGGGTCGATGTTTGTGGGGTTCAACGCGGGCGGCAACGCGGCCCACCTGGGCGGGGCGATCTTCGGCTACCTGCTGGTGAAGCGGCCCTGGTCGCTGGATATCTTTGATAAGAACGCCCCGGTACTGGAACCGCCGGGCAAAAGCGGGGCGGAGGACGACACGCCGGCTGCCTAGTATGCAGTCGGCGATTGGAATTGACCGAGTAAGTGACCATGGGTTACCAGGACAGACACTACCATCAGGACGGGCGCGGGCCGAAGTTTGGCGGCATGCGCAGCGGGTCTGTGGTGACCTGGCTCCTGATCATCAACTGCGTAGTGTTTGTCCTTGACGGCATTCTAACGCACGGCACGCGTGTGCCCGACTGGATGAAGCCCTTCGTGATCGGCTGGTTCTCTGTGGACCAGGCGGTGTATGGCGGGCAGGTCTGGCGTTTTGTCACCTACCAGTTCCTACACGCCGGGCTGTTCCACATCCTATTCAACATGATCGGGTTGTACTTCTTCGGCCCGATGATGGAACAGTGGTGGGGCAGCAGACGATTCCTTGCGTTCTATCTGCTTTGCGGCATTGTTGGCGCGCTGCCGATGATCCTGCTGGTCGTGATCGGGGTCTTCCCCGCTGAGGTCGTGCTGGTTGGGGCATCGGGCGCGATCTACGGGGTGCTAATCGGAGCTGCTGCGCTGTACCCCAATCAGGAGGTCCGACTGCTGATCCCACCAATCCCCATGAAGCTGCGCACGATGGCGATCGTCTTCTTGACGATCTCGTTCATCTCTGTGCTCGCTGGCTCGAACGATGGCGGTAACGCGGCCCACCTCGCGGGCGCGGCGCTCGGTTTCCTCCTTGTGAAAAAGCCCGGCCTGCTGAGTTGGGCAGACCGGTTGTCTGCCCAGGCCATCCAGGACGGCTACACGCAGGGTAGGTACGAGAAGAAAATGAAGAAAGAGCAGGCGACGCGTGAAGAGGTCGACCGCATCTTGTCGAAGGTCTCGGAACAGGGCCTGCAGTCACTGACAAAGCGGGAGAAGAGGATCCTCCAGCAGGACACCGCTCGTCTGAATGAGTGATGTACCATCACGCTCAAATGCCTGCAATATCTTTTGAAATCACAAGCCAAGACCAAACCACCCACGCCCGCGTCGGCCGGGTCATGACGCCGCATGGCTCGTTCGATACGCCGGCGTTTATGCCCGTCGGCACGCAGGGCACGGTCAAGGGGCTGATCCCCGACCAGGTCCGCGATACGGGCGCACAGATCATCCTCGGCAACACCTACCACCTCATGCTCCGGCCGGGCAGCGACCTCATCGCGCGGCAGGGCGGGCTCCAGCACTGGACCCGCTGGCAGGGGCCGATGCTCACGGACTCCGGCGGCTTCCAGGTCTTTTCGCTCGCAGAGATGAACCAGATCAACGACGACGGCGTGCGGTTCCGCAGCCACCTCGATGGCGCGATGATCGACCTCCCGCCTGAGCGCTCGATGCAGGTCCAGCACGAGCTGGGCGCGGACATCATCATGGCGTTTGACGACTGCCCGCCGGCGAGTAACGCGTTCGAGGGTGACGAATCGGCGTATGCCGAGCGCGTCAAAGTTGCCAACGAGCGGACCCTCCGCTGGCTGGAGCGGTGCATGAAGGCACACCACGGCAGCGGTCGCGACGCCGAGCAGGCGCTCTTCCCGATCGTGCAGGGCGGGACCGACCTCGACCAGCGCGACTGGTGCGTCGACCGTGTCTGCTCGTTTGAAGCACCCGGCTACGCGATCGGCGGCGTCGCGGTTGGCGAGCCCCCGGAAGAGATCCACCGCATCGTCGACTACACCGCACCCAAACTGCCTGCCGACCGACCACGCTACCTGATGGGCGTGGGGTACGAGCGGGACATCGTGGCCGCTGTCCGGGCCGGCGTGGACATGTTCGACTGCGTGCTGCCGACGCGGAACGGCCGGAAGGGCTACGCGTTTACTCGGCAGGGGGTGGTGAAGCTGCGGAACGCGTCCCATAAGGACGACCACGGGCCGATCGACCCGGGTTGCGACTGCGTAGCCTGTGCCGGGGGCTACAGCCGGTCGTACCTGCATCATTTGTTCAAGGCGGGCGAGATGCTGGGGCCGACGCTGGTGAGCCTCCATAACCTCCGGCATTTTCAACGGCTCATGTTGGACATCCGGGCCGCAATCGCTCACAATGACTGGTCTTCGCTTGCCCGAGACTGGCCTGTGGTCGGTCTGGGCTGAGCGGCCGATCCGGCGGCGTGCCGGGCCGGTCCCGACTCCTTCGATGAGCCTCAACTGATGCATACCGTGCTTGCCACGCTTGATGGACCACCGCTGCTCCTGGCCCAGCCCGAGACGGGCACGTCGGAGGGCACGACCGCCGAAGGAGATCCCAACGGCGAGGACAGTAATGCCACGCCCTCAGGTGGTCCTGATTTTATAACGATGATGTTGGTCATTGGGGCTGTCCTCCTGTGCTTTATGATGCTTGCCGGTGGCGGTAACAAAAAAGCACGCAAGAGGCAGCAGGAGCTACTCGCCAATATGAGTAAAGGCGACAAGGTCGTCTCTATCGGCGGGATTAAGGGCTCGGTCGTCGAGGTCCGCGACACCGAGGTCGTCGTCAAGGTGGATGAGAACAACAACACCCGGATGAAGTTCACCAAAGAAGCGATCCGCGAAGTGGTCAAGGATAAGGACAAAGACAAAGACGAGTCCTAACCACAGCCCCTAGAGTCCACCATGCTCGAAATGCTCCAAGCCGTCCTTGCCTCCCTGCTGCTCAGCGCAGGGGTGGGTGTCGGCGCGGACACTTCAAAAACGTGTGACGAAGAGCCGAACAACTCGGAGACCGGGGTCGATGTCGGCAAGATGCCGTCCTACCTCGTCTCCCCGCGCGGCCTGACCCAGGCCGAGCAAGACGATGATCAACAGCCGGCCGCGCTGGAGCAGGTTTGTTTCTGCGAGCCAGCGGTCTGGTGTGAATCGACCCTTTCTTCTGCACATCCGCCGGCACTGGCTGTCCCCTTCGCGACCGCTGGCCGATCGCCGTGATCACGAGCCCCCGCTCTGCTTTGTGATCCCGATCCGGCTTGTTTGCCGACCCTATCCATCCCAACACCCTCAAGAAGAAATCCAACCATGGCTATCACGTTCCTACTGATTCTCGCTGCGCTATTCCTGGGCTCGGCGGTGCTCTACGCGATAAACATCCACTGGTGGCGCATCTCGCTGATCGCCGCTGTCCTGTTCGGCGCGGTCGCGCTGCTCTGGGTGCCTGGCGTCTACGGCCCCGAAGACCGGCTCAAGCCCGGCATCGACCTGGCCGGCGGCACTCGGCTCGTCTACGACGTTGTTATCCCCGACTCCAACCGCAACGCATCCGTCGTCATCGAAGAGACCATCGCCATCCTCTCGGACCGTGTCGACCCCGGCGGGGTGCGAAACCTGATCTGGAAGGAGGTCGCCGGTAACCGCATCGAGGTGCAGATGGCGTCCGCGACTGCCGAGGTACGCGACGCACGCAAGGCGTTGGAAGACGCCGAGAAACGCCTAAAAGCCGGCAACCTGACCCAAGGTGATCTGGATGAAGCCCTCCGGTCGGAAGGTGATGATCAACTCACCAAGCTGGCTGGTGGCAACGAGACCCTGCTCAAGGAACTCAAGCAGCTGCGCGAGAGCTTCATCAACCGTGAAGATGCAAACAAGCGGTACAACGATGCCGCCGCCGCGTGGAACGCGATCCCGCGCGATGAGCGGGACGCGAACCTCGATGTGTTCGAGGTGTTCACCTTGGCCGAAGACTTCTACTTCGACGCGGCGGATAACTTCCGCGTGAAGGAGACCAAGCTCCTTACGGAGAACAGCTTCAACATGCAGGAGTTCGAGCTCCTGGAGCTGATCCCGCCACGCGAGCTAACGCTTGCTGAGCAGGAGGCCGGTGCTTTGCCCCCCCGGCAGGAGAAGCTGGAGAAGCTCAAGGACCAGTACCCCAACCGTGCCGACGACATCCAGGCAGCCTACGACGCGCTGATCGCGTATGAAGCCGTCAAGGGCCCCCTCGACGGCCCGGAAGACCTGATCGCGCTGCTGCGTGGATCGGGTGTACTGGAGTTCCGCGTCGCGGCCGAGCCGAGCGACCCGCTGGTCGCGCCCTTCTACGGCCAGCTGGACGAGCAAGGCCCGCGTGCCCGGCCGGACGCCGAATTTCGTTGGTTCGAGATCGACGACCTTGAGCAGTACGTCGACGACGCTGAAGACCGCGAACGCGTTGAAGAATGGCTGTCGCAGTCGCTGGACATCGACCCGATCGTGCAGAGCCAGGCCCGCAACGCGACGCAGAACTTCTTCGGCAACCCGCAGGGCCGAAACGTCGTCGCCCGCCCGTACGCCGGCCGGCTTTACATCCTGCTGCATAACGAAGTCAACCTCGCCATGACGCGTGACCAGGACTGGTCGGTCACCGGCGTCAATAGCGGCCCGGGCGAACTCGGCAGGCCTGTCGTGAACTTCTCGCTTGACGGCAAGGGCGGGTCGCTGATGGGCAAGATGACCGGCGATAACCTCCAGCGGCCGATGGCGGTGCTCATTGACGACAAGGTGCTGACCACGCCGAGCATCCGTGCTCGCCTAACGACCGGCGTGCAGATCTCTGGCGACTTCAGCCAGGCCGAGATCAACTATCTACGCGATACAATGAGGGCAGGCTCACTCGAGGGCCAGCTCTCCGAGAGCCCGGTCAGCCAGCAGACCATCGGCCCGGGCCTGGGTGCGGACAACGTCAAGGCCGGCCTCGAAGCTTCGGTCACCGCGCTGATCCTAGTCGTCATCTTCATGGCGATCTACTACTTCTTCGCCGGTATGGTCGCGAACTTCGCCCTCGCCGCCAATATGGTCATCATCCTCGGTATCCTCGCGATGACCCAGGCGACCTTTACCCTGCCTGGTATCGCCGGCCTCGTGCTGACGATCGGTATGGCCGTCGACGCGAATGTGCTGATCTTCGAGCGGATCCGTGAAGAACTCATGGATCGCAAAGTCAACGTCGAGATCGCGGCGCGGCAGGGGTATGGCAAGGCCTTGTCTACGATTCTCGATGCAAATATCACGACGCTGATCACCTGTTTGATTCTGGGCTACACCGCGACGTCAGACGTCAAGGGCTTCGCGGTCGTGCTAGGCATCGGCATCCTCGCGACGCTGTTCACGGCCCTTTTCTGCACGCGTGTGCTCATCGATTTGTACATACGCTACCGCAAGCCGAAGACCCTCGAGATGCTGCCGACGATGATCCCAGCGATGCACAAGTTGCTGCACCCGAAGGTCAACTGGATCAGCAAGGCGAAGTTCGTCCTGCCGATCAGCCTGATCCTGCTGGTGGCCGGGCTGGTTGAAGCGATCGCCGTACGCGGTGTGGATATGCTCGATATCGAGTTCCGCTCGGGCACGGCCGTCGGCTTCGAACTCAAGCAGGATGGTGAACGCGAAGACGAGTTTGGCGACCCCGTGCTGCTGACGCTGAACATCGGTGAGGCACGCGGCCGGATCGACGAGGTCGCGCTGCTAGCCACCGAGGTGCAGGAAGCGATCGAGGCCGGCGAGACTTACGCTCCCGAAAGCGAGAAGGCGTCAGAGGTCCTGGCTGCGATCGAGTCGGCGTACGAACGGCACGCTTCGGCGATGGAGCAGTTCTCCGCCGCCGACGGGCTCGATGAGCCGGACCCACTGCCCGACTTCTCGCTGCTCAAGGAAGTGCAGGTTGTCTCGACCGGCGAGACGGACGATCCGGAGGTCGCGAGCGGGTTCAACGTCGCGACGCTGATCACCGACAGCCAGGCCGTCGCCGACCTCTTGAAGATCGCGTTCGATGACGTGCTGGAGACGGTGCGTGCGGTCGAGTTTGAGGGGTCCGCGCTCACAGCGTACGAGGGCGTCGCGGAAGAGTACGTCCTGCCGATGAAATCGGGCGTGCTGAGTGAGGTATTCGAGCAACTTCCTGACAGCCTGGCTGACGAGAATCTGCCAGACTTTACCGGCGGCGTGGCGATGCTGGTCCAGGACATAACCCCTGCGCTCAGTACGCAGCAGCTGACCGAGCGCATCGAGCGGATGCGACGCCAGCCCCCCCACGATGAGCTGGGCCAGCGGACCTTCAGGGTGATCGGTGTTGACCAGGTCCGCGCCGACGATAGCGTCGACCGCTTCGACGATGCGGGCAACGTGCTGTACAAGTCTGTGATCGTCGTCGCCCACGACAACGGCCGGACCGACTATACCGGCGATGATGCCGAGGCGTTCCAAAACGAGCGTGAGCTTGCCAACGGTCTCGCCGGGACCGAGTGGCGTGTGTTGAAAGACGCGCTACAACGCGACTCGAGCTTCAGCAACGTCACAGTCTTCAACAGCCAGGTGTCCGGCACGATGCAGCAGCAGGCGATCGTCGCGATCTTCCTCTCGCTGCTTGCGGTCGTCGTCTATATCTGGATCCGCTTCGGCTCGATCCGCTACGGCCTGGCCGCGATCGCGGCGCTGGTTCACGACGTCTGCGTCGCGCTGGGTGTGATCGCGCTGGCGGGCCTGGCCTACAACAAGCTCGGGCCCGATTCGCCGATCGTGCAGTTCCTGATGCTCGACCCGTTCAAGATCAACCTCGCGATGATCGCTGCGTTCCTGACGATCATCGGCTATTCACTGAACGACACGATCGTCGTGTTCGACCGCATCCGTGAGAACCGCGGGCGTTTGAGCCGGGCGACGCCTGAGATCATCAACGACTCGATCAACCAGACCATCAGCCGGACGGTGCTGACCTCGGGCACGACGCTGCTCGCGGTGGGCACGCTGTACGTGCTCGGCGGCGACGGCATCCACGGCTTCGCCTTCGCGATGCTGCTGGGCGTGCTGGTTGGGACATACTCGTCGATCGCCGTCGCCGCGCCGATCCTGACCATCGGCACCAAGGGGCAGGGCCCAAGCACCGGCGCAGCGCCGGCTAAGCCGACGAGCCTGCTCGCGGACGACGAGTCGGATATCAGCAGTGAGCCGGCGACGGCTTAGTGGTTGAGATACACATCGAACCGAACGGCCTTGCCCTTGTGGACTACATCAGGGGCGGGCCGTTTTTCATTGGTGATCGCCGGGGCTTTCAGTGGCCGCTTGACGCATACGCGGTGGATACCCGTGTTCAGCGCGGTGTCCAGCAATTCGGGTGCGTCGTCATCATCGCCAGCGAGTAGGCGCAAGACACGCATGGGCTTGCGTTCTTTCGCTTTACGAACCATCGGGAACATTGGGTCGATCACGATGGCGTCTATGGCTGGTGATTGCTTCTGGCATACTGATGCGAGCCATTCGGATGCGTCGCCAGTATGCTGAGTGATGCGGCTGGCGGTGTCGGGAAGGGATCCGCTGGCACGTCTCAGCGCATCCTCAAGCAGTGTGGCAACGACGGGTTGGCGTTCAATTGCAATCACCCCGCAGCCATGTGATGCCAGCAGCCAGGTGTCTTCGCCGAGGCCCGCTGTGCAATCGATTAATGTCGGCCGAGATTTCGCACCCTTCCTAATCCCCACCGCCTTTAGCAGCGGCACGTCGAGCTTGCGGCCAGCCGGTGATGTCGTATCGATCGCGGTAAGGTCGCTGTAAACGGGTAGCCCGCCCACAACGTCTGCTTCACCCCGTAGCGTACGCAACTCAAGGCGATCCAGTGTGACCGCAAGCAGCAGGTCGCAGTCCGGCTGACCAACTTTCGTCTTCTCGATCTGCAGCGAGCGTGCGATCTCATCCGCCCGCTGCTGCAGCGGCACCTCATGAGGCGGGTCGGCACAGACCGCGACACGAATTGGGGGTTGCTGCGACATATCCAATAGCCGCGACGCTACGCGGCGCAGGCCCGGCGATGCGTAGCATCGCGGCTGCTTGACCTAATCCCTCGATTCTGCTTCGGCCAGCTGAGCCTCGTACCGCGCGCGGTTCGTCCGGCTGTCCATCAATACGTGCAGCTTGTCACGCAGGCTGGCAGGCACGTACTTCTCCAGTGTCTTGCGCACGACCGATAGGTTCGTCCGCCGGGACATGTGCGTCAGCACGACGTGCTCGCCGCGGAACATCTCCAGCAGTTGGACGATGTCGTCTAGGTGCAGGTGCTTGCCGATCCCCGCGCGCTTGCGGTGGCCCGGCTCGAGGAACGTGCACTCGGTGATCAGGACCTTGGCGTCAAGCACCTCCGGCCGCTCGAAGTGCTTGCCCCACAGCGTGTCGCCCATGTACGTCACCTGCGGGATCTCATGCATCTCCGTTATCTCTTCGCCTTTGTCTTTGAGCTGCATGAGCTGCTCCTGCGGCATTCCGACCAGGTCCGCGCGGAGCTTGCTGCGCATCTCCACACACGAGTAGCCGAGCGAGGGCACGGTGTGGATCGTTGAAAACGCGCGGAGCACGACGTTGCCCTTGAGCGGGATCTGCTCCTCGGGGTTCATCGTGACGACTTCGTAAGGCGTACGCTGCCGTTCGATATCAACGAGCGCACCCATCAGGTTGTGGATCGGCTCGGCGAGGTCGGGGTGGCAGACCACCTTGCCCGTGCCCATGCCCTGGAACGACCGCTGCGAGAAGTAGTAGATCAGCGACGCGATGTGGTCCATGTGACCATGGCTGATCGCAACGAGGTTCGATGTGAGCATCGCGCGCGGGCACTCGCCGATGTCGAAGCCAATGTCGAGTTCGGGGACCTGCACGGCTGTGGCTTCGCCGGCGATCGAGACGCCTTGCACACGGTAGGGCGGCAGGTAGAGGAAGCCCAATTGTGGGCGGCGAGGGGGTTCCTTGGGCAACATATCAGGCCTGTCTGCGGTCAGCGCGCGGTTGTTGTTGCCATCATCCTGCAGCACGCTGACCGGCAAGATCGCTGCGATTGTGATGGGAAATGCCCTGGCGCGGTTGATTAAACCCCGCCGGCAGTCGCTCCTGTCGCCGTCATCCGGGCGGCGTGTCAAGAGAGTATCGTATCGGATATTGGTGAGATAGGCTTCCAGCCTGTCGTCAGGCCGAAGGCCTGAATGGATGCATGTTGGATGTTTACGGCTTCGCCGTAACCGCAGGCAAGATGCCTACGCCACCTACGGCAAGACGAGGCTTCGGATGAAAGCAATATTGGAAGAATGGGCGGCTGTGAGCCACCCGGTGATCGGGATGGTGCACCTGCGTGCGCTACCTGGTAGTCCGCGGTTTGCAGGGGATTTTGTGGCGGTGATCGATGCAGCCGTTGCGGATACCCGCACGTGGCAGGAGGCCGGGGCCCACGGCTTGATGATGGAGAACTTCGGGGATGTGCCGTTTTTTAAGGACGATGTCCCGCAGGAGACGGTCGATGCGATGACGAAGGTCGCCAGCGCGATCCGCACGGCCGTGCCCGATTTGCCGCTGGGGATCAACGTGCTGCGGAACGATGGGATGTCGGCCTTAGCGATCGCCGCCGAGGTCGGGGCGAGCTATATCCGTGTTAACGTGCTCAGCGGCGCGTCGGCCACCGACCAGGGCATCATTGAGGGCCGGGCCGCCGAGATCATGCGCCATCGTCAGCAGCTTGGAGCGGACATCAAGGTGCTGGCCGATGTGCGAGTCAAGCATGCGGCGCCCTTGGCCGAACGGCCCCTTCAGGACGAGGTCGAAGAGTTGGTGCACCGGGCAGGCGCGGACGCTGTTATCGTCTCTGGCAGCGGCACGGGCAGGCCGACGGACCCGAGCCACGCTGCCGAGGTCAAGCGATACGCAGGTGACACCCCTGTCTTCATCGGTAGCGGGGCGGGCGCGAACTCGATCCCGGAGCTTAGGTCGGCGTGCGACGGCTTTATCGTCGGCAGCGCAGCGAAGCCCGGGGGAACGATCAACCAGCCGGTCGATCTCGAACTCGCTAAGCAGATCATCGAGGCGAACTAAACCTTCATGCTGCTTGCAAGCACATCCTGGCTCCCAACACCGCCTGATGAAACGTCGGCGTGGGTCTACTACAGCCTGGTTATCGCCGCGGTCATCGTGATGGGCATTGCCAAGTCCGGCTTCGGCGGTGGGGTCGGCATCCTTGCGGTGCCGCTCGTTGCGAACGCGTTCCCAAAGGACCAGACTGGTCTGGCGCTCGGCGTCATGCTGCCGATCCTGATCGTCGCCGATACGTTTGCGGTCTATCAGCACCGCAAGCAGCGTAGCTGGCCACACCTCCGGCCTGCACTGCTCGGCGGGATCGTCGGTATCGGGTTCGGCACGCTCCTGCTTTACCTTCTGATGTCCAGTAGCGAATCAACCGACTCGAAAAATAGCATCGGTGACCTCCTTTCCGTCTTTGTTGGCTCGATCTGCCTGCTGATGGTCGCAGTGCAGGTGTACCGGATGTTCGGCGGCAGGGTCCCGATGCTGCCCGGCAATAAGCCGACGGGTGTCGGCGTCGGCGCGGCGGCGGGGTTCACCTCCATGCTCGCGCATGCTGCCGGGCCGATCATGTCCATCTACTGGCTCGATCAGCGCATGGGCAAGCGTCTACTTACTGGCTCGCTAGTCCTGTACTTCTTCCTCATCAATATGGCCAAGCTGCCGAGCTATATCTTCCTGCTGAGTTGGATCACCCTGGAGACCCTTAAGCAGTCGGTCTTCTTTGCGTTATTCGTCCCGATCGGCTCGCTGTTGGGGATCATCATGCACCACCGCATCCCCGAGAAGCCGTTCACAGCGGTGATGTACGCCGGTGCCGCGGTCGCGGGGGGGTGGCTGATCGTGAAAGTGGTTGTCTGAGGCGGTAAAGTCCCCACGAACTTTCGCGTCTAGACTGCAACCGGTAAAATGCTAGGCTCAATGAAAGGTGGGCCGTGAGCGATCTAGACGCATTCAAACTGGACGGGAAAGTGGCCGTGGTCATCGGCGGGACGGGCGTGCTTTGTGGCGTCATGGCCCGGGGTCTTGCTTCGGCGGGGGCGAAGGTCGTACTCGTCGGCCGGAGCGAAGAGAAAGCGGTCACCAACCTCGACATGATTGCCGAGGCCGGGGGTGAGGCGGTGTTCGAGCAGTGCGATACGTCGGATAAGGCCAGCGTGCAGACGCTGCTGTCGAACGTGTTGGCCAAGTTCGGTCGGGTCGACATCCTCGTAAACGGCGCTGGGGTGAACTCTGCAACGCCTTTTGTGGACATCCCTGAGGACGAACTCGACTGGATTTTCTCGATCAACTACAAGGGCGTCGTCTTCGCCTGTCAGGTCTTTGCCAAGCACTGGTTGGACGCGGGCGAGACCGGCTCGATCATCAACATTGGTAGCGCATCAGGCGTGACGCCTCTGAGCCGGGTATTCACCTACTCGGCGAGCAAGGCCGCGGTGCACAACCTGAGCAAGAACCTCGCACGCGAGTGGGCGGAAGCAGGTATCCGCGTAAACATCCTTGTGCCGGGCTTTATCCCCGCCGAGCAGAACAAGAAGGTGCTGACGCCCGAGCGTGTTGCCCAGATCATGGGGCACACGCCGATGAACCGTTTCGGCACGCCGAGCGAGCTGATCGGCGCGACGCTGCTGCTCGCCTCGGACGCCGGCTCGTTTATCACCGGCGCTGAGCTGGTGGTAGATGGCGGCTTTAATGCGATGACGATCTGAGGCTCGCCATGGCATTCCTTGACGACAACTTCCTGCTAAGCAATGACACCGCGTCGAGGTTGTACCACGACGTCGCGGCGGCGCAGCCGATCTACGACTACCACACCCATCTGGACCCCGGCGATATCGCCCGGAACCGTGTCTACAACAATCTCGCAGACATCTGGCTCGAGGGCGACCACTACAAGTGGCGGGCGATGCGGGCCTGTGCGATTGACGAGGTCTACATCACCGGCGACGCGGACCCTTACGACAAGTACCTCGCGTGGGCCAAGTGTGTCCCGCAGACGCTACGAAACCCGCTGTACCACTGGACACACCTGGAACTCCGCCGGTACTTCGGTATCGAACTGCTCCTCAGCGAAGACACCGCCAAAGAGATCTGGGACGAGGCGAATGCGAAGCTACCCGAGCTTTCGACCTGGTCGATCATGGATCAGATGAAGGTCGCGATGGTGGGCACAACCGACGACCCGGCCGATTCACTCGACCACCATGGCACGATTGCTGAGAGCGAACTCGCGACCGTGGTGGGTCCGACCTGGCGTCCGGACACACTCAACAAGATCTTCGATGAATCGATCTTCAACGGCTACATCGACACACTTGGTGTTAGCGGTGACAGCCTCGACGATCTGCTTGATCGGCTGGAAGAGACGCACCAGGCGTTCCATGATGCGGGCTGCCGGATGTCCGACCATGGCATCGCGAGCCTGCCCGATGTCGACTTCACCAAGGCCGACGTCGAGGCGGTCTACAAGAAGGTACGTCGTGGTGCGGACGCGACCGGCCACGAGACCGCACAGTTCATCGGCTACCTGTTCCAGTTCTACGGCAGGCTCAACGCGGCTAAGGGCTGGACGATGAATATGCACCTCGGTCCGATCCGCGACCTGAACCGCAAGCTCTTTCGCGACATCGGTCCGGACCTTGGCTGCGATTCGATGTGCGACGAGCCGCAGGGGCCCGGCTTGGTCCGGCTCTTCGGCGAGCTCTCTGAACGCGGCGAGCTGCCCAAGACCGTCATCTATAACCTCAACCCGGTCAACAACTATCTGTTCGCCACAATGCTTGGCAACTTTCAGGACAACGATCAAGGCATCAAGTCCAAGATGCAGTTCGGCAGCGGCTGGTGGTACAACGACCAGAAAGAAGGCATGACTGCCCAGCTCAACGCGCTCAGCAACCTCGGTCTGCTTTCGCATTTTGTCGGCATGCTGACCGACTCGCGGTCGATGCTCAGCTACCCGAGGCATGAGTACTTCCGAAGAATACTCAGCAACTTAGTCGGTACGGATGTCGAGAACGGGGAGTTGCCTGACGACGCCGCGATGCTCGACAAGCTGGTCGCGGACGTGTGTTTTAATAACGCCAAAGACTATTTCGGGATCGAGTTGCACCCACGATATGCCTCAACCTCCCAGCCCTAATCCCTGAACCCTGTAGCCCAACAACGAACAATGATCGAACTGAAACAAGACGCAAAGTACGCCCTGGTGATCCCAACAAGCATGGGCATCCGATTCACGCCGGACAACGGTCAGCCGTTCCACTGCTCGACACGATTCTTAATGACAGCGACCAGCGCCGAGTCCAACGTGGGCAGCGTCGCGAGCTACCTCGGCCTGCCGGTGCACATCCTGACCGCGTTTGTCAAAGGCAGCCCGGTCTCGCACTTCATCAAGGACGACCTGGGTAGCCGGCGGATGACCTTCGAGGGGCCCGAGCTTGAGCAGGATAACCCTTGGGGCTATCGCCACCAGATCAATATGGCCGACAGCGGGGCGGGCTCGCGGGGTCCGCGGGTCCAGAACGACCGCGCGGGTGAGGTCGGCCGGGAGCTTAGCGCGGATGACTTCGATCTCGATCGGATTTTTGGTGAGGAGGGCGCCCAACTCGTGCACCTGTCCGGTTTGATCGGAGCGCTCTCGCCTAAGACCAGCCAGCTATGCCTCGATATCGCACGCAAGGCCAAGGCGCACGGTACGAAGATTGCTTTTGATCTCAACCATCGCGCCTCGTTTTGGAAGGGCCGGGAGGAAGAACTCCACGCGACATTCCGTGAGATCGCGTCGCTGACCGATATCCTGATCGGTAACGAGGAAGACTTCCAACTCTGCCTGGGGATCGAGGGCCCGGAGGCGGGCGGGCAAGGCATCGCCGACAAGATCGATGGTTTTAAGGGTATGATCGGCCGGGTACAGGACGAGTTCCCCGATGCGTCTGTCTACGCCACCACGCTGCGAGAAGTCGAGAGCGCGAACGTGCACCACTGGGGCGGGATCGTGAATTGCGGCGACAATTGGGAGGTTATCATGCCCCGTGCGATCGGCGTTGTAGACCGTATTGGCGGCGGTGACGGCTTCGTCGGCGGGCTGCTTTACGGTATCCTCAAGGGTTGGCCGCTGGACAAGTGCTCGCAGTTCGGCTGGGCCAGCGGCGCCCTCGCGGCGACCCTGCTGACCGACTATGGTCAGCCGGCGGACGAGGACCAGGTCTGGTCGATTTGGGAAGGTAACGCGAGAGTGAGGCGGTAGTGCCTAACTTCCTATCCACCGGCGGCGTAACCAACATCATCGATACCGCTGCGCTCGAATCGCATCTTGACCACTACATCGCCGATCAAATCGATGGCAAGGGTGTCAAACGCTTGCTGATCCTCCCGCCCGACATCACGCGGCTGAACTCACTGGCTGGGGAGATTACCGCGTATCTGTGGGACAAGCTTAGCGGGCGGGTACACATCGACCTGATGCCCGCGCTGGGTACGCATGTGCCGATGACCCAGGCGCAATGTAAGCGGATGTTCGGCGATGCAATCCCCATGGACCACATCCTCCCACACCGCTGGCGCGACGACCTGCGTGAACTCGGCGACCTCTCCGCTGAGTTCATCGGCGGGCTCTCCGATGGCAAGCTGGTTAAGCCGATGCAGGTCGCGATCAATAAGCAGCTCTTCGAAGGCAACTACGACCTGATCGTTTCGGTCGGCCAGGTCGTCCCGCACGAGGTGATCGGGCTGGCGAACTATACGAAGAACGTGATGATCGGTGTCGGTGGCAAGGACACGATCGATAAGAGCCACTTCCTCGGCGCGGTCTGTGGGATGGAGTCGATCATGGGACGGTCTGATACGCCGGTGCGGCGTGCGCTGAATGCGGGGTTCGATCGGTTTGTCCGTCCTGCGCTGAATGTGCAGTTCATCCTGACGGTGATTGGCCCGGACGAGCAATTCAACAACGTCCTGCGTGGCCTTTATATTGGCGACAATGATGCGACCTTCGAGGCGGCCGGGGAGTTGTCGCGTCAGGTTAACTTCAATGTATTTGAAGAGCCGCTGGATCGCTGCGTGGTGTACCTCGACCCTGAAGAGTTCCATACGACCTGGCTCGGCAACAAGGCGGTATACCGCACGCGCATGGCGATGGCGGACGACGGCGAACTGATCATCCTCGCACCAGCGCTCAAGGGCTTCGGCGAAGACCCGGGTATCGATACGCTAATCCGCCGACATGGCTACAAAGGAACACCGCAGACGCTCCAAGCGATTGAAGACGACCCCGAGATGGCGGGTAACCTCTCCGCCGCGGCGCACCTGATCCATGGTACAAGCGAAGGGCGATTCAAGATCATCTATTGCCCCGGCGAGGGTGTGACGAGAGACGAGATCGAGTCTGTTGGTTTCGACTATCGTGCTTATGAAGATGCCTCCGCACAGTACAATCCCGCGACGCTAACTACCGGCTTGCACAACGATGCGGATGGCAAGCCGTTCTTCTACATCGCCAACCCGGCGCTTGGCCTGTGGGCGAGCAAGCAGCGACTGAGTTGACGCTCCGCTTTTCACGCTTCGCCCGGTCGTCTACAATCTACTGCTCGACTTACCAGAGTAAGTCGGCCCCGGCCGTGTGCCCGAGTGGACTAAGGGAGCGGATTGCAAATCCGCGATTCGTCGGTTCGAATCCGACCACGGCCTCTTCAATGACCCCGCCACCGCATGGGTTTATCGTTCTTTAGGACGATCTTGGGGGAGGTTTTTTAACAGATTGCGTCCAGCAGCAGGCGCTCTAGCAATAGCGGGTCAAAGATCCCGAGGGAACCAGCAGGGCTTTGCATAGCGGGATCAACTCGTTGGTGCCCTTCGCGTCCTAGATCCGCGCGAGTAGTGTGACCTGCAGCACCGACCCCCTGTGACGGGGTTTTCGCTTATCGCGAGTACTCGATCAGGGGTCATATCGATAGACCCTTTGGCGATCATCACGTGTCGCGTGGTCCCTTATCGCAGACCTTGATCATATTCGGGCTGCCCGCGTTATCGAGATGTGTCATCTTGTCATTCATAGTTTTGCATCATAAAAGACCCATGGCCCGGTGCCTGCAGCTTCGGGCGGAATCTCTGCGTACCCTTCAGCTAAAGCTGCTCCAGCGAGATCACCAGACCCCATGGTTGTGATCAATTCGATGCAGCCGTCTTCGACCCATCGCACAGGCAGGTATCGCCAGAGGCGCAAGGTTTTGCTTGGTGGTTTGATCAGTTGAACTCGCGGCCGACGCGAGAATGGCGGGCTAATACCCGCCAGCTGTCTCGCAAGCGGGGCGATGAAGAGCGGGATACCGACCGCGACCGCGACGGGGTTGCCGGGCAGCGCGATGACCGGCACGGGGAAGTCGTTGTTTTGGCCATTAGGGAGGACGCCTCCCAAAGATGGCTTTCCTGGGCGGATTGGCAGCTTGTGATAGATGACTTCACCCCCGGCCTGAAGCAGGGCAGGCTTCAGGTAATCGCGGTCCCCCATTGATACCCCGCCGGTCGTCACGACCAGGTCGGCGTTATTGGTTGCTGCTTGCAAAGCGTCTACCAGTACACCCTGGTCGTCTGCGACATGATCGACAAGTGCGATATCAATCCACGGCGTATATGCAAGGGCATTGCAAAGCGTTGCGGAGTTGCTGTCTCGGATCTGCCAGGGCTCAGGCTTAGACGATACAGGTTGCAGCTCATCGCCCGTCGTAAGTAGAGCCACAAGAATCCGCCTGTAAACTGATATGCTCGTGTGACCAAACGCGGCCAGTGCCGAGGCGACCGGTGGGGTGATCAAGGTGCCCGGATTCGCGATCAGGCTGTCCCGGCGTGTGTTCTCGCCTCGTCGGCGGATATGTTGGCCCGGTGAAAACTGCAGACCATCATTCAGCGTGATACTCTTTTCGGACTCGATAACGAGTTCGCGCGGGATGACGCCGTCGCATGCTTCTGGGACACAGGCCCCGGTCCCGATCTTGAAGCAGCCCCTGCGTGGCATCGCCGGCGCGGGTTGACCGATCGCGATTTCGCCGAGTACTTCGATGGTTGCGAGCGGCTCCGCATCACCAGAACGAACGGCATAGCCATCCATCGCCGATACATCGCTCGGCGGACTGTCGCGGTCGGTGTAGATCGGCTGACTCAAGACGCGCCCGGCTGATTCTGCTAAATCGATTTGTTCCTGGCCAACGGCACCCAGCCGAGAGGCCAAAGCCTCAATCGCGGCATGGGGCGATGTGTACGCAAAACCAGGTAATGGTGCTGCGCGACTCATCCGTTCGTCTCCGCGTGATCAGTGAAGATCGGCGTCTTCCAGATCGGAACATCACGCTTCAGATCGTCGAGCACCTGATCCATTGCGAGCAGCGAAGCCTTCCGGTGTTTGGATGCAATAACAATATGAAGCGACGTCTGATGGATTGGAACAAACCCTAGGCTGTGGGTGATCTGGATATGTACAAGTTCATACGTCTGGAATGCCCGGATGGCGAGTTGCTGGAGCTGTCGAGTGGCCATCGGCTCGTAATGGCTGTAGTCCAATCCCTCAAGCATTCGACTGTCTTCATATGGGCGGATAACCCCTTGGAAGGTCAGCATAGCACCGGCAGAACCGGTGTCTGGAAGCAACGGGGATTCGATCGGCCCTTGAACCCACCCGATTGAAACACGATTTTCAGGGACTGCGGCTTCAACCACCAGATACCATCCCGATCAGAGCGATCTCGTCACCTTCAGACAACTCGTCGTCGGCTTGGGCGTACTCGTGATTTATCGCCAGGCGACTGACGCCGAGCGTGGGCACCAACTCGGGCAACTGCTCGCCAAGCATAGACATGGCGTCCGCGACAGTCGGAGCGTGATCCAGTTCGATCGTGATGCGATTGGTCTTAGCGAGTTTGGCCTGCGGGCCAAAGAGCAGGATGTCGATCTGCATCATTTAGCCTCCGATCGATTTCATCACCGATGGTCCAAAGGCGGGGTGCTCCGGCTGCTTACAAGCCAGTGCATCAGATAGCAGGCGGTTCGCCAGGTCGCCGTTGAACTCTGGCCGAAGGGCAGGCAACAGCGAGCCTGCTGATCGATCCATCAGGCAAGGGTAGATGCTGCCATCAGCGGCGAGTCGGAGCCGATTACAATCCGCACAGAAGTTGCAGCTCATTGGCGTGATGAAGCCGATGGTCGCAGCTTGCCCGCTGGCAAGCGTGACTCGGTACCGCGTCGCAGCATCGTGGCCTTGCGGCAGTCGTTCACAAAAGCCCATTGTCAGCGATAGGCGGTGACGCATCTCCGTCTCTGGTACATAACGGTCATGCCAATTTGCTTTTAATGGGCCCATCGGCATCAGCTCGATAAAGCGTACCACCAGCCCACGGTCTGCGGCGAACCGGACCAGACGGTCGAGTTGCCTGTCGTTCTGCCCGCGAACCACGACCGTGTTGATCTTGATCGGATACAGGCCTGAATCGATAGCGGCATCAATCCCGCGTACGACGCGATCAAGGCCGTCGACCCCTGTGATGGTTGCAAACCGCTCACGGTCCAGCGTGTCGAGGCTGATATTGATTCGCCTCAGGCCAGCCTGTTTGTATCGATGCGCCATCATTGGCAGCGTAAGGCCGTTGGTGGTCATGGCAAGGTCATCAATGCCTTCGATCATAGCGATGCGTTCAATGATCTCGATCAGGTCAGGTCGGACGGTTGGGTCTCCACCGGTCAGGCGTACTTTTGTTAAACCGTGCTGATCGGCAAGGTGTCGGACGATCGCTTCGATCTCTGAAGGGCTCAGGCGGAGTTCGTTGGATGGATTGAGATCGGTCTCCGGTCGGCAGTATGTACAACGCATCGAGCAGCCACGGGTCAGCGATATCCGGAGATAACCGACGCCTCGGCCTAGTGGGTCCTGCAACTCGCCACGGAATGCCGGTGCGCTCGGCCGCATCTTTGGGCTTGGAATCACTGGGAGTGCAAATGGCTTCATGCAATACCCAGCTTCCTCGCCGCCATGAACTCTGCGGGTGTATTCGCTTGGGGGATACTCGTCTGCCCGTCTGGTAGCTCAACCGCCTGAGCACCGACCTGCTCCAGCAACCGGTGCATAGCACATTGTTGCCGCTGAAGCATCTGATCAATGGTCGGTAACAGACGGGTGTGATAAAGCGCGAGCATTGGCTCCCACTGGTCGCCTCGGTATGCGATCGCAGGAGCAGTAGTCGAACGGATTTGTGTTATCAGAGGTGTGGTCCAATCCCTGTGTGGCTTTATCAAATCACAGGCGACCAGCATCAGCCAGCCCTCCCCGCAGTGTGCTTTTCGGTCAGACAACGCGGCATTAAGCCCTCCGATAGGCCCGACCCCTGAAGGTTTGTCTGTAATGACACGGACACTAAATTCTTGATAGCGCTTGGTTTCGCCAGTAACGAGCGTGATGTGTTGATCGATTGATCCAAGCCCATTCATGATCGAGCGGAGCATCGGAACACCATCGGTCTCGGCGAGCGCTTTGTCCGAGCCAAACCGACGTGACCGGCCTCCTGCAAGGATGTAGAGGTGCGAGATGCAGCTTTTCTTTTCCATCTGTCTTAGTCGGCTGTGGCTTCCTTCTCGAGATCATCGCGTTGTAGTTGTTCCTGTACCCAGGCCCACGCCGCGACGGTGCGCGGGAAGCCGCATGTCGTCATACCTAACATAACCGCTTGTTCAAGCTCCGCCTCTGTGGCACCGGCCTGGATCGCGCGGCGGGTGTGACTCCGCATTGCGCTCTCCAGGCCGGCACCGAGGCATATCCCTATTTTGATCAAGTGCTGGGTCTTTTTGTCCAGGGGCCCTTCGTCTGCCGCCAAACCCATCGACTGGTGTGCCGCTACGAGCTTGGGAAACCGCCTTGCAAACCGGACGAATGTCTTGGGCAACTGCTCTTCGTTCGGCTCGTCTCCGGCGGGGTCGTCTGCAGACATCACGGCTCCTGTAAAGAAGCTCCCAGTTTACTAGAACTTCAAGTCAAGCTGGATGGAAAACCGCTCCGTACTCGCTACACCATTCTCGCCATCCAGGAACGCCCCTTTCAGCAGCAAACTCGCGTTCTCGTTGAGCTTGCGGACCAGCACGAGGTCGAGTTCCTGGCCAAGTTCGTTGTTGTTGTTATCACCTGTGAAGTAGTGATACGTCGCGATAGCCTTCACGTTGATACCCGGGATCGTGGTCCCGCCTGTGATGTAGTAATCACGCAGGCCGCCGGCGGGTGTGACGAGGAATGCGTCGGCGAAGCCGTTGAACTTGTGACCGGTCGCCAGCGGCGTGCGGAAGGCGAATGCGCCGTTATCACTGCCCAGCAGTTCGAAGCCACCGCCGATGAACGATCCCGGCGAATCTTTGAACTTCAGCTTGCCCTCGGCCAGGACATAGATCGCGTCGTAGCTCACTGGGTTGTCGGCATAGTCGCTCTGGTACGCAAAACTGCCGATATAACCCAGAGCGAACTCGTCGTTCAGATCGGTGGAACCATCGAGGCGTAGGCCATAGGTTTGGCTGCTGTTGGCGAGGCCAACGGTGGAGCCGTCGAGGTCAAGCAGGTAGGCGAAGCCGACCAGTTTTCCGATATCCAGCCCGGTGTAGGCGACGTTAATGAGGTGGCTGTTGCTCGTGAAGTTCGTGTTTGCGGCGTTGGCTGAGTCGTCACCGAAGATGCGGCGTACGTCTTCAATGAAGGCGTACTTGGCAGTAATCTCTTCCGTCGGTGTGTAGGTTAGTAGCGCCGCGTCGTACGTCTGTTCAAGCTGACGCCAGCCGACATTACCGATAAAGCGAGCATCATCCAGGATGATGCGCTGCCGGCCGACCTTTGCGGTTAATGGGATATCGTCAGAGAGATTCTTAAAGTCGTAGCTGATCCAGAGCTGGTTAAGCTGGGTGTCTTCGGGGTCTGCGATCGGGGTTTGGCCGAAGGGGTTGCCGTTATCGCCACCAAAGTATTCTTCGTCGTCGGCGGCTCGGTTATCTTCAAACTCGATCATACCCTGGAAGCCCGAGAACGCCTTGGTGGTGTAGCCCAGTCTTGTGCGGACCGTAAACGCATTGGAGTCATCCAGCCCATCGATTGAGCCGTACTCATAGCGGAATCGCACATCGAGGTTGACCTTGCCCTCTTTGAGGAAGGTCACGAGCGGGTGTTCCGGCGGCGGGGCAGCCTCAGGCTCGGCATCCTGCGCGAACGCAGATGTAGCGGGTAGCAGGCAGGTAGTGAGCAGGCCAGTCAGCAGCCTGGAACGATGGGGGGAGAATGGTTTCATAGAAACTCCTTGGGGTGTAAATGCACCAATCGCGCAGACAGGCCATGCCCGCGTGGTACGTGAACCGCTTCATTGCGGTAACAGTTGGTATGTATCTCGATATAGGCCGGCAGGGTACTTCGAGTTGCTGGCGACTTAGATCGCCTGCTTATCGCCGGTCATGTTCTGCAGGTAGCCCTGCGGGTCAGACGGATCGAAACAGACATTGCCGATCATCTGGTCGCTGCCCATCTTAATGGGCGAGGTCGTATTCTCAAGGACCCAGTTGTTGTTATGGGTCCCCTCGGTCTTGTCGTTAATGAGTGGTGAAGCGACTCCGAGTTCTTTGGCCGCTTCACGGTACAAATCACTTAACATGACTTGCTCCGCAACGCCGTTAAAACCGGGTGCCTCAACAATCTGGCCCCATCGCAGCATCTGCGTCAGAAACCACTTCGCATGAGAATGCCATGGGAAGTTGGTCGCGTAGCGGTGGAAACTCATGAAGTCGGGCATTGGCTCCGCAGGGCGGTCTAACTCGTAGCGGAATTGACCCAGCATCGATGTTTTAACGGCATCGAGCGGCGCGTCAATATAGCTCGACTGCGCGATGATCGAAGCGACCTCTTCACGGTTCGCTCGCTTGTCCGACCAGACACAAGCCTCCAACACCGCACGTACAAGCGCACGGTGTGTCTTGGGGTGTTCGTCGGCCCATTTCTTCGTAGTGCCCAGCACTTTCTCCGGGGCGTTGTTCCAGAGCTCTTGTTTGGTGATCAGTGTCTTACCCCAGCCACGCTCAACCGCGTAGCTGTTCCAGGGCTCGCCGACGCAGTAGCCATCGATCTTCCCGCTACGCATCGCGTTGGGCATCTCTGGCGGAGGGACCACCATGATCTTTACATCCTGGTCCGGATCGATGCCTGCGGATGCCATCCAGAAGCGCAACTCGTAGTGGTGCGTGCTGGTCGGGAACACCACGCCGAAGCGGAGGGGGCCTTTCCCGGCAGCGTGTCGTGCCTCGATCGTCTTTTTCAATACGGCCGCGCTGGCAGACCGATCGGCTGTGAAATCAGACGATCGTCCCGTCATCTCGTCATGCAGTTTGTTGCTGACCGTAATCGCATTACCACCGAGGCTCAGGCATATCCCTGTGACCATTGGGCACTTGACGCCGCCGATACCAAGCGTCGAGGCGATCGGCATGGGATATAGCATGTGCGCTGCATCGAATAGGCCAAGCATGGTCTTGTCGCGGATACTGGCCCAGGACGCTTCTCGGTGCAGGGTGACTCGTAAGCCATGGCGTTCGAAGAAGCCCTTCTCATACGCGACTGCCAATGGGGCGCAGTCGGACAAAGGGATGAAGCCTAGATCAAGACTCGTTTTCTCAAGTTCGTCGGTCCGCCCAACCCAGGCGTGTTGTTCAATCAGTGGTGTATTGTCTGCAGGCATGATCAAGAGCCCACCTCCTTGTGTTGTTGTTCCCCGCTGAATAGGCCCGCGACCTGAACGATCTCAGCGGCGACCTGTCCAATCCGTTTTTTCTGATCCATCGCGACCTTGCGTAGAAGCGCAAACGCTTCGTCCTCGCTGCAGTCTTTTTTCTTCATCACGATGCCTTTAGCCCGGTCAATGGTTTTTCGTTCCTCAAGGGATACTTTCGTGCGTTCGAGCTCTTCACGCATCGTTTGGTGCTGCTGAAAGTGCGCGATCGCGACATCGATGACGGGCTTAACTTTTGCATTCGATAAGCCATCGCAGATGTAGGCAGATACACCCGCACGCACCGCAGCGCGGATCGTGTCTTGAGCCTCATCCGAAGAGAACATTACAACCGGGCGGGGCATGTCCTGCTTGATCACCGATAACTGCTCGAGCGTGTCCCGCGTTGGGGCATCGGTATCGATGAGGATCAGGTCGGGCTTAGCCTGCGCGACCTGGGTTGGCAGGTAGCTGTCCGGCCCAGCCATGCCGACCACGTCATACCCATTCTCGACCAAGATCTTAACGAGTAGGTCGCCTCGTACTTCGTTGTCATCCGCCACCATGACGCGGATTCGCTTTTCCTGGGATTGCTTGCTCATGGCCCCACCTCGCCGAGTTCGGATGTGGGGGCGGGCTCGAGGCGGACCGCCGCAAACTTGAGCTCAGGCTGTAGCGAGACCGGGTCGACTGCGTCGTTCGTGACGTAGTTGGCCGACGTTTCGGAGTGGAAGCTATCTCCCCAGTGGAACGGTAGGAAGACCGTGCCAGCTTCGACATCGGTCGTAATACGTGCTCGTGCAAGCGACCTCCCACGCCGCCCCACCGCGTAGACCCACTGCCCGTCTTCAACCCCGGAGCGTTCGGCGTCGATGGGGTTGATTTCGATGAAGGGCTCGGGGGCTAATCGCACCAGTTCAGGCACGTTGCCGGTGCGCGCCCGTGTATGCCATTGCTGGGCAACCCGGCCGGTCGTCACAACCAGCGGGTATAGCTCGTCGGTTGATTCATCGGTCTGTTTGGGCGCTTCGGCGTGGAAGCTTGCCTTGCCGGTCGGTGTTGGGAACACGCCATCGGTGTACCGACGTTCGGTGCCGGGGTGGTCCTCGCTCGGACAGGGCCAGTGGATGCCTCCGTGCTCGAGTCGTTCGTTCGTCATCCCCGAGAGATCACAGAGTGTTCCAGCGGTTGTTTGGCGGAACTCATCCCAGACCTCTTTTGGCGAGGTGTAATCAAAACCATTGAAGCCCATCGCCCGGCCAACCGCCGCGACAATTTGCCAGTCTGGGACCGTCTTGCCGGGCGCATCTTTGACGGCTCTGCTGCGAGTTACCAGACGCTCGCTGTTTGTCATCGTTCCGGTCTTTTCGCCCCAGGTTGCGGCAGGCAATAACACATCAGCATACTTGGCCGTCTCAGTGTCGGCAAAGCAGTCTTGCACGATCACAAGCGGCATCCGTTCAAGTGCGTGTTTTGTCACGGATACGTTCGGCATACTTACTGCGGGGTTCGTACAGGCGATCCACATCGCATCGATTTCGCCATCGGCGGCGGCCTGAAACATTGGTACCGCGGAGCGGCCTGGTTCTGACTGGATCGAGCCTGGCTCGATCCCCCAAATCAGTTCCATAGCCTTACGGTCATCCGCCTCGATGACTTTTCGATAGCCCGGGAGTTGGTGGCAGAGGTAGCCGACCTCACGCCCACCCATTGCGTTGGGTTGACCGGTCAAGGAGAAAGGCCCGCTGCCAACCTTACCAACTTCGCCGAGTATCAGGTGCAGGTTGATGATCGCGGTATTCTTGTCGACACCCGAGGTGCTTTGATTCGCGCCCATGCAATAGAAGCTCAAGAGCCGACGATCGCCGCTTAGTATCTTGGCGAAGGCTTCAATCTGATCGACGCTGATACCAGACAACTCGTGTAGGTGCTCGGGCTCCACCGATTCGAGCAAAGACTTGTACCGGTCAAAGCCCTCCGTATTCTGATCGATGTAGGCCTGATCAAACTCACCCATTTCAAGCAAACGACGCATGACCAGAAGAAGCAGGGCGACATCTCCGCCCGGCTTTACCGGCAGGTGTAGGTCGGCGAATTCTGCCGTCTTGCTTCGGCGTGGATCAATCACGACAATTCGTGATTGATCATTGGTAGCACGTCGCCGGCGGACCCGGTTGAACAAGACCGGGTGGTTCGCCGTCATGTTTGCACCAAGGATCACAAACGTGTCGGCGGACTCGATATCGCTATAGCATGCAGGCGGGCCGTCACTACCAAATGACTTGACGTAACCTGCGACCGCGCTGCTCATGCACAGCCGGCTGTTCGTGTCCATCTGATTGGTTCGCAGGTAGCCTTTAAAAAGCTTGGTGAAGAGGTACGACGCCTCGGTATCAAGCTGGCCCGAACCGTAGAACGCGATCGAATCGGGGCCCTTGTCTTCTCGGATACTGGTCAGCTTCTCGCCAACGTACTTTAGTACCTTCTGCCAGGAGACCTCGACCAGCGGCGCGTTCTTGTGCTCGCGCATCATCGGAGTCGTCAGACGCCGTGCTGGGTTGTCCGATTTAAAAAGCAGCGCACCCTTTGGACATAGCATCCCGTAGTTTGGTGCCGCTTTAGGGTCCGCGGTGATGGAGACGAAGCGGTCCGCTTCGGAAGTGACATCGACCACACACCCAACGCCGCAGTACGGACATGTCGCCTTGGCCTGCCTGAGCGAGACCTTCAAAGGGCTGCTCTGCTGAACCTCTGCTGCGGGTTGTCGGGACGTTATTGAAGTCAAAGGGGCTTTTGCGTTGTTAGTATTACCACATCAGCACGGCAACCGCCGCGACGTCATCGAGTACGATGATCGGGATCGCGATCCCGCTAGTAAGTTGGTCGTCTTGGCTGCCTGAGCGTTCGAGCGAGTTGCCCGAGCTGTCGCAAACCACCTCGGGCTGGCGTGTCGCCCAAGCTCGGCCGATCCAGGTGTCACCGGCAGGGACATCCAGGCCGCGTGAAGCCTTTTGGGTGTTAGGCGCTTCGATGTAAACCCCCTCGTTACAGCTCAGTCGGAGCGAGCCACCTCGCTGGCTTGGTGTCCATGTTTCGTAGACACGCGCGATCGATTTTGTCTTACCCGAGAGCATCAGTGCGACAGCTGCTAAGGACGAACCATCTATACAGGGCATAGCAAACCCGATGTCGAGCCCCTCGGTCTGGGCCCCGGTCGAACGCATGAACGTTGGCGAATTGGTCAAGTCGCCTTCCATCTGCGGGAGATTGGTCTGCCAGACGCGCCCGGGCAGGCCTGAGCCATTCGGAAACGCGATGTATGGGCTGAGCTTGGCGAAACGGTCGAGTTTTATGTAGCTCGAGCTGCTCAAACAAAGCTCGCTTCGGCCGGGCCTGCCGGTCCATAGCTCGGTTGCCAGGGGTGCTTCATCAGACGTATCGAGATACAACACCACAACCGAACTTGTCTGTCCACGATCGATGATCGGCCAGATTAGCGCGGTCAGCTTCAGCCCCTCTAACGCGATCACTTGCGGCAGGTGCGAGGTTCCTGCTGTATCGATCTGGTCTGAAACGGGGTGACTAGCTCCATGACAGATGCGCTGGTCCAGGTCGCCGATCGATGGCGTCGAGGCCTGGCGGACCATTGACCCATCGACCGGGCTCCATACCTCGGCCCCGATCATCAGCGAGGTGCCCGGCTTCGTCGGTGTCATGTTGGTTTCAGTCATGGTCATTGCGATCCCACCTCAACCGACAGCGTACGCCTCAGCAATCTGAGGGCTTTCCTGAAGCGTCAACGCAATAGTCGGCGCTTCTTCTTCTACCTCTTCCACCTCGGGCTTGCCGTGCCTACGATGATCCTGGCCCTCAAGGAAGTCGATCAAGCAGCCGCGGAAGTCGTAGTACAACTCGTGGTTGAGTACCTCCGCCCGATCTCTAGGCCGATCGAATGGGATATCCAGCACCTGGCCGACCTTCGCGCATGGACCGTTGGTCATCATGATCACGCGGTCGGACATAAAGACGGCTTCGTCGCAGTCGTGGGTGATCATCATCGTCGTGATGCGGTGCTCGTCCAGCAGTTTGAGGACGGTCTCCTGCAGGTCCATGCGCGTCAGCGAGTCGAGCCGGCCGAACGGCTCATCGAGCAGGAGCATTTTGGGCTTCAGTGCGATCGCCCGCGCCAGGCCGACGCGCTGCTGCATCCCGCCGGACATCTCGCGGGGGTACTTCTTCATTGCGTCGGCAAGCCCAACGAGGGCGAGATAGTACTCAACGATCTGTCTTTTTTCGACTCGGGTCGCTTTGGGATAGCACTGTTTCACGCCTAGCATCACGTTGTCAAACGCCGTCATCCAAGGGAGCAAGCAGGGTGACTGGAACACGACCGCGCGGTCCGGTCCGGCACCGACGACCTCTTTGCCCGCGAGGATGATGTTGCCGCTGGTGACCTCGTTGAGCCCGGCTAGCATCGTGAGCACGGTGCTCTTGCCGCAACCGGAGTGCCCGATGACGGAGACAAACTCGCCTTCAGCGATCTTGCTGTAGAAGCCGTCGACCACGCGGATCGCGTCGCCCCTCGGGTTAGGGTAGGCCTTGACCAGGTTGTCGAGCTCAACAAAGCTGTTTCCGAACTGTCCCATGGTTTACTTCTCGGTGGTGGTGTCCAGCTGAAACTTTTAAGCGATATTGTGGACCGGCTCGATATCCGGCAGCGGTCGATCATCATCAATACGGAGCTGTTTGATCTCCTCATTGAGGCCCATCATGTACTGGGTGATCTCGTTTCGGATGCGCTTAAATTCAGGGTTGAAATTCAGCGTCGAACGATCGCGTGGACGCTCCAGGTCGATCTTGAACTGCTTGCCGAAGCCGGCGCTGGGGCCTGGCGTGAGCGTGACGCAGCGGTCCGCCATCAGGACCGCCTCGTCCACATCGTTGGTGATCATGACAACCGTCCGGCGGTCTTCCTCCCAGATGCGGACAATCTCGTCCTGCAAGACCGAGCGGGTCAATGCGTCGAGTGCCGATAGCGGCTCGTCCAACAGCAATACCTCCGGCTGCATCGCGAGCGTCCTGGCCAGTGATAGGCGCTGACGCATGCCGCCCGAAAGCTCCGGGGGTTTTTTCCATTCCGAACCGGTCAGCGTGACCATGTCGATGTACTTCTGGATGTATGACTTGCGCTCGGCCCGCTTCATCTCGGGGAAGACCTTCTTGACCGCTAGCTCGATGTTCTGGAAGACGCTGAGCCAGGGCAGCAACGAGTAGTTCTGGAACATGATGCCGCGTTCAGGGCCCGGGTCGGTAACGACCTTGCCGTTCATCTTGACAACGCCGCTGTCGGGCTGTTCCAGGCCAGCCAGCAGAGAGACGAGCGTACTCTTGCCCGAGCCGGAGAAGCCGATCACGGCGACGAACTCGTTCTCTTCGATGGAGAGGCTGGCGTCCTCGAGTACCACGTACCGGCTGCTCAGCGGGCCGTAGCCCTTGCACACGTTGTCCATTTCAAGGAAAGGCATATTGGGTGTCTTTCTGCGTTGGTTCCGTGGCGCTCACACCGCGGCGACGGAGCCTTCGAAGCTGACCAGGCGCTGGAAGATGATCATGATCCGGTCCAGGAACAGGCCGATGATGCCGACGACGAAGACGACGACCATCATCTTGGCAAACGAGTCGCTCGCACCGTTGTTGAACTGGTCCCAGACGAATTTGCCGATGCCTTCCGACGAGCTGAGCAGCTCCGCGGCGATGAGTACCATCCAACCGACACCCAGTGAGATCCGCAGGCCGGCGAAGACCAGCGGCAGCGCGGAGGGCAGCACGATCTTGAACAGCCGGGAGAAGAAGCCCAGGCGGAGCACGCGTGCGACGTTGATGTGGTCTTTATCGACAGAGGCGACGCCGAGCGCGGTGTTGACCATAGTGGCCCATAGTGAGCAGAGCGCGACAGTGACGGCCGAGGCCAGAAACGCCGGGTTGATCTGGTACTGACCCAGGAACCACATCTCCCAGGTTGGGCCGATGAGCCAGTGCGACTCGGCATCCGGGATCAGCGCACTACAGACGATCAACGCGATGGGCAGCCAGACGATGGGAGAGACCGGCTTGAAGAGCGCGATGAAAGGAGTCATCGCGGCCATGAACGTGCTGCTGAGCCCGCACAAGACCCCGATCGGGATCGCGATCGCCGAGCCCAGCAGGAACCCGACGAAGACGCAGAGGATACTGCGTCGGATCTGGTAATACAGGGTCTTGGGCTTGGCGTACTCAGACTCGGCGGTCTTGGCCAGCCGCTCTTCCCGGAGCACGACCTTTTTCGCCGCCTTGTAAGCCGCGGTGCCTTCGGACTCATAGAAAGCCGCCATGTTCTCGTCGAGCTTCGCCTCGTCCTTGGCCAGCTTCAGCTCCCGGCCGTCATCGCTGAGCAGCTCCTCCATCTTCTTGAGGTACTGCTCACGTTCGGCGACTACAGTCTGACGAGCGAGCGCGTTCATCTCACGCGCATCCTTCTCGTCCTCGATCTCTTTGATCTTGTCCTCGATCTCCTTGATGGCTTCCTTACGCTCGTCGACTTCCTTGTTGAATGCAATCAGCCGGTCGAGGTACGCCCGGCGGTCTGGGTTGTCGCCTTTTGGCAGGGCCTTACCTTCCGCGTTGAACTCGGCCTCTTTGGCGTCTTCATCAGCGTCGAGCTTGGCCTTCATCTCGTCGACCCGCTCCTCAAGCGGGGCCTTGAGCTTGTCCTTGTCAGCCTTGACCTGCTCGCGGACGTCGGCGAGGCTCTGGTTGGTCTTCTCGACCTTTTCGGGCATCGCTTCGAGCTCTGCCTGGATCTCGGCAAGCCAGGCCTCGCGTTCCTCCCCGGTCGCTAAGTAGGCCTGCTCCTTGGCGTTCTCGTATGCCGCGAACTGGTCCAGCGCCATGGCCGAGTCCCAGACGACCATCGGCGAGGGCAGCTCGCCCGACTTGGTCTTGATATTCGGCGACACGGCGAATGCCCAGATCAGCGTGAAGACGATCATCGCGAGGATCGGGATCGCGGTGTACTGGCCGATCAGCTTGATCTGCTTCTTCGGTTCTTCGCCCCACGCCAGCCGGACGAAGGGTTCGAGGAAGCCCAAAGCGGTGATGTCGATCACCTTGAGCAGGAAGCGTTTAAACGATGCGAGCATGGGCGTTTCCAGTCTTTGATCGAGGGTTCCGATCCGTTCGTTCAAAACACCACCACGCCCTCTCGGGCGAGGCAGTGGACCTAGTCAATCACTCTATTGCTTGTTGCCAATCTCGAACTGTTTGAGGTAGCCGAGCGGGTCCTTGCCGTCGTAGGTCTTACCGTCGATGAATTCATCGGTCGCCGGCTTGTAGCCGTCGGTCTCCCATGGGATTTCGTCTTTCTTGATGAAGCCTTCTTCGAGGAGCAGTTCCGCGGCCTTGAGGTAGATCGCGGGCTTGTAGACCTCCTTGGCGGTCTCGTGGTACCACTCGGCCGACTTAGGCTCGGTGATCTGGCCCCAGCGACGCATCTGGGTCAGGAACCAGACGCCGTCGGAGTACCAGGGGTAGGTGCACTGGTACTTGTAGAACACGTTGAAGTCAGGCATGGCCCGCTTGTCGGACTTCTGGAAGAAGAAGTAGCCGGTCATCGAGTTCTTGATCACGTCATAGTCCGCACCGACGTAGTCCGCGCGGGACAGGATGCGGGCGGCCTCTTCACGGTTGACCAGCTTGCCGCTGGAGTCGGTCGCGTCCAGCCAGCGGCCGGCACGGATCAGGGCCTTGGTGACCGCGAGCATGGTCTCGGGGTTCTCGTCGGCCCACTCTTTGGTGACGCCGAAGACCTTCTCGGGGTTGTTCTTCCAGACGTCGTAGTTGGTGGTCACCGGGACACCGATGCCCTTGGCGACCGCCTGCTGGTTCCAGGGTTCACCGACACAGTAGCCCTGGATGTTGCCGGCCTCGAGGGTCGCGGGCATCATCGGGGGTGGGGTGACGGAGAGCTCGACTTCCGCATCGGTTCGGCCGCCGATATCGGTCGCGGTGTACATCCCGGGGTGGATGCCCGATGCCGCGAGCCAATAGCGGATCTCGTAGTTGTGCGTGGAAACGGGGAAGACCATGCCCATCTGCAGCTTCTTGCCATCGTCGATGTATTCCTGAACGATCGGCTTGAGCGCGTCCGCACTGATGGGGTGCTTAGGCGTGTCGGTGTCCAGAGACTCGTCGTTTTCCTGCATCGCGGACCAGATCGAGTTGGAAACGGTGATGCCGTTGCCGTTGAGGTCCATGGTGAAGGCGGTGATGATGTGGGCCTTGGTGCCAAAGCCGATGGTCGCGGCGATCGGTTGGCCCGAGAGCATGTGGGCGCCGTCGAGTTCGCCGGAGATGACGTTGTCGAGCAGCGTCTTCCAGTTGGGCTGGGCGATCACTTCGACGGCCAGGCCCTCGTCAGCGAAGAAGCCTTTTTCCTTTGCGATAACAATCGGAGCACAGTCGGTCAGTTTGATAAAACCGAATTTCAGTTCATCCTTTTCGACGTCTAGCGGCTCTGTTTCTCCTTCCAGCGAGAGGAGTGCCTGGCTGTAGGCGGTTGTCGGTGTAAAGGCAGGGATGCCGCTGAGAGCAGCAAGGCCACAGATTGCCACTAATTTGGACAGGGAACGTTTGGTACGGAAAAGCATGGTGAGGAACTCCTTGGGTTGTCGGGTCAAATCGGCCAGTGGTAGTTTGGGGCAAGTAGACACCAGCGGATGCAAACCTTCGCAACGCAAAAAAGGCGTCGCGATGACGTGCATGCCGTCATCAGGACACCTTTGTCCTGTCGTTTGATGTCGGGGTGCCGAGAAGATCGAATCTTTCGCAGCGACAGACTTCATGCAAGGCTGGTGCCACAACAAGGTCAACCATTAATTTTGTGCGAACACGGTGAGCCGAAGCGCCTCAGAGTTGGAGTAAAAACGCTGCTGCGACGGCTGTAGTCCGATTTCGAAAAGCCTAAGTCATGTTGATTTAGGCCATTTTTTCATCGCTGCGATTTCGATGAACAATGCGCGCATGAATTGTGCAGTGATAAAACGATGCCTAAAAGCTTGGCAGTTGAATTGGGGTATATCTCGGCCTGAATTGGTTTGATGGGCTTCAATGCGTTACACCGTTTAGTGGCATCGTCTTTGCTCATCGTATTGTGTCTAATTCACAACGCGTTTATCGCGAAACAGTCTCAATAAAAATAGACAGGACAACGGCGTCCGACCCCGGTTTGTACCGCGGTCGGATTTTTCTTTGGTGTGAAATACGCCATCCCAATCGGAGACCTTGCATGGCATGTGGCGGCAAATCATCTTTGGAACACGCGCCGCTTGATGGTTTCACCGAAGAGCAGCGCGCGTACCTGCAACAAATGATCGATCAGCTGGATCTCGCTGCAGTCTATAAATCACCTGAGCTAGCCTCGCAGACGCCCTTGACTGTTTATGGCACCGCCGTCGAGGACCTCGCAAAGGAAGAACGCTTCAAACTTGATGAGCACCCTTGGGAACTCTTCCCCAAGCTAGAATCCCATGCCGCGCAGGATAAGATGCCCGAGGGCGGCGACGTCTTCATGTTCAAGCACCATGGGTTGTTTAATGTAGCGCCTGCGATGCCGGGGTTCATGTGCAGGCTGCGCATCCCCGCGTGCAAGATGCGTGGCGATCAGTTGATTGGCTTGGGTGATATGGCAGAGAACCTCGCAGGAGGCTACGCACACGTCACCACGCGAGGCAACCTGCAGCTCCGCGAAATACCCGCAAAGCACATCCTCAAGCTGATCACCGGGCTCTACGACATTGGCCTGACAAGCAAGGGATCGGGTGCTGACAGCATCCGTAACATCACCTGCAATCCGACAGCAGGGTTTGATCAACAAGAGATCATCGACCTGAGCCCGTTCGCAGTCCAACTCCACCAACACATCCTTCATACGCCATCGCTTCATGGCATACCAAGGAAGTTCAATGTTGCTTTCGATGGCGGCGGGATCGTCTCCGCGGTCGCTGACACCAACGACATCGGCTTTGTTGCGTCCAAGGCTGAAGTCGAAGGCAAAGAGACAGTAATGTGCAAGATCCTACTCGGTGGGATCACAGGCCACCTTGATTTTGCCAGGGATAGTGGTTTTGCCTGCACGCCTAAGCAGACCGTCGCCGTCGCCATCGCAATGATCCGCGTCTTTATTGAGCACGGCGACCGCACCAACCGGAAGAAAGCCCGCCTCAAGTACTTGCTCGATGACTGGGGCTTGGAGAAGTTCACGATCGAGGCTGAGAAGCTGCTGGGCTTTGATCTGATCCGTACAAAGGGGCTGCCGATGCAGGAACGCCCGGCGATTGACCGGCAAGCCCACATCGGTATCCACGAGCAGGGCGCCGGCAAACACTACCTCGGTTTAGCGCTCACGCTTGGCCGAATGAGCCCCGAGCAGATGCGTGAGCTCGGCCGAATTGCACAAGCCTATGGCAGCAATGATGTCCGCCTCACCGTTTGGCAAAACCTGATCATCCCTGGGGTCTCGGCTAAAGACCTAGACCAGGTGGTTGCAAAGATCAATGCGATTGGATTGGATGTCTCCGCCTCGTCTTTCGCGACAGGCGTCGTGGCGTGTACAGGCAAGTTTGGTTGCAAGTTCGCCTCGGCTCACACGAAAGAGCACGGTGCCGAAATCGTCGGTTACCTGCAGGACAAGCTTAAGCTCGATCAGCCGATCAACATCCACCTGACCGGTTGCTCCCATTCGTGTGCTCAGCACTACATCGGCGACATCGGGCTGCTTGGTGCGTCAACAGAAGATGGTCGCGAGGCTTACCAAGTCTACCTAGGCGGCGGCAGCGATCACGACCAGGGAATTGCCACACACCTCTGTGGTCCGGTCCCATTTGAAGAACTACCACAACTAATCGAATCAATGCTGAGCACGTACCTTGATCAACGTGAAGGCAACGAGTCATTCCTTGCCTATACGCGTCGGCATGAAGAGGCCGATTTGAAAGAAAAGCTGCTTCGTGCGACCGCATATGCCGACACCAGTGTGATGGAGGTGGCCTGATGGCAACGGATCTGATCCCCTCTGAGGCTCCGTTTGAGCAGGACCAGCGAAAGTTCGCTGAGGGCTTTCTGGCTGGTCTGCTCTCGGTTCGAGCGGCACACGAAGCGGCCAAGCCCATTGATGACGCGGCGGGTACGCCGTTGACCATTGCTTACGGCTCGCAATCCGGCAACTGCGAAGCGCTCTCCAAAGACCTACGCAAGCTCGCCCGTGCCAGTGGGTTCAGGCCCAACGTGATTGAACTGAATATGCTTGATGCGGAGGCCTTGGCTGCGGTCCGACATCTGCTTATCGTGTGCAGCACTTTTGGTGAAGGAGACCCGCCTGATAACGCCAAGGGTTTTTATGACCTTGTTCTCAGTGATGACGCGCCGCAGCTTTCCGAATTGAGTTTCTCGGTCTGTGCACTAGGTGACCGTAGCTACACCCACTTCTGCAAGTCGGGTATCGATATTGACCGACGCCTTGGCGAACTGGGTGGGATGCGTTTGGTTGATCGTGTGGACTGTGATGTCGCCTACGAAGACGACTGGGCCAAGTGGAAGCAGGACGTCTTCGCCCATGAAGCGATGGTCGAGGTTGCGGGTGAGGCGGTCGAAGCCGTCGAGGAAGAGCCCGGACCGACCGAGCTCTGGGAGAAGAACAACCCATACTTCGCGCCTGTGCTCGAAGTCACCAACCTCAATGGCGAAGGCTCGGCCAAGGAAGTCAACCATGTCGAGATTCTGTTGTCCGGCTCGGGCTTGGAGTACGAGGTTGGTGATGCGCTAGGCCTCTGGCCCACGAATCATCCCGCCCTGGCTGAAGAGATCCTCGTCCTCACCGGCATCACCGGCACGGACCGTGTGATGATCAAGGGCGACCTCTACCCGATCCGCCTGGCCCTGCAGACAAGGCTTGATTTGGTCACACTCACCCACAATACGCTTGAAGGACTGGGCATCGAAGGCGGCTTTGAATCTGTCCAAGGCCTGCACCTGATAGACGCCCTTAGGAAGTGGGAGCCAAAGGTGCCCGCCCAGGGCCTGGCTGATGCGCTCCGACCGCTGCAGCCCCGGCTTTACTCAATCGCCTCGAGTCCCAAGGCCCACCCCGGCGAGGTACACCTTACCGTCGGCGCGGTGCGGTACGAACTCGAAGGCACCGGCCGGCTGGGCGTCGCGTCGACATACCTCGCCGATCGCTGCGGTTTCGGTGGACGTGTTGGTGTCTATGTTCACAAGGCGCCCCATTTTCACCTCACCGATAACGACCAGGCCCCCATCATCATGTGTGGGCCCGGCACCGGCATCGCGCCTTTCCGCGCTTTTCTCGAAGAACGACAAGCCCGCAAGGCAGCAGGCGCAGAAATCGGCGAGAGCTGGCTGTTTTTCGGCGACCAGCACGAAGCAACCGACTTCCTCTACCAGGAGCAGTTGGAACAGATGCAAGCCGATGGCACGCTTAACAGGCTTAGCCTCGCGTGGTCCCGAGACGGTGACGAGAAGATCTATGTCCAGGACCGCATGCGAGAGAACGGATGTGAGCTGTACGCATGGCTTGACCGAGGAGCTCATTTCTACATCTGCGGCGACGCGTCACGCATGGCAGGCGATGTTGATCTTGCGCTGAAAGAAATCGTTGCCGAGAACGGCGGCATGGACGAAGCCGAGGCGTCGAAGTATGTCGACGCTATGACCCGCGAAGGACGATACCAGCGTGACGTCTATTGACGCATCACCCCCGATCGAGCAACGCAAAAAATCGTCGGGCAAGGTGATGCCCGCGCGCGATGCGCTGTTGCGACTGAATGATTATTACGAGGTCTTTGAGCCCGCCAACGCTCAAGCAGCCCAAGCCGAGGGAGAACGCTGCATGAACTGTGGTGCCGCGTTCTGTATGCCGAACTCAGGCTACGGCCAGGGCTGCCCGATCTACAACAAGATCCCTGAGTGGAACGAGCTGGTCCGGCTTGACCGCTGGAAAGACGCCTACCATCGGCTTAGCGAGACTAACCCCTTCCCGGAGTTCACCGCACGCGTCTGCCCCGCGCCATGCCAGCACGCCTGTATCCTCGGTATCAACGAACAGCCCGTCCAGATCAAAGGCATCGAGCGAGCGATCATCGACCGCGCGTTTGATAAAGGCTGGGTGAAGGCGGATACGCCTGTACGAAGTGGCAAACACGTCGCGGTTGTCGGCTCTGGTCCTGCCGGATTGGCTGCCGCCCAGAGGCTAAATGAGCAGGGGCATCGCGTGACCGTCTACGAGCAGGCGGACTCGCCGGGCGGCTTGTTGCGGTACGGCATCCCTTACATGAAGCTGGATAAGGCGGTTCTGGACCGCCGGATCGAACTGATGGCCGACAGCGGGATTGCGTTTCGCAGCAGCTGTGCTGTCGGCCAGGACATCACGGCAGAGCAGATCGCGGCAGATGCGGACGCGATCGTGCTTGCATGCGGTGCGATGCAGCCGCGTGACCTGCCCTTCCCCGGCCGTGAGCTCAAAGGCATCTGCCAGGCCGTACCATACCTGTCCGACTCGACAAGATCGGTTCACAGTCAGACACCACCAAGGCTATCTGCTGAAGGCAAGGATGTTGTGATCATTGGTGCGGGGGACACCGGGGCGGATTGCATTGCGACGGCGCTTCGGCAGGGCGCAAAAAGTGTGATCAATCTGTCTTACCCCGAAGCCCCGCCTCAAGAGCGCACAGTAGACAACCCTTGGCCGGAGTTTAAGCGCACCTTCTCTTACGACTACGCCCACCAGGAGGCTTCCGCTGTGCAGGGCAAGGAGTGCCGCTGGTGGTCGGTCAACACGACTGCATTTTTGCCTCACGAAAACGACCCTTCGCGAGTGGGCGCGGTCGATCTCATCGATATGGGCGATAACGACAAGGCCTGCAGGATCCCTGCGGATTTAGTAATCCTATCGTGTGGATTTGTAGGGCACGCCGCACGGAAGCTTGTTGAAGCATTTGAGTCCCTCGACACACCGAAGCCGATCATCACTGCTGGTGATATGGCCAGGGGCCCATCCCTGGTCGTACACGCTATCGCAGAAGGGAAACGCGCAGCACAGCATCTTGATCAACAACTGCGTGCCGGGTAATAGAGCGTTTGGTTTGATCTCCTACCAAATCCACTCTGCCAGGCGTGCAAATCCGCGATTCTTCGGCCCGAATCCGACCACGGCCTTTCGCTTCACCATTTTCAATTCGTGAAACCCCATTGAGCGCTTTTCAGGGCCTGTTTTGGTGCCGAATAAGGCGTTTTACATTTTTTTACAAATCAGCCCGGCCAATCGTCTAACCCCTGTACGTTAACAACTGAAGGGGTCGGTCTTGTGGCCATGTTTCCCTTCATCGCCTCGCATTCGCGTATGAACCAACCGTCGAGCAATCCGGATCGTGACCAGACCTACGAGCGTTTTACCTCGCTTTTGGTCACGCACCAGCCGACCATACTCGGCTTCATCCGTACGCTGCTGCCCCAGTCGCCGGATATCGAGGACCTGCTGCAGAAGACCTGCTTGGTCGCCTGGCAGAAGTTCGATCAGTTCGACCCTGCAACAAAGTTCTCGACATGGGCCTGCCAGATCGCCTATTTCGAGGTTAAGAACTATATGCGGACAAAGGCCCGCGATCGGCACTTGTTCTCGGATGAGGTACTGGATCAGCTTGCCGAAGAGACGCCGCGGGACGCCGATCGTCTCGCCGCCGAGCGTGCCGCGCTACACAAGTGCGTCGAGAAGCTTGTCCCAGACGAGCGTGACCTGCTGGCCCAGGCGTACACGACAGGTACGACCATCCGGGATATCGCCGGCATGCTCGGCCGAAGCGCGAACAGCCTCTATAAGCAGCTCAACCGAATCCGCCGTCGGCTTTACAGCTGTATCACCAAGCACCTCGAGCAGGGGGGTAGCGCATGAGCGACCGTCCGATTACCCACGAGGTGCTGCCCCTGATTGAGGGCCTGCTCGACGGCACGATCGGCGACACGGGTTTCGCCAGGCTTGAAACGATCCTGCTCGTTAGCACCGAGGCCCGTGCGCTCTACCGCAGCTACACCAACCTCCACGCCGCGCTACCCGGTATTGTCGGTCACGCGCCACGGCTCTCGATCCAGATTACCGATGTGGGCAGCGGCCCGGCTTCACTCGAGCCGCATGAGGTGGCCAACGACCAGCTGATGCAATTCCTGACGCAGGTCGAAGACCAAGGCGAAGACCTGGACCCGATGGCCTTGGCCACGGAGCGCTTCTCCACGTCGCAGAACCCATCATCGGCTAAGCGTGAGTATCTCTCGGCCCTGATGTATCTATACCAGCACTACGTCAAGCCGCACATCGTCTGGACTGCTGCCAGCGCTGCAGCATTATTGCTGTGCGCGGTGCTCGCGATCGTGTTTCTGACTGACGGTGGGCCGCCTGAGATCGCCGAAGGACCTGAGGCCCTCGATTTGACACCGATGTTCCCTTCGCCCGACCCCCACCGCGTCGTGGCGACGGTCACCGACCAGGTCAACGCCCAGTGGGTTACCGCTAACGGCGAAGGGGCGCTGCCCGATCGGATGCTGCTGGCCATCAACCAGCGTTTAACGCTGGTGCAGGGCTTCGCCAAGATCACCACCATGCGCGGCGCGACAGTGCTCCTGCAAGCCCCAGCGACCATTGAAACCACCGACAACGCCAACGCGATCCGCCTGCTTCGGGGCAGGCTGGTGGGGCGGTGTGAGACGCCGGGCAGTAAAGGGTTTGTGGTCCATACGCCAAACGCACGGATCATTGATGTCGGGACGGAGTTTGGCGTTGCTGTTAGCAAGCTTGGTGAGACGGTTGCGAGTGTATTTGAGGGTGAAGTCGAGCTAACGGGGATGACGAACGGCCAGGCATCTACGGATGGACTCAGCGTTCGCGCCGGCCAATTCAAGCGTGTTGATCCAACCGGCATGCGGGTCGATGATGCCGACCCACTGTCGATTGCATTTGTAAGAGGTCAGGACTTTGATCTGCTTTCCGATAGCGCTAACGCGCTGACATACGATCGGTGGCTTGCCCAGTCGATGGAGATCAGGCGTGATCCAAGCGCTGTCCTTTATTACACCTTCGACAATGAGGACCAGTCGCCCCACCGGCTGATCAATCAGGCGGCGGGCACACCCGGTTCATTCGATGGCCAGATCAATGGCCCGACCTGGGCGGACGGGCGGTTGCCCGGCAAGCGCGCGCTGCGGTTCCGGGCAACTGGGTTGAGGGATCGGCTTGGGCAGCATGTCGAGGTGCTTGGCAGCCGGTCCGATGCACTCGATTTTCCGAAGCAATCGTTCTCGGTCGCAGCCTGGTTTAAGTTCGGTGATGCTGAGGAAGGCTTAAAGAACTTTATGCCCATAATCACCAGGGGCGACGAGTCATGGCGATTGCAGTCCTTCGAGGATCAAGAGAAGGTTACCTGGGATGTTGATTCCGAGGGCCTGCAAAAAGACCACAACGTGACCAGCCGTAGCGAGCCGTTCGATGGCGAGTGGCGTTTTGTTGTTGCGGTTGTCGAGGCCGACCCCGAATCAAACCATACAACGCACCGTCTGTACGTAGATGGCCAGAGAGAGACAACTTATCAACTGGATCAAAAACGCCTTGAAACATCATCCCCGGTCATGTTGGGTGCAAACTCGGATCAGGTTGACCACCGTTTCGATGGTTTGTTGGATGAGGTCATCATTTTCGGGCGTGCGCTGACGGATGAAGAAATCAGCGCGATGTATGAACTGAACTATCAATGGAAAGAATGAAAGGAGGAAGAATCAAAATTTCTTTGAATCAGGCTCTAATGAACTGAGCTTCAGTAGCGAATTTTTGTTCTCACCATGTTTTAAACCACACCGGGCAGCGTGCCCGGTCAATTTCAACAACCTTATTAGGAGGTATACCATGACTAACTTCACTCAACTGTTTGCTACCGGCGCGATCGCTTCGGCTTGTCTCTTCGGCGCCCCGAGCGCTCAAGCCGAGATCGCCGACGAACTGGTCTCGTACTGGGATTGGGAGGGCAGCTTCAACGACCAGTTCGGCGCCGGCAACGGCACTGGTATCAACACCCCGGGCTTCAACTCCGGGCTATTCGGCCAGGCCCTCGAACTCGCCGGCGGTTCGACCGACAACTACGTGGAGATCACCAACGAGTCGCTTTACGATTTCGGCGCGGCGGGCAACGGCTTCACGTTCTCGACGTGGACAAGGGTAGACGCGTTCGACACCGACTTCCAGACGCTGATCTCGAAGGGTGACGGGTTCGATCAGTTCCGGGCGGCACGTTACTTCGGCACACCTCAAATCAACTTTGTCGCCGGTGGCGGCGGCGCCGAACTGCCTCACGACGGCAGCCAGCCCGCGATCGACGATGGCGCGTGGTACCACATCGTCACGGTTCACAACGGCGGCGGCGGGAACAACGAGTTGTGGATCAACGGCAGCCTGATCACAAGCGGTTCGCGAACCGATGTTGCGGATACCGATAATTCACTGTGGATCGGTAACAACCCGGACAATCCGGACCGCGGCTGGGACGGGCTGCTCGATGACACCGCGATCTGGGGCAGGGCGCTAAGCTCGAGCGAGATCACACAGATCTATAACGAGGGCCTGGGTGGCAACAGCCTCGCCACGATCATCCCGGAGCCCGGCTCGCTCGCGCTGCTGGGCCTGGGCGGTCTGCTGACGCTTCGCCGCCGCCGCTAGTTCCAGGGACTTGACCTCCTTCGCCCCGTCGCCATCTAACGTAGGCGTCGGGGTTTTACGACTTCGCCTCATTTACAGGAGTGCCTGCATGAAATACCGGAACCCCGCTTTTACTTTGATCGAACTGCTCGTTGTGATTTCAATCATCGCTTTGTTGATAGCGATCCTGCTCCCGGTGCTGGGTGCTGCGAGGGCCTCTGCAAAAGATGCGCAGTGCCGAAGCAATCTCAGGCAGCTTGGGATCGCCCAGTTTGCTTACGTCTCGGACAACAAGGGGCAGTTCACCGCTGCCCGCCACTGGGTCTGGGGCCCCAACACGCTGCCTGACGGGTCGTCGAACCGCGGTGAGGACCCGACCGTGCTCGACTCGGTCCTCGCGGGGACGCTGTTCGACTATGTGCAGGACACGACTGCTATTTACCTCTGCCCGATTGCTGAGGAGAAGCTGACCGCTGATACCTTTGCCACCGCCGGTTTTGCGGAGAACAGGCTGGTGCGCAGTTATGTCCAGAACTGGAACGTCGGGCCGTTTGTCGATAACGCGGCCCTGAGCTGGCCGCGGGAGGAGCTGACACTCGAGTCGGTGAGGAACACCGCTGACCTCGTCGTGTTTACGGAGGAGAATACGTTTACCATCTCGGGGTACAGCCACGCCACGATGAACGACGGGTATCTGCTGGGGCGGGAGTCGGTCGGGGCTTTGTTCGCCGACTGCCTCGGCTCTTTTCATAACACGACTGGGGGGGATAGCGAGAGCGGCACCGCGAACGCGGTTTTTGTTGACGGCCATGTCGAAGCGGGCCTGGACTACCGCGGCTCGTTTAACTGGACCAATCCCAAGACGGGGCAGGTTGAGCCGATCAGCAACACGGTGATGTGGTGCACGGATGCGATCCCCGTACAGCGATAGTGATCTACCAACCGACGACCTATACCCGCTGATCGTGACGGTACGTATGGCCGTAACCCGAGCCGGCGGTCTTCTCGATCTGCCGGCCAAGGCGGAATGCCACTTTTTCCTACCAGCGGCCCCGGTGAGTGCCAACTTCAAGAACGCCAACGAAAGCGTGGCACAGTTGCGCGTGTGCGCACACCAAGAAGCACCCGTTCCGGGGGCAGGCGAGGCCTGACCCCGGTCACCCGCCGTGTCGCGAGGGGGAGACATGATTTCAGGCCAGTATGTCCTTGATCACCTTCGCGTGCTCGACCCCGGTCAGCTTGGCGTCCAGCCCCTGGTGCTTGAAGGTCAGGCGCTGGTGGTCGATGCCGAGCTGGTGGAGCATCGTGGCGTGCAGGTCGCGGACATGGACGATATCTTCGCTGGCGTTGTAGCCGAACTCGTCGGTGTTGCCGTAGGTAATACCGGGCTTGACGCCGCCGCCGGCCATGAACATCGAGTAGCCCTTGATGTGGTGGTCGCGCCCGGTGCCCTGTGCCATGGGGGTCCGGCCAAACTCGCCGCCCCAAATGATGAGAGTCTCATCCAGCATGCCGCGGCGCTTAAGGTCGTTGATTAGCGCGGCGGTGGCCTGGTCGACGTTGCCCGCGGTGCCGCGGATGGCCTTATGGAGGCCGCCATGGTGGTCCCAGCCGCGGTGGTAGAGCTGGATAAAGCGCACGCCTCGCTCGGCAAGCCGTCGGGCCATGAGGCAGTTGGATGCGAATGTCCCGTCGCCTGGCTTGCAGCCGTACTCCTCGACTACCTTCGGGTCTTCTTTGGAGAAGTCGGTCAGCTCGGGCACGGCCACCTGCATGCGGAAGGCAAGTTCGTACTGAGCAATACGGCTGGCGATCTCCGGGTCGTCAACGACCTTGGCGTGGTCCTGGTTGAGCTGGTTGATCGCCTCGATGACCTCAGACTGGCAGGGGTTCGAGACGCCGTCTGGCGAGCCGACATAGTAGACAGGGTCGCCGACTGCGTTGAGCTTGACGCCCTGGTACTTGCTATCCAGGAAGCCGTTGTGCCACTGGCGTGCGCTGATGGGCTGGCCCTGGCCGCCGCCCCAACTGGTAAGGACGACGAAGCCCGGCAGGTTCTGGTTCATCGACCCCAACCCGTAGAGCAGCCACGACCCGATCGAGGGGTGGTGGGGTCGGATCGTGCCTGTATTGAAGAACGTATGCGCCGGGTCGTGGTTGATCTGCTCCGTACGCATCGACTTGATCACGCAGATATCGTCCGCGATCGATTGGATGTGGGGAAAGATGTCGGCGATCTCGGTGCCGGATTGGCCACACTTGGAAAAGGTCGTCTGAGGCTTAAACGCCTTGAGCGCTTTGCCCTGCAGTTGGGCGATGGGCTGGCCTGCGGTGAGTGACTCAGGCATTGGCTGGTCGTGCATCTTCTCGAGCGTCGGTTTGTAGTCGAAGGTCTCGAGGTGGCTTGGCCCGCCTGCCATGCATAGGTGGATGACCCGTTTAGCCTTGGGCGCGTGGGTGAGGAACGGCCGAGCGCCGATGGGCAACGCCTCGGCGAGCGCCGTATCGGCCGAGGGCTTGGATGGCGCGGCCATTAATTTCGGCCCGACCATCGTGCCAAGCGCCAGTGTGCCGAGCGAACCGAACGCGCTAGTCAAGAACTTGCGTCGTGTCTGGCTTAGCAGGCAGCGCTCGGCCTGCTCTCGTTCGAGCAGGACATTCTGCAGCCGTACGGGTTGTTGCGGATCTTGGGTCATCGCCGTTCTTCTTCGATCAGTTGCGGGTAATCGTTTCGTGCAGGTTCAGGACGACGCGGCAGATGCTTGTCCACGCTGCGACGTCAACGGGATCGAGGTCGGGTGCCGCGGGCGGGGACTGGCCCATCGCGGCGAGCTTCGCGGCTTCCTCGGGCTGACCCGTGAAGTGCTCGCGCTGGCTGGCGAGCAGCGCGGTAAGCATCGTGCGTTCGTTGCCGCGTGGCGCGCGGGCGAGGACGAGCGAGTACAGCGTATCGAGCCGCTGGGCGTCGTTGGCGTGTCCCGCAACGAGCCGTTGGGCCAATACCCGCGCAGACTCGACGAACGTCGGGCCATTGAGAAGGCCCAACGCCTGCAGCGGCGTGGTCGATACCATGCGTTGGCCGATGCACGACTCGCGTGATGTCGCGTCAAAAGCGGTCATCAGCGGATGCGGGAACGTTCGTTGGACCCATGTGTATAGGCTCTTGCGGTATAAATCTTCACCTTTGGATGTCGGCCATTTGCGGCGTGGGAAGTTCAAGGGCTCCCAGTGCCCCTCGGGCTGATACGGGAATACACTGGGCCCGCCGATCTTCTCGGTCAGCAGGCCCGACACCGCCAGGACCTGGTCGCGCAGGGTCTCGGCTGTAAGGCGCATTGCCGACTGTCGTGCGAAGAGTTTGCGATTGTTCGGATCGACATCGGCAAGCTCGGCGCGGGTGTCCGAGGACTGTTTGTAGGTCTCGCTGGTGACGATTTGTCGGATAACGTGCTTCAGGCCCCAGCCGCTGTCGCGGAACTCGCTCGCGAGGTAGTCCAGCAGCAGTGGGTGGGTGGGTAGGGTGCCCTGGCTGCCCAGGTCAATCGTATTGCTGGAAAGGGGGTTGCCGAGGTACTTCGCCCAGAGACGGTTGGTGATAGCGCGGGCCATCAACGGGTTGTCGGGGGAGACGGTCCATTTGGCGAGATCAAGGCGGTTGAGTCGGCTGCCCTGTGTGGAGGCGGGCCCGCCGAGAAACGCCGGCGTTGCGGGGAGGACGACCTCGCCGGTCTCATCTTGCCAGTTCCCTCGCTCAAGGATGCGCACGGTGCGTGGTGTCTTCAAGTCGCGTGCGATCGGGATCGTCGTGATCTTGTCGGCCAGGGCCTTGCGTTCATTGAGCAGCTTCTCAAACGCCTTGCCGTACTCGGGCATCACGCCTTCTGGGAGCGGCGGCCTGGCGTTGCCGCGGCTGCCGAAGTACTCCTCGACAAGCGATGCCTCGGGTTGGGCCTCGATCATCTCGCGGTAGCGCGACTCGACGTCGGCGATCTGCTGTGCCTCTTCTTCGTTTTGTGGCAGGAAGATATAGGGCGGCTCGTGCCGCGGGTAGCCGCGTTCAACACTGACGGCCGCGCCGCTGAGGCTCCCGAAGAAAGCCGCGAGCCTGTAGAAATCCTCCATCGTGATCGGGTCGAACTTGTGATCGTGGCACTGCGCGCAGCCGGTCGATGAGCCGAGCCAGACCTCGCCATAGTTCGTCACGCGGTCAGTATCGTAGATCGCCTGATACTCCTTGCGCTGGGCTCCGCCCTCCTCGGTCGTTGGGTTCAGGCGGTTGTAGGCGCTGGCCACGAGCATGTCGGTCGTCGGCTCGTCCTGCATCAGGTCGCCGGCCAACTGCATCACGGTGAACCGGTCGAAGGGCATGTTCTCGTTCAGCGACCGGATGACCCAGTCGCGGTAGGGCCAGACATTGCGCGGGTTGTCGCTGTGGAACCCAATGGTGTCGGCGAATCGCACCTGGTCCAGCCACCACACCGCCAGGTGCTCGCCGTAGGCCTCGTTGGTGAGCAGCTCATCGACATAGTTCTCATAGGCCTGCGGCGAGGCGTTTTTCATAAACGCCTCGGCTTGCTCGGGTGTCGGCGGCAGGCCGGTCAGGTCGAACGTCACGCGACGCAGTAGCGTGCGCTTGTCGGCCTGCGGCGAGGGCTCGATCCCCCTAGCCTCCAACTCCGCGAGGATAAACCGGTCGATCGTGTTGCCGACCCACTGCTCGTTCTTCACCTCGGGCGGGTCGGGCTTGGCGACTTTGGTATAGGACCAGTGCGCCTCGTAGTTCGCGCCCTGATCGATCCAGCGACCGATCAAGTCGATCTGTTCCTTGGTCAGCTTCTTGTGGCTCTTAGCCGGCGGCATCGGGTCGTCTTTGTCGATGATGCGGTGCCAGGTCTCGCTCTCTTCACGGTCGCCCGGAACAATTGCTTGGTAGCCACCAAGGTCGCGTGTTGCGGGCTCGAAGAAGTCGAGGCGAAGGTCGGCCTCTTGGTGGTTTTTGTCCGGGCCGTGGCAGAAGAAGCAGTTTTCCGAAAGGATCGGGCGGATATCGCGGTTGAACGAGATCTGCTCGTCCTTGGGCTTGTTGGCAACCAAGAGTACTTCTGCAGTGGGTTGGTCGCCTTGCTGCGTGACTACTGATGACTCAGGTGATGTTACCTCGCTACAACCCGCCAGTGATAGCGAGAGGGCCGCAATAAGGGGCATCCCCGATCCTTCTCGATTCAAAACAGTCACACTCTGCATCCTTCAAACGGTGTGGAACCACATACGTCAGTATAGCTACGTGACGAGCGGACTCGCAATCTGTTTCAGCCCGGAAAGTGCTTTGTTTTCAAGTAGTTTACGAAATTATTCACTTAAATAGTGTCGGCAGGTCAGCATGGCGCGTAACGCGAAAGGCGTCGCAATCAGGGGGTCGTCCTCCTTACCATCGGTGAAGGGGTTTGCGAACGAACCGTCTTTGTTTTGCCGATCGATGAGCGCCTCGGCGAGTTTTTGCGACCAATTCTCCGGCCCTTCACCCAGCAGCGTGAACGTGTCGGCGACCGAGGCGGCGTAGTAGAAGTAGTAGGCATCCCGCAACACTTCGCGGTCTTCGTTGAATGTCCCGGGGTTGTGGTTGGGGTCGAAGTGTTTGAACAGCCAGTCACGCGCGGCGACGAAGCCGGGGTTGTCTTTCGGGACCCGACAAAGAAGTAAAACGCGCAGGCCATCGGCCGTGGAGGAACCTGCGCTGTGGAAGCGGGCGTAGCCGTCCTTATCGGTGCCGGCCGGCCCGCCCTTGTTCCGCGCAGCATCGGCGGGGTTGAAGAAGAACCCGCCGTCGTCGTAGCGCTCGTCACCAGTACCGAAATTCTGGCATCGTGCGGCGAACTGCCGCGCCCGATCGAGCATGTAGAAGATATGACCGCCCGGTGAGTCTCTGTAGTTCCGATCCAACGGTTGCGGCGCGAGCATTTCAAGCGCATAGACCGTTGCACTGATGTTGGCCGAGAGTTGGGGGACGATGCGTGTTGGCGCTTTGCCGTGATCAAAGGCTGTGATCCATTCGATCCCGTCAGCCTCGGCGTTGAAGCGCTCGGTGCCGTAGCCCCAGCCACCGAACTGAGCATATTCCTGCTTGAGATACGTCTTGATCTGAAGCGATTCGAGTACGTGGTGCAAGCGGTAAAGGTCGGTGTGGCGACGCCTCTGCTCAGCTTGATGGGTGGTTTGCAACGCAAGCAGGGTGTCTGCACTGAAGTAGACAGGCCCCTTCACCTTGACGCCTAGCTCCAGTTCGCGTGTGAACTTCTGATCGGTCAGCAGACCATGGATGTACTTGAAGCCGAGATCGGTCGTGCCGTTGTTCCGTCCCGCGGCCGTCAACGATCGAAGCACATGCGGGGTGAGCGCGACGCCATCGCGGAACAGGCCGTAGGTCTCGGACGGCCACGTACCGCTGTCATCCTGCTGCCCTTCGAGGTATGCAACCGCCCGCTTTATCGCGGTATCGAGTTGTTGCTGCAAGTCGCCTTGTTCTTGCTCGGCTTGCACCGTTGCCGTTGACGCGATGAGCAGAACGCAGCACGCGAAACGGAAAAACGCCGCCGCAGGCGTGACCCGCGGTCGGCACGAAGGAGAATCAATCATTTTGATCCGGGTTTGCACCTACTCGGCCTCTTCCGGCTGGTCTTCCGGACCATCTTGCTCCACCAACTCGGCCCGCGCCGCTTCGAGTAGCTCTTCGGGCACGTGCATGCGGTCGGTCATGAGCACACTCAGCGCGGTCGCGGTGCAGAAGGTTCGGCCGGTGATGCAGTGGTGGCCGGACCACGAGCCGTCTTTGTTCTGCACGTTGGTCAGGCTCTCGGTCATCTTCTTGTCAAAGGTCTCCCAGGCCTCGCCACCCCCTAGATAGAGCGACTCGCCGATGCGGGTGTAGCTGAGGAACTCTTCGCCGCCGTTGTTGCCGAAGCCCGCGACGAATCGGTCGTCGTCGAACCTGGTCACTACGGCTTTTTGTGCAACCTCTAGATTACTGTGGTTGTCTGCCCAGAGCGTGTTGGTGACGCCAAAAGTAACAAGGCCCTCGACTTGTTCGGCTTCCAGTTCGATCGCACTGGAAGCGCTCAGTTGCAGGGTCAGTTCCTTCACCGACTCGGCGATCTGTTTAGAAGCCTTGATGTCGCCCCCCGCGTCATCCAGTTGCTTGAGGGTCTGGTCGGCTTGAGCCTTGATGGCCTTGCCTTGCTCGTCTTCACCCGCCTTGTCCCGGGCTTCTTCAAGGACCGCGCGGATGTTGTCGCGCTGCTTCTCGATCTCCTGGCGGTAGGTCGTATCGACTTCGCGCTGCCCGCTCACGCTGTTGGCCGCGCCGTAGAGCTCGATGCCGGCGGTACCTTCTGCGGCGGCGAACCTGCCGTCAGGCGAGGCGGGGGCACTCAGCGCGGTCGCGTTCTTTCGAGCCTTTTCGATTGATGCGCGATCGACCACGGCGCCGGCTTGTGCGGCACGATTGATCGCCTTGTTCGCGAGCGCGTCGTTCAGCGCCATTGCCCAGCCGCGTCCGCCGAACTTGCCATCTTCTTTTTGGTGGGCTTCGATCTTCTTGATCACCTTGTTCAGGCATTGCTCGACGCGCTCGTTGGCCTTGTCGCTGGCCATCTTGCCCTTGACCTCGCTCAGCATCTCCGCGGCGAGGAACGTATCGACGTAAGTCCCGAGCTTAGCCTGCAGACGCGTGTTGCGCACCTTGGTGACGTAGAGGTCTTTATCATCCGCGGCCTCGATCGATTCGCAGACGTAGGCCACGGCCTTGCGGAGGTTGACGTCGTACTTCCCTGAGCTCGGCGTCGATCCTGATCGGATCAGCGTGAGCGCTGCTGCGGAGGTATCCCCAACGTTTGCGGTATCGGCGAGCTGGTTCTTCTTGTTCTGATTCCCCCGCATCTGCAGGGACTCTTCGCCCTGACCCCATCCGCCATTCTCGAGCTGCTGGCTGGCGAGCCATGCCAAGCCCTTTTTGACCGCGTCAGACAGCGGCTTGGGGTCGGCGAGCAGGTGCGCCGAGCTAGGCTGGTCGGGCGTTTTTTCATCAATACTCTCTGCTCCATCCTCCTGTTCCGCCTTAGGCGGTGCGGGGTCTTCCTTGGCCACTAATTGTTCTGCGTTGGTTTCTTGGGCCGGTGCGTCCTTGCCGCCGGCTGTAGCGTTGTAGACGGACCAAGGCAGGGCAACCGCCAGCGTCATGAAAGTCGCTCCGATCACGAGTCGTCGTGTGCTCATCATGTTGGGTCCCCGTTGGGTAGCAAGCTGGCCTGCGAACCGGCACCACGCCGCACGGGCCTGGCCTGCTGCCCGATACTGCGTTTTGACGCAGAAGCGATCAGCGGGTTCCGAGAATGTCTGGCCGGACAGCAAAAAGCTGCCCGATGATCCATCAAAACTGCCTAAAAAATAGGCAATTAAAATTTCGATCGCGTCGTACTTAGGCGTTGATCTTGCGGTCTGCTGAGATTATGCTATCCTTTAGGCACCTGGTGGAGTAGCCAGGTTGTGACCTTTGTTCGTTTGATGGTGAACAACGGTCCACAACCCAGACCTGGTTTAGGCTGGGACAAGAAGAACCTCTTTCAGGACAGGAGTGGTCAGCGACCATGGCAAAATCAAAGCTCGAGTACATTTGGCTGGACGGTTACAAGCCTACCCAGAGTCTCCGCGGCAAGACGAAGATCGTCAAAGACTTCAGCGGTAAATTGGAAGACTGCCCGATGTGGTCTTTTGATGGCTCCTCGACCGAGCAGGCCGAAGGTGGTAGCTCCGACTGCCTGCTTAAGCCGGTATTTATCTGCCCCGATCCGGGCCGCAAGGATGCTTACCTCGTGATGACCGAGGTGCTCAACGCCGACGGCACGCCGCACGAGTCCAACGGCCGCGCTCTGATCGATGACGACGACAACGATTTCTGGTTCGGTTTCGAGCAGGAATACACGATTATGGACCCAGCGACGCAGTTGCCCATCGGATTCCCGGCTGGCGGCTACCCCGCGCCTCAGGGCCCGTACTACTGCTCGGTTGGTGCCAGCAACGCCATCGGCCGTGAACTGGTCGAAGAGCACTTGGACCTCTGCCTCGAAGCGGGCCTGAATGTGGAAGGTATTAACGCCGAGGTCATGGCAGGCCAGTGGGAGTTCCAAGGCTTCGCGAAGGGCGCCGCCCAGGCGGGCGATGAGATGTGGATCGGCCGATACCTGCTTGAGCGCATCGGCGAGAAGTATGGCCTTTCCATCAGCTGGCACTGCAAGCCCGTCAAGGGTGACTGGAACGGCAGCGGCATGCACGCCAACTTTTCCAACGAAGTGCTCCGCACCTGCGGCAGCAAGGAAATTTACGGCAAGATCTGTGAGGCCTTCGGCACGCAAGACCGTATTAAGGCACACATCGATGTCTACGGCGCTGACAACGACCAGCGCCTGACCGGTCTGCACGAAACCCAATCCATCGACAAGTTCTCCTACGGCGTGTCCGACCGTGGCGCTTCGATCCGTATCCCGATCGCTTCCGTCGAAGCCGGCTACAAGGGCTGGCTGGAAGACCGTCGCCCGAACTCCGCCGCCGACCCATACAAAGTCGCCGCGGTGATCATCAAGACCGTCAAAGACGCCTGCAAGGCGCTCGAACTGCAGCCCGCGTGATGGCTTTAATCCAAATGATTCCTCCTAACCCGGGCCGACCTTTTCTTTGGGTCGGTCCGGGTTTTTCGTTGATTTGCAAGCAATCGCTTGGCTTGCTGGCTCGGTCCGGGTAGCATGGCGGACCCGATACTTTTTTCGAAAGGTCCACACAATGAATCGTCTCGCCCGGTGGGTTCTGGTGCCTTGTCTCGTCCTAACCATGATGGCCTTGTTGAGCAGCACGGTTGACGCCTTCAACGATCGTCCGCTGAAAATGAGCGAGATCGCCCGGCTGGTAGACGACCAGTCCCCTCAGGACATCCTCGAAGTCATGGCCGAGCGCGGGGTGGGGTTCCGCGTCACATCGAGTGCGGAAAGCCGCCTCAAGAAGTACGGCTTCACTGAAGCCCAGGTCGATCTGATCCGGAAGATCGCAGCGGGCGAGGAAGTAGACCTCGATCCCGAGCCGGCCGATGCGGGTGGGGGCGATGTGGCCGGTGCCGACGCGGCGGACGCCGGCGAGTTAAAAGTCGGCTTCCCCGACCCGGACCACTGGCACAACGCCGAGCAGAAGCGGATCGAGCGGGCGATGAAGAACGCGGGGCTCGGCTACAAGCGCATCGAGCTGACCCGGGCAACGTTGTACTGCAACGATGCTAGGGCACGCAAGCTCGTGCCGATCCTTAAGAAACTTGAGGCGGGCCTGATCAAGCGCTTCCCTCAGACGATCTCCAACGCGAGCTCGCCGAAGTCCGCGCACATCATCATCGTGGATGGCGAATCCGAGTGGGGCAACTGGGTCGACGCTCTCATGGATTCCTATGAAAAAGACGGGATGAACTTCCGCTTCGGCAACGAAGAAAACCCCCGCAACCACCTTAAGCAGGGCAACGGCTTCCTACTGCCCGCCTGTGCCTGCGCGAAGGTCGGGACCCGCACCGATGAGAATGTTGCCCGCTTCGCGGCCTACTCGTTGGGCCACCTCATGATGGCTAGGGCCGGCGGTAAGGAGCAGCCCATCGGTTTAACCACCGGCTTTGGCGACCTCGCTGAAGAGATGGCGATGAAGACGCCCTCGGTCATGATCTACTCCTACGAGAAGCGCGACCTCAAGCAGGACGGCGGCTGGAAGCAGGTCGTCAAAAACCTCTTTAAGGACAAGAAGATCAACAACGTGACCGCGCCTTGGGGCTACACCACAGACACCATGAAGGCAGAGAACTACGCGGAGTGCTGGTCGCTGGTGTCGATGCTATCCAGTGCTCCGGATAAATTCGCCGAGGCGGTTAAGATCGTGCGTGAGCAGGGCAAGCCCATGAATGTCGCGCTCAACGAGGTCTACGGGATGGAAGACCGCAAGCTGCTCGAGACCTGGTACAAGTACGCAAACCAGTGAGGCCAACCGTCGGCCATCCCAATCAATAGCAGAGCCCGCGCTGAAGGAACGCGGGCTTTGCTGCTTGATAAGGTTTGGGTTATCTCTTTAGTTCTGCAGGTCCGCGAACATCGGGGTCGACAAGTAACGCTCGCCGAAGGAGCAGCCGATACAGACGATCGTGCTGCCGGGGTTGGCTTCCGCGACGCGGCAGGCGGCAAGGACATTCGCGCCGGTGGAGATGCCCCCGAAGATCCCTTCGGAGGAGGCGAGGTCGCGGCCGGCCTTGAACGCTTCTTCGGATGTGATCTTCTCCACGCTGTCCACGATATCGAGGTCACAGTTCTTGGGGACAAAGCCGGCACCGATCCCCTGGATCTTATGCGGGCCGGGCTGGACCTCGTCGCCTGCCATGGTCTGGCTGATGACGGGCGACTCGACGGGCTCGACGGCGATCGCCTTGAAGCTGGACTTCTGTTCTTTGAGGTACTTGCCCGCGCCGCTGATCGTGCCACCGGTACCAACGCCAGACACGAGGAAGTCGACCTCGCCGTTGGTATCGTTCCAGATCTCCGGGCCGGTGGTCTTGTAGTGGATCTCGGGGTTGGCGGGGTTCTCGAACTGCTGGGGCATCCATGTGTTCTCTCCGGTCGCCACGATCTCGGCTGCCTTGTTGATCGCGCCCTTCATACCCTCGGGGGCGGGGGTCAGCACGAGGTCCGCGCCCAGGGCGCGTAGCAGCGAACGACGCTCGAGCGACATGGACTCGGGCATGGTGAGGGTGAGCTTGTAGCCACGCGAGGCGCAGATGAACGCCAGTGCGATACCGGTGTTGCCCGAGGTCGGCTCGACGATGTGCGTGTCTTGGTTGATGGTGCCTGCAGCCTCAGCGGCCTCGATCATGGCCCGGCCGATCCGGTCCTTGACGCTGGCCATCGGGTTGAAGAACTCACACTTGACGAAGACCTTCGAGCCGTTGTCCGGCGCCATCGTGTTGACGCGGACCAGCGGGGTGTTGCAGATGGTCTGGATGATGTTGTCGTAGGTCTTGTTGTGCAGCAGGGCGGTCGCGGTCGACATGGGGGTCTCCTGGGTCGGTGTGTCCTTGGTTATTTTGGTTCCCTGATGGTAAGCCGTGGGCCCGGTGATGCCAAACCTGCACAACTTGCCACCCTCATTTCCGAGTCTACAATGCCGCCTCCAAAAGCAATATTCCCCACTTTTTTTAAAAAGAAAGGTCCACCATGGCCCGTACCGTCACCCTCAAAGGCGAAACCACGATCAACCTCACCGGCACGGAGGTCGGCGTCGGCGAGACCGCCCCCGATTTCGCGGGCACCGGGCTGGACCTTTCCGAAGTCAAGCTGTCCGACTACGCAGGGAAGGTCGTCATCCTCTCGACCGTGCCGTCGCTGGATACCGGGATCTGCGACCTGCAGACCAAGCGGCTCAACAAGGAGGCTGCGGAGAACGATTTCATTGTGCTGACCGTGTCCTGTGACCTGCCCTTCGCGATGGGCCGGTGGTGCGGCGCAACGGACTCGCAGGCGGTGCACTGCGTCTCGGACTTCAAAGAGCGTGGCTTTGGTAAGGCTTACGGCCTGGAGATGGCCGACGGCCCGCTGGCGACCCTGATCGCTCGCAGCGTCAGCGTCATCGACAAGGATGGCAAGATCGTCTATCAGGAGCTGGTCCCCGAGATCGCCCAGGAGCCGGACTACGACGCAGCCATCGCCGCGGCGAAAGCGGCGGGGTGATCTGCCTCGACGTTAACGCAAGCTGTTAGGAATCATGTAGACATCCGGATTTTCGTAGAAAGATGGGTCGAAGTTGATCAATCGGTTGTTACGGAATTGAAGGACATCCGAGCAGTTTTCGCTGTATGAGTAGGCGAAAAACAAGTCGTCCACTTCGATGCCGTCTGGAAAATCATCAGGATACTTCTGAACCATACGGTTCAGCGGGCCGCGTTGTTGCTTACCCACGGCTTCGCCAAGGCCAAGTCGGGACTGTACTTGTTCAATGCTGAACCCCGGCTCGATCTCGTGCAGCATCGCCAGCCGCAGCGGCTCGGGTGAGCCGGTACGCCTGTAGTTCTCGCTGTGCGTTGCGCAGCCGGTGCACAAGATCAACAGCATGAATAATAGGAGAATACGCATGCGTATCCTTTGGATCGCAAGGTTGAGCTCAGCCCTCTTCCTTCGTCAGCCGGCTAAGGATCAGCTTGCCGCGTTCGGGGTCGACTTCGAAGGTGAAGTTGCCGAGGAAGGTGTTGCCCAGCAGGGCGGGGGCGGCGTGCAACGATTCGGGCAGGACGAATGCCTCAACGTCATTGACGATGAACTCGCCGACCTGCACAGACTCAAGCGTGATCTGCTTGGCGTCCACGATCTTGCCGTCGGCCATCTGGAGCTGGACGGTCGGGTCGCTGTCGCCGACTTCGATGCCGAGGTCCTTGGCAAACAGGTGGGGCAGGCTGACCGAACTGGCACCGGTATCGAGGATCATCGAACGGATCGGCTTGCCATTGATACGAACATCGATGTGGAGCGTGTTGTGTTCCTTGCGGAGATCAACAGCGCCGCGTTGGTATTCGCCGGCAGCTTTCTCTAGCTCACGGTTGATCGATTGGAAGCGCCGGCTCGGGCCGAGCACGTACTTGCGTTTGTCTTGTTCGCTGATCTCGGTGATCGCGCTGGTGACGCTTTCATCTTCAGCGAGCTTGGCGTACTTCTCTTTGACGCCCGCGGCTTTCTGGACCCAGGTCACCATGGTGGCGATGTACTTGGCCTTCGCATCGTCGATCTTGATCTGCTGCTTCTGCTCGAACTCCTTACGCTCTTCCTGGGTCCGCTCAATCAGGGCGACAAGTTCGTCATAGGCCTTCATATGACGCGCGTATTCGTTCTGGCTATCCGAGCGGCGGACTTTGTCTTTCATCTCCTCGATCTCGCGTTGCAACTGCGCGATGTAGGATTGAGCCCGGGCGATCTTTTTCTCGGCGTCTCGGAAGTCATTCTCCGCGTCCTTCAGATCCCGCTGGGCCTGCTTGATCTCGGTCCGAGCACGGATGATCTCGGTCTCGTCTTCAAGGACATACTCCATGCCGACGCGGGACAGTCCGGCGTCCTCCAGTGTCTTAGTAGCATCGGCCAGCGTCGTGAAAGCGGGCACCAATGCGGCACACAGCAGTGCCAGTAGGGTCAGGGGTTTGTTCATGGGCATCGGAATCGGTCTCGATTGGAGTGAATAAGCAGCAAGCACAATCACTGGCCCGGAATCATCAGAGGCAGACCAGAAATATTGATTATACAGGTTTACGTAACGATACGAAGCCTGGTTTTCGAAGGTTCTGACAAGGTTTGAACGATTGCGCAGTGGATTTTTAGATGACCCCACCACGCTTTAAGACCGCGTTGGCCGCGTCGTGATAGACGTCCTGCAACTGATCGGTAGATAGGCCTGCCCCCCGAAGCGTCGCGGTCGATTTGGGGTCCACCGACGGGTCGACCTTGTGAAGGTCCGGGTCGACGATCGGGCTCGGGCCGTTGTAGTCGGTCTCCAGGAGGGTGCGCAGGGCCCAGTAACGCGAGGCGTACAGGTCGAAGCCGTGATCCGCTTCCAGATTCTCAGGATTGGGATCGGTATTGGTCGGCCAAGCGACGATATCGCTGCCAAAGAGGACTCGGCCCGGGTTCGCTTCAACAAACTGTGCCAGCTTCCGGGGGTGCTTGGATAGTTCGCGGACCTGCCACTTGGTCGCCGAGCAGTCCAGGATGTAGTTGGGGTGGCGTCCGAGGAAGTCGTGTAGCCACTCAAGGTCCTCGGGGTATCCGCCCATGTGGGCGCCGATCCAGGTGACGTCGTGGTACTGGTCGAGCAGCTCTTCGAGCGGCTCGTACTGCTGCAGCTTCGTGCCGTACTTGTGGGCGTCGGCGTAGGCGGTCTGGAACCAGGTGTCCGGGTCGGCGACGTGGGTCATGAACACCCGGTAGCCCAGGTCGTAGGCGAGCTTCATGCCTTCGCGACGGATCGACGAGCCCAGACGTAACGGGCTCTCCGGGCTGTCATCGAAGTCGAGGCCGCGCGGCCCGCACCAATATTTGATGATCCGCGAGCCCATGCTGTAGAACGACTCAATGTCCTCAAGCCATTTCGTGGTAAACGTATCCGGCTCTTCGCGCTTGGTGAAGTCGGGAACGCAGATGAACTGGATCCGGCCTTCGCGGTCGCCAGTGAGGGAGCGCTGGACCTGTTTAGCGCTATCGAGCCCGGTCATCGTCCAGGTGCGGTCGATGCCGTACGCGTCGGCCGCGTTGAGGAAGAGCTCGGCGGCACGTGGCGAGCTGATGTGCGTGTGGATGTCGATGATCGGCCCGCTATAGCGGAAGCTGGCGGCCTCAGCAGCGAAGTCCAGCCCGAGACGGTTGGCATCGGTCAAGGGTCTGCTGCCTTGCGTCGCGCCGTGTTGGGCGTGGGTGGTGGTCATGGGAGGGTTGTTCGAAGCGAAAGACTCACGCGGGACACGCATCCCGCCGACAACCTAGTGTAGCCCCGCCGATTATCATGCGGCACGCCTCAGCAGTAAACCGGAGCCAGGCCATCCCGCACGCCGCACCGCCCAACCTATCAAGCCCGCAAGGGACCGCGACCCCGAAGCCGCGCTACGACCTGCTCGCGCTTGACCTGGATGGAACGCTGCTGCGTTCGGACAAGAAGCTAGTGATGTACGACGCGGTCGCGGTGAAGGAAGCCGTCCGCCGCGGCGTGAAGGTTGTGCTGGCGACAGCCCGGCCGCCTCGGTCGTCGCGTGAGATCCACTCCCGCCTCGGGCTCGACACGCCGCTGATCAACTACAACGGCGCACTGATCCACGATGTCGCGCAGGGCGAGCATACCTTCCACCAGCCTTTGTCTTCTGAGACGGCTCGTCAGGTCATTGATCTGGCCAGGTCGATCGAGCCCTCAGTAGTCGTGGGCATCGAGGTGCTGGACAAGTGGTACACCGACCACGACGACCCTAATTTCCAGACCGCTACAGCTAAGCGGTTCAAGCCTGACTACATCGGCCCGCTGGATGTGCCGCTGTCACAGGCAGTGACGAAGCTGATGCTGCTGTTCCATGCAGAGCAACTCCACACGGTGCGTGAGGCGATACGCAGCCGGTTTGCCGATATGGCGGCGTTCCCCCAGAGCGACGCGACGATCATCCAGGTCGTTCATCAGGAGGTGGACAAGGCGCCGGCGCTTGCGCGTGTCGCGGCCGGGCTGGGTATCACGGCCGACCGGGTCTGCGCGATCGGGGATGCGCCTAACGACGCGGGTATGCTGCAGTGGGCCGGGCTGGGGTGCGCCGTCGCCAGCGCTTTTGGCAGCGCGCGCGAGTCGGCGGATGTGATCCTTGAGCATACCAACGACGAGCGGGCGGTCGGGCTGGCGATCGAGCGCTACGTGCTCGGCGACAACCCCGTTGCCAGGCAGGTCGCACTTGCCAGCCTACCCGAGCCGACAGGCGAGTAGCGCAGCCCATTCAAGTGCGCTAAAAATACCGCCGTCAACACACAAGGCATTGACGGCGGCGGAGGAGAAAATCTACATGGAGCTACTTTGCGTCACGCACATCATAGGCGCTTTCACCACAAAATGTAGCCAGATTGCGATGCTAAGCAAAGATTATTTCACCCGAATCTTCCGCGGCTTGACTTCTTCCTTCTTCTTGAGCCTAAGTGTCAAGATACCGTCTTCCAGCTTCGCGTCGACATCGGTTGTTTCGACCGTCGTGGGTAAGGTGAACTGCCGACGGACCCGGGTGTAGCGGCGTTCATGCAAGTGCGTCGTGCCGTCTTCTTTCCGGGTCGATTCGCGCTCGGCCGCGATGGTGAGCACGCCGTTGTCGATGCTGATGTCGATCTGGTCCTTGTCGAAGCCCGGCAGCTCGGCCGAAACGGTCAGGCCGTCTGCATCCTCGTGGATATCGACAGGGTACTTCGCGGTCAGGTCGTCGCTGTTGACCACCCGGCCGTTAAAGGCGCGGTCCATTTCGCGGAGCAGGTCAAACGGGGTGTCCCAAACTTTCTGGATGCTGTTGATCATGGTGGTGTTCCTTCCATGCAATGGGATATTGTTGGAGATTTTGGCGGTCTCCATGACATGGCCAAACGTGGTCATGCACGGAAAAAGGGTGCAAGCATCGTGCCAATGAAGGTGTAGCTTTTTGCCTGTAAAAACGCGTTTTTCTTTCTTCAGCGGCTTTGTGTTTTGCCGTTTTGGCAGTGTCCTTATAAACGGTTGCCAAGCCAGCACGCTGATTTTGTATGCGAACAAAACACGCTGGCCCGTTAAACTCTTGGCCTTATGACGACCGGCTCTGACCACATTAAAACCCGCGCTGCGATCATCGGCTGCACCGGCTACACGGGCTACTACCTCGTCGATCTGTTGCTACGTCATCCGCAGGCCGAATTGACCTACCTCGCTAGCCATCGCGAGGTCTTACCTGACCTGCGCGATGAGTTCCCGGCGCTGCTCGGCCGACTCGACACGGATATCGCGCAGACCCGGCCGATCGATTTCGATTCGATCGCAGAAGCCGCCGACGTCGCGTTCCTCGGTCTGCCCCACAAGGCCGCGATGGCGTACGCGCCCAAGCTGCTCGATGCGGGGCTGCGTGTTATCGACCTCAGCGCGGACTACCGACTGACGGATCCAGCGCTCTACGAATCGGTTTATGAGGTTGCGCACGACGACCCGGCTAACCTGTTCGATGCGGTGTACGGCATACCCGAGCTTTTCCGCAAGGACCTGCCCGGCGCCACACTCGTGGCCAATCCCGGCTGCTACCCGACCGCTGCAGCGCTCGCGATCGCGCCGCTGCTCTCACATTCGCTCGTGAAGACCGACCGCATGGTGATTAACGCGGCGTCCGGTGTCACTGGCGCGGGTAAGTCACCCAAGCCCAACCTCCACTTCCCAGAGGCCAACGGCGGCTACCACGCTTATGGAGCGATCGGCGGGCACCGGCACCAGCCGGAGATCGGCCAGACACTGTCGCGCATCGCCGGGCACTCGGTCGAGCCGCTTTTCGTTCCGCACCTGCTGCCGGTGGACCGCGGCATCCTTGAGACGATTTATCTTGAGCCGCACGACCCAGATGTCGCGGAGGATGAGTTGATCGAGGCCTTCGTTGATGCCTACGGCAGCGAGCCTTTCGTCCGGTTGCGTGACACCCCGCCGAACATCAAACACGTTGTGGGTACGAATTTTTGCGACCTTAGTGTCCGTCTCGCAACGGTCGGTGACACGAAGACCGTTGTGGTGTTTGCCGCAGAGGACAACATGATCAAGGGTGCTTCCGGCCAGGCGGTGCAGAATATGAACGCGGTGTTTGAGCTGGACGAAACCTTAGGCTTGATTTAGTGCACGAAGTCATAATTTTGATTATCCTACTGCTTCGCTCTTTGTGAAGAGGTTGGGTACCGAAAATGAGCTTCCGATCCTTGCTACCGATCGTTCTGGTTGTGTTTTGTTTCTCGCTGTCTTGCGCGACCGCAGCTGAACCACCCAAGCAGCACAAGCTCAAGCACGAGCCAGGCACGACCAAGGGCATCGTCGATATCGAGAACTTCGAGCGCCCCGAGACCGCGACGGTCTTAGTAAGTAAGGAGGGCTTCGACCTGGTCCCGAACACGAAGGAGCCGAGCAACTGGAAGTTCGAGGACGGCGTGCTGACCGCGTCGCACGTCTGGGATGGGCTGTTGACGAAGAAGCCCTACACCGATTTCGTGATGCACCTCGAGTTCAACGTCAATGACAACGGCAGCGACAATCACGAGAAGAATGGCAACTCGGGTGTGTACATCCAGGAACGCTACGAACTACAGATCTCAAACGCGTACGGCGTCCCGGAAGAGGAGTTTAAAGCCGGCTACGGCGGTAGCCTCTACCGCATGAAGAAGCCCGACAAGCTGGTCAGCAAGCCCGCCGGCCAGTGGCAGGACTACATCATTGTTTTCCGCGCAGCGCGTTTCGATGGCGACAAGAAAGTTGAGAACGCCCGCATCACCGTCTACCACAACGGCGTCGTGATACACGACGACTTCGAGATGAGGCGCAAGACCGGCGCCGGCAAACGCGAAGGCCCGGACCCCCGCCCGATCCTATTGCAAGGGCACGCCAACCCGGTGAAGTTCCGCAATGTTTGGATCCAAGAACTTGAGTTGAAGTAAAGCAGAACCGTTTAGCGGGCGACGCGGAGCGTCCCGTGCGAGTCGTGACAGACGGTTTGAAAACGGGACGCTCCGCGTCACCCGCTACACGTCAATGATCTTCGCGTGACTGCAGTACCGCTTGCACAGATCATCATCGCAGCACAGCGCGTGCCTCGCCTTGCACACCGCTCGGCCGTGGTAGATCAGCAGGTGCGAGAGCATGCACCAGTTCTTCCTGGGGAACAATGCCATTAGGTCGCGTTCGATCTTTTTGGGGTCGTCGTGTTTCGTGAAGCCGAAGCGCTTGGCGATCCGGCCGACGTGGGTGTCGACGACGACGCCATGGTTGATGTTGAACGCGTTGCCGAGCACGACGTTAGCGGTCTTGCGCGCCGCCCCTGGCAGCTCGATGAGCTCTTCCATGGTCTGAGGTACAACGCCGTCGTGTTTCTCGACGAGCAGTTCGGCCATGCCTTTGAGGCTCTTTGCCTTGTTGCGCCAAAAGTTTACGCGGTTGACGAGCGACTCGATGGTGCCAAGGTCGGCCTTGGCCATGAGCTGCGGGGTCGGCAGCTTGGCGAAGATGCCGGGAGTGACCTTGTTGACGAGCACATCGGTGCACTGCGCGGAGAGTATCGTTGCGACGAGGAGTTCGAAGGGGTTGGAGTGGATCAGCGCGCAGTGGGCGTCTGGGTACTTCTCCTGGAGCTTCTTATAAATCCGCGCGGCCCGGCGGCGCTCGGCCTCGGGCGCCTTGACGAGCTTGGGCTCAGGCTTGTTCCGCTTTGTGGTCTTCTTGGATTTAGCTTTCTTCTTTGCCATCGCCGGATTGTAGGGGCGCGTCCGCCAGCCGTTGGCACCAAGGCGAAATCACCAAAGCGAAGGCGCCCGCGAACCAGGCAATCCCAATGAAGCGCTCTGAGGTCTTGTGTGCATCGTCAAAGTCTGCACGGCGTGCCTGGCGGATGGCCTGATCGACTTGGAGATCATAAAGCCCAGGCCAGTCGCGGTTCATGTCCAGCATCTGCTTCGTGCCACCTAACATGAGCACCGCACAAAAGATGATCGCAGTAAGTTGCAGCCCGCTGAGTTTTTTACTGCCAGCCTGGACGCCGCCTGCCATGGCGACGAGAAACGGATAGGCGAAACGCGATAGCACCGCGATGCCGATCAGCACCACGACCACCATGCCGCCGTTCTTGAACATGTTCTGGGCCATGAAACCCGCGACGACTTCGTTGGCGGTCTCGACAAACTGTGGATCGTTGTATGGCGACAAGCCCGGCGACGCGTCTACCTTGCGTGAACTGTCGAAGGCCTCAACCACCGCAAGGATGGTCCCGGCTTGGAGGCCCAGGAACAGGCCCAACGACGTATACCAAAGCATCTCGCATGATTTGACGAGGTGGCGTGTCATGATTGTTTTTCCGTCTCATTGGGGCCTAGCTCGTCCTGCCACTGCCGGATGAGGTCGAAGGCTTGCATCGGCGACAGCGCGTTGAGGTCGGCCTGCTGCAGCTTCTCGACCACCGGGTGCGGCAGATACTCAGTAAACAGCGACATCTGTGGTGGCGGGGCTGCCTTCTCCGTTTGCGGCTTAGCGCTAGTGCTCGCGTGGCTAACCGCTAGCTCCGCAAGCAGCTGGTTCGCGCGCTCGATCACACCAACAGGGATACCCGCGATCTTGGCGACGTGGATGCCGTAGGACCGGTCCGCGCTCCCCGGGGCGATACGGTGCAGGAACACGATTTCGTCCTGCCACTCGCGCACCATCACGCTCAGGTTTGTCACGCTAGGCAGGCGCTCAGCCAATGAAGTGATCTCGTGGTAGTGCGTGGCGAACAACGTGCGCGGCCCAGGCTCTTGTTCATTGCCAGCCAAGTACTCGGCGATCGCCCAGGCGAGGCTCAGCCCATCGAGCGTGCTGGTGCCCCGCCCGATCTCGTCGAGGATGACCAGCGAGCGTTCGGTCGCGTGGTGGCAGATATTGGCTGTCTCGGTCATCTCGACCATGAAGGTGGATTGGCCGGCATGCAGCTCGTCGTTCGCCCCAACGCGTGTGAAGATGCGGTCGGTCAGGCCGACGGTGGCCGAGTCGGCCGGAACGAAGCAGCCCGTGTGCGCGAGCAGGGTGATCAGCGCGGCCTGGCGGATGTAGGTCGACTTACCCGCCATGTTCGGACCGGTGATCAGGGCCAGCGTGGCCTGAGGCATGGGGCTTGAGGCTTGGTTTTGTTCTGATTGAATTTCCTCAAGTCTTGAGCCACAAGCCCCGAGCCTAAGATCGTTGGGAACGAACTGATCGCCGAGCAGTTCATCGAGCACGGGGTGTCGGCCGGCCTCGATCTGCAGGACGGGCTCGTCTACGATCGTTGGCTTGACGTAGTTCGCTCGTGCCGAGCGCTCCGCGAACGCGCCAAGCACATCAAGTTCTGCGACCAGCTGCGCGAAGCCGTGCAGCGATGCCATCTCGCCCGCTGCCTGCTGGCAAAGCTCTGCGAACAACGCCTGCTCGCGCGCGACCGCTCGCGACTCGGCAGACAGCACCTTGCCCTCAAACTCCTTGAGGTCCTGTGTGATAAAGCGCTCGGCGTTCTTGAGCGTCTGCTTGCGTGACCAGCTGTCCGGGGCCTTGTCTTTGTTCGCCGCGGACAGCTCGATGTAATAGCCAAAGACCTTGTTGTAGCCCACCTTGATGTGGGGGATGTCGTGTTCCTCGGCGAGTCTTGCCTGGTACTGCGCGAGCCAGGCGTGGCTGTCGCGCTGCAGCGAGCGGGCTTCGTCGAGCTCGGCATCGTGGCCGTCGGCGATCAGCCCACCTTCGCGGAGGTGGGCAGGTGGCTGCTCGATGCACGCGTCGAGGATCGTTGTCGCCAGAGGTTCAAGGACTGATAGCAGCGATGCAGCGCGGTCGTGGTAGGCGGACTGGTTGGGCCGATCGGCGAGTACGTCCTGCACGGCCTTGGCCTGCCCGACGCTCCGCCCCAGCGCGACCAGGTCGCGTGGCGTCGCACGTCCGACGGCTAAGCGCGCCGCGATGCGCTCAATGTCTTGCACGGGGTCGATCGCTTCCTTGAGCTCACGGCGGAACCGGCTGTCATCGAGCATGGCCTGTACGACCGACTGACGCTGCTCGATCCCACCGCGATCACTCAGTGGGTAGCAGAGCCAGTGGCGGAGCAGGCGTTTGCCCATCGCGGTGGCGGGGGCGCTGGGTCCTTTGAAAACACCGAGCACCGCGCCGTCGGTTGAGCCGGTTCGGAGCGTACGGTCGATCTCAAGCGAGCGCAGCGAGGTCGGGTCGATGACCAGATGATCTTGCCGGGCAAAGCGCCTGGGCGGACGGAGGTGCGCAAGGCGTGGAGGGGTGCCTGATGCTTCCTCGCCTGAGCGCTGAGTCTCGCTGAGGTACTGCAGGATCGCCCCAGCGGCGGTCAGCGCGGGGTCTTCATCCGCGAAGCCGAAGCCGGATAGTTGCGCGACGCCGTACTGGGCTTTAAGCGCGTTGGCCGCCTCGTCGATGCGGAACTGCCAGCTGGGCCGGCCGGTCGTGCTGCAGCCGAGCTGCTGCTTGAGGTGTTCGATCCGCAGCGGCGCATCGCCCGTCGCGGTGTCGCAGTACAGCAGTTCGCTTGGTGCGATCCGAGCCAACTCTTCTTCGGCCTCGGCTTCGTCGAGTGTCGCGACGCTGAATGAACCGGTCGATAACTCGAGCCAGGCGATCGACGCCTGCGCACCGTCGCTGCCTTCCTGGTGGTGGTACACGATCGCCGCCAACGGGTTCTCTGCGCCTTCTTCGAGCAGCGACTCATCGGTCAGCGTCCCCGGCGTCATCACCCGCGTCACGTCCCGCTTCACCACACCCTTAGCCTGCGCGGCGTCCTCGACCTGCTCGCAGATCGCGACACGGTGGCCGGCCTGGATCATCTTCCGCAGGTACCCCTCGACGCTGTGGTAGGGCACGCCCGCCATCGGTACGCCCTCGGTCCGCTGGGTCAGCGTGATGCCCATCGCCTTGTGCGCGAGCACCGCGTCCTCGTAGAACATCTCGTAGAAGTCGCCCATCCGGAAGAACAGCACGCAGCCGGGGTGCTGCTGCTTGAAGTGCTTGTACTGCCGCATCGCGGGGGTGTCTTGCTTCGGCTTCGCCGGCTTACCGGGTTTGGATGTCGAAGCTTTCTCTCCGGTCGCGGCCGAACTCGGGGGCGGTGTGGCCATGTGGGCAGTGTAGTTCGTTTAGAGCAAGCCGTTTAGAAAGGAATTTCTAAGTATCTGGCTCAGGAATCTCTTCCGGTAAGCGGCTGGCGGACAAGTTGCCGGAGTCTACGCCCACAGGTACCAAACGCTTTGTAATTCTGTCGGGCTTGTTTGAGACTTAAGGCACTATTTAGGCCTGCGCATAGAAACTCATGCATTGGCCTTAGTTCATTCGTTTAGCTCTACTGTCTTATTGCTGATGCGTGGTTTGTCCCGCCTGTTCTGTTTTTAACGCCCTGCGCTTCGTTTTTCGTTCCGTATCACTTATAATTATGCCTCCCGCCAGGCTCCTCGTCCGATCCTCGCATTACCACCCACCCGTTTTTTCCCACGGATACGTTTTTTTGAACCCATCCAGCCACTTCATGCCGACGACGAAGTTGCAGTGCGTTTTGGTTTACGCGCTGAACATGCTGCTGCTGTTCAACCTGACGGTGATCGTGGTGCTGCTCACGGATCAGCCCGACACGCCGCCGCGCGAACAAGCCGTGGTGACCAGCCCGCAGCTTAAGGAAAGGGCTGACGAGGCTATGGAGGTTGAGGAAAGGCCGATCGAGATAGTCACTACAGCGGCGCAGCCCGAGCCAGCTGTGGTGGTTGAAGCTGTCGCCGAGCCGGCGCCTGCTGCCCGGGTTTCACCTCAGCCGTTGGTGCTTGCCAACCCAGCGGTCAAGCCAGTTGCGGCGACACAGGAGCAGGCCCCGCAGCCTGCGGTGCAAGCGGATGATCCGCCGATCCAGTTCTTCGGCGTTGGACTCGACTGATCGATACGCGATTACAACAAACAGATGACTACCACGTGATGGATTGGCCGGTGACCTTGCCGACTTCGGTGTCGAAACGCGGGCCACACTCCAGGCTGTAAAGCCCTTCCGCCGTGACCGCGTCACTGTGCCCATCGACAAACGAGGCGTTCACCGTTGTGCCCGTGTGCCGGTCAAAGAGGAACCGGCTGAACGTGTTGTTGCCCGAGCCGCCGCCGGGCGGCCCGGTGACCAGTTCGCCTAGGCCGTTGGGAGGCGGCACGTCTGTATCCTCCGGCCAGCCCACCATCCATAAGCTGTCCGCTGTAAACGGCACCTCGGTCGGGTTCTTCACCTGTGAGATGTTGGAACCCCACCAGAAGTCTTTATCGCCTGGCGTGTCGGCGCCGTTGAAGTTGCTTGAGTTGTTCGAACCATCGTTGATGTCGTAGAGTTAGCCGTTCATCCCGTAGCTGGCGGTGGTGCCGTTCTCACTCCAGGCGTGCATTGCATCGCCGCGTCTGCCGGCACCGATTCCGGGCAGGAAGGTGTACGTGTCCGCCTCCGGGCAGAGGAAGATGCCGTCTTCAGAGGTGGTGTACTCCTTGATCTGCGAGACCCACTCGAAGTAGCCATCGGCGCTCCAGACCATCAACTGCCCATTGGTGTCGACGAGCCGTGCGTTGTGGGCGATGCTCTGCTGTCGGGTCGTGGAGAGGCAGGCCGAGGACCGCGCCGCCTCTCGCGCCGAACTCAATGCCGGCAGCAGGATCGCGATGAGCAGCACGATGATCGAGATCACGACTAGCAGTTCGATCAGCGTAAAACCACGTCGGGAGGTACGAAAAGACATGAGAACTCCATCAAGTCGGCGAATAAAGAATGGCTCGATATCAATATTTAATTGTATATATGATCCGACCGTGTTTCCATGCTTGATCGGGTCAGCCGGGTTGCGAGATGGAGACGAACTGCATTCAGCGCATGCTGCGGCATACGCAACTTGAAGTGATTTAACGGAGTGTTCTCCTCTATACATCAAGTAGTCTCAGTACGGATTCCCTGTTTTTGGCCGAAAAACAGGGATCTTTTCGTTTTCGCAGGGAATCTGGGGGTTTAGGCGGTTGGTCAGCAGCAGTTAACCGCTGAAACACCTGGACTTACGGCGGCTCATTTTCGAATTCCTTACTCGACGTAACAGGGAACGAGCTGGGAATTAACAGGTGAGAAGAGGTGGGTTCGGCGGGGTTGATGCATCAGCGATGCCGAATAGATGTTTGGAGCCCCCGAGTTCGGTCTGCAGCCACTTGATAAAGGCTTGCTCATAGATGTTCCGAAATGTCGGCGTCTTGCGATTACTGGAGTTACAGATGACATAATGGTGGCTATGAGTCAATAGATCTACACCCTCGTACATCTCCTGTTGGAGTCATTTTCAGCCCACCGCGACGCCCAGGTCCGGTTCCTCAAAGAGGAGAACCGGATCCTCCGATCACGGATCTCCAGTCAACGCCTGATCCTCGATCCCGAGGAACGTACCCGGCTACTAACCATCGGTGCCGAGCTGAAGCATCAGGTTAAGGGCTTGGTCAGTGTTGTCCAGTTCCGAACCTATCAGCGCTGGGCCAAGGAGCAATTCGCGCGGAGCAGAAGCTCCCGGGTATGTTTTGTTGAGTAGGTTAGCCAAGCGAGGCACAACCCAGAAAAGCCCGAAGACCCCTGCGGTGTACTTGTGCGCATACTTGACGCGTCGAAATAAACACGGCAGGTCACTTCGTCGCTTCGTATCACGCTGCTATTCCAGAGCTAATGGGCACTGCCCGATCACCTGTGCGCACGCCTCTTTTCGCGGGCACCATTCCATGGAAGCTTACGCCATGGCAACAAACCGAGAAAAAAACATAAAGCGCTTGACACAGGGCATCGGTCTGGTGATGCTTGAACAAAAGCGTTTCAAGGGTCTCAAGTCTTTCTGCTTCTTACACTTCTTGAAACCATCCGGGTGCCTGCACCGGGCCGGCTTCCGATCAGGTATTCCACCATTTGAATCGGGGACTTATAGATGACAGCATCTCTCACCGGCTACAAGGGCCTCGAGGTGGTTGATCCTGCGCCATCAGGCGCCGGCGGCCTTGCGATCCAGGACAACTTCAAGAACCTCGTTAATTGGCAATTCGCCGTGATCAGCAGAGGGCTCAACGATCCGCCCGTTTCGCCTACCGCGGGTGATCGCTATATCGTCGGGACATCACCCACCGGCGACTGGCTGACACCCACCGATCTATCGAATCAGTTGGTCGAATGGGATGGGTCCGATTGGGCCCCTCTTGCGCCACAAGTCGGTTTCCCGGTGTACGTTACAGCCGAGTTGTTGTTGTACTTCTGGGACGGCACGTCCTGGGTGCCAATCGCCTCGGGCACCGGGGCGCTCGCACAGGTCTTCGACGCCTACGACGCCACGGGTGGCCAGACCTTCACCTCCGCTACGATCACCCTCAACCTCGACACCGTACGGAAGAACACTGATTCCAACCTCTTCTCGCTAGTGAGCGACGAGCTGACGATCAGCGAAGCAGGGACCTATGTCCTGCTTTTCCGCGTCTCGACCGATGTGAGTGCTGGTACCGCACGTAGCGCGAGTAAGTGCTGGATAGAGACCGATACCGGCGGTGGTTTCACAGCGGTCGCCGGGACTGAAGGCTTCATGTACAACCGGACATTGTCTTTGGGAGATAACACCGCCACCGTACAACTGGCCCTAGACGTCGCGGCAGGGGACAAGTTCCGTGTCCGCGCGAACCGCATTAACGGCACCGACACCATCACCACGAAGGATAACGGCTCGGGCCTGACCGTCTACAGATTCGGCACGCCCGGGCTCATCGGCACCGCGGGCGACCCCGCCGGGACCGACACTCAGGTCCAGTTCAACAACGCCGGCGTCTTCGGGGCAGACCCGAACTTTACTTACGATGCTGCTTCATCGGCGTTGCAGGTCGACAACATCAGCATCGACGGCAACATCGTCAGCGCGGCAAACACCAACGGCAGCCTGATCCTCTCGCCCAACGGCAACGGGGCGCTACAGGCCGACAACGGGGGGAATACACGCGGGACGAATGCGGTGGACCTGCAGCAAGTACATACGGCCGTGACGCAAGTTGCCAGCGGACCCAACAGCACCCTCAGCGGCGGCTTTGGCAATACCGCCAGTGGCGGTGGTAGTACCATCAGCGGCGGCGTTTTCAATACCGCCAGTGATGGTGGAAGTACCATCGGCGGCGGCGGTAACAACACCGCAAGTGGATACCTCGGCACGGTCGGCGTGATCTGCCCCCCTAACTCTGAACCAGTCTGAGGTACCCTAATCGGTGCATTCAGGCTCAAGACGAAAGGGACAGATTCGATGGCTCGTAAACGATTTAGTGCGGAACAGGTTGTCAGCAAGCTGCGTGAGGCGGATGTT
>JBCCYY010000013.1:0-78951 GCA_039188575.1 Planctomycetota bacterium | reverse complement strand
GTTCGCCAGCTACAGTACGCTCTCGGCCGAGGGCTACCACCACGTTCGGATCAACCACAACGACATCCTGGCGGAGCCCGGCGGACGACACATCAACGGGATCGAGAACTTCTGGAACCAGGCCAAGCGTCACCTTCGGCGTTTCAACGGCGTGCCGAAAGAAGGCTTCTATTTGTTCCTGAAAGAATGCGAGTGGCGGTTCAACACGGGAAGCGCCGAAAACCAGTCAAAATCATTGAGAAAACTCGTCCGAAGAGGATAATCTCCTAGGACAGCCCCTATATTTAAGTCGGCTTACACCTACGACGCGAAAAAGAACATAATCCCCTAGGGCACAAAAGCTCTGCCGACGCAGAATAGGCCAGATTTGCTGGTGCGGATTAGAAAAACGAATCACGCTGTTCTTTGAAGTCTGAAGACTGCCGACCTGGTGCGCACACCCTCAACTGTGCCACGGTTTCGTTGGCGTTCTTGAAGCTGGCACTCTTAGAATACTTTCCGGCACGGCCAACCTCGTTCAGACGCGGACGAACAACCGTGCGAATGAGATCACGGTGATCGCGAACACGACGGGTGGCGCGTGGTCCGACCCGACGTACGACCTGGTTGGGAACACGACCCGGACCCCCTCGCTGGAGGCGCCGACGGATGCTTCGAAGGATCGTCAATTGACGTACGACGCCTGGAACCGTGTGGTGAAGGTGACGGACAGCGACACGACGTTCGCTGATCCGAACAAGGTGGCGTTTTACGAGTACGACGCCAGGGGGTTCCGCATCATCAACCAGGCCTACGGCAGCACGGGCGCCGGCGTCCTGGATGACACGCTGTACGTTGCCAATTTGGCCATGTTTTGCATGAGATGTGTACCAAAATGTGTGCTAGTTTGAGCAACTTGATGCAGCCACTAAGAAGGGGCTAAGAAGCGGATCAGAGTCCTCTTGCTATGCCAGAAGCGATTGCCTTAAATCAAACGCTTCTTCAACCAGATCGCTCGTTCCAATAGAGCGACAACGATCAGCGACAACGCAAAGACTGGCATAACCACAGAGCTCAACACAATCACCAACCACCATGCGATCGGCCAGCGGTAGCGGTCGGGAAGGGGCATGAATCCGCTCCGCCCTTTTGGTCTACGGACCCACCACATCACGATGCCCGTGATCGTCATCGCAATGATGAGCAGGCAGGTCAGTGTGGCAAGAATCTTCGTGGGCGTGCCGAAGATGCTGCCGACGTGCAGCGGGTACATGTACGACGCAACGATCACGCCTGCGTCTGCGTTTTCGTAGTCAAGTGTTTGGACGATTTCGGCAGAGTACGGGTCGACTTGGACAATCCCTCGGGTATTCGGCTTGTCTTTATTGCCGAACTGAACGAGCCAGAGCTCATCGAAGTGGACAGGGGTTTCGGCGTCGTAGTCGTCGGGCGTGATATGCCTGCCATCTGAATCCGCGTGTGGCGCGACGAGCGCCATGGCTTCGATGCCGCGTGCGTCGCGGACGGCTTCCACGATCTGCTGGCGTGATGCGGGTGGGATCGGTTGATCCGTCGAGACTGCTGGCGGGTTGCGTAGTTGAGTGACCATCTCGGACGTGCCATAGGTGCTCAGCTTCATCAGGCTCCCGCTGGCGAGCGTGTAGAACAGGCCGGTGAACACGATGATGACCGCGAAAACGGTGATGTAGGCGGAGGGCACGCTATGAAGGTCGCGCCAGAACAGGTAGGGCTTGCTGCGTTTCAGCCTGGGTAGCCAGACGCCTGCTACGCGATTGAGCGGCCTCGGCCACCAGAGGTATACGCCGGTCAGCAGCAGGATGACCGTCCACGAAGTTGCCAGTTCGATTAGGACCCGGCCGGTCGTGCCCAGGAACAGCGTGCGGTGGGCCTTGCGCATGATCGGCATAAAGCTGCGGTTGTGGTTGCGTGTGCCCTGTATCTCTCCGGTGGTCGGGTGCAGGTAGACGTACCGGTGGTAGCCTTCTTTTGTCTTCCAGTGCACTTGGTTGGTGCGGCCCGGCCCGCCGATCGAGAAGAGTGTTAAGTCCGCATCAGGGTAGGCCTCACGTACTTTGTCAACCTGCTCGTCGATGGTGACAGCCTTGGCACCCACGTGCTCCGCGATGAAAAGGTCGCGGTTGACTGTGGCTTCCCATTCATCGGCCCAGATATAAATCATCCCTGTGACCGTGACCGCGAGGATGATAGGGGCTAGGATCAAGCCGGCGTAGAAGTGCCACCGCCATACCGCGGCTCGTATGGCCGTGGGTTTAATGCGCTTCATGCAGTAGCCCCGAGCGATTCGTCGGGGGCCTCTTTACGCCGTCTGCGTCTATTGCGGAAGTAGCTGCCCCAGCCCAGTACCGCGAGCACGGGGATGCTCATCGCGGCGAAGACCCAGAGGATGCGTGTGTAGATCATGTATTGCTCGCCGAAGTAACCACCCCATTCACCCTTGTGCAGGTGCTCTGTGGCGTAGACTAGCTGGCCGCCAACAGGGCCTTCGGTAAAGCACGTGATATCTAACACCTCGCCATTGTATGGATTGATCGCGACGAAGGTCCCCCCTACATCTCTAGGCTCGTTAGGCTTTTTACGCATCACGGTTCGCAGGCTATCTTCACGCAACGGCTGAAGGATTACCGTGCTCTTGGCATTAGGCACCGCCTCCTCAGCAATCCGGATGGATTCTTCCAGGCCGATGCGTTCTACACCATCGGGCACCTCGATCTTCGGCGGCCTGATCATGCCCTGCGGGATCTCATCACCCGTCGCAACATAGAGCAGCGGGAAGACCACGAAGCGGTACGTCACGATCATGCCGTTGAGTGCGATGAGGAAGACCAGCGGCGCGAAGGCCATGCCCAGCCGGGTGTGCCACTTGCGGTAGGTATCCGTGGGCTTGCGCCTTAGGAAGTACAAGATGACGCCGGTGAGGGCCCCGGCCATGAGCAGCAGTGCGCTCGTCGAGGTGATCCACCGCCCCCACCTGGGCAGGTAGAACGTGCGGTGGAAGTGGTAGAGTTTGCCCATTGTCGAGTCGCGGTAGCCCTGCGTGCCGGTGACCTTGCCGCGGTAGGGATCGATGAAGAGGCGCACGCCGTCTTCCGGCCCGACCTCGCCCTCGGGCTTGGCGAGCATACGTGTCGCGATGCCCGGCCGGTCGCTGGCATCGATGCCGTAGACATACGGGGCGAGCTCCGGGTGCTGCTGCTTGACGACTGCGAACTGCTCGTCGAGATCGAGCCGGTCGGCCTCGCTCGTCGGCTCGACATCCATCATGCCCCGGTTAAGCCAGTGGTCGAGCTCGGGCTCGAAGACAAGGATCGCCCCGGTGAGCCCCTGCAGCGCCCACGGGATGGTCGCGATCAACGCCAGCCAGACGTGCAGATTGCGGATCAACCCGCCTAGCCCAGACGGCGTTTTGATCGGCTGCGATTCTGTCTCAATTTTTGGCATTGAATCTCAAATGCTTTATATTAAAAGACTTAAAGTAACTATGTATGGTTATGGTTGTGCAAACTTTGCAAGCCACCAAGTCCGCATGGTGTTCTTACAAAAGACTCCGGCATCCGTTGAAAACTGTGTAAGAAAAGCCCTTGGCAAACCCGGGGAGAGGCATGATCATGATAAAGCATTTGGTTCAACCACCTCGGCGATGGCTGTGCAAGGCGCTGCTTGTTTGTTGTGGATCGGCCGTCGTCGGATCGGCACACAGTATCAGCGCGACAGAGTACACGTTCAATGTCAATCCTGGCGGCAGTGTCGATATGGCCGCGGCAGGGATCACTGATTTCTTTCCCCCCTTTATCCCGACCATTGCGTCAACATTTGACACTCAGTCTTTCCCCCTTGCTGGCACGATTACACTCGACGTTGAGATGACCGGGAACGTGGTGCAATCGGTTGATTTCGTAGAGATGAACCTGGAGCACATTGCGGACCCACTGAACCCCGTGATTTTTGAGTTCACTACGTTGTCGGGTTTCCCGGGTGCTGGCAACACATCACAAATCTGGTTCCCTCACGACGCAATCCCGCCTGACCCAGTAGCCAATCCCCACCGGGCAAACGATGTATCCATCGCACTAGATTCAGCCAACGCGGGCACCGAGACAGGCACGGGCGGGGTACTGAATTTAAGCAACCCCGTGTTCGACCTGATCGGAACCGGCAGGTATGTAAATGCGACAACAGTGGGCGATGGCTGGCCCCTATTCCTCGACCCGTACCCAAATGAAGACACCTTCCCCGGTGCTCCAACCGATACCAAGGAACTTGTTGGAACGGTGACGATCGTTGATGATCAACTGCATTTTGATGCAACGCTTTTCAGTTTCGGGACCGGCGGCAACGGTGCACTGCGCACCGCGATCATCCTTGATGGCGCGTTTACGGCGACGGCGCCGCTGGTTCCGGTGGTACTCGGCGACCTCGACGGTAACGGCGTGCTTGATAATCTCGATATCGACGATTTTGTGATGGCACTCATCGATCCGGATGCCTACGCGGCGGCTTTTCCAGTTTTAAACCCTGATGAACTCGGCGACTTCGATGGTGACGGCTCGCTGACCAACCTCGATATCTTTGGATTCGTCGGAGCACTGCAAACACCTTCTGCTTTGGCATTGCTAGAGCCTGTGCCCGAGCCTACAACTGCAGCAATGCTGCTTTTGTGCCTGACGTTTAGCCAACGGCGCCGATGTTCTCGTGATTAAATATGCGTTCTAAAAGCCCACACAATCAACCGCATACGATCACAGGCAAGGTCACTCTTGCGGGTTTTACGCTGATCGAATTGCTTGTCGTCATCTCGATCATTGGGCTACTGATTGCGATCTTGCTGCCGGTATTGGGCGCAGCGCGTGAATCAGCGCGCAGCATCGCTTGCTCTTCTAACCTAAGGCAGGTCGCGATCGCCGCGACTACCCTTGCCGCGGACCAGCAGCATTTTCCTGGTGCTCAGGAGAATATTACAGATGAACGCGGCTGGACCGTGTCTTGGTTTGGCGCGCACACATTAGGTCCCCCCGAATTCGATGTCGACGGTGGCTACCTCGGCGGGTACTGGGGCGATGCTGAAGTCAGTGGCTGCCCTAGTACAACAAACGACACTCGAGAACAGTATGGCCCCGTCGATTACGCCTACAACGTGATCTATCTCGGAGCACGATTTGAGCAAGCTTTCGATGGATTGCGAGTGGGTGTAAAGCCGGGCAGTGTCCGAAACCCCGTCGAAACGGTGATGTTTATGGACTCAGCTCGCTTTAATGGCGGGACCGTGCAGCGTGTGCCATGGGGCTATCCGCCGGGGGGTTGGCCCACAGGTTTCGGTTTCAATGATGAACGACCGACCTTCCATGCCCGGCACGGAGGCAGGGGCACCGAAGGTGTCAACAGCCAGTCGGGCAACGCCGCCTGGGCCGACGGGCATGTTACCGCTGAGCGGCCGGTGTACTACAGCACCTACAATGGTGGCTCGGCCGGGATAGAGATCTTCGAGCAGAACGGGCTCGGCGATATCGATCCAAACGACGATGACATCCGGGACATCGACCTCTGGGACCTTGAATGAATTTGTAACCCTCGTCGGCCAGCGTAGGCCGGCGATCTTACTCAACCCGTCCGCTTGAGCGGACTCACTGAAAGGACGAGATGAAGAAGTCCATACCCACCCTGGTTGCTGCCATCGGCCTGTCGTCCGTCGCAACCACCACGCAGGCTAATACGGTCGAACTGAACCACACGGATCGTGGTACTTTTGTTAATACGGCAGCGCCCCTGTTTACGGGTCAATTTAGAGACTCGCCTTCGACCTCAGACGGTGGCGAACTCTACCAGATCCGTGCACTTAACTCGGGTATTCTGACGGCAAGCATTGGCCCGCCAATTGAGCAAGCGCGCAACTTCCACTCCTTCGATCTTTCGGGTGTTTCTGGCACCATTGAGACCGCGACTTTCCGCATCTATGCGGACGTAGGTGGCTATGACAGCTCTGCCGGGAGTGAGACGGTTGGTCTTTTCGATGTGAGCGTGTCAACGGCCGTATTGGCTGATCCAAACGCTACTGCAAACGCAGCGCAGGGCGCACTCGTTTACGATGACTTGGGCTCAAGCAATGTCGGCGTCGCAACCGACCCGACCTACGGCTCTTTCGCAGTCGCCGCTGTGGACGATGCGTCGTATATTGATGTTGTTCTTAACGCCCAAGCGATCGCTGACCTGCAGGCCGCTGTTGATGGCGGCGGCTCCTGGTCGGTTGGTGGTGCCCTGCTGACCATCGACGGTACGTACAACGCGGGCTTCATCTCGGAGCGTGTGTTTAAGAACGACAGCACTACGGCGTCTGAGTTGCCCGCCCAACTCGTTCTCACCGGTGACAACCTCGTCCCCGAGCCATCTTCCCTCGCGCTGCTCGGCCTCGGCGGGCTGATCGCTATGCGACGCCGGCGATAGGCTCTGACGCTTGATCCACTTGTGAGATCAATGAAAACAGCATCATGGATCACCACTTGTGCCCTCTGGTTCCTCGTCGGCTGCGTCGGCGGGGAGCCAGGGGGCTTTGTCGTTCTGCAACGCGAGGACGTCCGATTCCCTGAGGCTGATCAGGTCAAGCCATTTGAATGGACTAAGGCTGACTCGGAACGTGCCGAGAAGATCATCAATGACGTGCGTGAGCAAATCGACGTGCCCGGCTTCAGCGTCGGTATCGTGCATGGCGACGAGTTGGTCTACGCCAACTCGTTTGGCTACCGCTCACTTTCATCTCAAACCCCCGTGAGACCCGACACGCTCTACCACGTCGGTTCGGTCTCGAAGCCCATCACCGCTACGCTGCTGATGATCCTGATCGAGCAAGGCAAGGTGCAGTTAGATGATTTGATTGCTGGCTACCTACCCGATGATGTCCAGTTGCCGACATATCAAGGTGAACGTGCGGCAATCACCATCCGCCACCTCGCAACGCATACCGCCGGCCTACCCAAAGATCCGCCGAACCGTCGTAATGTTTGGCACGGACTATGGCTCAACCCAGGGCAGGCCAAGCCCTATTCGATCGATGAACTCTATACCGCACTGGGAAGAACACGCCTGCGATTTGAGCCCGGTACCGAATGCAGCTACTCGAACTACGGCTACAGCCTGCTTGGCCACGTGATGGAACGCGCTGCGGCTGTGCCGCTCGAACAACTCTTGAAGCAGGAACTCTTCAGGCCACTTGGCATGGGAAGCTCAACGGTGTCGCTCGACGCCGAGCAGCGAAGCCGATTCGCCACACATTACTGGGCCGACGACTCAGCCCGACCACGACACGACCGACCGGCAACCCGTTTCGGTGAGGTCTTCGCCTACGGCGGGCTCGTCAGTTCAGTGGAAGACCTCGCGCGATGGATTTCTTTTCAGTTTGAAGGTCGAGGCGGCATGCTGTCTGTCGGCATGCTCCAAATAATGCGCGACCCCCAGCCTGCATCTGACGGTCAACCTCTCCTGCTCGAGCGCGATGGCCTGGCTATGCAGATGTGCATCGGCTGGCGTGTGCAGTGGCCCGATCAACAAGGCGGCATCATCAACCACTCCGGCGAGATGGACGGGCACAGCGCCTACGTGGCGTATGCTCCAGAAGCACAATTGGGGGTGGTTGTGCTCGCCAATCTGGGCGGAGCACGTGATCGATCAAGTCACCCAACCGCCGCGGTACAGCTTGGCATTGAGCTGAAGCAAGCCGTGCTGTACAGGGCACTGCGCTGGGAATCGGCCCTGCATCACCGCATGATCCTGTCTAGGACAAGGCAGGCACGTAGATCCCAGTTGGATACCGATTAATCGTTTTTCTTAATGCAGAAAGGACTCACATTGCTGCAAGTCCTTTTCAAAGCTGGAATAGCGGGGACAGGATTCGAACCTGTGACCTCCGGGTTATGAGCCCGACGAGCTACCAGACTGCTCTACCCCGCAACGAGTAGTGGGCGGAAATAGTAGGTTCTGGCATGCCTGCTGTCAAGTCGATGCTCTGCCTTAGAGGCTCGCCTGGCTTGGCCGTATGATGGGTAAATATGCTGATTCCATTGCGAGGTTTGCTATGTATAAATTGCTGAGTGGTTTGGGCGTGTTACTTGTCGCCTTCGCTATGACTGGGTGCGGCCCAACAACGTTTGTCGTCGGGGTAACGCCGGGGGATCAGCGCATGGTGACGACAGTCATTGAGCCTGCTCAGACGCGGGTGCGGGACCGCGTTGCCGTCATCGATGTCACGGGGATGATCCTGAACGCGCGGATCCCTGGCCTGCTCAGCGATGGCGAGAACCCCGTCAGTGTGTTTCATGAACAGCTTGCACGCGCGGCGAAGGACAAACACACCAAGGCTGTGGTACTCCGGCTAAACACGCCGGGTGGTGCGGTCGCTGCGAGCGACATGATGTACCGGGAGGTCTTAGATTTCAAAAAACAAACCGGCAAGCCAGTAGTCGTCGTCATGATGGATGTCGCGGCTAGCGGCGGGTACTACCTTGCGTGTGCCGGGGACTATCTGATCGCCTATCCGAGCACGGTGACCGCGTCGATCGGGGTGATTTTTCAGACCGTGAGCCTGCAGCCTGCGTTATCGAGCATTGGCATCCAGACCGAAGCGATTACGAGCGGGCCTAATAAGGACGCGGGGTCTCCCCTGAGTGAACTGACCGATGGCCATCGCGCGGTATACCAATCCATGGTAGATACGTTCTATGAGGATTTCACTGGCATTGTCCGTGAGGCGAGGCCCGGTATCAGTGGCGCGGATTTCAAGGAGGTGACAGATGGCCGCGTGGTAACCGGCCGGCGGGCGTTGGAGGTTGGCCTTGTTGATGCGCTGGGGGACCTTGATGATGCTTTCGTCAAGGCGAAAGAGCTTGCCGGCCTGACCGATGCTTCGATGGTGCGCTATCACCGCCCGCTTGAGTATGTTGGATCGCCATATGCAAGCAGCGACAACCGCCAGCCCAAAGCGGGCTCGACACAGGTCAACCTGCTGCAGTTCAATGTGGATGGCACGCTTGGCGGGCTCCCGTCGAGTTGTTTCTATTATGTCTGGCTGCCCGGCGTAAGGTAAGCTAAATACTTTCTGGCAAACCTTGAAGGACATTACCCACACCAGTCGTACTCGGCTGATACTGATCGAGGCTTGGGCATATGCAGACGCTAGATATTGAATGCCCCACGTGCGGGGAGATGCTTGAACTGGATGCGGGGTTTGCGGGCGGTGTTTGCCGGTGTTCAAGTTGTGGCACGTTGATGACCGTGCCGAGTGATGCGGGCAAGGCTGAGTCACTGACTCGGCCTTCTTCGAGCGTGTCGGTTGGTTCGGGCGGTGTTAGCGAGATGGGTATTCCGGACCCCGGCCCTCAGCGGAGCTCACGGACCAGCAAGGGGCGTCGCGGCAAAAAGAAAGGCAAGGCCAGGAAGGGCCGACCGATCAGCACAACCATCGAGGCGGGAGAGTATCGCACGGCGAGCGGCAAGGTCATCCGTGTCGATGAGACGACGCGTGTCCCCATGGCGGAGAGCAAGAAGAAGCAGATCCGCATGGCGACGACCATCGTGTTTTTCTCAATCATTGCGGTGGTCGTTGTTGCAGCGGTGATCGCCATCGTCATGATCACGGGGGGGCCGGGTGGTGGCAAGGCCGGGGGTGCGCAGGCGTACGACCCCGCGGCAAACCCTTACAAGCTCGAGTTCGCAAACGTCATGGGCCTCCCGGTCACAGATCGCACTGTGGTGGTGATTGAGGCTTCTGAATACAGCGCCGAATGGTCGGCGGTTGCTGGCGACATGATCGCAGCGGGCCTGAGCCAGAGGTCGAGCGACGGCGAAATCGCACTGATCGGCGCGGGAGGCAAGCCGATCAACTTCGCGGGTGGCCCGCCGCGCAAGACGCCTATCGGTGCAGCCGAGACACGCGGTTGGTTTGAGAAGTTGCCTACGGGAGGCGAGGCAGATATCGGGGCGGCAATTACAGCGGCTCTCGAGTGGGAGCCAAAAACACTCATCGTGATCAATGGCTACACGGAGATGACGCAAATCGAGGCGTGGGATGCTTTGATAGCGAATGAAGAGGAGTTGCAGCTCCACGTGGTTCACATTGGCAACAGTTCCCCCGAGTTAGAAGGTTGGGCTGGCGAGCGTGGTGGCAATGCGGTTGTCTTGTCTATTCAAGATATTGAGACCTTGAAAGAAATCGCTGCAGAAGAACAAGAAGACTGAAGTCTTGCATCTATATCGCGTTGAATATCGTGCCGCCCATGAGGACGTACAGTTCATTCATGAACTTCGCGAGGAAGAAGTTGGTGATGATGATCGCGATAAAGCTGGTCACAAACGCTTCCGTGGCGGCTTTGCCGACACCCGCGGCCCCGGCTTCACAATGAAAGCCCTTGTAGCAGCTGATCAAGCCGATCAACAAACCAAATGCGGCGGCTTTCACTAAGCCGGTCACCACATCAAAGCTCGTGACAAATTCCGAGGAGAACTGCCAGTACGCGCTGGCCTCGACGCTGAACCCGATCACCACGACCAGCCAGCCACCAAAGATGCCCATCAGGTCGCTGGCGATCGTGAGGATCGGCACCATGATCACGCACGCCAATACGCGTGGCACGACGAGATAGCGGATCGGATCGGTACCCATCACACGGAGCGCATCAAGTTGGTCGGTGACGCGCATCGTGCCGATCTCTGCGCTGACCGCCCCGCCGACACGCCCCGCGATCATCACCGCGGCGAGGACCGGGCCGATCTGCTTGACGACGGAGAGGTTGATGATCCCGCCGATGCGCGTCTCCTGGCCGATCGACCGCATCTGGTCGAACATCTCAACCCCAAGCACCGCCCCCACAAACCCGCCGACGAGCATGACGACCGGGATCGAACGCGTCCCGACTTCGTAGAACTGCGGCAGCAGCAGGCGCATCCGCCCGAACCCTGCCCCGCGTGCAAAACCTGCATACAGGCTGGCCAGAAAGAACCTCACGAACCGACCAAAGCCTTCGAGCAAATCGAGGATGCGTTGGCCCAACGCGGCGAATGGACTAAGGATCATGGTCGCAGCGTAACGCAAAGCGTCACTAGAAGCGATCAGGTAAGGGTGGCTGATGGGATTCGAACCCACGACCTTCGGGATCACAACCCGACGCTCTAACCAACTGAGCTACAGCCACCGCCGTACGGGTATCGCTGACCCGAGCCCCAAAAAGTACGCCGACCCGCCGTGCGTGTCAAACAACTTCGTCACCCGCGGTTGGTACGATTGGCCTGCAAGCTCTGGCCCTGCCGATGTTTGCCGTTAGACGGGGCCACGATTAAACTGTTCGGTCCGATCAGATCAAGGGAACAGGACTTCGCCATGACCCGATTCGCCACAATCTGCCTTGCGTTGGGGACGCTGTTGCCCGGCATCGGCTGCAGCTACATCAAGACCCCTGCGGTCGCGTTCAATGACGACGGGGAGTACCTGCCTCAAGACGTTGGCGAGGGCCTTGTTAAGTCGCCCAACCCGCTGATCCCGGACGTGCCGATGCCCGTGGGTTTTAAAGCCGTCGCCAGCCAGAGCTACTGGCAGTACAACGGCAGCGTCCGCGAGGTGAACCACGTCTACCAGGGCCATGCCGAGCCTGGCGATGCCGCGGAATTCTACCAGCGCACCCTGCCGAGCAACAACTGGTCTTTAGTCGACATCCAGGGTGTCGGCGATGCTACGGTCCTACGATACGTCAAAGGCCCCGAAGCCCTGAAGATCACGACCAAGGACGGCTGGGCGGTCAGCACGATCACCATCAACATCGACGCGAAGTAAGGCTTGCATCATCTTAGACGCGGAGCCTGAGCGAGAAAGAAAACCATGGATTCTGAACGCCGACACGAACTCGAAACCAACGACCTGCGGGAGTTCCTTGATAACTTCAAGGACTTCTGGGACAAGCACGGCAATCGCCTGCTGATTGTGCTGATCCTCGTGCTGGGTACATGGGTCGGCATCACCCAGTACAACAAGTACAAGAACGCGCAGGCCGAGGCCGCTTATACCGAACTCAACGACGCCGACTCCGTTGACGCGTTCCGAACGATCGCCGGCGAGCGTAGTGAGGTCCATGACGAGGCGATGCGCCGTGGCGGTGATACGGGGCTGAGTCAGGCCCGGCAGGCGCTGATCGATGGCGACGACGAGGCTGCAAAGAGCTTACTCACAAAAGCCGATTCGGCATACACCGCGCTCGTCGATCGCGGGGCTACCGTCGAGTACCAACTCGTCGGTCACGAGGGCCTGGCGAAGGTTGCCGTGATGCGTAAAGAATGGGACAAGGCTGCGGGTCATTACGAGTCTATTATCGGATTGGCCGGTGAGTCGTTTGTCGCGCAGGCCGGCCGTGCCCAGCGGGCCATGGATCGGATCGATCTTTTGAAGAACCCTGTCGCGTTTGCGCCGCCGGAGATCGAGCCCGCCCCTGAAGGCGATGTGGTCGATCCGGTTCCTGCGTTGCCGCCGCTGCCGACGCCTCCTACTGAGTAAGCCTGTTTTGTCGGAGCCCAGAGCGCGTGTGCCGCAGGCCACTGCTTTTGACGCCACACACTTACGTGTCGTGCTCTGACCGAGCCAAACCATGATCGACCCCCCCCACCCCGAGTCTGCCGAGTCGCTGGCTCGGGCGCGGCGCTATTTCGCCGAGTCTTTGGAGGACCTAGAAGAAGCCGGTGCCGAGCGGATGTCGTGGACAATGAGCAAGGACAACGCCCTTCGGCTGGACAAGTACGTCCAGGGCCGGCTGAAGGGCACCTCGCGCAGCCAGGTCCAGAAGCTCATCGAGCTCGGCGCGGTCACTGTGAATGGGACTGCGGGCAAGGCCTCGCAAAAACTGCGTGGCGGGGATGTCGTCGAGGTGGTCGTCCCGCCCCGCCCGGCAGACGACCTGGTCCCCGAGAACATCCCTCTGGACATCCTCTACGAGGACGACGTATTCATCGCGATCAACAAGGAGGCCGGCATCATCGTCCACCCCGCCCGTTCACGCCTGACCGGCACGATGATCAACGCGCTCGCCTACCACTTCGAGCACCACCCGGGCAACACCGTCGATCGCACAACAAACAGACGAGATCACGCCGACGCTGAGCCCCCCCCGGGGGGCGAAGCGTCTGGTCCCAAACCCTCGCTCTCCTCCGTCGGCAAAGACGCCGCACGCCCCGGCGTCATCCACCGCCTCGACATGAACACCACCGGCGTGATCCTCTTCGGCAAGCAGAACGAAGCGCATTGGCTGCTCGCCAAGCAGTTCGAAGAACGCACCAACACCAAGGCCTATCTCGCGATCGTCCATGGCAACCCCGAGCCTGTTGGCGTCATCGACCAGCCGTTGGGGAAGCACCCGACGATCCGCGAGGGCAACGCCGTCCGCCACGACTCGACCGGCCGGCACGCCCTGACCCTCTACCGGGTCCGCGAACAGTACGACGGCTACGCGCTGGTCGAATGCGAGATCAAGACCGGCCGGACCCACCAGATCCGTGTCCACCTGCAATACATCGGCCACCCCATCGTCGGCGACATCATGTACGGCGGCGAGATCGTCGGACCCAAAGAACTGGATGATCCGCCCTTCCCCGCCGGCTCGCGCGTCAACATCAGTTACGCCCGGGCCAAGGCGGAGGGGCAAAAACTCGAAGCTAAGGCGATCGCCCGATTAGAACAAGGCGACGCCCACCCCGACGGCCCTGCATTCATCGCCCACCCCGCGCTGCACGCCGCCTATCTGAAGGTCAAACATCCAATCGACCAGCAGGAGATGGTCTTCACCGCCCCGCTGCACGAGCCGATGCGCACGCTGGTCCACGAGCTGCGCAAACGACCGAGCACCAGCGGTGCAAAATCGACGGATGCAGCTTGTTATATTGATCTGAGTTACGCAATGGGGTAATGACTTTTTAGTGAGAATAGTGCGATGAAGAGTTCACTGGTATGTCTTTTGTGCTTGCTTATACTTGGTTCGTGTCAGCACGAACATATAGATCGCAGTTCAAGTGTTCAAAGCCGTGCTCCGCATCTGAATCCATCGGCATCGTCTGAAGTACGCCAAGGTGTCAGCTATCTATTTCCGGATCATTTCGGCAGTAGTTTTAACTTTACAGCAGAATTGGTTGAAAAGAATAACACCTACTACGACCAAAACTTAGTTGAAGCCCCGTTCCGATTAAAAGTGATATCGATTAAGGGCAAGGCGACGGAATCATCATTTATGGTGGAGCCCAGTTTCCCGCAAGGTATCCCGGAGGGCCTGGCAATAGGAGATACCGTCCGGTGGCACGGCTTCGAGCGGCTCAGATCGGTGGGGCAGCTACGCATTGAAGGTAAATCCATGCCACAGATCAATCTGCATTATGTCAGTCAGCTTGTGATTCTTCCAGAGCAGAAAACGCATCACCAAGATGGCTTCTAGCCAAGCTCCGACGAGTGACCGTGGCCGGGTGCCACACTGCGTGGCACCCAGCGCAGGACTTCAACTGGGCCATCCTGTACTTGGCCCAGTTGGATGGGTCAGCATTACCCCACATCAATGAGGCCGAGCGCTTCGCCGTACTGCTGGTGGACGACCTTGCGGAGCATATCGTGCTCGGGCTGGGTCAGTTGCCAGTCGGCTTTGATCATCTTCGAGGCGTCGAGGTGGGCGAGCTTGAGTAGGTCGATATCTTCTGGGATCTGCGCGACACGCAGCGGAGGCATACCCGACTGGCGGGTCCCAAAAAAGTCACCCATCCCGCGGATCGCGAGGTCCAGCTCTGCGATCTTGAATCCGTCGTTGGTCGATGAGATCGCGTCCATCCGTGCGATGGCGTCGTCTGTCGTCGGCTCGGCGATGAAAACACACAGTGGACGCCGGCTGCTGGCGCCGCGTCCGATTCGGCCACGCAGCTGATGCAGCTGAGCCAGCCCGAAGCGCTCGGCGTGCTCGATGATCATGACGCTGGCGTTGGGGACATCGACGCCGACCTCAATGACGGTTGTCGCGATGAGGACCTGTGATTGGCCTTCTCGGAAGCCGGCCATAATGGCCTCGCGCTCGTCGCGCGGTAGCCGGCCGTGCACCTCGGCGACCTGGTAGTGGCTGCCCAGCACCTCCCGCAGCATCTTCGACGTATCCGCAACGTTGCGCAGCCCTGCGGTATTGCTGCCTTCACTTTCCTCGCCTGACGAATCAATCATTGGTACGACGACATAGGCTTGCTCGCCACGAGCCAGCCGGGTCTTCAAATAATCGTAGACCTCCGGTGCTTTGTCCTGGCCAACGACCCTGTTCTGTACAGGGACTCGGCCGGGCGGCTTGCCCGTGATAGTCGATACATCGAGATCGCCGAAAACCGTGAGTGAAAGGGTTCGGGGGATGGGGGTGGCGGTCATGACCAGGTGGTGCGGGACACGGCGTCGACCCTGCTCGTCGACCTCTTCGGTTTCTTTGAGCCTGGCCTTCTGCATGACACCAAAGCGGTGCTGCTCATCGACAACCGCGACCGCAAGGTCGTTGAACTGAATCGAATCGGTGACCAATGCCTGCGTCCCAATGACGATGTCGGCCTGTCCGCTCGCAATCTCACCAAGCAACGCTTTGCGTTCCTTGCTACCAGCGGTCGACTGGCTGCCCGTCAGAAGCCGGATACTGACATTGGTGCCCTCCAGCATGGCTCGGATCGCTCGCTCGTGTTGTTCTGCGAGCAACTCTGTTGGGGCCATCAACGCCGCCTGCTTGTTCGCTGCGACCGCGAGCAGCATGGCGTACAGCGCTACGACAGTCTTGCCACTGCCGACATCGCCCTGCACCAGCCGGTTCATGGGTTCCTCGGTCGCGAGGTCGCTTGCGATCTCATCGATCACTTTCTTCTGAGCGTCGGTGAGCTCAAATGGGAAGCGCTCGCAGATGTGCCGGTCGATGGCTTCGCTGCGCGGCAAAACAGGCGAACGCTGCTTCTTGACCACATAAGCCCGTTTCATCGCGATACCCAATTGCAGCAGCAGCAGTTCGTTGTAAGCGAGTCGGCGGCGCGCGGCCTTATGATCGTCCGGCTCGCTGGGCTGATGGATCAGGCGGAACGCCTCGGCCAATGCCGGTATGTTGTGCCCCGCCGTGAGTTTGGGTGGGAGCGGGTCCTCCAGGCTCGGCAAAACTCGGTCGAGCGCTTCTTTGATCAAGCCTTCGAGTACGGGCGCGGTTAGGCCCTCGGTCGTCGGGTAAACCGGCCGCAGCCGTGCAACGCGGGCGGGCTGGTTTTCGGCGGCTTCTTCGGAGAGCAGCTCCCACTTGGGGTTGGACATCTGCGGGTAGCCGCTGAAAGACCGGCACTTGCCCTGAACTCGGAGGGAGTGGCCGACGAACAGCTTCTCGCGGAGGTAGCCCGCGTTGAACCAGACGAGGCTGAGCGTGCCGGTATCGTCCTTTAGGGTCGCCATGAACCGACCCTTCTTGCCGAACTGACCGGGTAGCCAGCGTGTCGCTTCGATCACACCGCGAGCGGAGCCGACTGTCTTATTGTCCTCGATCAGATCCGCGATCGCGCCCTCTGCAGACTGGTCCTCATAGCGGGCGGGGAGGTGGCGGATGAGGTCTGCGATCGTGTGGATGCCGAGGCGGCCTAAGAGCTTGAGCCGAGCCGGGCCAACGCCGGTAAGCAGCTTGACCGAGCTGCCTGGGCTGATGGTGTGGGCCGGCTTGTCGTAAGGCTCTGGGTTGGGATGGCCCTGTATCGTCATGGCATGATGGTAGCGTCAGATCGAACCAACACCGCCCGCTGGCGTACAATACGCTTTCGGTGTTTTTTGCCTATACGTCCCTGCCTATGACTCTGACCGAGCAAATCGAGCGTGAGCTGATCAGGCTGCTTGCCCAGCGAGAGCCGCTACCGTTCCGTCTATCCCTCTCTGGGATCGCCAAACACTTCGAGGTCAGCCCGATGCCGGTGCGGACAGCGGTACAGTCGCTCGTGGATCAGGGCGTTCTGGAAAAGGGGGAGGCTGGCCGGCTCAGCGTTGTCGAAGAGTTGCTGCCCGACCTGGCGGACCTGCCCGATGACGCGATGGCTGCTGAAGATGCAAGCCTGCTGGATCAATTGATCAGCGAGATCATCCACCGCGGCCTGACCCAGGATGAGCATTACCTGCGCGAATCGGCGACGGCGGAGCAGTACGGCGTCGGGCGCACGGTGGTCCGTCGATTGTTCAGCGAGTTGGCAGGTCGAGGCTTATTGACACATGTACCGCGTTGTGGCTGGCTGGTGAGGCCGTACCGTGAGAAGGACACGATCGACTACCTTGCGGTGCGGGAACTTCTCGAACGTGAGGCGTTGGAAGAGGCGTTCACCAAGCTTGATCCAAACGTCCTCCGCGAGATACGAGACGGCAACCAGCCCAGCGGCCCCGGTCGGCCGGCCAAGCTGGACAACCGCATGCACGACTACTGGATCGGCTTAAGCGGCAATCGGTACATCCAGGCCTTCTTCGAGCGCGAGGGAGGCTACTACGCGACGGTGTTCGATTATGCGGGGCTCGAACCCGATGCGACGGATTCAATGGTGGACCAGCACCGTGCCATCCTCGACGCTTTACTGGCACGTGACCTCAGAAGGGCGCTGGAAGCGCTCTCGGAGCATATTCAGGCCCAGCGTGAAAGCGTGTCTGGAATGATCGAGCATCGGAAATAGTACAATCTTTATTTGACATTGCATCCAATATCAATATCATGTTGTGTGACTCTCAAGGAGATACACCATGGCAGCCAGTAATTGGCGCGGCGTCTTCCCCGCCGCCTGCACCCAATTCAACGAAGACGAATCGCTTAACATCCCCGCGACAATCGAGCATATCGAGGCGCAGATCCAGTCGGGGATCCACGGCCTAGTCATGCTCGGCACGGTCGGCGAGAACTGCTCGCTGCTGTACGACGAGAAGATCGAGGTCCTCAAGGCGACCGTCGAGCATGTCGCGGGGCGCATCCCCGTGCTCACCGGTGTCGCAGAGTACACCACCGCGCTGGCGTGCAAGTTCGCGCAGGACGCGGAGGCGGCGGGCGTTGATGGCCTGATGCTCTTGCCAGCGATGGTCTACAAGTCCGACCCGAGCGAGACGATCTATCACTTCCGAACGGTCGCCGGGTCGATGTCCCTGCCGATCATGCTCTACAACAACCCGGTGTCTTATGGCATCGATATCAAGCCCGAGACGTTCGCAGAGCTGTCTGATGTTGATAACATCGTCGCGATCAAGGAGGCCAGCGAAGACACCCGACGGATCACCGACCTGCGTAATGCCTGTGGCGATCGGTTCACCCTGTTCTGTGGTGTGGATGATGTGTTTTTCGAGAGCTATACGCTGGGTGCAGAGGGCTGGGTCAGCGGGCTGGTCAATGCCTTCCCCGCCGAGAACGCGCTGATCTGGGACCTGTGCGAGGAAGGCAAGTGGGAAGAAGCCCGTGAGGTCTACCGCTGGTACTCGCCGCTCTTGAACCTGGACACGATGCCCAAGCTGGTGCAGTACATCAAGCTCGCCTCGGCAGAGTGCGGCTACGGCACCGAGAAGTGCCGTGCCCCGCGCCTGAACATTGAGGGCGAGGAGCGCGAGTGGGTGCTGGGCATCATCCGTAAGGCGATGGCGAACCGGCCAGCGATCCCCGCGAAAGCTTGATCACTATCATCAACCCAAGACTAAAGACACTGATCAGGAGGCAACCATGGCTGCTCCCGTATTAATTGCTGGCGAATGGCGTGACGCGGATACCGCGGGCACATTCAAAGCGGTGAACCCCCGCACAACCCAAGCCATCGAAGGCGACTACCCCATCAGCACCTGGGCGGACCTCGATGCGATGCTGGACGCCGCGGTGGATGCGTACCGGGTGATGCGGCTGCTACCCGCCGAGACGCTCGCCGCGTTCCTTGATCTGTACGCCGGCAAGATCGAAGCGAATATCGAAACACTTGCCGAGGTCGCCGACGAAGAAACCGCGCTGGGCAAGTCGCCCCGCTTCATGAACGGCGAGATCCCGCGCACCATCAATCAGCTGCAGCAAGCCGCGGCGGCAGCGCGTGATGGATCGTGGGCCAACCCGACGATCGATACCGGCACAGGCCTGCGGAGCATGATGCGTCCGCTCGGCGTGGTCTGCGTGTTCGGACCCAACAACTTCCCGTTCGCCTATAACGGCGTCGCGGGCGGCGACTTCGCCGCGGCCATCGCCGCGGGCAACCCCGTCATCGCCAAGGGCCACCCGTCGCACCCCAAGACCTCCCAGATGCTCGCCGAGCTGGCCTTTGAAGCGGTCAAGGAAACCGACGGTATGCCGATCTCTGCTGTACAGTTCTTCCAGCGATCCAGCCGTGACGACGGCGCAAAGCTGATGGCCGACCCGCGCAACGCGGCGTTGGGCTTCACCGGTTCCCGCCCCGCGGGCATGGCGCTCAAGAAGGCCTGCGACGACAATGGCAAGCTCGCCTACCTCGAGATGTCCTCGATCAACCCGGTCGTGCTGCTGCCGGGGGCGCTTGAAGAGAGCATGGATGACATCGTCGAACAGTTCCTCGGCTCGGTCCTGCTGGGCTGTGGGCAGTTCTGCACGAACCCCGGCCTGGTGCTCGGGCTCAAGGGCGAAGGCATCGACACCTTTATCGCGAAGACCACCGAGCAGTTCAACGCCAAGCCCGGCGGCACCCTGCTCAACGAGGCGGGCCAGAAGAGCCTTTCCAGCGGTATTGACGCGATCAAATCGGTCGGCGCGACCTGTGTCACCGAGGGCTCGGCCGGTGAAGGCTTCAGCGTGCCCAACACACTGCTTACGATCGACGGCGCGAGCTTTCTTAGCGATCCCGAGAAGGTGCAGACCGAGGCCTTCGGCAACAGCTCGCTCGTTGTTATCGCAGCCGATCTCGATCAGCTGCTCGAGATCGTCCGCACGCTCGAGGGCAACCTCACCGGCTGCGTGTACAGCGCGACGGATGGCAGCGATGACGAGGCTTATGCGACCATCGAACCCGACCTGTCCGACCGAGTCGGCCGGCTGCTCAACGACAAGATGCCGACCGGCGTCGCGGTCGTTGCCTCGCAGAACCACGGCGGCCCCTACCCTGCGACCGGGCACCCCGGTTTCACGGCCGTCGGCTTCCCGGCAACGCTGCTCCGTTTCTGCAAGCTGACCAGCTACGACAACGTGCGTGAGTCGCGTCTGCCTGATGCGCTGAAGGATGCTAATCCAGGTAGTGTCTGGCGTTGGGTCGATGGGGAGTACACGCAGGCCGATGTCGGTGCAGCAGTAAGCTGACAGATTTGACTGAACTACCCTCTATGACATGGGCTATCCGTCTATGAAAATCACCGGCGTCAAGGCGTATCAGGTCGACCTCCCGCTCCACGAGAAGAGCTACAAGTGGTCTGGTGGCAAGCATGTCGAGGTCTTTGACTCGACTGTCGTCGCACTCGAAACCGACGAAGGCGTGATCGGCTACGGTGAATCGTGCCCACTCGGCCCGGCCTACCTTCCGTCGTATGCCCTGGGCGTGCGTGCCGGCATCGAAGAGCTCGCGCCGACGCTCATCGGGCTCGACCCGACCAACATCATGCATGTCAACCGCGTGATCGACCACGCGCTCAAGGGCCACCCGTATGTGAAGTCGCCGATCGATGTTGCGTGCTGGGACATCCTCGGCAAGGTGACGGGTCAGCCGATCTGTACGCTGCTGGGCGGCCGCTTCGGCGAAGACTTCGTGCTCTACCGCGCGATCTCGCAGCAAGAGCCCGAGGCGATGGCTACCAATGTCGCAGGCTACCGGGCCGAGGGCTACACGCGTTATCAACTCAAGGTCGGCGGTGATCCCGATGTCGATATCGATCGCATCCACGCGGTCGCCGCCGAGATGCAGCCACACGAAAAGCTGGTCGCCGATGCCAACACCGGCTGGCTGCGTCACGAGGCGATGCGTGTCGTTGATGCGTGCAAGGACGTCGATGTCTACATCGAGCAGCCCTGCCTGACCTACGAAGAGTGCCTGTCGGTGCGTCGCCACACCAACCGCCCGTTCGTGATGGATGAGTGCGTGGACGATATCCAGATGCTGTGCAAGGGCCTGGCGGACATGGCCTTCGATGTCGTCAACCTCAAGATCAGCAAGCTCGGTGGCCTAACCAAGGCGAAGCAGGCCCGCGACCTCTGCGTGTCACACGGCATCGCGATGACGCTGGAAGATACTTGGGGTGGCGACTTCGTGACCGCTGCCATCGCGCACTTCGCCCACAGCTGCCCGCGCGAGCTGCAGTTCACCTCGACCGACTTTAACAGCTATGGCCCGGTGGTGATGGCCAAGGACGCACCGCAACGCGTGGGGGGTCGTATGTCCGCGCCGACGACGCCCGGCCTAGGTTGTACCCCAGATATGGATGTGCTGGGTGATCCGGTTCTCGACATCAAGTGAGCCTAACGTGGCCGACCCAACCACCCTGCGCGTGATCGATTCACATACCGGCGGTGAGCCGACGCGGATTGTGATCGATGGTGCCCCCGATCTTGGCGGCGGCTCGATGGCGGACCGATTAGCAACGCTGCGTGACCAGCATGACTGGGTCCGCCGGGCCTGCGTGCTCGAACCACGGGGGAATGACGTCATTGTTGGGGCTCTGCTATGTGAGCCGGTATCACCCGACGCTGCAGCAGGTGTCATCTTCTTCAACAACGTTGGCTACCTGCACATGTGCGGCCACGGGACGATCGGGCTCGCGGTGACTCTCGCACAGATGGGCAAGATCGGGCCCGGCGAGCACACGATCGAGACGCCGGTTGGGGATGTGCGGGTCGTGCTCCACGGGGATCGGCAGCACGCGACGATCACCAATGTGCCTAGCTACCGCTACCAAAAAGATGTGCCGCTTGAAGTCCCCGGTCATCGCACGCTGCATGGTGATATCGCGTGGGGTGGAAACTGGTTCTTCCTGTGTCACGACCATGGGCTGTCAGTTGACCCCAGCAATATCGAGAGGCTATTAAAGCTAGGCCAAGCAATCCGGGACGAACTCGATCATCAGGAAATAACTGGTGATGCGGATGGATTGATCGATCATATCGAGTTGTTCGGCCCACCTACTGATCCCGAGGTGGCCGATGGCCGCAGCTTCACGCTCTGCCCCGGCGGCGCTTATGACCGATCGCCGTGCGGCACGGGCACCAGCGCGACAATCGCCTGTCTTGTAGCGGATGGCAGGCTCGCGCCCGGTGAGACATGGCGTCAACAGAGCGTGATTGGCAGCGTTTTTGAAGCGACGTGCGAGCGCATCGACGGCAACCTCATCGCGCCGGCCATCACTGGCTCCGCGTTTGTGACGGCTGATTCAAGACTCATCATCGACCCGAACGACCCGTTTGCGTTGGGGCTGGAATGATCATCGGTTGTCTTTGCGCAGTTCCCGAATCAGGCGTTCGCACTGCGGCAGATACCGCTCGCCATAGCGCTGGGCGTTCTGTAGCAGGGTGAAGAGCCAGTAGACCTTGCAACGCCGCTCGTAGCCGGAAGAGATACGGTGCGTCTGCGCGTAGCTTTTAAAGAAGGCCTTGCCACCGGTGCCGAAGAGTTGCAGGTAAGCGAGTTCGTACTCCGGGTCTGCAAAACTAGCGTGACTGTCAATAAAAGAGAGGATGCGCGGTTGGTCGGGGTGTGCATCGCTGATCATGATATTGTTCGCCCACAGGTCGCCATGAATCAGCGTGGGCTTGGCCTGATGGTCAAGCCAATGCTCCATGTGCTCTGTGATATGGTCGACTACTTCACGGCTGGATGACGGCAGGATTCCTCGGTTAACCTCAGCGATCTTGATCGCGATCGGGGCAAAAACATCCAGCCATCGCTCGTACTTCTTATCACCTGAGACCGGCCCAAAATGATCGGTCTGGTGTCGATGCAATTCGGCGATCGCCGCGGCAAGTTCTCTTTGTACAACGAGACTTCCGCGCTCAGATACATTTGCATCCTTGAGCGTGGTGCCATTGATCTTTTGGAGGATCAGCATGGTTCCGTCGTAGGCCTCATCGTCCTCAATCCATGCGAGCAGGCTCGGCACGGGGAAGTGTGTGCGGAACTTGTAGAACCTAAGCGAGTCGACCTCGGCCTGGAAAAAGCCCTTCACGGAGGTGTCGTGGATCTTCGCGACAACGGAGCCCGGCTCACGGTCAAGGATAAACTCAAGCACGCGGTTGACGCTGCCGCCGTACAGCTTCCGGACGTCAGTGACAGTAACCAGCGGGTTGAAGTGCTTGCGCAGCAGTTCCGTCGCGAGTTTGGGGCTGATAAATGGCCCGCGTTCTGACATGCTGCGGTGGTAGTTGATGGCCATAGCTGCTCGCGGGCGGCCCGTGGGGCCAACAGTTAGGACCCGCCGGGGCACAGATTCTCTCCTAAAAACAAAACCCGCGCCTCAGCACGGGTTTTTGTCTTGATGGAGCTGAGGAGGCTCGAACTCCTGACCTCTTGCATGCCATGCAAGCGCTCTCCCAACTGAGCTACAGCCCCTGTAATGAACCGAATAGTATAGAGCCAGGCACACTGGCTGGCAAGCAGTTGCAACCTAGCCGTGACAGCATCTATGCCGCTCGGGGTGTTATGGTATAGTCGGTCCGATGAACAGGAGCGCAACCGAATTGCCGCTACAAGATCAACTCTACAGCTATTTTGAACTGGACCAACGCGTCCGCGCGATGAGGTCCCGTCTTGACGCCGCGAACCGCCGTAAGAAAGCCCAGCAGCGTAAGCTCGAGCAACTCCAGCAGGCGTTCGCCGAGTTAGATCAGCAGCTCAAAGCCGCCAAAGCGCATGCCTCTACGCTAGAAACCGAAGCCGAGGCGATCGATCTGCGTATCTCTGCCCAGCGCGACAAGATGAACAGCGCAACCAGCAACAAGGAGTACTCTGCATTGCTTGTCGAGGTCAACACGCTCAAAGCGGACAAATCGAAGATCGATGACGCGCAGCTCGATTCGATGACCAAGGCAGAAGCGCTAGAGGCTGAGGCGCAGGCATTAGAAGAGAAGGTTGATGCGCAGACCAAACTCGTTGAAGGGGCTTCCAAGGAAGTGGCTGACGCGCAAAAAGAAGTCGGTGGGAAGCTCGAAGAACTGGAGGCTGAACGGGACGCTGCTGGCGAACCGCTCAGCGACGAAATCCGCAAGACCTTCGATCGGCTCTCGCATACGTACGATGGCGAAGCGATGGCTGAGATCATCGAACAAGACCGCCGCCGGATGGAATACACCTGTGGCGGTTGTTTTACGCTGTTGCCGGTCGAATCAGTCAATGCACTGATCACCCGTCCTGATCAATTGACCACCTGTGGCACATGCAACCGTATCCTCTATGTGAGTAGCGAACTACGAGAGTCACTCGCTGGTTCAAAGTCCTAAGCCTTCCGGCACCAATCTATGCAAGCCTTGATCCACATCGACGGTGGCGCCCGCGGCAACCCCGGCCCAGCCGCCGCTGGAGTCTCGATTACTACGCCCGACGGCAGCGAGGCCCTGCACGAGGCTGGCTACTGGCTGGGCGAACTGACAAACAACGAGGCCGAGTATCAGGGCCTGCTGCACGCACTGGATGCCGCGACCAAACTGGGATTTGAATCGATCCTGATCCGCAGCGACTCGGAACTGATGGTCAAACAGATCAAGGGCGAGTACCGGGTCAAAGCTCCGAACCTCAAGCCCTTGTTCATGAGTGCAAGCAAGCGGCTTGATGGCTTCAATGCTTGGGCGATCGAGCACGTCCGCCGAGAAAAGAATAAGCGTGCCGACCAGTTGGCGAACCTTGCCATGGATGCCCGCCGCCATGTGATCCAGACCACCTCGGCCTGATCAAGATGTATTGAATTGATCGCCACGCGTAGCCGTGGCAAACTACTTCTTCCAATCCCTGCCAAGCGACACCATAGGAGGCCTGTATGCCACGCCCAGTCACGCTCTTCACCGGCCAGTGGGCCGACCTGCCCTTCGAAGTCATCTGCCAGAAGGCCGCGTCGTTCGGCTATGACGGCCTCGAACTCGCCTGCTGGGGCGACCACTTCGACGTTGATGAAGCGGCCAAATCTGACAAGTACTGCAAGGGCCGGTGGGACGTCCTCTCCGATCACGGCCTGACCAGCTATTCGATTTCGATGCACCTGGTTGGGCAGGCCGTCTGTGATGATATTGATGAGCGGCATAAGTCGATCCTGCCCGACGATGTCTGGGGCGATGGTGATCCCGAAGGTGTCCGCAAGCGTGCCGCAAAGAAGATGGCTAAGAGTGCCAAGGCCTGCCGACGATTCCTCAACAATAAGCCGGGGCGAGGCAAGAAGACCGGAGCGAAGGGCGACGACTTCCCGGCCGTTGTCAACGGTTTTACCGGCAGCAGCATCTGGCATTCCATCTACGCTTTCCCGCCTACCGATCAGGCCTACTGGGACAAGGGCTTTAAGGACTTTGCAAAGCGTTTCACGCCGATACTGAATGCGTTTGAGAAAGAGGATGTGAACTTCGCGCTGGAGGTCCACCCGACCGAGATCGCGTTCGATATCGCCTCGGCCCAGCGCGCGATCGATGCGATTAAGGGGCACAAGCGATTCGGCTTCAACTATGACCCATCCCACCTGGGCTACCAGGGTGTGGACTACGTCAAGTTCATCTACGAGTTCAAGGACCGTATCTACCACGCCCACATGAAGGACGCCTGGTGGGGCCATGGCGATGGCACCGTGGGTGTCTTCGGCGGGTACACGACTTTCGCGGACCCCCGCCGCTACTGGGATTTCCGTTCCCTAGGCCACGGCGATATCAACTTCGAAGAGATCATCGTCGCCCTCAACGATATCGGCTACAAGGGTCCGCTCTCAGTCGAATGGGAAGACAGCCGGATGGACCGCGAGTACGGCGCAACTGAGGCGGCCGAGTTCACCCGCAGCGTGGATTTCCCGAGCAGTTCGTTGGAATTTGATGCCCAGTTCGATAACTGATCGTTTGTAACAAGTCTGCTTTGCGCGGTCTCTTTCAACCAGTGAGCCCAATCGTGCCACCTTCCCTCCGATACCCATCAACGAAAGATACCCATGCTCAATCGCACTCTGACCGCCCTGCTGCTTCTGCCGCTCTTCGCTGTTTCGCTCGTCTTTGCCGACGATCACGCCAAGTCAGAGCAGGCCGACGAAGACGGTTTCGTCACACTCTTTAATGGCGAGGACCTTACCGGCTGGAAGACCGAGGGCAACTGGGTGCCACAGGATGACGGCACGTTGGCGATCCAGCCTCGCGAGGGTGAGCGCGGCTGGAAGCGGTACAAGTCCTACCTCTACACCGAGAAGCAGTACGAGAATTTCGTCTTTTCGGTGGAGTACAAGCTACCTAAGAAGGGAAATAGTGGGCTTCACTTCCGTATCGCCGACCCGGGCGATGACTGGGGCAAGATCGACCCGGTCGCCAAGGGCATCGAGTGCCAGATCCTTGATAGCTACGGTACGCCGGATGACAAGATGACGCACCACGACCACGGCGGCATCATCAGGACCCAGCCCGCCAGCAAAAATATGTCCAAGCCCGCGGGCGAATGGCAGAAAATGGTCCTCACCTGCGACGGCCAAACGATCAAGGTCGCGCTCAACGGCGAGGAAATCATCAACATCCAGCAGGACGAGCACGGCATCAAGGACCGCCCGCTGAAGGGCTACATCGCGCTGCAAGACCACGGGCAGCTATCGTGGTTCCGGAATATCAAGATCAAGGAACTTGACTGATCAACTAGTGATGCGATCAAACAAAAAAGCACACGCTGTCTCAGCATGGGCTTATTTTTGTTGACACGCAGATATTCAATCAGGCAGCCGAGACTTCGACAAAACGCTCGACGCTCTTCAGATCGGTGACGACATCTGCCGAGGCGAGGACCGTGCCGGACTCTCCGACTTTACCTTCGACCGGGTGCTGCTTGGGCAGGCGGCCTTCCCAGACGCGCCAGCGGCCGCCGCGGGGCGAGTGCGTCTGGTTGGTCTTGCGGACCTTCTTAAGGCGTTTGTTTTCTGCAACAACCTCGGCGTCCTTGGACAGGATACGGACCAGCGTCTTGCGGGCCGACGCGCTGGTCGGGGTCTTAACGATCTTGATATTGACGGTGCTTCCGGGGGTGATATCTGCCATGAGGCACCTCGGGGGTGTTGGGGTGGTTTAATCGAGCCACACATTGTCACAAAAAGACCCGCTATCGTCAAGCGGACGGAGTTTCACCCCAAGGCAGCCATATCGCCTGCTCGGACGGCTGCACGGCCACACGGCATCAGGTGGAATTGCCGTGGTTTTCACGCTCGGCAGGCTCGTCCTGAGGCGCCGCGGCGGGCTCTTCCGGGGGCATGTCCGGCTGGTCCTGCAGGTCGAACAGGCGACGCAGAGCCGCTGCGTAGAATCCTAGAGCAGCATCCGGGTCCGATCGGTCCAGCTGGCTCAGCGGCAGGTGCAAGATTTTATTAACCAGGCGGTGGTTGTGCTGCGCGATCAGGTCCTCGACAGCCTGCTCGGTGCTCTTGCCATTGAGCGAGGCAAGCTTCTTGGCGGTTCTACCCTGCTCTTGCTCGGCGATGTCGTGGAGGCGTTGGCGGAGTTGCTTAACGAGTCGGCCGACATCGCGGTGCCTGATTTCGCCCATGCAGCGCTCGATGTGGGTCTTCAGCAGTGACTCGGCCTCCTGCACAAGTTCACGCCGGTCTGACTCGGTCGCCTGCACGGTCCGCTGCAGGTCGTCGAGGTTGTACAAGTAGACGTTACGCAGCGCCCCGATCTTGGGGTCCAGGTCGCGGGGCACCGCCAAGTCGAGCATAAAGAGCGGTCGGCCGCGACGCTTCTTGAGCAGCGGCCTGAACCGCTGCTCGGTGAGGATCGGCTCGGTCGATCCGGTACAGCTCACGACGATGTCTGATTTAACAAGCAGTGAGTCCATGTCTTCCCAAGCCCGGGCGCCGTGGTCGCTGCCGGTGAGTTCGATTTGATTGGCGAGGTCGATCGCACGCTGCTGGGTCCGGTTGATGAGCAGCAGCCGCTTGGGGTTCTCACGCCTGAGCGAAGCGAGGGCGGACTTGACCATCTCGCCCGCCCCGATAGCGAGTACGGTCTTATCGCTGAAGTGATCGAAGATGTTCTTGGCAAAAGAAACTGCGACAGAGCTCACGGAGGTCTGCCCCTGATCGATACCGGTCTGCCGACGCACGCTCTTGGAGGCGGTGATTGCGCCATGGAAGAGGCGGTGCAGGATCGGCCCGACCGCGCCGCACTCGTCCGCCAGTTCATACGCACGCTTGACTTGACCGAGCACCTGTGGCTCGCCAAGGACCATGGAGTCCAGCCCGCTGCTGACTCGGAACAGATGCGTTGCGGCCTCCTCTTGCTCACGGTGGATCGAGGCGGCATGGACCGCGTCCGCGTCCGCCCCGGTTTGCTGGATCACAAAATCGCGCAGGTGTTCGATCGTTGGCGGGTCGTGGATCGGCCGGGCAAGGTACAACTCTGTGCGGTTGCAGGTCGAGATCAACGCGCATTCGCTGGCGGGGTAGGCCTGCCGCAATTCACGGATCGCGGAGGCGGCCTGGCCGGGATCGAACGCCAGTGCTTCGCGCAGTTCCAGCGGCGCGGTCCGGTGGTTGAAGCCAAGCATCAGGAGACGCATCAGTCGGCCTCCTGTGCACGGGGCGTATCTGCATCCTGCTGGGTACGATCGAGCGCCTCGACGGTGCCGTATGTCGCTAACACAAGAACAAGCCCCGCGATCGCGAGCCAGGCCGCTCTTCGGCCACGCACCGTGCTGAACGAACGCACGTTGATGAGGATCGCGTAGACGACCCACGCCGAGACCGCGAGCCAGATCTTCGGAGAAGACCACCAGGCCTTGCCTAGCGAGGTGATCTTCTCGGATTGCGTGACCATGACCAGGCCACTAATCAGCGAAAGGGTCAGCAGCACGAAGCCGAGCGTTGCTGCACGGACGATCAGCGTTTCGAGTGTTTCGAGACTCGCCATCGAGCTGACCTTGCTGATCCCATTTTTTGTCTTGAGCCGGCCTTGGACAAACAGATACATGGCACCGCATGCCGCGCCCAAAGCACAGCCCAGCAGGCCGATGTATGTCACGCTGAGGTGGAAGACCGTCCACGCGGGTGCGAAGCTGTCGAGGTTGAAAGGGCGGTAGGTCCACATTGTCGCGCAGACCCCCCACAGCAGGATCAATACGAGCAGCGGCATCGCGAAGAGGGAAAGCCCGAACAGCCTGGGGCGCGATTGGATATAGATGATTGCCGGGGCCAGCAGCACCCCGATGAGTAGCAGGCCATCCACATGGGCCTGGACCGGTTGCCAAGCCTGATGGATGAGCACGACTCTGGAGATAAACGCGCCGAGGCACAGCGCCGTAATGAAGCCGAGCAGCGACTGGATCGGCCAAATGGGCGAGGCATTTTCGTCGCTCTGCCGGACCCGCCGAACAGCCAGAACCATTGCCACAATCGAGGCGACGGTGGCGAGGATAAGCGGGATACTCGTAGCCGGTTCGGGCATGGGCGGTCAGCAGGCTTTCGGCGGCCTGTGGAGCTTAGGCCAAGTCCTTCATAATATCGTCGTAAAGGGCCTTGAGACCAGATTCTCCGCCTGTCTTGAGGGCCTCTATGGCGTTGTCGTCCGTAAGACGACGCAGCAGAGCAGTGCGTTTCGCTGGGTCGCTCACAGAGGCCTGGATCTGCTGCCTCGTAGGCAGAGCAAGGCTCAGCAGCCTTGGCCAGACCGGGTCCAGCGACTCGATGAGCAGGTCTCGGATCCGCGTAGCCGCGCTGGCCGACGCCCCGCCGGTTTGGACCGAGATGGTCAGCGGCCCGTCACGATGGCTGGTCATAAAGGTCAGGTTTCCTGCCGAGGCCTGATCCGTGCGATTGACCAGCACGCCTTGCTCAAGTGCGGCATCAGAGACCGCCTGATTCACGCCCGGATCGCTTGTTGCCGCGACTACCAGCAGCATGCCATCCACGTCTTCAGGCATAAACCCCCGCTCGTAGATCTGCACGCCGAATACACGTGCTGAAGGATGGACCTGCGGCGCGACCATAGCGACATGCGCCCCCGCCTCGGCGAGCAGCTTCGCACGACGGACCCCGACACCGCCCGCGCCGACCACCAGGCAGCGGCGGCCTTTGACCGTCAGCATCATCGGCAGGTCCGCGTAGGGCTCATCCATCCCACCAGTCTACAATGATCAGATGGCCGACCTCTGGCACGAGAAACGCGAAGCGAAGGTGAAGCGTGCCGAGCCGCTCGCCGCAAGGATGCGCCCGCGCACACTCGATGAGTTCGCCGGCCAGAGGCACTTCCTCGGCGAAGGCAAGCTGCTGAGGCGCATGCTCGAGGCGGATCAGCTTACCTCCGTGCTTTTCTATGGCCCTCCAGGCACCGGCAAGACCACCCTCGCGGAACTCATAGCCGGCTACACCAAACGGCATTTCGATCGGGGCAACGCCGCAGCGGTAGGCGTCAAGGATGTTCGGCATGTGCTTGATCAGGCCCGAAAGCGACTGGAGCACGAGGGCAAGCGTACGATCTTCTTCCTCGACGAGATCCACCGCTTCAACCGGGCCCAGCAGGATGTTCTGCTCGGCGATGTTGAACGCGGCATCGTTACGCTGATCGGGGCGACCACGGAGAACCCGTTCTTCGCGGTCAACAACGCGCTGGTTAGCCGAAGCCAGATCTTCCAGTTTGAGCCATTAAGCGAGTACGACATTCGCTCGCTGATCAGGCGTTGTCTTGGTGATCAGGAACGGGGGTTCGGCGGGCTTGAACTGGCGATCGACGACAACGCGATCAACCACTGGGCCACCATGTCAGACGGTGATGCAAGGCGTGCGCTGTCGGCGCTCGAGATCGCCGTGCTGAGCGAGCAGCGCAAGGGCGATGCCGGCGAGCCGATCCGTATCGATCTGGACACTGCTGAGCAGTCCATCCAGCAGAAAGCGATCGCCTACGACCGTGATGGGGACGCCCACCACGACGCGATCAGCGCCTACATCAAGTCAGTCCGCGGAAGCGACCCGGACGCCGCGATCTACTGGCTGGCCAAGATGCTCCACGCCGGGGAGGACCCGATGTTCATCGCCCGGCGGATTGCGATCCTCGCAAGTGAAGACATCGGCAACGCGGACCCCCGGGCGATCACGGTCGCCGCAAGCTGCTACGAGATCGTTCACCGCATCGGCCTGCCCGAGGCCCGCATCACCCTCGCCCAGGCTACGACCTACCTCGCCACCGCGCCAAAATCCAACGCCAGCTACATGGCGATCAACCAGGCGATGACGGACGTGAAGACCGGCCGGACCGTCCCCGTCCCCCGCCACCTCCGCAGCGGTGCCTACGCCGGGGCCAAGGAATTGGGCAACGCGACCGATTACCAGTACGCCCACAACAGCGAGACGGGTTTCGTGGACCAGACCTATCTCGGCGTGGATAAGACGTATTATGAGCCCGTAGACCGCGGTTTTGAGAAGCGGATCCGGGAGTACCTTGCGTGGATCGAGGGGCAGAAGGGCTCGGTCTGATGCGGCGCGCGTTCAGCCTTTTGCACTAGGGCCCGTGCCGTCTAACATGTTGCGTGAAAGACGCATCGATTGCCGATGAATGAAGGTCGAGGCACCGCACGAGGCGGGCCAGCCCAGACCAACCCACCCACACCCTGAATACGAGGACGCAAAGGATGGCGCTCCAATCACAGGCACCGCGGTCCGGGGGAACCCGGCGGTACTCCGGCAGCAACCGACGCAAGAAAGGGCTGGCCCCCTGGCTGATCCTTCTGGCGGTCGTGGTCATCGTCGCAGGGCTCATCGTGCTCTTCTCCGACCCCGCCGACCCGACCAATACAGCCAGTGCGAACGAAGAAAACCCGGACGCCACGGACGCCACTGCCGAGCCTACCGATCCCGGGACCCAGGCCACGTACCCGCCGGACCGTGGCAGCACCGCGGCGACTAGTGGCACGACGCCCGGCAACCAGCGGCCGGCCAACAACAGGTCATCGGCCGAACAAGCCATCGAATCGAACATCCCGACCCGGCAGGACCCCCGTGTCGAGGCCATTGTGCGCAGCATCGATCGGGAGCAACTCGGTGCCGCCCAAGACGATTACGAGACCGGGCTCGAGCAACTCGAGGCGGGCAACATCCCCGTCGGCCGGGCGATCCTCAGCGAGCTGCTGTTCCGTGATGGAGCGTTGCCCCGTCACGAGGCCCAGGCCGTGCGTGATCGGCTGCAACACATTAACGAGAACACCATCTTCAGCAGGAAGCTCAACGGCGACCAAATCGCCCGCGACCCGATCATCTCGCTGCACAAGGTCCAGAGCGGCGAGTTCCTCTCGACCATCGGCAACACCTACCGCATCCCCTACCAGCTTATCGAGCGGGTCAACAGCATCGACGCGCGTCGCCTGCAGGCCGGCCAGGGCATCCAGGTGATCAACGGCCCGGTCCATGCCCGCATCGACAAGTCCGACTACCGCATGGACCTCTTCGTCGAGGACGCCGACGGCCTGCGCATCTACCTCAAGTCCTACACCGTCGGCCTGGGCGAGTTCGACTCGACCCCCATCGGCAAGTGGATCGTCAAGCCCGGCTCAAAAGTCGGCCCGGCCAACGGCGGCCCGTCCTGGGTCAACCCCCGCACCGGCGAACGCTACGACCGCAACGACCCGGACATCCCCATCGGCGAGTACTGGATGGCCCTCGAAGGCATCGACGACAACACCCGCGAAAAGAAGGGCTACGGCATCCACGCGACCAACGACCCCGAGTCCATCGGCCGACAGGAATCGATGGGCTGCATCCGCATGCGGGATAAAGACATCGACCAGGTGTTTTATACGCTGTTTGAGGGGGCGAGCGTGGTGGAGATTGTGCCGTGATAATCCCACCATTAGCCACGAACTCGGGCCTCAGATATGAATGTCATTTATGCGGATGACGGCAGCATTGATGAACCGCTTTGGGATTCAGTAGCCATACGTAGCTGCGACTTCAGGCCGCATTTCAATGGAGACTTACATAACGTTTTCACGACGACTCATCCATTGGAATCAAAAGAGCAAACAGAAGTACTATTCAAATCCATCTCTTGTGAAATGATGGGGTGGATTCTAGCCCGCAAGAAGAGATTCAATAAGTACGATCGATTCCAAATAATTGTTGGCTGGTCATTGGATGTGCGAGATACAGCTAGACAGTGCATCAAGACCGGTGGAAGTTATGGCCAACTCAAAGAGCTAACCTCCTATCCCGACCGGATCGAGTTGCGCGACGGTTGGGACTTCGGAATCTTTATGTCCTAAATGTATACAGCCATTCTTGTAGATGGCATTTCGCTACTCGAAACGAGTAATCACAAAGTGTTTTCACAAGCCTGCCGACCCCAAGCTCTCATTCTCCGCCTCGGACTGAGGCAGGTGAATGCCGCACTCTTCGATGAAGCCGCTGAACCGGCCGTCGCGTTCGTTCTCGCTGTCGGTCACCGGGCGAGTGGAGTGAATATCGCCGATTGAGGCGTAGCCCTTTTCGACCAGCGGGTGGTATGGCAGGCCGTGCTCGGCCATGTACTGGCCGATCTGCTTGCGGGTCCAGCTCAGGATCGGGTGGATCTTGTAGATGCCGTCCTGCTTTTCGACGGTGCGTAGGGTTGCGCGGTGGCCGGTCTGGTCGGCACGCAGGCCCGCGAGCCAGGCGGCGATGTTGAGCTCTTCCAGGGCCCGCTGCAGCGGCTCGATCTTGAAGACCTGGTGGTAGTGCTCCATGCCCTCGGCGTACTCCCACGTCCTGCCGTGCAACGCCTCGTATCGGGCCGGTGTGACGCGGGGGGCGTAGACCTTGAGGTTCAGCCTGAACCGCTCTGTGAAGTCTCTCACGAGCTGGTAGGTTTCGGGGAATAGGTAGCCGGTGTCGATGAGGATGACCGGGAGGTCCGGCATCACACGGGTGACGAGATGCAGCATCACCGCGGACTGGGCCCCGAAGCTGGAAGTCATCGCCAGCCCGTCGCCGAAGGTCTCCCCCGCCCACTGCACGATCTCCTCAGCGGGTTTCCCGTCGAGTTGCGGGTTGATGGCATCGAGTTGGACGGTCGTGCTGGCGGTCATCGGGCTCTCGGTAAAGCGATCAAGTATTGTAGGCGATTGCCAGCTACTGGTCTTGCGCAGACAATGTGGCAATGGCGAACGCATACCTTGGACTCGGTAGCAACCGGGGTGACCGGCAGGCCTATCTGGATGCTGGGATCGACGCACTGCGTTCGCTCCCGGATACGGTGCTGGCCAGTGTTTCGCCGATCTACGAGACCCCGCCGATGGGGCCGCAGGATCAAGGCCCGTACTTCAATATGGCGGCGCAGCTTGACTGCAAGCGGGATCCGGACTGGCTGATCGGTGAGTTGCAGCGGATCGAGCTCGAATTGGGCCGTGAGTCGAGGGAGAAGCGCCGGCACTGGGGGCCGCGTGAGATCGATATCGATCTGCTGCTCTACGATGACCACGTGAAAGACAGCTCGCGACTGACACTGCCGCACCCGGGCATGCACGAGCGCTGGTTCGTGCTCAAGCCCTTGGCCGACATCGCGCCTGAAGCAGCTCATCCGGTCTTGGGCAGGACGGTTGCCAAACTGCTTGCCGAGCTCGAAGCGGCGGGCGTCTTGCAAGGAGCCCCGTTGTGAGCAAGGACACGCTTTACATCAACGAGCTGTTCTACTCCCTGCAGGGCGAGTCAACCTACGCCGGACAGCCGTGTGTGTTTATCCGGCTCCGCGGTTGTCACCTCCGGTGCAACTACTGCGATACGGAGTACGCCTTCCATGAAGGCGACAAGCGCACGATCGATCAGGTCATCGAGCAGTGCTTCGAGTTGACGGGCGGGCAAGACGGCTGCGACCTCTATGAGGTCACCGGCGGTGAGCCGCTGCTGCAACGCGGCGTGCACCCGCTCATGACCAAGCTCTGCGACCTCGGCAAGACCGTGCTCATCGAGACGAGCGGGGCTTGCGACATCAGCACATGCAACCCCCGGGTGATCCGCATCATGGACCTCAAGACGCCGGGATCGGGCGAGGCCGAACGGAACGAATGGTCCAACGTCGACAGGCTCAACGAGCGGGACGAAGTCAAGTTCGTGCTCACCAGCCGCGAAGACTACGACTGGATGGTGGGGGTTTTAGAGGAGCACAGGCTGCACGAGCGGGTCAACGCGGTGCTGGTCAGCGCAGTCAACGAGGTCAAACCCGGGCTGGAGATCGCCGGCGTGCAAGGCTTGGCGGTGCGCGACCTGGCCGAGTGGATCCTGGCGGACAAGCTGCCTGTACGCTTTCAGACACAACTGCACAAGCTGGTCTGGGACCCACAGGCCCGCGGCGTGTGAGGCGGCCTGACCTTACAATCTTCGATCATGCGCATCGCCCTGACCAAATCCTTTGGCTTCGAAGCCGCCCATTTCCTGCCCACCTTCCCCGAGGGGCATAAGTGCCGCCGTGTGATGCACGGCCATTCCTTCAAGGTTGACGTGGTCGTTGAAGGCGAAGTTGACCCGAAGCTAGGTTATCTCATCGACTTTGGTGAGATCAAGGCGGCGATCAAGCCGATCGAAGAGGCGCTGGATCACCACCTGCTCAACGAGATCGAGGGCCTGGAGAACCCAACCGTTGAACTGATCGCCAAGTGGATCTGGGACCGGCTTAAGCCAGAGCTCGACATGCTGTCGATTGTTCGCGTGTACGAGACCGGCTCCAACAGCGGCGAATACCGCGGCGAGTAGGCGAATCCCCCTATGCGGGCTCAACGCCGTATCTCGCGAGCTGCGCGAGAAGCCCGGCCTCATCAACCTCTGGATCCAGTGCCGGCGTTCTTGCGAGCACGCGTAGCAGCCGGTTGGTGAGCACCGACTCGAAGGTGTGTGCGACCGAGGCATCAAACCGATCAATTTCCTGGGCGAGGACCTCGTTGGCTAGAAAAAGTATCGGGATAAGTGTGTTTGCGTCATCTCGCTGCGCCGCGGTCTGTTGGCGAAGTACAAGCGACAGTGTGACGGGTAGCATGGCGGCAACCACCTCGCCCTGGCTGTGTTGGATACGTTTGTAGAGTTCGTTGAATGCGCGCAGATCAGATGCGCGGGGCGGGCCTTGCTTGATCAATTCTTGCTGATGGACCGCGCGATACTTTTGAAAGTTGTACCGAATAATCAATGAGCGAACCACATCGTCAGGCTGGATAGAACGATCGTACAACGACCTGACCTTGTCGGGCAGGCTGCAGATGATCTCTGAACCCAGGCTCCGCGTTTGCCCTCGGCGGACGATCGGTCGCATGAGGACCTCATCTGCGTCCTCACGATCGAATATCGGCGAGTAAACGGCGTGCAATTCTAATACCGAAATCCGGCGAGCCTGGCCCTCATGGATCGCACGGTAGATGGTTGATCGCGTCTTTCTAAATTGCCCGCATAACGCAGCGACCGTGATACCACGCGAATACGCATCATCAATCTCGATCTTCTGTTGGCCTGTAAGCGGGCCCGTTCGGTCCGTAAAGACGGCCTGATCAGGGAAGGCTTCATCGTGGCGGTGGATCAGTTGCCGAATAGCCTCGATGCTTCGGCTGGTACGCTTGGAAAGATGTGCCAGGATGGTCTGTGGCGGGATATCAGTGGCTTCAGCCAGCCGACGGGCGCGGTGGATGAGCCGGGACTTCTCGTTTTCGGACAACCGTGTAAAGGCGGTTGCAGACGTAACCCGACCAGGCTGAGTCTGCTGGAATGCATCCAACGCGGACTTGGGGATCAAAACCATGGGCTTGTCGGCTTGCTCACGAATCCCCCACCGCCAACGTAAGCCGTTATCACGCCAGCGGGCGATCGTCTTCGTACTCACGCCGAGCGACTCGGCGAGTTCCTTGGTCGTAAGGCCGGGATCGTTGTCGCCACACTTCATCTCGATCGATCGGCTCAATGCGTCAATCAGCAGACGCAGGTCTGGCTTGATCGCTTCGCCGACCAGCATCACGTTCTCACTAGGCGGTATGCGCCGATCCGTTAGGCGGTAGACAACAAAGTCAATCGGGTAGTTTTTCCCCGGTTCGAGGTCATCATGTAGATGCTCCGCATGGCGGACTACTTCAGCACGCTTCCCACTCGGTGAATAAAGCAGCTGCCTGGTGAGGTCAGACAACGCCTGGCTGCGATAGGCTTGCTTACGCGGCCGGCTCACGGCTGTTTAGGCCCAGCATAGAGGCGGACTCGCCGGGAATGGCCGACAAGGCCAAGCTCATTGACGCATTGTCCGAATCGCGCAACCGCCTCCAATTCTCGCTCGCCTATCTGATAGCGCAGCACATCGATCAAATAATGCTCGGCTAGATCACTGGGCCACCCATGCTGACGAGCATACCGTTCGGCGATCAACAGCCGCTGAGGGAGGTTGGCTGCAAGCCTCGTCCGCAGATGCGTTGGGAGGTCTCCAAGGTCACGCTCAACTCGTGTCATCCACATCGCGAAGACAAAGGGGAGCCCCGTCAGTTCGTGCCAGCCCTCACCGAGGTCCATCTGGTAGGGGTACTGCACCGCAAGCGGCGAGCCGGTGACGACTTTGTCGCCGATCAGCAACATCGCCTGGGGCGACTCGTCGATACGGCCCTCGGCGGTCCGCTCGCGCGCGTCGTAGTCCACCATCTTCGGCCGCACGCCGAACAGCTTCGCGAGCAGGACCTGGGCCAGCGCGACGCTGGTGTGGCTGTCCGTATCGGCATGCAGGGTCGTGATCTGTTCGATTGGGACCTGGCTATAGAGCCGGACCGTGAGCGTCGGCCCCTCGCAACCGATCGCACCGACCGGCACCAGTGCTAACTCGTGTGTGGATGAGAAAAAATCGAACACCGGACACAGCGCGATGTCTACCTCGCCTGACTCGAGATCCGCCAAGAGCCGAGCAGGCACATCGGTGCGAACCTCGATTCCCGGCTCGTCGTCCAGTCCTGCGATCAATGGCTTGGCGTTGAGATAGCTCACGCAGCCGACGCGATATGTCGCGGCTTGCGGCTCGGCCTGGCCGACTTCTCGGGCATGGGGGTCCGTGCGATCCATTGGTGAATTATAGGAGACGATCCAGGTAGGATCGGCGTTTGACCCGGCCGATCGTGCAAAGGATCATGGCAGCGATATGAGCACCGATTCGACCGCTAACGAGTTGCCGACCGCCCAGGTCTTAATCGTGGATGACGAGCTGGACCACGCCGAGGTCATGGCAGAGGTCCTGCGGCGGATGGGCCACGTCTGCACCCTGGTATACGACCTGGCCGGTGCGCTCGATGAGCTCAGGCACGGCCAGTTCGATCTCATCGTTACCGACCTCAAGATGCAAGGCGAGGCCGACGGCATGGAGGTCCTCAACACCGCGAGGCAGTCACAGCAGGCGGCCGAAACCATCATGGTCACGGCACATGGCGACATCCCCACCGCCAAGCAGGCGATCAAAGGCGGGGCCTACGAGTTCATCGAGAAGCCGATCGACCTGGACGTGCTGCGTACGCTGTGCACACGAGCGCTTGAGACGGTGTTCCTGCGGGCCCAGAACACCGAGCTGCGCAGCCGGGTCGACGAGCAGTTCGGCTTTGAAGGCATCATCGGCCAGTCCCCCGCGATGCGCGAGGTCATCGCCAAGCTCAAGCAGGCCGCCCCCGCCAACATCCCAGTCCTCATCACCGGCGAGTCGGGAACCGGTAAAGAGCTCTTCGCCCAGGCCATCCACAACAACTCACCACGCGCGAAGAAACGCTTTGTCCCGCTGAACTGCGCCGGCCTGACCGAGAACCTCCTCGAAGACGAGCTCTTCGGCCATGTCCGCGGCGCGTTTACGGACGCCGCCAAGGACCGGGAGGGGCGGTTCGAGTACGCCAATGGTGGGACACTCTTCCTCGATGAGATCGGCGACATGCCGTTGTCGATGCAGCCCAAGCTGCTGCGCGTGCTCGAGTCGGGCGAGGTCATCCGCGTCGGGGCTAACGAGTCCAAGCACGTCGATGTCCGCCTGGTCAGTGCGACCAACCACGACCTTGAAACGCTGGTCAAGGAAGGCGGGTTCCGCGGCGACCTGTTCTTCCGCATCCGTGGCATGGAGATTAGGCTGCCTGCGCTGCGCGAGCGCCGCGACGATATCCCACTGCTGGTGCAGCACTACGCGACCAAGTACGCTGAGCAGATGAATAAGCCCGGCCTGACCGTCGCGGAAGACGCGATGACCGCCCTGATGCAGTACGATTGGCCCGGGAATGTCCGCCAACTGATTAACGCTATGCAGAACGCGGTCATCGTCTGCGACAGCGAAAAGATCGAGCCACGCCACCTACCCCCGGAATTAGCGCAGGGTGGTGATGGCTCTTCAGGTGGCTCGATCGACACCGCGGGATTGTCGCTGGATCAATTGGAAAAACAAGCGATTCGCAACGCCCTGCAAATCCACAGCGGCAACCGCGAGAAAGCTGCAAAGATGCTCGGTATCGGTGAGCGGACGCTGTACCGTAAGCTGAATGAGTACGGGCTGAAGTAACGCGACCTGCCGGCAGCCCACTTCAACGGACCAGCCGTTACAAACCTCTGATATGTTGCCTCTTGCGTTCACAAAGCGGTTTCTTGTCATTTGCGCTTATTCTCCCAAAGCTCGTCTTATCACTCGCCGACAATCTGATAACACCGGAGGGTCATATGGGCAAGACATTGGAAAAAGAAAGAAAGCCAATCACGCTTCACTGGACGCTGTGGGTCTATACCCTGGCGTGTTTCGTTTATGCGATGAGTCCGATCGTGCCGGCGTTGCTGAGCCGCGATGCGCAGAGCAACGCCCAACTCTTGGGGATGGGTTTCGTTTCGCTCTCTTCGTCCTGCGCGCTTGCCGCGTTCTTTATCTGGCTGGCCATTAGGGTCACCGGCCTGTTCAGTCGCTCCCCTGCCGCGGTCAACACTGCCGGCTTCCTCGTGGTGACCTGCTTCTTTGTCATGCTGGGGATGGCCAACCTGGCTGCGAGTAAGAGCCCCGGCCTGCATGACGAGTATGCGCAGAGCCAGATTGATGACGCCGCTTTCATACGGGGCCTGGAATTCCAGAAACAGATGGAACGCATCCAGTCACAATCTCAGCAGCCAATCCAGCACGTGGCTTCGGCCCCAATTTCTACGCCGACCAAGCAAGCAGTCGCCCACCGCTCCACGATGGCCCTCGATGACCTCAGCCCCGAGCACCGCGAACTGGCCGAAGTAACCATCGCCCGAATCACCGCAGAAGGAAAAACGCTCGTCCCACCTTATGTCCAAGCCAAGCGGCATTTCTTTGACCTCGGCGGTGAGGACTTGCGGCGGATGTTCAGCGCGACAGAACAACTGGATCAGCACATCGCCAGGTGCAACAAGGTCATCCACCGAATCAACGCGATTCAGAAGTCGTATGAGGGCATGGGACTCAAGATCCACGCATCTCTCATCCGGGATGGCGTTCCCGAGGCTGACGCCCAGATGATCCTCGCGAACTGGCACGTTCTCGTGAGCCCTGATCGTCTCGCGGAACTCCGGTCCCAGGAGACGCGGTGTTTCTTGGCCCGCCGGGCGGTCTTGAAGCACCTTCGAAACACCTTCCGCGGCTGGACTCTGGACAGAGATGCCCGCATCAGCTTTACTTCCGATCAAGACGCCAAGCGGTACGCTGAACTGACCACCCAGCGCGACGACGAGCTTAAGCAACTCAACCAACTCGCTACGAACCTGAAAAACCACATTAAAATGAGCAGAGGAAACTGACTGCCTCGTGAGTGATTCGCATATGGCCCGCATCGGACACGGCTTCGACCTGCACCGCCTGGAACCCGGGTACGACCTGATCGTCGGCGGGGTCAAACTCGATCACGACCGCGGCTGCGTTGCGCACTCGGATGGGGATGTGCTCTACCACGCGGTGACGGACGCGGTCCTTGGGGCGCTTGGGCAGGACGATATTGGCCAGCTTTTTCCTGATAGCGATCCGGCCTGGAAGAACGCCGATTCCGCCGTGTTTTTGCGTGAGGCGTGTAAGCGGATGGCTGCTGAGGGCTATGCGATCGGCAACCTCGACTGCACGGTCATTTTGCAGCGGCCCAAGCTCGGGCCGCACAAGGATGGGATCAAGGCCAACCTCGCGGAGTTGCTTGGTTGTGAATTATCACGGGTCAATCTCAAGGCGAAGACGCACGAAGAGGTTGATGCGCTGGGTGAGAACCGCGCGATCGCGTGTTATGCCGTGGTTTTACTGGTGGCGATCAAGTAATCGATTGTGGTTGGCACGGGACGCTCCGCGTCTCCCGCTACACGGTATTGATCACATCGCCGCCGCCTCGTCCGGGACCCGGCCGAACGCGATCTTGTCGTGCATCTCTTTGTCGGCGATGTCGTGCATGCCGCCGAAGTAGACGCTGTGGTTGCCAAACTTCTGGTTGATGTTATCAATCACGTCCCCGAGCGCGTGCCGGGAGTCGATCACGTCGAATAGCCGGCCGGTCGTGCAGGCCAGGGGCTCCAGGCTGCCTAACGCGATCGCTACTTTCTTCGGCGTTCCGCTGATGCGCTTGCGTCGCCAGAGACGCTCGAAGTGCTCGATGACCGTCACGGTGTCCTGGCAGGCGGGCAGGCCGATGCCGTCATGCCAGCGGCTGCCGTCTTCGTAGCGCAGCGACGCCGACAGGCTCCGCGTGACATAGCCGTGGCAGCGCAGGCGCGCGGCGGCCTTGTGCAGCAGCCGCGTCATCACGCTGTGGGCACCGTCTTCTGTCCGCAGTTCGGGGGCGAGCACGTGGGCGTGGGTAAAGACCTTGCGGTGCTCAGAACGCAGTGCCGGCTCCTGGCCGTGCAGCGCCATCCAGTACCGCCGGCCCTCGATCGAACCCCAGGCCTCCTGCGCCTGCTGGGCTGAAAGGTCCCACAACTCGCGGATTGTGCAGACGCCCTTGCGGTTCAGCCTAACTTGGACGCCAACGTTGATGCCCGGCAGGTCGGTGAGCTTGAGCTGCTCAATCGCGCCGGGCAGCGTGCCCAGCGGCAACGCCCGCAACCCGTCTGGCTTGCCCAACTCGCAGGCGACCTTCGCCAGCAGGCGCGTCGGTGCCAGACCAACACTGCAGGTGAGGTACTCGCCTACCGCGTTGGTAACAGCCTGTTTAACCCGTTGCCCCATCTCCAACGCCGTCTCGGGTCTACGCTCGTGGCCCAACAGTTTCACAGCCACCTCGTCGATCGACCAGACCTTATCAATGGGCGCGACCCTCTCGACCGCCTCCTTGATCTGCTTGTGGACCTCGACGTAGTAGGCCGGGCGCGCCTCGACGAACCGGATGTCCGGGCACCGTTGACGGGCCTCGCGCACAAGCGTGCCGGTCTTTACCCCCCGGCGCTTGGCCTGGGCGCTCGCGGCAATGCAGCAGGTCCCCGCGCTCATCACCGGCAGCACGCCCACGGGCTTGCCGCGCAGCTCCGGCCGGGCCTGCTGCTCGACCGAGGCGAAGTAGTTGTCCATATCCAGAAAGAGCCAATCCAGCATCACAGCGGCCTCCAATACCCAATCATTATCCTAACATCAATTCCGAAAGCAAGCCCTTTCGTTTTGGTAGAAAATGCTTGGATGCTCGACTTTTCCGACGAGCCGTACCGGGACTACCCACCCAAGGACATCGCGTTCTGGCGGCAGTTGCTGGGCTGGTACAACCGCAAGAGGTTCCTGTCCAAGTCTAAACGGATCGCGGAACTGACAGTCCACGGGACCGACACGCTCCGGCAGGCGGCCGAGCCCGGGGATCGGCTCGTTTTGATGCCGAACCACCCGACCCATGCGGACGCGGCGATCATGCTCGAGGCCTGCCGACAGGCCGGGCTCACGACGCAGATGATGGCGGCGTACGACGTGTTCCTACGCTCGTGGCTCGATGCGTTCATCATGCAGCGGCTCGGGGCCTTCTCCGTCGACCGCGAGGGCTCGGACCCGCGGGCGATGAAGACGGCCCTGAGCGTATTGGAAAAAGGCAAGCACGCGCTGGTCGTCTTCCCCGAAGGCAACGTCTACCTGGAGAACGACCGGGTCACCCCCTTCAGCGAGGGCGCAGCGTTCCTCGCCCTACGCGCAGCGCACCAACTCAAGGAGCAGGGCAACCGCGTGCTGGCGGTACCGGTTTCGATCAAGGCGACGCACTTGACGGACTGCCGGCCATTGGTCGTCGAGCGGCTGCAGGCGTTGGCCAAGGCGGTGGAGGCCGGCTTGCCCGCCGACGCGAAACCGGTCGAAGCGATGCGTCTCATTGGCGTGGCGCTGCTGCACCGCAACCTCAAGCTGCGCGGGCTGGACACCCCCGAGGCCGATGACTTCCACGGCTTAATCAGTCACGCGGGCGGTGTCGTGATGGACAAACTCGAAGCCAAGCTCGACATCACACTCAAGGCAGACGCCCCGCTGATCGACCGGGTCCGCAAGGCCCGGCAGGTGATCCACGAGGTGCGGACCGACCCGGAGCGTGTCGCGGATCACGCCGCCGCCGCGACCTGGGCGGACGAGGCCATGCTCGCGCTCCGGTTGGCCAGCTATTCAGACAGCTACGTGGCCTCCAGCCCGACACTGGACCGGATCGAAGAGACGAGCGAGAACCTGGCCGAGGACCTGCACAGAAAGATGATGCCGCCGATCGCGGACCGCGCGGCGTATGTCCGGTTCAACGAGCCGATCCCGCTTTGCGAATACGTCGCGGAGAAGCGCGCCGGCCGCAAGCAGGTGCGCGGCCTGACCGCGCGGTGCGAGTCGGCGGTGCAGCGCGGCGTCGATATGCTCAGTGAAGCCAACCCCCACCCGGGCGGGCAGCAGTGGGATGGGCCGATGATCCCCGGGCCAGTACAATCCACCGATGCCTGACCGCAACACCCTCACCGAGCGTGACCGCGCGTTTATCGCCAAGCAGCGCATGTTCTTTGTCGCCACCGCCCCGCTCTCGGGTGACGGGCTGATCAACCTCTCGCCCAAGGGGCTGGACGGCACGTTCGCGATCATCGACGACCGCACAGTCGCGTACCTGGACCTGACCGGGTCGGGCATCGAGACGCTCGCCCACCTGCGCGAGAACGGGCGCATCTGCATCATGTTCAACGCGTACGAGGGCCCGCCCAACATCCTGCGGGTCCAGGGCAGGGGCGAGGCGATCGAGCCCGGGCAGGCCGGCTTCGCCGAACTCGCCGAGCACTTCCCCGACCTGCCGGGCGTGCGCTGCATCATCAAGGTCACTGCCGACCGCGTTGCTGACTCCTGCGGCTTCGGCGTGCCGTACTACGAGTACAAAGGCCAGCGCGATGAGCTCAACCACTGGGCCGAGAAGAAGGGGCCCGACGGCGTGACGAAGTACAAGCGGCGAAAGAACCGACGCAGCCTCGACGGCCTGCCCGGGCTTGAGTCGGTGTGAACAACCGCGGCGGCGACCGCAGCCACGGGTGGTCCCGATGGGGGCCTGCCTTAGTGAAAGCCAGCGCGTCAGCCAAAGATGCCAAGGACGCCAAGCCAACCGTGGCACACTTGAAATCGTGCGCAAAAGACGTGTTTTGTGCGCACCAACCCAGTGTTTCAAGGGCTTTTATCATCCATTCAGGTGATCGAAAGACCGCCAAACACCTGCCCATCAATCAAGGACGCCAAACCCCTGGCAGCCTTGATCGCATCCCCAAAAATCTGCAAGCCTGTCATAGCCCCGGGCTGCCACAAGGCGCTACAAAGTGGGCGAGCAACAGCCGCTCGTCATCGTTATGCAGACGGCCGGAAGAGGTGAAGGTTCCCAGACGATCAAACCGCCCACATCGCTGGAGCATAACCACCCGAGCGTATGAAAACAGCTGCCCAAATCGATTACGCACCTGTCGCGGCACCGGTGTCGAGGTACCAGGTCAGATCGCCGCCGTGTGGGGAGGGGTCGATGCCGGTGATGGGCAGTTCCTGGATATCCGGCTGGCCGGTCGCGTGCTGGGCCTCGATCTGCTTGAGCGTCGCGTGCTTACCCGTGCCTACCAGAAGGACGACGACCTCGCGGCCGTGGTTGATGAGCGGGTAGGTCATCGTGACGCGCGGCGGCGGGACAACGCGCTCGCCGTCGTTGGTCGCGACCCAGCGATCGGTGATCTCTAGCGCAGGCGACTGAGGGAACAGGCTGGCGGTGTGCGCATCACCGCCCATGCCCAGCAGGATGAAGTCGATGCGCGGGAAGCCGGGCAGCGCGACGCCTGGGAACGCCGCGGCGAATTCTTCTTCGTAAACCCTGGCCGGGTCGTCCGCCAGCACGGGCATCGGGTGCACCGCGCTGCGCTTGATCGGCACGTGGTCGGCCATCGCCTCGCGGATCATCTTGATGTTCGACTTCTCGTGGTCCTCGGGCACGCATCGCTCGTCCACAATCCACAGGTGCGTCTGCTCCCACGGGAAGCTACGAAACTTCGGGTCGGTGACCATACGGATATAGAACGGCTCGGGCGTGCCGCCTCCGGACAGCGCCATGTGGAAGACCCCGCGGTTCTGCAAAGCGCGCTGGGCGTTGCCTAGCAATGCACTACCAAGGTCGTCGAAGAGTTGTTCGGTATCGGATGCAACGTGGACATGGCCGGGGAGTTTAAGCATCCGGGAAGAATAGCGGATTATGGCCGAGGTGCGCGGCAGCGACCCACAGCGAACTTGCCGCACGGTCGATGCTTACAACGTGTGTAAGAAGGTGGGACAGGCATCTTGCCCGTCATTGGATACTTGTCCATGCCGATGATTCAAGGCTTCGCCTTGACGACAGGCTGCAAGCCTATCCCACCAAGGAACTTTTCACACACGTTCTGAGAGGCTATGCCCTCAGCAGGTTTGCTCCGGTTTTCTGAAAGATCGTTACTTGGCTTCCAGCGTCTCGACCAAGGCAAGCAGGTTGTGCTGGTACAGAGCCAGTGCGCTTGGGTCTTCGGGAAGAATGTGATCGTGAAACGCTTTGGCATGGCCCGCGGCCATCAGCGTCTTGACGCGCTTGAATAGTTCGGCCTGCTGATGGCTGAGGTAAGGCAGCGGCGACTTGCCCGCCTCAATGGCGGCGTTGGCCTTGGTCGCCTGGGCGGCGGTCAGGGGTAGGTGGATCAACGCGGTGCGACGCAGGTGGCAGTACTGGTGCGCATCGGTGTTGCCGATGTCGCGAACACGCGTGGCGTCGGCGGCGCGCGTGCCGACAACAGCCGCGGCGGTTTCTTTCTGGGCGGCGTTCGCCGCGTATACCCGGATCGCACACCGCTGGCTGTCTGCCGCCTTGACGAGCTTTTCATAGCTAACAACCGCGGGGTCAAAGGTCAGCTCAACAACCTCGGCTCCGCCCGCCCAGCCCGCGCGGGCGTTGACAACGCCATCGATCCCGCCAAGCCGCGCTTGGCCGTGCCAGAAACAGCCCATCTGGAACGTCGCGGTTTCCAGGCCGCCCTTGCCTTCATCGGCTAGCAGCTGCAAGTAGACGGGGACCTCTTCGTCGGCCTGCTTGAGTGATGCGGCCATACGGGCGGCCGTGGCCTGAGTGCTGTAGATCCGGTCCTTGCGCGGGATGAGGTCTTTGCCGCCGCCATCGACATAGCGGATGACCGGGTAATTCCAGGACGGCTCGCGGTACTGTTTGAGGACCCTGGCGTCCTCGCCGCTCTTGTTGTTGTGGATACACAGGGGGACAAAGAGGTTCTCGGCCGCCTCGACGATCAGCGGGTGAGACAGTGCCTCCTTGCCGAAATCACGGCAGCCTTGGCAGCCTGGAACTTCCTGAAAGAGCAACATCACCGGTCTATTGTGTTTTTTACTCTGTACGAAGGCCATGTCGTAGTCGCGAAGCCACTGGATCTGGCCCGTCTCAACATGCCCATTGATTGGCAGCGACCCGCTTTCTGTGCCGTGCTTCTCTGTGGCATGGGCGGCGAGTACAAGCACCGCCAAGGTCAGAATCAAACTCGATGTGAGTACAAGCCCCTTCCAAGTCAAAGCCGGCGAAGGTAAAGAAAGTGGCATCGGGACTCCTGTTGTTTGAACTCACGCATATTCGGATAGTCGGATAGCACGATCCGTAGGGGGATAGCCTAGGAAGCGAAGGGTTTATTCCAATCTGCTTATCGATAACCGCAAACGGGCTTGGCCAACAGGCGGCCCATTAACCGTTACGCCAGTAGCGCCCCTCGCGCTGCATCATCAGGTCGGACGCGGGCGGCCCCCACGTCCCCGCCGCGTAGTTGGGCAAATCGTCCTGCGGGTTGTCGGCCCAGTAGTCGAGCACGGGCTGCACGGCGTCCCAGGCCGACTGGATCTCGTCGCGGTGCTTGAACAGCGTCTGCTCGCCCTTGATCGCGTCGTGCAGCAGCGTCGCGTAGCCGTCCGGCGGCTCGGCCTGCCACTGCTCGATGTAGTCGAAGTCCATCACGACCTCCTTCATCTTCAGCCCCGAGCCGGGCACCTTGCCCTCGAACCGCATGCGGATGCCCTCGTCCGGCTGGACATTGATCACGATCTGGTTCGGTTTGGTCGTCCGTGCCTTGTCGCGGAACAGGCAGTGCGGGGTCGGCTTGAAGTAGACGACGATCTCGGTCTTCTTCTCGGCCATCGCCTTGCCCGAGCGGAGGTAGAACGGCACGCCGCCCCACCGCCAGGTGTCGACGCTGAACTGCATCGCGGCGAAGGTGTCGGTCTGGCTGTGCGGGTCGACGCCTTCGTTGTCGCGGTAGCCGACGACGGGCGTGCCGTTGACCGCGCCCGGTCCGTACTGCCCGCGGATCGCGATGCCGGGGACCTCGTCCGTCTTCGGGATGCGCAGGGCCTTGAACACCTTGATCTTCTCGGTGCGGATGTCCGCCGCGTCCATACTGACCGGCGGCTCCATCGCGACAACGGACAAGACCTGCAGCAGGTGGCTCTGCACCATATCGCGCATCGCCCCGCCCGACGGGCTGTCGTAGTAGCTGCCCCGCCCTTCGACACCAACCGTCTCGCTCGCGGTGATCTGGATATGATCGACGTAGCGCTGATTCCAGAGTGGCTCGAAGATCGCGTTGGCGAAACGCAGAACCAGCATGTTCTGGACGAGCTCTTTACCGAGGTAGTGATCGATGCGGTAGATCGCGTCTTCATCGAAGACCGAGGCGCAGGTACGGTTGAGCTGCGCCGCGGACTCGGGGTCCGAGCCGAAGGGTTTCTCGACCACGATCCGCTGCCATGACTTGTTGCCATCGATCGAGCAGTACTTGCGGCCTTCGACGACGATGTCGGCCGTACCGATGTTGTTGATGATCGGGGTGAAGAACTGTGGCGACACGGAGAGGTAGAACAGCACGTTACCATTGAGGTCGTGCTGTTTGTCAAGGGAGCACATCCGCTCTTTGATCTCGCCCCAGGCCTCGGCCTTGGTCGCGTCGGACGCCTGGTAGTGGATACGGTTTTTAAAGCCGGCCCACTTGTCGGCGTCGTAGCTATCGGGAGCGAAATCGTATAGCTGCTCCCGCCAAGCATCATCGGAATACTTCGTCCGGCTGACACCCATGATGGCGATGTTGGATGGCAGCATGCCACTGTCCCAGAGGTGGTACAAGGCGGGGACGAGCTTGCGTTTGGTCAGGTCGCCCGAGGCGCCGAAGATCACGACAAGGCAGCCGGTGTTGGAGGATTCGTCTGGCATGTGTGCAGTAGAACCCGGAACGCCGCGCATGGCAAGCCGCTCAGGCCGTTTGGTGCCGCTTGCTCAGGTAAACGCTCACGACCATCAGGTCTGCGGGGTTGACACCCTCGAGCCGCCCGGCCTGGCCCAGCGTCGCGGGCTTGAACTGGTCTAGAACGAGTTGGGCCTCACGGCGCAGCCCCGACACATCGGTGTAGGCGAGATCGCTAGGCAGGGGATGAGACTCCTGCTCGCTAAGCCGCGCGACCTCACGCTGCTGCCGCTTGATATAGCCGGCGTAGTGGTGATCGGCGATCAACTCCGTCAGGACACCACGCACCTGGACATACGATAAACCTGACGCCGCATCGAGAGCGTAGCTGTGATGCTTTAGTAAATCCGTGAGGCCGTCGGGAGACATCTCAGATCGTTTGATCCGATCGATCAATCGATCGCCATCTACCTTGGTTTGTTGAAGGTACGTGTCGATTGCTGCACGCGCCGCTTGCCGCTTCTCATACAGCGACCAACGAGCATCATCGACCAGGCCCAGCTCACGGCCCAGCGGCGTAAGCCTCGTTGTTGCGTTGTCCGAGCGCAAGAGCAAGCGATGCTCCGCCCGCGAGGTAAACATCCGGTACGGCTCAACAGGTACCTTGGTCACGAGATCATCCATCATGACGCCGATATAGGCCTGCTCACGACCCAGCCGGATGAGTGGTTCGCCTCGGGCAAACCGTACCGCGTTGACACCGGCAATCAAGCCTTGCCCTGCGGCCTCCTCATAACCGGATGTGCCGTTGATCTGACCCGCGGTAAACAAGCCCGGCACGACCTTGGTCATGCATGTTGCATCCAGTTGATGCGCGAGGATGGTGTCGTACTCCACGGCGTAGCCATACTTAAGCACCTCCGCGTTCTCGCAGCCCGGCAGCGAACGGATGATCACGTCCTGTACCTCGGCAGGCAGCGAAGTGCTGATCCCGTTGCAGTACACCTCATTGGTTTCATGCGACTCCGGCTCGAGGTAGACATGGTGCGATGCACGATCCGCGAAGCGTACGACCTTGTCCTCGATCGACGGGCAGTATCGCGGCCCTGCCGTTGTGATCTGCCCGTTATACATTGGTGCCTTGTCGAGGTTCTCACGGATCAACGTATGCGACCGCTCGTTGGTGTGAGTGATCCAGCACGGCGTCTGCCGCATCGGTGGGAAGTCACCGCTGGTCATGTCGCTGAATGGCACGGGTTGTTGATCGCCGGGCTGCCGCTCTAGGCTGCCGAGGTCCAGCGACTCACGGGCCAAACGCGGTGGGGTCCCGGTCTTCAGTCGGCCGAGCTCGAAGCCGAGGCGCTTGAGGGTCCCACTGATCCCATCCGCCGTACCCTCCCCGACACGCCCGCCCTTGGCTTGATCTTGCCCCGTATGCATGATCGCTCGCATGAACGTGCCCGTTGTCAGAACGACGGACTTGGCATGCAGCATGATCGGCTTTTCCGCGTCATCGATACAGCCGAACTCGCCACAGCATGCATCGGTCGGCTCTTCGGGGCCGTTGGTCGGGGAGGGCTTGTATTTCACACCGACACACCGGCCGTCTTCGATGATGAAATCGTCGACGAGCCCAGCGACCTCAATGAGGTTCACTCGGGTGTGAAGCAGGCGCTGGACCTCGCGGGCATAGGCGTATTTATCGCTCTGGCAGCGTGGGCCGTGGACCGCAGGACCCCGGCTTGAATTGAGTACGCGGAACTGGATCCCCGTCGCGTCCGCAGCCAGCCCCATCAACCCGCCGAGCGCATCGATCTCTCGGACGATCTGCCCCTTGGCTAGCCCACCAATACAGGGATTGCAAGACATCGCACCGGTCTTGCTGGGGTCCATCGTGATCAATGCGACGCGCCCGCTGCCGGCGGATTGCAAGGCATTGGACGCGGCCCACGCGGCCTCTGCGCCCGCGTGACCACCACCAATAACAATGACCTCAAACTCGCGCCGTCTGGAAATCATGAGCCAAGCATTATAGCTTTCGTCAAGCCTTGGCTCGGCGCAGGATGAGCTTGCCGGCCAAGATCAGGACCAGACCAACCGCCAGCAACGCGAAAGCCGCCTGCCAGATCAATGAACTAATCTGCGCCTCAAACGTATCGAGTGTTTTCTCCAATCGCTCGGGTTGAACGCTCTGATCCAGATTAGTCACCAATGCGTTCAGCTCCGCCGCGGTTTGTGCTGCCTGGGCCGCGGCCTCGGTGTACTCCCGGATATCAAACGGCCTGCCAGGCTCTTTCTCTTCGCCCTCTTCAGATTCAAACTGCCTGGTGAACCCATCCAACACCGAGATCGTTTGCCCGAGCGAATCACTTGTTGATTCCAATTGAGTCAGGGCTGATTCGGTCTCAGGGAGGATCGCTTTGGCATTAGCGATCGATTTGTCCGCCTGCTGGATCGTCTGATTGATGTTTCCAATCGTCGCGTCTGACTTCGCGACGATTTTTTCAACACCGGAAACGATCTCATTGGCCTCCTGTGCGACTTCCTTCACCCCATCGACAATCGTCTCCGATTTTTTGATGAGCTGATTCAGAGCACCTTCCTGATCTTCGATCGTGCGCAGGATCGCTTCACGCTCTTTTGCAATATCTTTGGGTAGGTTCTCGATTGTCTCTGAGATGCGCTGAACGTCATCAAGGATGCGCATCGTTTCAGGTGCGGCGAGGGTCTGCAGATAGGTCAGCTCGACACGCCACTGGACGATCTGCGACTGTCTTGCGGCGAGCCAAGTCGCGCGTTCGGCCACGTCGGTGGTCGTTTCTATACCAGCGACAGCATCTCCGACGGGAAGGAACAGATCAACGACCCCCCTGCCGATGCTCGCGACCGAGAACTGTTCCTTATACCCACTGAACTCTGAGAACCGAACCCACCAGACATACAGCTCGTCCGGGTTGTCAGTGCGGTACTGGAGGATCAGGCTTCGCAGTTCTTTCTCCTCCTCGTCATCAAGGACCAGGCCCGCAAGCTTCCATGTCTCCTGCTCCATCCGCCTCGTGGCGAGCGCATATTCTTCACCGAGTTCGCTAAACAACTCCTCACCGCGCTGCTCCGCGAGGATCCGGTGCAGCGTCATCACCGTGAGCATGTTCAGCATAGCGACTTGCGGATCAGGGTCGGCGGCGATGGTAATAATCGAGTCCGCGCTGTTCGCTCTGATCTGCAGTGCAAGCAGGCGTTTGTCGAGAGGCAGGTCGGATGCCGCGATCCTCTCACAGACCTCCGGGACATCGCCGAGATAGGACGTGGCGAGACGACGTAGGCGTAGAGCCAACTCTTTGCGGGTCAGCCTGCCGCTGTTTTGTTGCAGGCTCTGACCGACTCTTGCATTATTGACGCCCGTCGCGTTATCAACGGCCTTACAAGCCGGGACAAGCAACAGACTCAAAGCCAGCAGAGTGCACAGCCAGAAGCAGTGGAGTGTGTGACGCATAGCGATCGCCTGATAGTCATTACAGCCCGGTCAGCAAGCCAGATCATTCCTCTGAATTGGTTTGATTTGGATCTTACGGTATTCGATATTGATGGACACTTTGAGGGTATCGCCACGAGTCTGGACGATCATTGTGTTCCATTCGCCAACTTCTTTCTCCGAATCATCGGTGTAGTTGATGGTGCGGCGTCCTTTGATGCGAGCCTCGGTAACTTTGACGCGGTAGCTCTCTTCAGGTTTGGTGTCCTTGCCGCCGATATCAAAGGTCCAGTTCGGTAGGTCCTCTCCATTGAATAGCTCGATAGGTTCTTCCGGGCTGATCGGCTCGGATACGGCGGCCGCTTTTTCATCTGCAGAGGCGGAGATGGTCACCAATAGGCTCGCAACAGGCATGACACTCAAGGCACAAATCAACCGCGGCATCATGGGCTCCGTGAAATAGTTGCTGTTCATGTTCCAGACGCTTCCGAGTATGACTGGATACAAATCAGGCCCGCTTCTCGGGTCGCCAGAGGACATCTTCGACACCCGATTTGGCGTTGGCAAGCCTTGCGAGAGCGAACAGCAGGTCTGCGAGCCGGTTGAGGTAGATCGTAGCCTGTGGGTCCAGCGGTTCTTGCTCGGCCAAGGCGACGACTTCCCGCTCGGCCCGGCGACAGACGGTCCTTGCAAGGTGGATCCTCGCCGCGAGGGTACTACCGCCAGGCAGAATAAAGTTCCGTAGCGGCTCGAGTTGGGCGGTGGCCGAATCGATCTGCTGCTCTAATCCATAGGTGTCGTCGGCATTCAGTCGTCCCAAAGCGCCTTTATCGGAGTTCGGTGTCGCCAGATCGGCCCCAAGATCAAACAGGCGGCATTGGACCGTAATAAGCCCCGATTTAATCGCGTCTATTTTACAGTCGGCGAGTGCCAATCCGATCGTGGCATTGAGTTCATCCACGGCCCCATAGGCAGCGACACGAAGGTGGTTTTTCGACACCCGTTCACCGCCGATAAGGTCGGTTTGGCCATCATCGCCGCGTTTGGTGTAGAGCTTCATGCCGACATGATAGACCATGGCCCGATTGTTTATAGGCCAACGCAACCCTGAATTGATACAATCCCGCCCCCCAAGTCGTTCCTACACGACACGAGATGATATGAAGCCCCTGGCACGATTCCTGACACTGCTGCTTCTGCTAAACGCGATGGCCTGCCTGGCTCAGCCCGCTACGGCCGCGCGTCTTGCTACAGTATCTGGCGAGGCCGGGGACCGTGAGGAACGCGATGACGCCGAATTCAAGCTCAGCGATCACAGCCAAGTCAAAGTGCTATACAACATCACGAAACTCGATAACGACTGCAGCGTCAAGATTCGTGTCCACCGCAAGCAGGAAAACGGTGATTGGCTGGTTGTCAATACATCCCTGCGAACCTCCAAGTCCACAAGCGGTTCTCGCAACCTTACGCTGCCAGCCGGTGATTACAAGATCGAAGTGATCGCAAAGAACGCCCGCTACGACGTCTCGGTCGATAACTGACTCTATCTTAGCACACGACCTTCATATCAAAACACAGCAAGCCTCGTGTGGTTCCGTCTACTTGAGGGACGGTATGGCGATCGCAATCAGCTGATCCATATCCTCTACGAATCGAAGCGATAGCCTTTTCCTGACCGCAGGGTCGATCTCCTCGAGGTCACGGCGGTTCAGTTCAGGCAGCACGACCGTCTCAATCCCTAATCGATCCGCAGCGAGCGTTTTTTCTTTAACGCCGCCGATCGGTAAGACCTTGCCGCGTAGCGTGATCTCGCCAGTCATTGCCAAACCTTTTTTGACAGGCTTACCCGTCATGAGTGAGGTGATCGCGGTATACATCGCGCTGCCCGCCGATGGGCCATCCTTCGGCACCGCTCCCGCGGGTACGTGGATGTGCAGGTCGCTGTCATTGAGCAACACGGGATCGACGCCCAGTTCGACCGCACGGCTCTTAAAGAGCGAGAGCGCCGCCTGGGCCGACTCCTTCATGACGTCGCCTATCTGTCCAGTGAGTTTGACCTGTCCATTACCCGGATAGCGGGTTGCTTCAATGAAGAGCACCTCGCCGCCGACCGAGGTGTAGGCAAGACCCAGCGCAACGCCCGGCATCCCTGTCCGCGTGTCGAGGTCACGGACATACCGTTCTGGGCCAAGCCAGTGGGTTACGGCTTTGTCGTCAATAATCGCTTTCTTCGGCGCTCGTCGCGCCTGCGCGACTTTTGCCGCGACCGCCCGACAGACCGCGGCAATCTGCCGCTCTAACTCACGGACGCCTGCCTCGCGGGTGTAACCATCAATGAGCTTTCTAAGACCTGGCACCCTGATCGCACAGTGACTGGCCTTTAGGCCATGCTCTCGCATCTGCCTTGGTACGAGGTATTTCCTCGCAATGGCCAGCTTGTCATGGTCGGTATAGCCGGGGATATCGATCACTTCGAGCCGATCGAGCAGGGCTTGAGGGATATTGCCTACGTAGTTCGCGGTGCAGATGAACATGACCTTGCTGAGATCGAAGGGTACATCCAGATAGCGATCGACAAAGGCGTGGTTCTGTCTGGGGTCTAGCACTTCCAGTAACGCGGACGCGGGGTCGCCGCGGAAGTCATTGCCGAGTTTATCAACCTCATCAAGCATAATGACCGGGTTGTTCGTGCCGCAACGACGGATATCCTGGATCAACCGGCCGGGCATCGCTCCGATATACGTCCGTCGATGGCCGCGGACCTCGGCCTCGTCGTGCACCCCACCCATCGAGATACGAGTGAACTCTCTGCCAAGCGCCTCGGCGATCGACTGGCCAAGAGATGTCTTACCGACGCCGGGCGGGCCGCTCAGGCAGAGGATCGCTCCCCGGCCACTCGGGTTGAGCTTGCGAACCGCCAGGTACTCGATCAAGCGGCGTTTCACCTTATCCAGATCAAAGTGGTCCCTGTCGAGGATCTCGCGGGCATGCTTGAGGTCGAGGCGGTCCATGCTGGATCTGTCCCAAGGCAGCTCTGCGACGAGTTCGACGTAGCTCATGATGACGGCGTATTCCGGGCTTGCAGGCGGAATCATCTCCAGCCGGGAGAGCTCGCGCTCGGCTTCTTGCATCACCTTGTCTGGCGGCGCCGCTTCCACCAGCCGGCGGTGCAGGTCATCGATGACCTCCGCGGAGCCATCGCCCTCACCCAGTTCATCCTGGATTGCGCGCATCTGCTCACGCAGGTATAAGCGGCGCTGGCCCTCTCCTATGCTCGCCTCAACATCCTGCTGAATCTTGTCTTGCAGCCTCGCAAGTTGGAGCTGCTGGCTAAGCAGGTGGTGCACCCGCTTGGCGCGTTGGCTCACGCTGAGTTCTTCGAGCAGCGATTGCTTATCGGGGATGTCGATGTCTAGGTTCGCGGCGAGGTAGTCGACCAGGCCAGACGATGACTCCACATTCATAAGCACGTTGCGTGCCTGCTCCGGGGCATTCGGCGTGAGTTCGATCAGCTCAAGCGCGAGATCGCGGAGCTGATTGATTGTCGCCTTGAAGGGGCGGCCACGCCCCGGCTTCTCACGCAGCGTTGTGACTTTAGCGGTTAGGTATGGCTTGGTACGGACCGATCGATCCAGCCGAATGCGGGACAAGCCGTGTACGATGAGTGTCATCGTGTCGTCCTGCTGCCGGATCAGCTTCAACGCCAGCGCAGCGGTCCCCACCTTGTGAACACCCTTGAATCCAGGCTCTTCTTGCTCTTCATCCACTTGCGCGGCCAAGCCAATGACATTGGCTTGGCCCAGGCTCTCTTCGAGAAGCTGTCGGCTGGAAGGCCTGCCAATACCCAGCGGGATAATTGTTCCGGGGAAAACGAGCGTGCCACGTACCGGCAGGATCGGCAGTTGTGTGGGGATTTCTGGCTGCCCGAACAACTCACCGATCTCATCCCCGGTTTCGATCGCTGGCATGCCGGCTTGCGTCTGGGTGCGCTTGGATTTTGATTTTTTCTTTTTACTCACAGCAGTTGCAATATCGTTTCATTCGTAATGAGACAGGGTTGAATGGCATCCGACACCCCTCGACCCATTGCCCCTCAATTGTCTGCGATGGTTTGCCAGCCTACAATTGCCGGTTCCGCAGATTTTTGAAAGCATAGTATGAAAGCCACGCTTATGACCGCAGAGGACCCCATCGCAAACGACAACAACAAGTCGGCCATGCCCGATGTCCAGGGGAGCCAGGACTCCCGGCAAGTCCCGATCAACAAGGTCGGCGTGAAAGATATCCGCTACCCTATCGCCTTGATGCGCCCCGAGGGCGATGATAAGCAGCATACCGTCGCGATGGTGAACATGTACGTTGCTCTGCCTCACTACCAGAAGGGCACGCACATGAGCCGGTTTCTGGAGGTGCTCAACGAGCATCACCAGGGCATTGACTCCAGCGACGTCATGCAGGTCGCGCGTGATATGCGCGTGAAGCTTGAGGCGGAAGAATCACATCTGCAGATGACTTTTCCTTATTTCATCGATAAGCAGGCCCCTGTGACTGGGCAGCCGGGCAAGCTCGATATCGAGGTGTCCTTCGAAGCAGTCTCCAACGGAACCGAGGACTTCATTCTGGGGATCAAAGTGCCCGCGACCTCGCTATGCCCATGCTCCAAAGAAATCTCGGCCTATGGCGCCCACAACCAGCGCTGTGAGATGGAGGCGAAGGTTCGATTCACGCAGGGCCAATCGATGTGGATTGAAGAGCTGTTTGAGTTGGTAGAGAAGTGTGCAAGCACCCAGGTCTTTGCGGTACTCAAACGTCCGGACGAGAAGTTTGTGACGGAAGACGCGTACGACAACCCGAAGTTTGTCGAAGATATTGTTCGTGATCTGGCAGTAGCTTTAGATGGCGAAGACCGCATCGCTTGGTATCAGGTTGCCAGCGAGAACTTTGAGTCGATCCATAACCATAACGCCTACGCGGTGGTCGAGCGGGATAAGCGGGAAGGTTGATCGTTTCAGAGTATGATGTCTTTGACAACCTTGGCGGGCTCAACACCTGTGAGCTTGATGTCCAGGCCTTGGTGCTTGACCGTCAAACGGTGGTGATCAATCCCTAAGAGCTGCAGCATCGTGGCATGCAAATCGCGCATATGCACGACATCTTCTACCGCGTGGTATCCAAGCTCGTCGGTGTTACCGTACATCATGCCGCCCTTGACGCCGCCACCAGCCATAAACATTGAGAAACCCTTGATGTGGTGGTCGCGCCCCGTGCCCCCCTGAGACATCGGTGTCCTGCCAAACTCACCGCCCCAGACCACTAGCGTATCGTCGAGCATGCCACGCTGTCTGAGGTCTTTAATTAACGCCGCGGTGGGCTGGTCTGCGGTTGGGCAGGCCCTATCCATATACTTCACGATGCCGTCGTGGTGGTCCCAGCCGCGGTGGTACAAATGGATGAAACGCACGCCGCGCTCAGCCAAACGACGCGCCATGAGGCAGTTGCTGGCGAATGTCCCATCGCCGGGCTTCGCGCCGTACATTTCGAGGATCTCTTCGGGCTCATCCGAGAAGTCGGTGAGGTCCGGCACGGCCATCTGCATCTTGAAGGCGAGCTCGTACTGGGCGATCCGCGACTCGATCTCGGGGTCGTAGTGCTCTTCATCGCGCAGACGGTTAAGGTCCTTCACCGCGCTGATGAGGTGCTCCTGCTGTGTGCGTGTAATGCCCGGCGGGTTCTTCACGTAATGGACCGGGTCACCCGTTGAATTGAGCTCGACACCGGAGTACTTGCTTGGCAGGAAACCGGAAGACCACTGCCTTGATGCGATCGGCTGAGGGTTACGGGCCTTGGAATCGGAAACAAGCACGCAGAAACCGGGCAGCTCTTCTGTCATCGAGCCGAGCCCGTAGTTGACCCAAGAGCCCATGGAGGGCCGGCCGCTGATCGCAGTACCGGTATTCATAAAGGTGTGTGCCGGGTCGTGGTTGATCTGCTCAGTCACCATCGACCGGATGACGCAGATCTCGTCCGCGACCGAACCGATATGCGGGAACCAGTCGCTGACCGTGACACCGCCCTTCCCGTACGTCTGGAAGCCCTTCTGGGGGCCCATAGCCATGAGCTTCTTGCCCTGCAGCTGCGCGATGGGCTGGCCCTTGGTAAAGGACTCGGGCATCGGCTTGCGGTCCATCTTGGCGAGTTCCGGCTTGTAGTCGAAGGTTTCGAGGTGGCTCGGCCCGCCCGCCATACAGAGGAAGATCACACGCTTGGCCTTGGGTGCAAAGTGCAGTGGATCAATCGCGCCCTCAAGTGGGCTCAATGGCGTCTTTGAGGCGGCCGCAACAGCCCGCTCCGCGCTCATCAGCGAGCCGAGCGCGGCAGCGCCAATACCCAGCGACATGTGCCCGAGGAACTGTCGGCGGCTCACACGCTGCATCTGTTCGTAGCGCTCGTGAACCAAGTCTGCAAGTCTGGATTCATCTGACATCGTACGGTCCTCCAGGCGTCAAGGCCGGGTCATCGTTTCGTGGAGGTTCAGGAGCACCCGGCAGACCTCGGTCCAGGCCGCGTGCTCAACATCACTGAGTGCCTCATCTCGCTGCGAAAGACCAACCTCGAGCAGCTGCTTGGCGCTCTCGGGGCTGTCTGCGAAGGCCTTACGGTTCGCTTCAAGAAGCTGCAAGATCAATGCCGCTTCTCGATCGGATGCTTCCCGGGAAAGCAACGCCATCATTGCCCAATCAAGCCGTACCCGGTCGTCGCCGTCCGCCTCGGTGAGCACGCGCTGGGCAAAGCCGCGGGATGCCTCAACAAACGACGGGTCGTTGAGCATGACCAGCGCCGCGAGAGGTGTGTTGGAGATCGAACGCTTCGCCGTACACTCCTCACGCGACGGTGCATCAAAGGCCTTGAGCATCGGGTGCAGGAACTGGCGTTGCCAGTGCATATAGACACCGCGCCGCCACTGGTTAAGGTCCTCGTGTTGCTTGTAGACGCGCTTGGGGAAGTTCAGGTGCGTGTAATAGCCGACGGGTTGATAGGCCCGGGCCGATTCACCGCCGAGTTGATCAACGAGGAGGCCGCTAACCAGCAACGCGTTATCACGGATCATCTCAGCCGGGAGACGTTGCTGGCTCTGGCGAGCAAAAAACTCGTTGTTTGGATCATCGGTCAAGAGCTTCTGGGTTGGTTCCGATGAGAGCTGGTAGGCCCGCGTCATCGCCATCTGCTTCATCATAGCCTTCACGTCCCAGCCAGAATCAATGAACTCGATAGCAAGACGATCGAGCAGCTCTGGATGGTTCGGTGGCATCCCCTGGCCACCAAAGTCGCCAAGCGTCGTGCAGAGGCCTTCACCAAACATGAGGTACCACAGCCGATTGACCATCACACGGGCATTAAGTTCGCCAATGCCTCCTTCGTCCATCGGCTTGATCAGCCACGCCGTGAGGTCCAGGCGTGTCGGCGTACCCTCAACCGCCAACTCACCCATAAAGGTCGGGATAGCCGGCTTCATCACGTCGCCAGTCTCATCCAACCAGTTGCCGCGGGGAAGGAATCGTACTTGACGGAAGTTCTCGGCCGGGAGCTGCTTGCTGATCATGACCTCGCGTGGTTTGATCGCCTCAAGTTCCGCCTCGATCGCTAATCGCTCCGCCTCTTGGGCGGTCTCCAGCGCTTCTCGCAGTTGCTGCTTGCGTTGCTGGTCGAGAGGTGACAGCACATTGGCTGTCGGCTCACGCCAAGTCGGGTTGCTGTTTGTCCCCTTGCCAAAATTTCGACCGTCATAAGGGGCCAGGTGCTCGAGGTCGTCCATCTGGCCAAAGAACGCCGCCAATGCATAAAAGTCTTCATCCGTGTATGGGTCGTACTTGTGGTCGTGGCATTGGGCGCACCCAATAGTCGCACCCATGAAAGCTTCACCAAAATTTCGGACACGGTCGGCATCGTAGATCGCCTGGTATTCCTTGCGTTGGATCCCGCCTTCATGCGAACTCTGATAGAGCCGGTTGTAGGCGCTGGCAATCAGCGCGTTGCCGGATGCGTCATCGATCATGTCCCCCGCTACCTGGTGCTTCACAAACTGATCGTAAGGCAGGTTCTCATTGAAGGCCCAGATGACCCAGTCACGATACGGCGTGATGCTCTGTGTCTGGTCACCGTGGTAACCGACTGTATCCGCGAAACGAACCACATCCAGCCAGTAGATCGCCATACGCTCACCAAAGTGTGGACTGGCTAGCAGGCGATCAATCAGATTCTCATACGCTTGGGGTGATTGATCGCTGACGAAGTCCGAAACCTCTTGCGGCGTAGGCGGCAACCCCGTGAGGTCAAAGCTCAGACGGCGGGCGAGTGCGACCTTGCTCGCATCCTCCACAGGTTGGAGTGCCCTATTTTCGAGAGCGGCAAGGATGTAATGATCGATCCAATGCCGAGGCCAGGCTCGATCAAGCACTGCCGGCGTTTCGGTCATCTTCGGCGCGACATAGGCCCAGTGCTGCTCGTACTCCGCACCCTGCTCGATCCAGAGCTTGATGAGTTGCTTTTGCTCGTCGGTCAGCAGCTTGTGGCTGTCCTTGGGTGGCATCGGATCATCTTCATCGATGATACGAAGCCAGGCCTCGCTGTTCTGGGGCTCTTTTGGAACAATGAGGAAGCCGTCATGGGCCGCCTCGATACTGTGCAACTGGACATCCGCTTTAGCCTCGTGCGCATCCGGGCCGTGGCAGGCGAAACAGTTCTCAGTCAAGATCGGACGGATATCACGGTTGAATGAAACCTGTCGATTAGGCTCTACGATATCAATAAGGGTAATACCGGGTTTAGACTGTATAAATTCTTTAGAGACTTGCGTAACATCCCTTGCTGAGGTCAAGACAATCATCGATAAAGCAGCCGCAGCCAGCATCACGCATAAGCTTGTCGCCCAGTGCTTGTTTCTGAACATCATTGACTTCATTGCACCGCTCTTAACTCGTATCATTATGATAATATAGTTGAATAATAGCGCAACTATTGCTTTTGACGATGCTGCATATCGTCTATTTCATGATTTCGTACGTTTTCGCTTTTGACCCAATCAATAGGATCTTGGAGACCTATTTAGCCTTTTTCAACGGCATGCCTGATATATATTTTTATGCATTGATTAGCTCAAAAAAATACTTATTTTGATACACTGTACTATCACAAAAGCCTTCATTGGCAGCCCACCACTATCGAACTTGAATTTAGGAGTAGCGATGTCACGTTCGGCATTATTCGCAAACGCGTTCAACGATATTATTCAAAAAGCACGGAAAGAGGCCGATGCTCAAAAGACTTCGATTCTCAAAGAATTGGAGCGTGCCAGAGAGCAACTTGAAACGGCCCAATCACGTGTGAGTGATCTTGAGCAACAGTTGGCCGATATCGACGACGAATTGGCGGTTGGATTGGTTGCTGCTGCTCGGGAAGCCGGGATCAAGATCGATCTGAAGCGCGCCGCCGCTGCGGTGAATCCCGCCCCCGCGCCATCAGAGAGCGCTCGTAAGACACCTAGCGACACTGCTCGTGAAAAGGCGGCGGTGATGGCCCTCCTCAAGAAGAATAGCGGCCGCTGGCTTGCATCGACCGAGATCAAAGAGACAACGGGGGTCGAACGCCCGGTCAGTATTCTGCTCAAAAACGAGGGCGGGATCGAGAGCCAGGGCAAAGGCCGCGGTGTTCAGTATCGCGTTCTCTGAAACGAACACACTACCGTCTCCAAAGCGGGTGACCGGAGTCGAACCGGCAACATTCAGCTTGGAAGGCTGACGCTCTGCCAATTGAGCTACACCCGCGTGGCAAGTAAGTCTACATCATTGCGGTGTGGTCGGCTAGGAACCCATCGCTATGAGCCTTCAAGAAATCGACTTTGATTGGGTTCATCAGTCCGTACCGGGTCAGCGGGCTTTAGTGCTGATCGATGATGCGCAGGACCGTATCGAACGCTTTATCCGAAACAGGCAAAAGAACGATCCGATCCCCTCTTTTGTTTCATGCGATTTCGTAATGGTCGATCGTGCGCTGCGTGAGATCATCGATCAGAGGCTTTCGCCCGGCCCGGTATTCTGCGAGTGGGGTGCAGGCTTCGCAGTGATCGCGGGGCTGGCAGCACTGCATGGCCTGGGCTCGCATGCGATCGAGATCCACCGCGACCTTGTGGATCAGTCTCAGCGGCTGATGCACGATCACAGCCTCGAGGTTGAGGTCGTTCAAGGCAGCCTTGTGCCAGAGGAGGGGGACGCGATCGTGGACGCGTTGGCACAGCAGGATTGGCTTAAAACCAACGAACACCCCGCCTACGACGAGCTCGGTATTGATGTGAGTGATATCGATCTGGTTTTTGCGTATCCCTGGCCCGGCGAGGAAGGGCTGATTGAGGCGTTATTCGACGCCTTCGCGGCCGATGGCGCCCTGCTGCTGACTTATCACGGCATGAACGAGATCAAACTGCAGCGTAAGGTTTGTCACGCGAATGCCTGATCTTGATCACGCTTCTTGATGCGTTGCAGCGCCGGCCAAGGCAGCCATAGCAGCGTGAAGATTGTCAGCGCCAGCAACATCATCAACACCGGTCGGACCGGCCACGGCCCGAGGTGTTGGAGAATCGTATCTTGTGCGCTTGGCGGGACCTCGGGGCCAAGGTAGCCGTAGTACCAGCCGTTCTGATAGTTGATAAAAACCATCGTCAACGCGTAGACCAACCAGAATAGCACGGCGTTGCGCCAATCGCGCCAAGTCGGCCGGAACTGCTGCGCGGCAATCAGGTAGATGCTGGCGAGGACAATCCCGAAGTGCAGCGCCCAGAAGACCCAGAAGCGCAGCGTGTCGGGCCCGGTCTGTAGCACGGGCGTGAAGAACGCCTGGGTTGTCAGTCCGAACCCGCCAAAGTAGGTGACAGATTTAATCAATCGGCTACCCAGCACCACGCTAAGCGGCGCCACTAGAGCAAGGATGTCGCACGCCTGAATGGGCAGGCTCTGAGCAAGATCGAGCCGATCAAATGACGCGAAGTAGAACAGTGACAGCACCCAGCAGCCCAGCCCAAAGCCCATCACACCCCAACGCGTGGCTGTAGGCCACCGTCGGCCCAGCAGTACGGCTGTGATCACGATCGTTGCAAAAGTAATAATCACAATCAGATGGTGTGTTGATGTAAAAGTGGACTTGGCCAGCATGAAATCGGGGCTCCCGAAGGCAGGAATCAAGGGTATGCAGTTGTCAGGGGTGACACCCCACTCATGGTAAACTATCGCGTCGCGAATCTTCTTCCCAAAGGAGTGGGATGCAGGAGCCTGCCGCCTCAACCATGTCAACCAAGCCCTTCAAGATTAAAGTCCGTCGCCGCCGGCCGATCCGTGACACGATGCTCTGGGCTTCGCGCCCGATCGTGGAGCGGGCATTGCGATTCCCGGCTATGAACGCGATCTATGAAGAAATCCAGTCATGGACCGCGGATGATCGTCACTTCTCCGACAAGGCGCTAACAGCACTGGGCGTACAGGTCGAGTCGTTGCAGGAACAGGTCGATCGTATCCCGAAGGAAGGTCCTGTAGTGGTGGTGGCGAACCACCCTTTTGGCGGGATCGAGGGGCTCATCCTCTGCTCGATGCTCAGGCAGGTTCGCCCGGATGTCAAGCTTCTGGCGAATAACCTGCTCTCGATGATCCCGGACCTGCGTGACAGTTTCTTCTTTGTCGATGCGTTTGAGGGCCGTGGAGCCGTAGGCCGGAACATCGGACCAACCCGTGCCGCGATGAAGTGGGTCAAGGAAGGCCACCTGCTCGGGGCGTTCCCCGCTGGCGAAGTCGCACATCTGAAGTTGCGAAAGCGTGCGGTTGTAGATCCGCAGTGGAACCCGACCACCGCCAAGATCATCCAGCGCACCGGCGCCGCTGTCGTGCCGATATTCTTTGACGGCTATAACAGCAGGCTGTTCCTTGTCGCGGGCCTGATCCACCCACGCCTGCGGACGGTCATGCTGCCTACCGAGATGCTGCGAAAACGCAACGCACCGGTCACCGTCCGGATCGGTTCGCCGATCAGTTCCAAGCGGCTGTCGCGATTCGACGACCCCAACAACCTGAACGACTACCTGCGTGTGCGGACTTACCTGCTGAAGCCACAGAAAGAGTCGGACGACATGACGCCAGAGGCGGGGCCGAATGCAGACATCGTCGACCCGATCCCGAAGCAGGCGCTGGTCGAAGAGATCGCCGACCTGCCGACGGATCAGCACCTGCTCAAGCAAGGCGAGTTCGACGTGTTCTACATGCGTAAGAACCAGTGCCCCAGGCTTATGCGTGAACTGGGTCGACTGCGTGAACTGACTTTTAGGGATGTGGGCGAGGGCACGGGACTGCCGATCGATATCGATCGTTTTGACGACTATTACCTCCAACTCGTCGTATGGAACAGCGACAAGCACGAGGTCGTAGGCGGCTACCGCCTCGGACCGACTGACGAAATCCTGCCCAAGTATGGCAAGGACGGGCTCTACACGAACACGCTCTTCAAGTTCCGCAAGAACCTGCTGCGGCAGATCGATCCTGCGTTAGAACTGGGCCGTTCGTGGGTCGCCTTGGAATACCAGCGCAGCTACGCCCCTCTGATGCTTCTTTGGAAAGGGATCGGAGCATATCTTGTGAAATACCCGAGATACCGCCGGCTGTTCGGTCCGGTGTCGATCAGTGCCGAGTACTCCTCGATGAGCAAGCACCTGCTCACCGCATTCCTCACTCTCCATAAGTTCCTGCCGGACCTCGCTAAGCTGGTCGCCCCTCGCAACCCGATGAAGCGCAAGGAGGTCCGGCAGTTTGAGCGGCGTGCCTTCTCGACGGTTGCGGGCTCACTTGAGGAAGCCAATGAGTTAGTCAAAGAACTTGAGGCCGACGGCAAGCCGATCCCGATTCTACTCAAGCAATACCTCAAACTAAACGGTCAGTTGATGGGGTTTAACGTCGACCCTGACTTCGGCAACGTGCTGGATGGCCTGATCCTTATCGACGTCCCGAGCATCGACACGCGTGTGATGAAGAAGTACCTTGGCGAGCAGACCGGGGACGCCTACCTCAAGTATCACGAAGCCCCAGTGGTTGGACATTAGGGCGCTTAACTTACTGCCGAAACCCAGGGCCGAACTCGTCATCTTGCGGATCATCGACCTTGGGTCTGAGCGTCAGATCCGGGCCGTTTGAGACCTCGTCTCGCATGTCACGCAGTTTCGGGTTGGATTTATCAATCGTATCAATACGTTCAAAAATGTTGCCATCAGCGTCCATACAGATGAGCGAGTAGACGGTCCGTCCTGAGAAGACATCTTTCCGCTTTTCGATATCGACGATGACACTATCCAGCCCCATGTCGATGTCCTGGACCTGACCCAATTCATTCTCGATCTGCATCATGGAGCCGATGGTGTCGCCCGGTGCACCATCAAACTCCTGAACCCTTAATTCACCGTCGTAGCGGCGGAAAATCTCGAGCCTTGCGCCCGAGTCCCGGCCTTGGGTGAAGAAGAAACTCGATTCGGGCTCGACCTGGATCGGGCCGATCCATGGCATCGCGTCGATCTCGCGCTTCGATGGCAGCAGTGCAGCCCTCTGTGCGTTTTCTTCGAGTTGGTCCGGTGCGAGACGCGGCACCGCGTAGAGCGGGTTGATTACTGAGACCAGCAGCTTGTAACGGTAGGTCATGCCGGGCTGCATGCTCGGGTCGGCCGCCCAGACGCGCAGGGTCGAGCCTTCCTGAAGGTCCATACCCTCGATGCGAGCAAGACCGTCATTGAACTCATCCGGGCCGGCGAGTCGGCGGTCGCGTTCGCTGCGCAGGGCTTCACGGCGGGCCCGATCTGCTTCGCGGAGGCGTTCCGCCTCGGCGAGGCGCTGGCGGTTCTGTTCTTCCTTGGCGGCTTGCTCACGCAACCGATCGATCCGTTCCCGCAGGCTGTCGATCTGCCTGGTGATCGGGTCCCGTCGTTCTGAGCCGGGGTTGTCAAAATCGCCTGGCCCTTGATTCCCTTGACGCTGGTTTCGCTTGGCTTGACGCTCCTGGAGCTGCTCGATCTTCTCTTCGAGATTGATGATCTCGAGCTCGGCGGGACCGAGGTTCTCGGGATTAAGCCCCTGGATCAGGCCGGAAGCCCCTTCGAGTTCATCCGGGTCTCCGGGCGGGACAACCTGCACGAAACCATCCAGCCAGGGCAGATCAGGCTGGGCAAGTTCGGCCTGTATTTCACGCAGACGCGCGATCTCGGCGAGGCCTAGCGTGGTGTTGGGCTCGGCCTCGTCATCGGGTAAAACACGTGTCTGGCGCGGCAGCGGCGCAACGATCGTCGGGTTGACAAATCGGCCCTCAACAGGATCAAACTCCTCACGCAGCAGTGCGACACCGGCGATCCCGAAACGCTGCGCCCAGATACCCGCAGGGATCTTGATCTCATCGCCACCATCGGGGTCTGCTTTCAGGCGGTTGACCCAGTCCCAAACATCAAACTCACCCGACGCGACAAACATCGAGAAGTCGCCGGGCTCATCGAGTTCTTTCCCCCAGAGCTTGAAGAATTCTTTCGTTGCTTGCTCGTCAAATTCCTTGTCGAGCAGATCAACGCCGCTCTTAAATTCGACATTCTTCGGGGCAGGCGGGAACACTAGCGCGTAACGAGAGGGAGGTGGTGGAACCGGGTCAAGACCGCCAGGCGTCACTCCGGGGTCTCCCAACCCATCGACAAGCAGATCCAGATCGGCCTGCAGCGTTGCCATTTCAATGAAATTCTGAAGGAAATCCGGTGGGACCGGACGCGGAATCGGCTCGGGATTATTCAAGCCCCGCTCCAGCCTGTCATCGCCGGTGACCAGTACGTCGATCGCCTCCTTTGGCGTTGGGTGTTTCGTGTTGTTCACTTCGATGGCGAAAGGGTTGCCAAGGACAAACAGCACCACCGCAATCAGCAGGACGAAGACCCCGCCGGCTAAAATGAGCTTCTCAAGGTGTTGCTGAACAAAACCGGCGTCTTTGATTCGTGTGGCAGGCATGATGACTCTCCGTTACAGGTACAAAATGGAGTAGGTGTGTTGCTTCATCAATGAGGCGTTCTCGAACGCTACTGGACCGGCAACCCGGTGTTAGGATCGATGCCTTGCGGCTGTTTGATAAGGAGCTTTTCCTTCACGATGTCGGGCATCAGCGGCTCGGTCCAGTTGCGGAACCAGAGCGATTCGACAACGAGATCCGCGCGGACTACGTCGGCATGCCCATATACGTAGCCCTCTTGAAGCATCTCGTATTCATCAAGATCGGTAATCTCGATCTTGATAACCGTCATGAAGTTGGTCTCCTGGAGCAGTTCCATGAAAGATGGCAGCTTCGCGGCCTCGATATCGACGCTCAGCCGGGTGTGGCGCACGTCGAAGACGCTGTTGCTGACCCGGCCGGTCGGTGTGATGCCGAAGTGCTCGACAGCGCGGTCGGTCGCTTCCTTTGGCGCGAGTTTGATCGGGGGGGTCGGATACACGCTAGACACAGATGCCCCGGTCAGACCGGACCCAGGTTGTCCGGGGATCGCCGGTGCCGCGAAGGTCTCGGTGATCAGGGCGCTGAACTCCGAGTCGCTCGAACCACCCAACGCGATCCCGGTGTTGTGCATACCCACATAGCCAGGCAGGGTCTGCAAGGTGAGAAGGCGTTTCACGGGGCTGTTGACGACGGTTGCGGCCTCGTTTCGCTTGATGCCATCTGGGCCTTCCACCTGAACCGTTTCCCCAACCCGATTGAAACGGGCGATGGTGCCCATGATGTCACGCATAATCCAGAGCTGTACCTGCCCCTCCCAGAGCTGGTCCGGTGTCGGGGGCTGGTCGGAAAAAGCCCACGGCTCGATCCGGAAGGGGTAGCCCGCAGGGAAACCCGGGTTCTGTGCTGTCGAGCCGCCGGCTGAGCCAGAGAAGCCGAAGCCCGTGGTGGCGGGCGGCGCGGGGGCAGGCGTGCTTTCATCAGTCGGCTCAGGGGCGAAGCGGTCCTCTTCCGCGGGCAGATCGACGTAGAGGTGGATGCTCCGCGCACGGTTGGTCAGTGCGTTCATCAGTTGCACACGCTGCTCGGCGTAGAGCTGGCTCGCTTGGGTGTCGGTCAGGTCCGTTGCGGCCTGGGCACCAACACTGTTGATGTAATCAAAGGCCGACTGGGCGAGTATTAGCTCGAGTTCTTCCTGCGTAGGCGGGTTGCTCGCCGCCATGCGGGGCATATTCCAGTTGTTCGCGTTTTGCGTGTCGAAGAGCGCCTTGAAGTGGTCCTTGTAATCGGATGCGGCGCGGACATACAGGTCAAAGAACTGCGTCGGGCTCGCGTTGGGCCAGATGCTCGACCCACCAAGCAAGACCTGCGCATGGTTCAGGCTGTTCTTGCTCTGAGCGTTCGCAAGGATACCGTCGTACTGCGTCTGGATCTTGCTGTAGATCGAGCGGACTTCCGTAATGACCGTCGGGTTGATCACGACCGAATGAATGTCCGGCGGTGCATTCGGGTCTTCATTGGGAAGCCGAACGGCGACCCGCATCAAGGCATTCTGCCGCTGCACCTGCTGCTTGAGTTCTTCGGACTTTTCTTTGACGTACTTCGGCGCTGAGACGACATACGCATACGCGATGATCACAAGCCCCAGAAGGGACACGGCTGCGCACGCAGTCACGATCGGGTTCGTTTTGATCCATTCGATCACATTTTTCATGCTCGGTCCTCTTGCGTTTGGTTCGCAGCGGTCGGTGTCACGGGCGTGTCTTCATTCCCTCCCTCGCCTGGGCTGGCTTCCTCGTCCTTGGGGGGCAGGATTGTTGTTCTTGCTTCGTCGGGTGAGAGCAGGATGACTTCAAACTTAAAGGTAAAAGTGTGGTCCCCGTCGCGTTTTTCAACGCTCAGCGGGCGGCGCGGGTACAAGGCGTTGAGCGAGAAACCCGCGCTTGAATTGCCGAGCTTCGCGTACCAGCCCTCCGGTGTTTTGACTTCGATCTCGATAGCTTCAGAAGCGCCCACGTTGCCGCCAAACCCGCCTGGCTGCCCAAAAGCAGGCGGCGGCTGATCGAAGCCAGGCTGCTCGGCAGGTGCGGTCGGCTTCGGCTCCCTGCTCAAGTCACCCTGCCCGCTATCCGATCCGAATGTGCTGCCAGAGTCTGTTGTGGGCCGCCTTGCAAATCGCGGGTCGACGAGTTCTGGGATGATGATGTACGGGCGGTCGGCCCTTTTAGAATTGTTCTTCATCCAGTCCACAAAGTTACTCTTCAGCTTGCTGGAGATCTCCGAAACCCCCATCGTGGTCTCACCGCTTACCGTGACGATGATGCGAGGTGCCGGATTTTTGGATAGTTCGGCAACCAAATCTTCTGGCGAAGGCGGTGTTAACTCGTCTTCAGGCTCACCTCCTGTCCCCGGCTCAGTCGCAGGAGGCTGGGCTGCGGATGGTGGCGCGGGGAAAGGCACAGGCGTCAGCGAAGAATCACCAGCTATTCCAGGACTAAATGCCCCGGGCGGCGGCTCTGAAAACTCAGACTGTGTATTCGGGTCGTAGGTGTCTGCGGCGAGACTTGGATCGATAGCGGCCGGAGGCTGGTACTCCGTCGTGATGCTTGTGCACCACACCACATCGCGTTCACCACGCGGCACTTTGGCGACTGCTGCAAGGGCTTCTTCACTGCTCCAGTCCAGATCGCGGACCACTTCAGCCGGTTCGATCGTTGAGAGCGCCTCCGTGACGTCTGCGTAAAGGCCGGTATACAAATTCGTATAGTCAAAACTACGCCTGAAATTACGGATGCCCGGGCGGGGGTCGTTGGTCTGCACCGCGTCGTAGTCGTCCTTGAGGGTCTGTGACTCACTAATGGTTTGTGTAATGTCGTCTTTCACCGCGTTCCATGCGCTAGCATAGCTCTGCCCTTGCAGGAACTGCATCGCGGGGCCGAGCGCAGCTGCGCCAGCCACACAGGCTGCCGCCGCGATGATCCACGGCTGCTTGGCCTTCCACATCCGCTCCCTGAGCACACTCTGTGGCAGGATATTGGCGTCTACAACACTCATACCAAGGCCTTGCAACGCCAAACCGTAAGCCGTCGCCATGTTGACTGCGACGGAAGAGAACTCTGCGGCTCGGCGATCTTCAACTTCCAGTTGGGCAAAGCCATCGGGCCGAACAACCTGCATCTGCAGGTTCTGCTTGAGGTACTTCTGAAGGCCTGGCAGTTTCCATGTCGAGCCCACGCCGACGAGTCTTTCAAGTTCCGAATCGCGGTTAAGGGAGGTGTAGAAGCCGAGTGACCGCTGGATCTCCGTGACCAGGTCGTTAAAGACGCCTCGCATCGCCTGGTAGATCTGCTTGGCGTACTTGCTGGTGCCCGCTTCGAGTTTAAGTTTCTCTGCTTTCGCAAAGCTGATCTTGAACTGCTTCATCAGCGCCTGCGTGAAGTGGTTGCCACCGAGCGGCAGTGTCCGCAGCCAGATTGTTTCGTCCTCAACGACGATGATGTCGGTCGAAGTGGTTCCAATGTCGAGATAAACGGTGCCGCTGCCATGCCCGGTGCCACCCGCGTTCTCGTGCGCAAATGCGTTGTAAACCGCGACGGGCGAGAGCGTCAACGAGTCGATCCGCATCCCCACCGCGCGGTAATTGGAAAGGACGTTTGCGACGCGCTCTTTCGTGATTGCGAATATGCCGACCTCGATGTCGGGCGCATCCTCCTGAGCGAACACCTGGTAGTCCCATTCGACCTCATCGATCGGGAAGGGGATCTGCTGCTGCGCCTCATAGGCGACAATGGACTTAACTTTGTTGGACTCGATCGGCGGGAGTTTTGCAAAGCGGGCAAAGGCCATATGTCCGGGAACAGAAACCGCGACGGTGGACTTATCGAATTCGTGCTTCGTCGACAACGCATCGAGATTGACGCGGATAGCCTCTTCAACATTGATGTCAGGCGTTGTCAGGACTTGCTTAAAGGGCATGATATCGAAGTCAAGCAAGGCGACACCGTTGCCGCTCCGCCCAAGCTTCATGGCCTTAATGGCCTGGGCCCCTACTTCGACCCCCCACGCTTCTTTTTTGTTCGACATCGGTTGCTCCTATCTCAGGAAATCAATGGCACGCACACCATGAGCGTCTGCTGGCCGCCATAGCAATGACGCTCAACAGATAGCACTCATCAAATTATATGATCGTTTTGTAGGCGTGTGGGATCATGGCGGAGGAGGGAAGGATGTTGCCATGTCCTGTCCACACGTCGCGTCTCATGCCCGGTCGTCTTCAAACATCTGACCACCTTCGATGGTTCGCTACCGAGGTGCCCCTCAGTAAACTTGAGTGTAAACGAACCGTGAAGCAAAAGTCCAGAACTTTTTCTGTCTCTACTACAAATTTGACCGATTGCGTGTGCTTGGCGACAATAGTGAGCTCCCATCGGGGCCGTAGCTCAATTGGGAGAGCGCTGTGTTCGCAATGCAGAGGTTAGGGGTTCGATCCCCCTCGGCTCCATTTGAAGAGCCCTGACGACCACGAAAGAATCGTCGGGGCTTTTTCGTAGAATGAAAGAAGCAACCCTGCTTTGCCCTTCCCTGAACGCTCTGGAGAGCATGATGCAGACAATCAATCGTCGTTCATTCCTCGCAGCTTCCGCCGCTGCGTTGCCGTTGGCCGGGCTGGCTGGCTGTAGCACGTTGTTGAAAGATGAGCACCCTGGCACCGGTATGCCGATCTCACCACGGGGCAATCCGATCGCGGTATCGACGTATTCGTTTTGGCGTTTCGGCAAGGCCGGGCGTCGAGCGACGATCAAAGAATCCATTGAGCAGGCCGCGCGGATGGGCTTTGATGGGGTTGAGGTGCTCGAGGTACAAATGGGTAAAGACAATGACCTGACCGCACGGCGTAAGATCAAACGCCAGGCGCTGCACGCCGGCCTACCGCTCGTCGGGCTCAGCACACACCAGGGTTTTGTCAGCCCCGACGAGGTGGAACGCGAAACCAACATCATCCGCACGACTAACTCGCTTGAGTTGGCCTACGACCTGGGCATCCCGACGATGCGCGTCAACACCGGGCGCTGGGGTACGAGCGGGAACTTCGACATCCTGATGGCCAATAAGGGCATTGAGCCGCCTCTGAAGGGATACACCGACGAAGAGGGCTTCAAGTGGGTGATCGATGCTTATGCCCGGCTAGCCCGGCAGGCCGAGCGGCGCGGCGTGGTGATGGGCCTGGAGAACCACTGGGGGCTTGGCCGAACTGCAGAGGGCGTGATGCGCGTGGTCAACGCCGTCGACTCGCCATGGCTACGCACGACACTGGACACGGGTAACTCGCTGGAAGATCAATACTCGGAGTACGAGGCGATCGTGGATGACGCGGTACTCGTGCAGGCCAAGACGTATTTCGGCGGCGGCATCTGGTACACGCTCGAGATCGACTATGAGCGCGTCGCGAAGATCCTCCGCGCGGCTGACTACAGGGGCTTCATTTCACTCGAGTTTGAGGGCAAAGAAGACTGGCAGACCGGCGTGCCAAAATCACTTGCAATGCTACGAAGCATCTTTGCAAATGGCTAAACACTACTAGTCTTGGATAAACTCTGCCAAAATTAGGCAAATGATCGATCCAGCAAAAGTGATCCCGACGATGTTGAGGTAGACGGTCTGCGGAATCAGGAACAGTGCAAAGCCTAGCAGCAGTAGCAAAAAGGCAGCAATCCGTAACAGCCATCTTGCACTGAGGTTGATGTTCCCATTGCCGGAAGATCGATTACCCATTCATCTTACCGATAGAACTCAACAATCAGGTTCATGTTCACATCGAACGGGACCTGATCGGGTGTCGGTGTCGCGACGATGCGGGCGGCGAGGGTCGAGGGGTTGTATTCGAGCCAGCCGGGGACCTCGTGGCCGGGCAGGGACTCCATGTTCTCACGGACAAGCTTGGTGCCAGAGTCCTTCTTGAGCTTGATCTCGTCGCCAACCTTCATCTGGAAGGAAGGCCGGTCGACCTTGCCGCCGTTGACGGTGATGTGGCCGTGGGCGACCATCTGGCGGGCCTGCCAGATCGTGCGTGCCCAGCCCAGGCGGCGGATGACGTTGTCCAGGCGCTGCTCGAGCAGGCGGAGGATCACGGTACCAGTGTTGCCCGGCTTGCGCGACGCTTCAGCCACATAGCGGCGGAACTGCTTTTCCATCACGTTGTAGTGGAAGCGGAGCTTCTGCTTTTCGTTCAGGCGGACGCCGTAGTCACGCAGGCGACGGCCGCGGAAGCCGTGCATGCCCGGGGGGTTGAGCTGACGCTTGGCGGTGTGCTTGGGGATGTCGGCGATGGGGACGCCGACGCGGCGGGAGAGCTTGACCTTGGGGCCGGTGTAGTTGGCCATGATGGGTGTACCCTGTGGTTTAACAGGGCCCTCGTGTGTGCTCGGCCACGGCTGCGGCTCTGCGGTTGACAGAAGTTCTGGGCGACACCGCCCAGCGACCTTGAGCCACACATTGTCTGCAAAACCAGCCCCCCGGTCAAGCGGGCGGGTCGAATCATAAGGCTGGAATGATTATTAGCTTATTCCAGGGCTTCCCGGCGGGATCTAGCGACCGGTATGATCCCGCACCATGGACGCCCCGCTGCAGTTAAATAAGCCCCTTGCAGAGGCCTTCGGCACGTTCTGTCTGGTCTTCGCCGGCTGCGGCGCGATGGTCGTCAACGAAGTTACCGGCGGGGCGATTGGCCATGCAGGTGTCGCCCTGACCTGGGGGCTTGTCGTCGCCGCCATGATTTACGCCGTCGGCGATGTCTCCGGGGCCCATATCAACCCGGCCGTCACGATCGGCTTCTGGTTGGCCCGGCAGTTCCCGGGGGCGAAGGTCCTGCCGTACATCCTCTCGCAAATCATCGGTGCCGTGCTCGCAGCCGGCCTGTTGCGTTTTTTGTTCCCCTCGAGCACAACCCTCGGTGCGACGATCCCGCACGACACTGGCATGGTGATGCAGTCGTTTGTGCTGGAGTTGTTTCTGACACTGATCCTGATGTTCGTGATCCTGTGCGTGGCGATTAGCTCCAAGGAGCGGGGCTTGATGCCGGGGATCGCGATCGGTGCCACGGTCGGCCTAGAGGCCATGTTCGCAGGACCGATCTGCGGCGCCTCGATGAACCCCGCCAGGTCACTTGGGCCTGCGATGGTCTCCAGCCATAGCGAGGCGTTGAGTTCACTCTGGCTCTATCTCATCGCAACGACGCTTGGGGGATCACTGGCCGTCCCGCTCTGGTTTGTGATCTACGCCAAGCCATCAGATGAATAGCCTTTGGTGTTGCGTCGATGCAACATCCATCACAATTGAGCCTCCCGCTACCCGCGATGCGATCCATTCGCCCCTCGACACAACGCATCCAGCAGTTTTTTGATCCAGATCAGCGATTTCATTGGCAATCCCGCTCTGCTGCGGTAGGTTTCAGGCATGCGATCCTCTGCTTTCCTGATTACAACGCTATCTCTCTCAGCACTGCTACTCGTTGGCTGCCAGACCAGGCCGGGCTATGCGCAGCGTGATGTGATGCCGCTGTCTGACGGGTTCGGGAATGCTCGCTCACTTGTGCTGAGCACGCCAGCGGCCCGGACTTCGGAGCACATCGATCGTAGTATCGAGCCCTGGTACGCTGGCCGACGTGACTTTGGACCTTTCGTCACAGCCGGCACGGTCTCGCTGCGTGAGGAGCAGAGCGTCACGTTCACGCGCGACCGCCAGTCCACGATCAACGGGCGCGTGTTCGACCGCTACGACGAAACAACCCTGCGGCGAACGTTCCGCAACAGCACCCGCTGACCGATCGGTTGTGGACTCACTTCTCTTCCGCCTGCGTGACCTGGAGTACGATCAGCTTTGGGCGGTCGTTCTTAGGGATGCGCACCTTGCTTTTGACTTGCCTGCCGTCGGGTAGAGCTGCCGTGATGGTGTACAAGCCGGTGAACACCCTTGCAGAGACGTTGCCACGCTCGTCGCTGACCCCCTGCTCATTGCTATGCCAGACCTTGGTAAAGAGCTGATCCATGACCTGGCCAGAGGCGGTGGGCTCGCCTTCATCATCGAACAGCGCCGCGTGCTTCTCCAGAAGCTCATCTTCAAGAAGCCCTCGTAAGTAAATGCCTTCAATCCGCGGTTGCGCAAAGGCCAGCCGGAGCAGGGTCTCGAGGTTGATCGCCGCCGCAACCGGGGACCGGCCACCAACTTCTAAACCGGCAAGCGTGACAGGCTTGGAGAGCGGCGCGACATACTCATCCAGCATCCGACGAAACGCCTTAGGCTGGATCGGCCCGGGGAAGGTTTGATCGATTGTGATGTGGTCGAAAAGGACCTGGCGTACTTCCAATCGCTGAGCATTCAACACGACATCTCGGCCACGGTTCAGCGAGATCGCGTCATGCACACGGATGCCGTAGCCAGCCCTGGGCCTGGCAGCCTCCGCACGATCAAACATCCGGTTGACCATACCCAGCCCCAGCTTACGCTCGATCATGTCTTGTTGGAACACATCGGCATAGAGGTCGTAATCATCTGGCACCGGATCAAACACCGCGGCGAGATCAATCCGGGCCAGCACCGCATCGCGGAGCTCGGCAGAATCCAAAAGCGAAAGCCGGTCGTGGTTACGGGCCGGGTCGGCGGAGATCACCCGCCCGAAGTGCGTCCGCATCGGTTCGAGTGCCAGCTGCCAGGCAGCCAAACGCTTGGCGCGGACCTGCAGCGAATCCTCCGACGATGGCGACCAGTCGGTGTATCGATCGAGTGCGATTGCGTTGAAGCATCGGTAAACCGGCAGCGTTTGGCACTTGCGTGGTGGCATCCGGTTGCTGGGCAGCGTGAGCCCGATGACGAAATCATGCCGCTGCTGGACGAGCCGAACCCCGGCCCCTTGCACCGCTCGGTCCTCCCGGTCTAGCACGATTACCGTGACATCAGTCTTGCGGTGCTTTTCGATCTCTGCTTGCGACTGATCCACCCAGTCACCTTGGAGGATCTGCGCCTGGTTAGCATGAGGCCAAGCCAGTGATAGGCATATGACCAACATGAGAAACATGGAGCGTTGGGCCGGGAGTTGGTGGTATCGCTGTAGAAACGTCACACCGTTTCTATCGGCCTGATCATTGCTCGCATATGAATGTCACGCTATCTAGCTAAGCTGCTCCAGAGCTTCATCCACTGCTTTTATGGAAATGAGTTCAGCGCCCTTTGGCACGCTTGCCCCGGTATCGGCCGGTGCAAGGATTCGGGTGAAGCCCAGCCGGGCGGCTTCCCGGACACGCTGCCCGATCTGCTGGCAATGCCGGACCTCCCCGCCAAGGCCGATCTCGCCAACGGCACAGGTCCCGGCCGGCAGCGATCGCTCCATAAACGCCCCAGCGATCGCTAACGCTAAGGCAAGATCCGACGCGGGCTCAGCGACTTTCATCCCACCGACCGAACTTGCGAAGATGTCCTGATCGGCCAGCCGAAGCCCACCACGCTTCTCCAGCACCGCGATCAGCATCGCAAGTCGCGAACCGTCGAGGCCGCTGACCTTGCGTTTAGCGTTGCCTAGGAAGCCCGCCGCCGTCAACGCCTGGATCTCGACTAGCAGGCATCGGCTGCCCTGCAGCACCGGGCAGACTACGCTGCCTGCACGGGTCGCGTACTCCTTGGCCAATAGACCCCGGCCATCGGTCAACTCGGCGAGACCAGTCCCGGTCATCTCAAACAGGCCGACCTCGAGTGTGGTTCCGAAGCGGTTCTTGATCCCGCGGATGATCCTGTGGCTGTGGTAGCGGTCTCCCTCGAAATACAGCACCGCGTCGACCATGTGCTCAAGCAGGCGTGGCCCAGCGAGGGCGCCCTTCTTCGTAACATGCCCGACCATCAGCAAAGCAGTGCCGGTGAGCTTGGCATGGTGGACCAGTTCCATGCAGCAGGAACGCAGCTGTGTCACGCTGCCCGGCGCAGCGGGGAGATCGCCTTTATAAATCATCTGCACCGAATCGATGACGAGTACCTGCGGGTCGACTTGTCGGGCCTGCTCGAGGATGCGTGCGAGGTTCGTATCAGCCAGTACAAACAGATCATCAGGGAGATCAGTATTGCCATGAAGCCGATCTGCGCGCATACGGAGCTGATGGGCGGATTCTTCACTCGTGACATACAGTACGCGCTGGCCGGTTTGCGCCAGCTTGTCGGCGGACTGGAGCATCAGCGTGGATTTGCCGATCCCAGGGTCCCCGCCGATAAGGACGGCTGAGCCGGGGACAAGGCCCCCGCCGGTGCTGCCTTCGGTGCTGCCTCCCAGGACGCGGTCCAACTCGCCGATGCCGGTGGGGATCCGGCTGGCGGGGCGATCGACCTCACTGACCTGCGCGATCGGTGCGGCCTTCACAGGGCCGTCCGTGCCGGGCGCGACCGAGGTGAACGGGTCGGCCTTGGTGCTGCTGCCGGGTGTCTCTCGGAACTCCTCAAGCACGTCCCAGGCCCCGCAATCCGGGCATTTCCCCATCCATTTGGGGTGGACGCTGCCGCATTCTTTGCACAGGAAATGGATCTTGGTTTTTGCCATCGCCGGTAAGCATAAGCCCAGCGCGGTATACCCGCAGGACACCCGGGCGCTTATGATGCTCTCATGCCCCATTCGCACCAAAACGTGACCCCGGCACAGCGTTCATTCGGCAAGGTCGTGCTGCTGGTCGTCGTGCTTACGCTGATCGGCAACGTTGTCGCGTTTGCGTACCTGCGGCCGTACGGCATCCTCCGCGAACTTAGCCCGCTCGCCGAGGCCCGCGAGCACATCCACAGCCGATACGTCGGTGAGATCGATGACCAGACCCTGATCGATGCGGCGCTGCGTGGCATGGCCGACGCATTGGGCGATGAGAACACCCAGTACCTTAGTGCCGAAGAGCTCAGCTTCTTCAATGAGCATGTCGGCGGGCAGTTTACCGGCATCGGCGCAGAGATCGATATCCACGAGGACCGTTTGCGTATCGTCGCCCCGCTGGACAACTCCCCCGCATGGAATAGCGGCGTTATGCCCGGCGATATCGTGCTCGAGATCAATGGCAACGATACGCTGGGGATCGACATCTACGAGGCCATGCGGCAGCTCAAGGGCAAGGCGGGCACGGATGTGACGATCAAGGTCCGTCACCGCACCGGCGAGATCATGGACATCACTATCACCCGCGACACGATCCAAGTCGCCTCGGTCCGTGGCTTCCGCCGAAACCCCGGCAATGGCTTCGACTATATGATCGATCCCGATCAAAAGATCGCGTACATTCGGCTGACGCAGTTCGGCGAGACCTCCCTCAAGGAAGTTGAGCAAACGCTATCTACGCTCAAGTCCCAGGGTATGGCCGCACTGATCCTAGACCTGCGGAATAACGGCGGCGGGCTGCTTGATGGTGCGGCGGGGATCAGCGATCTGTTCCTGACAGGCGGCAAAACGATCGTCAGCACACAGGGGAAAGGCCCCGCGACGGAGAAAATAACCTCGACGAACGAGACACTATTGCCCGATCTGCCGCTAATCGTGTTAATCAACGAAAACAGCGCATCCGCCTCGGAGATCGTTGCCGGGGCGATGCTTGATAATAAGCGTGCCTTGCTGGTTGGATCGCGTTCGTTCGGCAAGGGCAGTGTGCAGCAGCTACTCCCGCTCGCG